>CAJWKU010000013.1 GCA_913043005.1 uncultured Cryomorphaceae bacterium
TACTTATGATTTGAAGAGCCTTCACCGTATTCACTAAAGAATAGATCTGAACATGCTCCGGGAAGAGGTCCTCCACCGCCGCCACCGCTTACACAACTGCTACTATGAGATCCAATATAGGTCCATGTATTTTGCGGATAAACATCCCATTCTAAAGCCCCAGTAGTCCAATCAGTTGACCCACCAGTTATACTTGCCATTCTAACCAAAGTATGGTTAGCTGTTGATCCTGAACCGACTGCCCAGCTACTTCCGGGATCAACTCCAGGAACCCCCAGAACATCAATAGTATCAGTTCCATCAAAGAGGATCAGAGCATCATCTCCATTAAAGTGAACGATTGAAGGGTAAGATAATATGGTATCCGCAGCAGCCTGAATTAAACTATCTGCTTGATTTGTAGAAACTAGGTAAACATCACCGGAAGCAATAGAGGCATTACTTGTAAAAGTGTTCGTGTATGAACCTCCATTACCACTTAGGTAAACGGTATATCCTGCAAGTGAAATTGCACTTGATGTTGGATTGTATATTTCAATGTACTTATGATTTGAAGAGCCTTCACCGTATTCACTAAAGAATAGATCTGAACATGGGGTTGAACTCACTATGATGCTTCCAGTCATGAAAGAGGCATGAGGGTCACATTGATAATTATAAACTCCAGGTGATGAAAATACATGAGAATAAACCCATGCTCCACCCGTTGCCGTACCAGAGCCAAAACTTGCTGGATTCCCGGGAAAAGCAGACTGATTTCCATTGACATTATGGGTTCCGCTGGCTTGTGTCCAGGTTACAGTATCTCCTTGGTTAATTGACAGTGTTGATGGGGTAAATGACATAGTCACGGACACATTATGATTAGTTGCAAAAGCAGCTATTGATATAAATGTCAGAAATAACGAGTAGATGTGTTTCATAAGTTTTGGATTTTTCTAAGATGTAAAAGTAAGGGATCTCAGATGGTTTTGTGAATGGATTTATTATTAAAATGTTAATTAAATGTAAATATTTTATTCGAAGTCAAGAGTACACTTAAAACGAGATATCCTGCCATTTCCAGCATCGACAACATAAAGTATTTTTTTCCAAAAAGCTATAGCTCTAGGTTCGTTAAATTGCATGGGGCCATCTCCCTCTCCTCCAAATGAAACCTGAACATATTTCTTTTCTCCGCTGGCAGGTGGCGGCGGAACACCTTCTAATCCATTTGCAGTAAACTGATAAAGCGAATCTTTTTCGCTATCCACAACAAATAAATACCTACTAGCATCCCCTGCCATGGCAATTGATATAGGAGATTTAAATCTATTTGGCTCATTAATTGAGTGCAATGCGAGACTTGTATCCTTGGGGTAAATATTGGGAATGTAATCAGCTCCAAAGTCAGTTTCTATAAATTCAATGTTTTGTACCTGTAGTGCCTGATCTTCATCAATGCTGGTGAACCAAAAGTCATCACCAGTACCAGCGGTATACTGAGGAGGTTGAGCAAATGATACTAGTCCACTTGGTGTCTTAAAATAGTTTGTGTATAGTCCAGAGGAAGTACTTACGGATATTGGTGAAAGGAATTCGTCATTATTATCAAATAAAATAATCGCATCATCTGGACCTTGATTGGCATTATTCTCAGATGGGCCACTCCTGCTAACATAGTATCTGTTATTTTTTTCTGAATTGAGATTCCCTAAAATGGCTATTTGCGTAAACTCTACTTGAGCATCTGAAGTTGAAAATGTATTTTTAAAATAAAACGGATGGATAGTCTTATTGATTATTAAAGCATTCTGTAGATTATAATCGCCATTTGGTTGCAATTGATTAATTCGATAAATACAGCTAAGATTATAGGCAACAGAATTTATTACCGTATCATAAGATCCGATTGCAAGTAAATTGAATCGTCGATCTTGACGCACATATTTTACTCCTGGCACGCTTAGCCTACCTTGCTCAACGCCAGATTCATTTAGGCAAACAATTTGCTCAGTTGCCGCATCAACAATATAGAACAGCTCATCGAAACCAATACAAATATCATTAGGGTAAACAAAACCTGAAAATGCTGGTTGGATCGGAACATAAGCAATATCTCTAACGCTATAATTGGGAACTTCTATAAATCCTAAATCTGTTTTTGTCCCCAAATAACCTTCGCATGAGTTTAAAAAAATCAAAGACAAAACAGCGTATATGTAGTTAATTATTTTCATGATTTAATTCTTTTTTGAGTAAATACTAAACCAACCGTATTTCTCCATCCCATAAAATCTGTCTTTTGTACCGCAAAGTCGAAGTGCAATTTATAATTACCTAACGGCATTTTCCATCCTAATCCTCCAACAGGCCATGTCTGTCCCATTTCATTTATTCTGAATCCCATTCTTATTACTAAATTCTCGGAAGCTAAAAATTCAGAACCTATTCGGTAATTTTCAGCATTGTCATTTGGATGAACTAATTGAGCAGCTATCCTAATGGAATTATCTCCTCTTTTCCAAGGGATAAAGCTAAACCCCATTGCAAATTCCGTTGGTAAAGTATTGGATTCAAGCCCCTGAATTTCTGACCTATTAAATAATACTGCCTGGTATGCTCCATTAAGACTCGAAGAGGCTCCAAAATTTCTTAATAAAACTGCAAAACATAGGTCATTTAAGTCAGTAGTATATAAAAAGCCTACATCTGCTGCTGTTGATAATGAAGTGTATGTTCCTGATTGACTTCCTGTCGTATAAGATTCAGAAATTGATTTTAATGTCAATCCTAATTGAAATTGTTCAGTTAATTGCTTAGAATAAGTCACTCCAATGCTCGATTGAGATGAATAAAGATTATATCCAGTTCCTTCTGGTCGAAATTCAGTTCGTTCAGAATATGAGGGAGATTGAATTCTATTTAGCACTATACCCCATGATGAAGATGATTTTTGGTCCGGTAATGATGCGACAAATCCAATTTGTTTCAACCCCCCTGCAAGTTGTAAATGACTTAGGGTAAAAGAAGAAGAATTTAGAGATGATAGACCGGCAGGATTTTGCAATGCTGAATATGCATCACCTGGCAGTGCGGCAGAGGCACCACCCATGCCAGCAGATCGAACACTTAGGTCATTTTTTAAAAAGGTAAATGCAGATTGACCCGCCCGCTCGCCTCCATAAGAAGGTAATAGCTGCCCTTTAGAAATCAAACTGAACACAATGGTTAATATGGATAAAAAAGTCTTCATATTTTAAATGTCAATCCATAGAGTATTTGCCTCGGAGCTTGATATCTTGCCGGGTTTCTTGGGTCTAGGCCACTTTCTTGAGGGCCATTAAATTCCGGCCTAGGGTCACGCCACTCATTGGGAACATCATCCCCATATTCATATGCCTTTCCTGTAATTGGATTTATTATTTGTGAATTGAATCGATTGAAAATATTTCTTATTTCTAAAGAAAATGTAATTCCTTTTGATCTCTTACCACCTAGCAATGTATAACTCCATTTTGTATCCCAATTTAACCATGGATTGGCTATTTTAGAAAGATACTGATCAATTAAAGGCCTGTATTCCGGGCGGCCAAGGTCATTGGTGCCTGTATATTCATATGGGGTGTATCGATAGCCTGAGGATCCATTAAATTGTAAATACCCATTAAGCCCTTTGAGAGAGAAACCATTAATCTTGAGACTTGAATCTGGATTAAAAAAGATCCCAAAATTGCTACTCCACGGTCTATCCCAAGCCAGAAAGTTTTCTCGAGTCAAAGAGACTTCTCCATTTTGCTCAATTTGAAGCGATGATTCTCTGGCGGAGTTAGATTTCCCTCTGGCTATTTGCAAGCTTAAATTACCAAATAGTCTAATGTGCTTACCAAATCGGTAATCTAGCCCCAATTCAACTCCTTGAATTTTAGCATAATCTTGATTGATATACATTGTCTTTGTTACGGGTCTTCCCGTCTGATCATTTACTATAACTCTTCGGGACACGATATAGTCAAATCGATTATTATTAAAAGCACTGGTAGTAAATGCTAGATCTCTAGTGATAGCCGCTTTATAGCCTACCTCATATGACACATTAACCTCGGGGTCTAGGTCAGGATTACCTAAAAAGCTCAGAAAACTTCGATCCTGATAAACAGGATCCAATCCAGCATATAAAAATCTGGGGTGGGGAAGTCTCATATTATGCCCATAATTAAAGTAGAGAACATTATTTGGTGTTACGGGAAATGAAACATTAATTCTAGGTAAAAGTCTAGCCTTCCATCTTAATCCACCCAATAATAATGTTTTATCTAGATAATTATTTCTTATTTCGTCAATTACTGGTGCGTTTAAATCAGAAACAGCCTGATCTGCAAATTTTCCAGGTGCCCAATAATTTAATCTTAGCCCGATACTCGCTTGTATTCCCTTGTAATTGATCCTGTCTTCAAAAAATGCTCCACCTTTTTGGGGCTGAACTTTCCAAATATCATTTGATGAACCTATGCTAATAGAAGGAGTAGTTGTGCTATCATTAACTATTATCGGAGCTCCAACCCATGGTTTTATAATATCTACCCACTGATAAGCGTTAATTTGATGCTCCCAACCAAAAACTATTTGTTGTATTCCATCATCAGGATAATAATTCATTTTAGCTTTAAGAGTATATTCTTCCGCATAGTGATCATGCCATGTAGAAGAAATACCACCATTATTCACCAGTCCGTTTCCTGGCTGTATAAAGTAAATTCCGGATGGGTCATATGGATTAAAAATTCCTATCGGATAAGAGGCAATATTATCTTCATCTAAAAGTGCATCTAACGTTTCCGTCCTAAATGGTCTCCCATTTGCGTCTGCTCTCAAATTCGTGAACATCCTTCCAGCACTTATTGTTAAACCCCAATTAGGGTTGAAAACATGAGTGAAATTCAGAGCAGTTAAGTTGCTATGGTGAGTGTAGGTAGTGGCATTATCCAGGTTTAAACTTCTTCTATATTGATATCCAGGTGCCAGAATTGCATCAAAGCCAACTATTTGCAGTGTTCTTGAATTCTGATTGATATTTAATGAGTGTTGATTCGTTAAAGTCAACTTTGTGGCTGGAGTTATTTGCCATCGAATTTTGGCAGTGTGCGTCCATGAATTCCTTTGTCTTGGCGACCATATTTTAGTACCATCGTTAAACAGACTAGAATATAACTGATTTGCAACATTTGGAAAATAATCATCTGTTAGGTCCATAGTAGCGGCATTAAATACAGTCATTTTATTCTTGGTAAATGGAATAGGAAATGAAATATTTATTTCCGCTTGATCTGTATTGAAACTTGAAGGCGATCTTGAATTTATATCTCGTTGTAGGTATAAATAGTCACGATTTAATCTTCCTGAAATCTCGAGGTGCTTACCTCCTTCACGAATTTTTGTTGAAACAACTCCTGAAGAACCTCCGCCATACTCAGCTGATGCTCCTCCAGTTGTTACTTTAATGCTTTGGATCGCTGATGATTGAACTTGAACTCCAAAACCAGTTCCAGCAAGGGGATCTTGTGCAGAAATACCATCGACGAGATATTCTGTTTCATAGACTCTGGCCCCCCGGATTTGAATCCCATCACTGGTTTTTGAAACTCCAGCTTGAAGAGATATGACTTCCTCCACCCCCCGGACTCCCATCTGACTAATATCATCTCTATTGATTGATCTTTCACTTTTTGCGGACTCAAGATCGACCTGAGATTTTTGACCAACTACAGTCACTGTTTGCAGGACATCAACGGAAGAAGAAAGTTTGACATTTAAAATCTTGATTTCTCCTTTTTCAAGTCGGATCCCATTTATTACTTGCGTTCCATAACCTATAAATTGAACTTTTATAGAAAAATCTCCAGAGGGTACTTGCGGAATGTTATAATCCCCATTAAAATTTGTTACCGTAGAAAGATATGTCCCTACAAGTGTTATACCCACATTAGGTAGGGTTTCTCCCGTTTCACTGTCAGTTATAGTTCCCTTTAGGCCGCTCATATTTTGCCCCCATGCTGAAAATGAACTGATAAATGTTAATAAAAGAATTATGATCCTACCAGTTGAAGTCATACTGTATAATTTGTTCAAGTATAAGTTTGAGAGCAGTGTCACTAGCTGCTACTCTATGCAATTCTACAGAGAAAAAGACTTCATTTATCTTATTAGGGTCACCTAAATACTTTCGTCTTACTCCAACTATATTGTCGCCTTGCCAACCACTAAGTTTTGTAAGCTGAGCCCTGTAAAATGGTTCCGCATCAGCAGAGGGAATAATGGGGCTAATCCCAATAAGAATGCTGGAGGGGTTGAGGTCAGGGTAATTTCCTGAAACCTGGGGAATTATGGCACTATCTGGAACAAGCCTAACCTGACCACTTGAGCTTACAATTCCATTCATTGGAAATGAACCTAAATAAGGGGATAAATCTGTTGAGGGCCCAAACGCTGTGGTTGTTAATAGTTTTCCTTCATTCGTGCAATATTGTTGCAAAGCTAGCGCCATGTGCGCAAGCAGTGGCTGAGTGAGACCAGTAAAAGGATCTAAAGCATTATCAGAGTTCGTCACGACTAAAACCTTTTCATATTGGCTAAGTATATGCTTGAAAGTGGGGTTCCAATAGTATGGGCGAGACTCTCCATTATTTGCCTCTAAATCGAGAATGTCAAAACCAATGGGAATTGCGGATAGCCATCCAGAATACAAATTGGTTATTACAGTTGTTTGGCTAGATACAAAAAGTAGATTTGAACTTGGTCTTGTCAATATTGTGGGTAGTGCACTATCAGCTGTGCTGGTAGCTCCTGCTATATCTGTTACTCTCACTTGAAAAATATTCGCGCTGTCTATTTTGATTCCTGTAACTTCTGAATATGATGGTTCTGAATTGCTACCATAGTATAGTTCAGCTTGAAACGGAGAGATCAGATTCTCATTTAAAACAAATGTCACCTGACTTTGATTAGGATCTAAAGCAAACCAAGAACCTTCATTAAATCTAAATTCAGCAGATTGAATTGTTTGGTCTCCATCGGGATCTGTAGCATCCCACTTGTATGTTAAAACTCCAATGTTGGTGCCAGCACTTTGGGTTACTTTATCGATCAATGCTATTGGTGGAGAATTCTTGAGAGGAATACTAACGGAAGCGGGAGTTGGGTCAATCAATCCTTCATTATCTATTGACCTGACCCTTAATTTGATATCAGTAGTGTCTTGTCCTTCTGGTATAGAAAAATTAAAAGTACTGTCTTGCTTAAAGGTGCGTTTCCAATTATAATTAGTTCCTCCATCAGGGGTTGATATGCTGTCAATAGAGATATCATAACCTACGACATAACCATCACGATCAGTCCCATACCATGACATTTGAACTATAGAATTCAATCTATTTGGGCCAATTAAGTTGATTGAATCAATTGCGAGCTTAGTGTCGGGTGGCAAATTTTCATTGGCTTTCCCTCTATCGCAGCCCCCAAAAACAAGTACCATCGAAAGAAACAAAATCTTCAATGGATCAAATGAGAAAATAGGCACAATGACTTTCATTATAATTTCTTAGCGAGATATGATCACCTGATATATCTGCTTGTCAGATTCAAAATTGATATGAAGGAAATATGTACCATTAGATAAATACTCTACAGAGATTTCTTGTACATGGTTATTTAATTTACCCGAAAGAATATTTCGGCCTAAAACATCAATAAGCATATAACTACTATTCTTAGGCCCTTTTAAAGTCATATTATTTTGGGCTGGGTTAGGATAAACTGAGAAGAGGCTATTGGAATTCCTGTCAGATTCAATAAATCCAATACTAGATACCGGTAAAGCTGTGGTATCAAGCGGAATATTAATACCAATGAAATCATCATTGTTTCTTGGTAAAACACGGTAATTGCCAAAGGCATAAAACATAATACCATCAAGAGCAGTCATTTTCATAGTATCACTTACCGCAATTGGATTTACTTCCATTTGGCCGTCAATACTATCGTATCGCAATTCAGTGACTAATTGAACAAAAAGTGAACTGAATGAAGTAGCTGATTGCCTACCCGCTGAGACAATTGCTCGATTCCAATATCCAGCATTTTGGGTGTTGGAGATGCCATAATCTCCAAATCCTAGATTTGTTTGACTGATCAAAAGGTCTTGCGCGTTGGGATCTTCCATTCTAACAAGGCAGCCTTCATATCTCTCCCAAGCAAATCCATACTTACTAATACTATCGCTAGGGTTTACAATTGTTGGGACAGCTTGTTGAAGTTGTCCTGTTTTATTTATTGAAGAAACATTTAACCTGGTCATGCCGTAGTATTCTTCAATTGTTCCTGAAACTTGAACCTCTTCATTTCGGAAAAATTGTGTTATCCCAGAGCCTACACACCAAATCCCACTCCATGGACCACCTCCTTGGTCTTGAATATATAAAAATCCTAGGTCATGTTGTTTCGTTGAGGCCGTGACAATTCCTTTAACATTGACGTTCATTCCCGCGTATGGAGAATTACCATTACTTGCTAGTGAATACTGTAAATCTTGGATTAAAAGTCCATCTTGGCGAACAGTGTAATAATCAACATTTGGCTCTGCTTGACCCACAGGTGTTGTTGGATAAAAAGAAACATTTGATTCATTGTCTACAGCTTTGATATAATAACGAACAAAAGTCCCGTTTGAATAGTTTGGAATTATCGCTTCGTATTCGTCAGTACTACCAGCAGTAAGTGTCATCGATATTTTCGGGAATTGACTGGAGCTTATGGTTGTATCGGAAGAAAAATATAAAAAAACGGAATCAACGGTACCATCAAAATCAGTTATTGAGCAAATAATATCTACAGACTGATTTGGGGTAGGGACTAAAGGATCTCTTTCAAAATTGGAAATATAAGGAGGTGCATAAGCAATTTGATAGTGGCTGGAGTCAAAAGGATTTAATTCATAACCTCGAGATCCAGAATTTAAAAGACATCCATTTCCATCATGGCGAACCATTCCCTTGAGGCTTGAGTAAAAAGTTCCAGGGACAGGTGTCAAAAAAGAACCTGTAGTTTGCGGAGAATAGGGATTTACCGTCTGCCAAGAAGGAGTTTTCTGGGCAAGAAATCTATCGGATACATTTATTTTATTCCCATTTCCATCAACGCAATTAAAACTTACTCTGTTTCCGCTAAAAGGAATAACTTCAGTTACGGTTACGTTATTAAATTCAACAAAGCTGTTTTCCCATTGCTCCCCAGTTGTTAAAATATTAACTCTAAGACCATCATTTAAATCTCCAATACTTATTTGTGCTGGAGAGGGAGTAGGTCGGCTTCCTATTACTTGTAAACTATTTCCGTTGAGGGCTTCAATTTGAGTGCCGTTGTTGTAATCGCTGAGAGTGCCTGTAAATTTTATTAAGTCCCCAGGAAGTAAATATTCTATGTTAGGCAGGGGTAATAGCTGGCCTTGATTATTTGTATAAACGCCCATTATCTCGATTCCTCTGAAGGGACCAGGAGCCCCGTTTCCCACGGTATCAACAATAAAAATAAATGGACGATGCCCCCCCTGAACAGATCCTGAGGCAACTTCTGAGACATCTCCTGGAACTACCACAATCCCATAAGTCATGACGGTATCTCCGTAATAACTTGATGTGTCATTACAGTTAGCCAAGTCTGTGGGACTCACATATTGAAGGTCTGATATACTTGTATAAGAGATATTTTGACTTTTTCCTCCAAAGGAAATTAGGGCAATTGAAATTATCGAGAGAAGTTGCTTCATGATTATTATTTTAAAACAGTGAATTGACCCGTGAAAGAATCTCCAGAATCAAGATTCTCAACAGAGAATAAATATATACCTCTTGAGAGGATTTGACTTTGATTTGTGAGTAAGTCCCAGGCATGCTCACCTCCTGAAAATTTTATATCATCAGTAGATTCTCCTGCGAAACTCTGGAACCAGCGAATATCAGACCCAGAATATTTCTGATCATGGTAAAATCGATCTAAGATGTCCCCCGCGGGCGATGTTATTGTTATTTGGCACCTGGCAGGCAGGTTTGCAAAAATTATTTTTCTACTTTCTTCTTGGAAATTAGATTGTCCTTCCCAAGCAGCTCCAGCATAATATGGATTTGGATATACATATGGGGGGTGAGTTTGCATAGATATAGTTGGTGGCGTTCCCGTAAATGCTCTAATATCATTTGCAAGAAAGCTGGATTCTAAGGATTCGAGTTTTGTTGCCTCATTTCCTCGGTCAAAAGCTGTAATCGCAACGGCATGTTGCCATCCATTTGGGAGATTATCTATTTTATAATGATAATCATACGATACGGAATCACCGGTAAAAAAAATTGGGGTGCTTAGTTTTATATCTTCCATACCTGTTTCATAAAAAAGACCATTCCCTATTAGGTCAAACTCAGCTGCTCGAATAAAGTCGGACGATAAATTTTGTGTCCCCTCCACGTCAAACCCTAGTTTACTTAAATAAATACGATAACCCTCAAAATCCAGATCTTGAGTAATCGGGTCAACGCTTGATTCGGAGTTACTCGACCAGTATAAGTCAATTTTATGATTTCCTGGTATTGCTCTGAATCTAGGGGCATCAGGAGGACTAGGAAGAATAAAGCGAGTTATTTGTCCATCGCCATCTCTGTCTTCTCCTGCATCTAATATTCCATTGAAGTTAATATCTTCTCCATTATATGCAACTTGAGCCCATTCTGCATTCGCTATAAATCGTTCTTTTTGTTTGCCTGTATTTGATGAATTAGGATTTCCATCTTCAGTTTTCTCTCCCATTACAAAAGCAAAAGCAAGATTGATTTTATCATTAGGTTTGAAATCATCAAAGGGTCCAACACTTATTAAATCACTACGATTTCCACTAGAATTTAATAACCCTTGAATGTCCATTCCAACTCCATTTTGACAAGGGGTATTTTGAGGGTCATCCCAACATGGATTTTGGTTTAATCCATCAATAAGTTTAGAATATCTCTGTTGGTCAGAAGTAGGAAAGAAAAAAAGTGATTGTCCCGAGTTATTAAAAATCCAAGCATTGTAATGATCTTTAAAATTGGGATCAATCTTTGGATGATGAAATCCAAACTTATCTTCGGAGCCTAAAAATTTTTGCCCGATATAAGAGTCAGTAGCTCCAATATCTCCAGTTGCATCATAGCAATAGGCCATAGCTAAACTATCGATATATCCATTACCTCCCTGATTATAGAAGACAGATCCACCAGATCCTGCAGGCGTTGAATTAATATTGCGAACAACAGTATTTGCCCAAAGGCCGATATGAAGATCTTCATATACTTCAGTCCCTGTATTTTCTATTTCGACATTAGCAATTACAAAAAAGTCACTAAATCGATAATTCCAATTATATGTAGATAGGGCTACGCTAAGTCCCATTGGGTTAATATGTCCTGAAATAGGGATTGATGTTCCCGGTATTAATAAATTCTCATCAGAAAAATTTGAAACAAAATCTTGATGGGAAATTGCACTCGAACTATAATTGGGATTATCAGTCAATGATGAGATAATTTCCATACCTCCATTTGAGTTTGTGAACTCAAATCCACCTCTTCCAGGAGCATAACCTTGCGGTGCATCATAAGCGCTGGTACTGACTCGAATGGCCCCACTTTGATCAATTCCTCCAATCCAAATACCACTTTCAAACAGATGTTCGGTCCCTGACCCAGCTGGGTATTCACCGCTTGGTTGACCACTCCCATCTTTATATCCTCGAAACGCATTACCAAATGTTCCCACATTGGTAACTGTCATTCTTACATTACTCGCTGTTGTTAAGTTCTCGACAAATCCTTGACCTAAAAGAGATGTGCAAAAGCAGATCAGTAATAAAAAATTTATCCATCTCATAATGGCAGCCTTATAGTTCGAGTTTGATTTTTTCTATTTTTAATTCTAATTAAAACAAGTCCTGACTCAGAATTTAATGCCGGTAAAACAAATTGTGTTTCATTGATGATACCCTGCTTTATAATACGTCCTAACATATCCGTGCAATACCAAATTCCACCAATTGAAGATTGACTAACGCTTAACCATGAAGTCCCGTTTAAATCTGTCCATGCTCTTGCTGGCATATTGAAGTATTCATCTTTTCCTATTTGAAGTCTTTCAATATCTAACTCAATTGTTACAGGTAAATGATCAGACATCTCATAAAGTGCAGTTAAAATATTGGTAGGGACTGAGTTATTTGTTGGAGAGTTTATAGCATTATTGAAATGGAGACCATCATTTCCCGTTACTGATAATGATCCAGAAATATAACTTATCCCTGAGTTTCCTGAAGAGATATCATCATTGAAAAGCCAATGGTCAAATCGATCATCTAAACCACCCCCAGCAAAGCAACCGCTATTTGTGGCACCATTTCTTGTGGATTGGCTATGAAGATTTCTAAAAGTGTAATTATTATTCCAATTTCCCGGTTGATTTTCAGGATCATAAAATCTAATACTCGATACAGAGTAGTTTAGTAAATTTTGGAATCCAATTTCTTGGCTTTTTTTCATATTTAAATCCCCTGCTAAAAAATAATTTTCAGAAATCGAATTGGCATTTATATAAGCCATAATGGCTTTAGTTTCTTGATCTCTGGCATTGATGTCAGAGGATGATGATCCTGCTTTAAAATGAGCTGCGAACAAAGTAAAAAAGATTGTATCTGGATCAATGCTCAGCAATGAGTCTTTGTAATAAAATTCACATACATCTATTGCTCTAACAAGGTTTTGATTGCTTATATCTTTTGTTATGCTTCCCTGGCTCTTTAACCCAAGAATATTCTTGTCAAAGTATATGCCGTTGACCAATGAAGAACCGTTAGTATATAAATCTGTTTTTTCCCAACGAGTCTCACCATTTATATTTAAAGCGTGTGTAAGTATTCTTGAGTGAGCTGTAGAATTATAACCGTCTAGTTCATTACAAACTAAAAGATGAGGATCGATATAATTGACGATCTCATTGAGATAGCCTTCTTTCGCAATAGGATTGTTACTTGAAGATGGGCAATATGAAGGGTAACTTCTGTAGTTTAGTAGGTTATAAGTCATAGCTTTTAATCTCACAGGATCCTGCCCAAAAGACATTAAACTGTGGGAAAAAAGCATGATGAAAAATGATAATTTCAAGTTGTTCATTATAGATGCGAAGTTACAGAAGGTTGGTTATGAATTTGAGTAAAATTTTTGTTAAAAACTATCTGAATTTAGGATAGTTTTTAAATTGAACTGATTTCAATTTTTTTATATTCATTCCTTAATTAAAAATTATTTTGAATGAGCAATACAACTATACTTTTAGTTGATGATGATCCCGATATAAGAGAAATCATAGGCTTCAACCTTTCGAAAGAGGGTTATAATGTCGAAATAGCAAAAGATGGGGTTCAGGGTGTGGAAATGTGCAAGAAGCATAAGCCTGATCTAGTTCTTATGGATGTTATGATGCCAAATATGGATGGTATGGAAGCTTGTCAAGCAATCCGCGAAAATTCCGAAACAAAAGATACTTTAATTGCTTTTTTAAGTGCTCGAGGTGAGGATTACTCTCAGTTAGCTGGTTTTGATTCTGGAGGAGACGATTACATAACCAAACCCATTCGTCCGAAGGTATTAATGAGTAGAATCAAAGCATTGCTGAAAAGAAATTTAAAGATTGAGAATGATACTTTTCAATTACCTGAGCTAGGAGATTTAAAAATTGATTTGGAAAAACATCATGTACATAAGTCAGGAATATCCATCGAAATGCCACGTAAAGAGTTTGAGCTATTGTATTTACTTGCTAGCAAGCCAGAGAAGGTATTTTCACGAGATTCAATAATGAGAACAGTATGGGGGAAAGAGGTAATTGTTGGAGAAAGAACAATTGACGTGCACATTCGAAAAATAAGAGAAAAAATAGGAGATGAAAGGATTAAGACTATAAAAGGGGTGGGTTACAAATTCCTAAAAGAATAATGTTAGATCTTCCAAGAATAATCGCACTTTCAGTGGCAGCTTTTTTTGGAACCATTGTATGGTTCAGTTTATTGGCTATACTATATCTAACTCCCTCTTCAGCCCACTTATTTGATGAGAATTTAATTCCTATTTTAGAAATATCCCTTTTGAGCATTTTTTCTGCAACTGCAATTGGATTTTTTATAGAAATGTTGGCTCGATACTTTACTTCACTAAAATTAAATGAGGTCTATGAATTTTCTGGAAGGACAAACGATTATTATGATTCTCAATTAAGGAAGAAAGCTGAATTGGCAGTTAATAGTCAGAATCAAATTAAGGCTGTTGATCTTCTTAATTTACAAACCAGGGATGATGTGAGAAAAGAGTTTATTGCCAATCTTTCTCATGAACTAAAGAACCCTATTTTTAACATTCAAAGTTATTTACTTACTCTTATTGATGGAGTAGATGATAAGGAAACTAATTATAAATATCTAAAAAAAGCAAATCGAAATGTCTTGAGAATGATACGTCTTGTCAGAGATATGGATGTACTAGCTCATCTTGAGTCTAACAAACTGATATTAAATAAAGAGTCCTATGATCTGATATCGCAAATAAATGATGCTTTAGAGCAAATGTCAGAGAGAATAGAGCAATCAAAAATTGAGATAGTTCAGAATTATAATCCTAATATTAATCTTCCTGTTTTTGCTGATTTGGAAAGAATGGAACAGGTTTTTTTGAATTTAATAAGTAATGCAATTAAATATTCGGATTCTCAGCGGAAAGGGTCTTTTATTAAAATCACAATTCAAGATCGAGAGGATTTGATATATGTGTTTATCGAAGATAATGGTGTGGGTATATCTCAAGGGGATATGCATAGAATTTTCGAAAGATTTTATAGGGCAGACAGAAGTAGAACTCAAACAGGTAAAATAAGTGGAACAGGATTAGGACTGGCAATTGCAAAACATATTATTGAGGCACATGAACAGACAATAAAAGTGTCTTCAAAATTGGGAAGCGGTTCGGCATTTTCCATATCTATAACAAAACCCAATAAACAAATAATCACTTAACCTAACTTAGTCTTAAATTGCGGATATGGATCAAGAACTTTCCTCTAGAATTGAATCATTACGTTTAAAATATGCTACTTCTGGTCAGGAGCTTTTAGATTTTTTGGACGGTCTTATTGAAGCAGATTATATAACTTATTGGGACTATATACGTTTAGATAGCCTCTTGAGTCTCCAACAGCCAAGGACTTCTCATCCTGACGAATCTGTGTTTATAATGTATCATCAGATCACAGAATTATACTTTAAGCTGTGTCTTCACGAGCTCCGACCTCAATTGAAAAATGAACAGCCAGAAATTGAATTATTAGCGGAATCTATTCGGCGATGTAATAGATATTTTGAAGCTTTGGAGCATAGTTTCAGTGTAATGGTTGAAGGAATGGATAGAAAGCAGTTTTTGAAGTTCAGGATGTCTTTAATACCCGCTTCAGGGTTTCAATCAGCTCAATATAGAATGATTGAATTAGCTCTTGCGAGATTGAATGATCTAGTGAATGTAGAAAAGCGAGAGGCCCTAGCAGATGAAAAGGATGTTTCGGTCCTTTTAGATGAAATTTATTGGAAAAGAGGTGCGACGATTGAAGACAGTGGTCAAAAGACATTGACTCTGCTTCAATTTGAAAATAAATATGGTGATGAATTTAGAAGTCAGGCAGAAGAAAACCGAGGTAATACAATATCGGATCAATCGAAAAGACTATTTGATGAAGGATTATTAACTCAAGAGCTTCAGGATAGTTTGAGAGAATTAGATCAGCATGTCAATGTACTATGGCCTTTGCAGCATTATCGATCAGCGGTAAAGTATTTAGCAAAACAATCATCAGATGTCAGAGCAACAGGTGGAACAAATTGGCAAAAATATTTACCGCCAAGATTTCAAAAGCGAATATTTTTCCCATTCTTGTGGTCAAAAAAGGAAAAGGATGAATGGGGTAAATCTTTTTACGATTCATATGTAAAATAAAACTATCGTCCTTGGGATTAATGAACTCCTATTCTTAGCTTTGATTTTTTCTAAACTTTTTGATCAGATTGAAACAGAATAAACAAAAGAATTCCCGATTTATGTTACTGGGAATATTCATCTCGTTATTTATTTTTTTATGGTTAATAATTAAGTCATTCGGAGGGGGGCTGAACTTATCCTCAAAAATAGATGAGGCGAAGAATCCAAAAAGGCTTTTTGGGATTTCGTTAAGTGAATATTCAGCAACAAAATATACTGTTGGAAAAGGAGAGGCATTTGGATCTGTTTTAGATGATTTAGGGATTCCTTATCGACGTGTAATGAGATTATTAGATATCTCTAAAGGTGAATTTAATCCTCGAATGTGGAGATTCGGTGATAGGTATTGGGTCTTTAGGAAGCAGGACACCTCTAATGTCCCAGATTATTTCATATATGAAGCTACAGATACAGAATACGTTATTTTTCATATCCAAGATAGTCTCTATGCAAAAAAAGTAATTAGGCCTACAATAATCTCAAAAAGGTCTGTCTCAGGAGTTATTGAGAGTTCTTTGTATGAGACTTTAGCTAGTCAAAATGTCTCACCTGCGATAGCGGTTAGATTAAGTGAGGTGTATGCTTGGACAATTGACTTTTTCCGTCTTCAAAAAGGAGATCGGTTTGAAGTGATCTTTGAAGAACGTTATGTTGATGATACATTATTTGTTGGCACAGGAAAAATTCTTGGTGCCCGATTTATTCATTTTGGAAAAGAATTTTATTCTTTTTATTTCGAAGATAAAAAAAGTGGCATCCGAGATTTTTATAGTGAGAGCGGTGAAGGGTTAAAGCGTATGTTTTTAAAAGCTCCGCTTGAATTTGCAAGAATCACTTCTCGATATAGTAAGAACAGATTTCATCCCGTTCAAAAAAGGTGGAAGGCCCACTTGGGAACTGATTATGCTGCCCCAAGAGGAACACCAATACTCGCCACTGCAAGTGGAACAGTTATAAGTTCAACATATAACAGGTCAAATGGAAATTATGTCAAAATTAGACATAATGGAACATACACAACTCAATATTTGCATATGACAAGAAGAGCTAAAGGGATTCGTAAAGGTGTATATGTAGAACAGGGACAGGTGATCGGATATGTGGGTTCAACGGGACTTGCAACTGGGCCTCATGTGTGTTACCGATTTTGGAAAAACGGCAAACAGATAGATCCATTAAAAGAACCTCTAAAGCGAACAGAACCATTACCAAAAAATCTCTGGAAGGATTTTAAAGTAAATATGACACCAATAAAACGGAAATTGGATTCCTTGGCACAAGCTTCTTCTGGAATATGATTTAATCTAACACTAGATTAATAATTCGACCGGGCACAATTATAATTTTTCTGATAGATTTACCCCGTATATAGTTGCTTGTTTTTTCATGATCAAGAATCTTTTTTTCCAAATCTTTTTTTTCTATTTCTGCGAGCACTTCAATAAAAAATCTTGTTTTTCCATTAAACTGCACAGGATATTTAATTGAGTCTTGAATCAGATATTCTTTATTGCAAATGGGAAAAGATTCCCGCGTCACGCTTGTTTTACCGCCTAGTAAGTGCCATATCTCTTCAGCTAAATGAGGAGCAAATGGTGATAGTATAACGGAGTAAAGGCGAAGTGAATTAATATTAACACTCTCTTGAGCATTTAATTCGTTAACAGCAATCATCATTGCAGATATGGAGGTGTTAAATGATAAAGAATCCATATCTCTTGTTACTTTATCAATCAATTTGTGTATCGTTTTCTTTTCATTTAATGTTTCGATATCTGATCGTTTTTTTCCCAAAAGTCTGTAGGATTTTCCCAAAAAGTTGACTATTCCACTTATTCCATTCGTGTCCCATGGTTTCGATTGTTTTAACGGACCGAGAAACATTTCGTAAAGCCTGAGTGCATCAGCTCCATATTGATCGCAAATAGAATCAGGACTGATCACATTATATTTAGACTTGGACATTTTTTCAACCTCGCGATCAACATGAATTATACCATTTTGAAGCTCAAAATTTGCGTTATTAAATTCGGGTAGCCAATTCTTAAATCCGTTTAAATCAAGTTCATTTTTCTCGTTTACTAAATTTATATCTACTGGAATTCGTTGAGTAGAACGACCATTTACACAGTCCGCTGAAATATATAAATGTGTATCATTCAATCGGTGAATAAATGCAGATACCCCTTGAATCATTCCTTGATTAATCATTTTTTTGAATGGTTCTCGAAACGGTACAAACCCTCGATCAAATAGAAAATTACACCAAAATCTGGAATAAAGTAAGTGGCCGGTACTATGCTCAGAACCACCAACATATAAGTCTACTTGATTCCAATAATTCATTTTTTCTTTATCTGCGAATGTGTTCGGGTTTTGTGGATCCATGAATCGCAGAAAATACCAGGAACTAGCTGCCCATCCGGGCATAGTTGTTGTCTCAATCGGTAAACCTGCAGCTGAGTTCCAATTGTCAACCCGAGCTAGTGGAGGATCGCCATCTTTAGTGGGTAAATAACTTTTAACCTCTGGAAGTTCTAATGGTAGTTCAGATTCATTCATTGATTCCGGAATTCCATTTCTAAATACTATTGGTATGGGCTCTCCCCAATATCTTTGTCTTCCAAAAACAGTATCTCTGAGTCGAAATTGTATATGCGGAGTTCCCCAGTTATTTTTTTTCATATGGTCTACTGCTGATGATATAGCCTCTTGGATATTGCAGCCATTTAGAAAATTACTGTTTATGATAGAACCATTTTTATCCTCAATGGGACCTTGTTTTATATCTCCTCCTGCGACAACTTGAATTATAGATAAATTGAAATGTTTAGCAAAATTCCAATCTCTACTATCATGACCTGGGACTCCCATAATAGCTCCTGTGCCGTAACCCATTAACACATAATCTGAAGTCCAAATAGGTAATTTCTTCCCTGAAATCGGGTGCTTGGCATATGTGCCTGTAAATACGCCTGAAGTCATCTTTATATTTGTTTGTCGTTCTCTTTCACTTCGTTTCATTGACTCTTGTTGGTATTGAGTCACCTCATTTTTCTCAGATTCAACCGTTATTTTCGACAGAATCGGATGTTCGGGGGCGATAACAAGAAAGCTTACTCCAAATATTGTATCGGGTCGTGTTGTAAAAACTTCAAGTGATTCGCCTTCGAATTCAGATATATCGAATTTCACATAAGCTCCCTCACTTTTTCCGATCCAATTCTTTTGGGTCTCTTTTATGGAATTTGACCAATCTAGATCATTTAGACCCTCAAGAAGTCGGTCTGCGTAAGCAGTAATTCGAAGGCTCCATTGTAGCATAGATTTTTGAATAACATTGTGCCCACCTCTTATCGAGAGGCCATTGCTTACTTCATCATTTGCCAAAACAGTCCCAAGATCTGGACACCAATTAACTATGCTTTCAGAGAGAAATGCTAGACGAAATTGCTGTAAAAAATCTTCTTTTTCGGCAGCATTCATATTTGCCCATTCTGAAGCGGAGCATTCTTCTTTTTTATGTCTCGCTGCAATAATATCCGAACTTCCTTTTTTCTCGAGCTGATTTATAAGGACTTCAATTGGTTCAGCTTTATTTGACCTTTTATTAAAGTAAGAATTGAAGAGTTGGAGAAATATCCACTGAGTCCATTTATAATATTCAGGTTCGCATGTTCTAACTTCTCGGCTCCAATCAAAGCTAAAACCAATACGATCTAGTTGCTTTCGATACTGAGAAATATTCATTTTTGTGGTGGCCGCCGGATGTTGTCCAGTTTGGATCGCATATTGCTCCGCGGGTAGTCCGAATGCATCGTAGCCCATGGGATGTAGCACATTAAACCCTTTATGTCTTTTATATCTCGCAAAAATATCTGATGCGATATAGCCGAGGGGGTGCCCTACATGAAGCCCTGCACCTGACGGATAAGGAAACATATCAAGAACATAATACTTAGGTAATTCTGATGGATAATTAGAGTTATAAGTATTATGATCTCGCCAATAAGCTTGCCATTTAGCCTCTATTTTAGTTGGGATATAATCCATATGAACAAAAGTAGTACGTTAGATCTTCTTAGCATAGGTAATAACCTATTAAGTAGTTAAATTTGTGGAATGAGTAGATCGAATCGTGAAGAGCAATTCAATAAGCGCAGGCTGCGTTATTCATATTTATCAGTAATAGTAAGTGTCGGATTAGTTTTATTCGTACTGGGTGTAATGCTTACTTTATTGAATCAGGCTCGCAATCTCACAGATGAACTGAAGGAGAATTTTACATTCACACTTTTTCTCGAACCGGGTACTTCAGAATCTGCCAGAGATGTTTTTCTTGAAAAATGGACTATGGCTCCAGAAATAAGGGAAATAGTTTTTATCAGTAAAGAGGATGCTGCAAGTCAATTTCAAGATGAATTGGGAGAAGACTTTGTCGATTTTTTAGGTATTAACCCATTAAGTGATGCTCTCGATCTTAAGCTTTATTCATCTTTTGTATCACCAAAAGTTTTAAGACAATTAGAAATTAGATTGAGAAAAGAATCGATCGTTGAGGACATGGTTTATGATAGGGATCTCATTTCAGCTATTCACAATAATATCGGCAAGATTACTATCGCGATGATAATTGCTTCTATCGTATTGCTTTTGATTTCAATAGCATTAATTAATAGTTCGATAAGGTTAGCGATTTACTCTAGACGTTTTACTATCAAAACAATGCAATTAGTCGGGGCGACTAAAGCGTTTATTCATAAGCCTTTTCTTTTTCAGGGTATAAAACTAGGTTTTATTGGAGGCCTTTTTGCTGCTGCACTTCTTGCTTTATTATTCCAGTTAGTCGGACAATTTTACCCGGAATTAAAAACCTCATTAAATTGGATATTATGGGCTCAAGAGGCAATTATATTGGCTACGCTAGGCTTATTTATTACCGCAGGATCTACGGCAATATCTGTTAGAAGGTATCTCGCTCTAAAAACAAATCAACTTTACGAATAAATTATCATGAAAGAAAACAAATTCTTATTTAATCGCGATAACTATATACTATTTGGTATAGGCTTAGTATTTATAATTTTGGGCTTTATTTTGATGTCTGGAGGGGGCTCAGAAGATTCTGAGGTCTTTAATGAGGAATTGTTCAATTCTAGAAGAATTGTTCTTGCCCCACTGCTCGTGGTAATTGGATTTGTCGTTGAGGTTTTTGCTATTCTGCGTCGCCCTAAGTCATAAATAATGAATTTTATAGAGGCTATTTTTTTAGGAATAGTTCAGGGGTTAACAGAATTCTTACCTGTTAGCTCTAGCGGTCATTTAGAACTGTCAAAGGTTATATTAGGATCTGAGTTAGACGCATCTGCAAGTATGATGTTTACCGTAACAGTTCATGCAGCGACCGCCTTAGCTACTATGGTAATTTTTCGGGAGGATATAAAAAATATAATTATAAATTTTTTTAAGGGTAATGATGAAGATCGTAAGTTCTTATTTGCAATTATCATTTCAATGATTCCAGCCGCAATAGTGGGTATTTTTTTTAATGATGCAATTGAGTTGCTATTTTCAGGTAATCTTACTCTTGTGGGCTCCATGTTATTGATTACTGGTGTTTTATTACTTCTTACCGATAAAGTAGAAAATAGAGAATCAGAACTGACTTATTTTAAGGCTTTTATCGTTGGGCTATCTCAAGCAATTGCAATCTTACCTGGTATTTCAAGGTCTGGAGCCACAATCTCCACTTCTGTATTGCTAGGCATAGATAGAGAAAAAGCAGCTCGGTTTAGTTTCTTAATGGTAGTGCCTCTTATTTTAGGCAAAATGATATTAGATATTGATGACATACTAAGCATGCCGATATCATCTGAGAGTAACGAATTATCGGCTCTAATAATTGGTTTTTGTTCAGCTTTTTTTACTGGTTTGTGGGCATGTAAGCTAATGATCAAATTAGTCAAGCGTGCTAGACTAAAAGGCTTTGCCACATATTGCATTTTCATTGGAGGCTTAACTATAGTATGGATGATAACAATATAATCCCTGTAGATACTGATTCTTTAGCCCAAGGCTGGGTTTTTTCAGTTGATAAGCCTTTGGGTTGGACTAGTTTTGATGTTGTAGCTAAGCTTAGAAACACTATTAAAGGTCGTTATGGCGTGAAAGTTAAAATAGGTCATGCTGGAACATTAGATCCTCTTGCTACCGGTGTATTGGTTATTTGCGCAGGCAAGGCAACAAAAATGATAAATCAATGGGTTGGTGCTCAAAAAGAATACCGCGCAGTGTTCACTCTGGGCGGAACTACAAAGACATATGATTTGGAATCTGAGATAAGCTCAACAGGAAAGGTTGTCCCAATATTTTCAGAAAAAATAAAAGCTGATATCGAATCAAAATTTGTAGGATTGATATCTCAAACTCCCCCTGCTTTTAGTGCAATTAGGATCAATGGAGAAAGAGCTTACAAGCAAGCTAGAAAAGGTATTCATATTGACATGCCAGAAAGACAAATCACAGTATATGGCTTGAATTGGTTGAATACAAATGGAAAGTCTTGGGAAGTTAATATTAGTTGCTCTAAAGGAACTTATATAAGGTCTTTAGCGAATGATATTGGACAGTTTTTAGGGTGCGGAGCTTATTTGAGTTCCCTAGTGAGGACAGCTGTGGGTGATCATACTATTTCTGATTCAAGACCTCTTGCTGAGTGGATAACATTGCTGAGACAGGATTAGCAGTATAATATCTTAGGACAAAAAAAATATTTACTTTTTTCTGTTAAAAGACTTGACAACGCTATGTTCAAAAGGGTATATTTGCCGCCTATGGCAAAAATGAAACTTTCACACTTCGCTTACAAATTACCTGAGAGTCAAATCGCTCAGTACCCTGCAGATTATCGTGATGACTCTAGAATGATGGTTGTCCATCGAGAAACGGGAAATATTGAGCATAAGCATTTTAGGGACTTAGTAGACTATTTTAACCCTGGTGACCTGATGGTCATGAATAACACAAAAGTTTTTCCAGCTCGAATGTGGGGAAATAAAGAAAAAACAGGAGCCTTGATTGAAGTATTCTTGCTTCGAGAATTGAATGCTGAAAGCAGACTTTGGGATGTTCTGGTTGATCCTGCAAGAAAAATTCGAATTGGGAATAAATTATATTTCGGAGATGATGACTCTCTTGTTGCTGAGGTGATTGATAATACAACCTCTAGAGGCAGAACATTGCGTTTTTTGTTTGACGGTTCTTATGAAGAGTTTCGTGAAAAGCTAAAGGAAATGGGAGAGACTCCATTGCCAAATTATATTAAAAGACCGCTTGAGCCTGAGGATTCAGAAAGATACCAAAGTATTTTTGCCAAAGTTCAAGGTGCAGTAGCTGCTCCTGTAGCTTCATTACACTATTCGAAGCATTTACTCAAAAGAATGGAGATAAAAGGGGTTGAAACTGCAGAAGTTACTATGCATGTTGGGTTAGGAACTTTTAGATTAGTGGAAGTTGAGGACCTTTCTAAGCACAAAATGGAGTCTGAACAATTTTGGCTTTATCCTGAAACAGCTGAAGCGATAAATCGAACAAAAGCAAATAAAAATCGAGTTTGTGCTGTTGGAACCTCTGTGATTCGTTCAATGGAAAGTTCAATGATAACTGATAATAGAGTTAAACCTACAGAGGCTTGGACAAGTAAATTTTTGTTTCCTCCATACAAGTTTTCTATAGCAGACTCCTTGATAACTAATTTTCATGGCCCTCAAAGCACTATGCTCATGTTAACAAGTGCGTTTTTAGGCCACGAAAAAACTATGGAGGTATATAAGACAGCCGTAAAAGAAAAGTATCGGTTTCTTTGTTACGGAGATGCCCTATTGATTATTTGAGTAAATAAATTTGTAATGGGTAAAAATAAAATGGGGTTCTTTTCTTAGAAAAGATAACCTATTTTAAATCCTAGTAGCACCCCTAGAGTGGGATATCTTAGCTGATTTATTTGTATTTCGGCAATTAAGTCTCCTGTATTTGGATCGATAGTTTGAAATAATGAAACCTGATCCCAGGTGATATGACGTTGCGATACACCAGCATAGAGATCAATTAAAATTCTTTCTGAGGAGCGAATATGATATCCTGCAATAAGCCCTATGTCTATGAATAGCTTGGTGGCTTTTTGAGAGAAATTATTCTGAGTCAAAATCTTTGAGTAGGGTCGATTTTTATAATCTATTCCGATATATATTCCATTGTTGTATGAGTTGCCTTCTGGGAAAATTTTTATCGTCGCATTCTGACTAAGGCTTACAGTGTTTCTTAGGTAACCGTTGGGATTCGAGTAAAAATCTTCTGCGCTGAATACAAGCTGATCCATATAATTGTTCGTTGTCACACCAAGACCCGCTTCTAATGTAATAAATGGGTTTATTCTGATTTCATATCCCACTGGGAATTCACCAATGAAAAATGGTAAGAAATTATACTTGATACAGTTAGTGTATTTTTCTTTGGCATTAGATTTGTTCTTTAAACTTGTATAGTTATTTGAACTGCTGTAGTATTTCCCTGTTTCTACATTTCGCTTTTTAACAATAACTTCTTGTGCCATTACCTGTGGAACAATGAGAAAACAGTAAAAGAAAAGAAAATAGTGAAATTGTCGTATCATGTTTTATCGAATCGCTTTCTGCAAAGATTACCAAAACCCTGCCAATGTCCCGAATTTTAATTAAAATATTAATTTTCTTACTCTTTCCTGGAGTGCTTTCAGCTCAACTTCCGTCGTATGATTTGGAATGGAGTGCTAATTACAGGTACCGCGATGTTTTCACCAGTAACGTCGTTGATTTAGACTCTAACTTTTTTTACACTCAGGGTAGCAAGTCTGGCCTTTTAATCACCAATCAGTGGTACTTGGCAAAATATGATAGAAAAAAATCAAAACAAATTTGGCAAATAGAGGTAGAGCGAATTATGTATCAAGGAATCCCAACAGACCTTCTTTCAGTGCATATAGTTAATGGTCAATTTTATTTGTTTTTAGAAGCTTACAACCGCAGAGATGATAAAAAATATCTTCTTCTTCAAGTTTTTGATGAAAATGGGAATCCCAAAGAATTGAAACTTGTAGAAAGTGTAGATTCTAGAAGACGTAATCATGGTAATTTTAGAATACAATTTTCAGAGGATAGAACTAATTTCATGATCTTTTCAAGTCCTACCAATAGTGTTAGACAACCAGAGAGGTTTGCAATTTCAGTTTATGGCGCGGATTTACAATTGAATTGGTCAAAAGATATTCAACTCGATATTTTGGATAGATATGTGAATATAAATGATGTTGATCTAAGTAATTCAGGTGAAGTATATCTTATCGCTGAAAAAATAATCCCGAGACGCTCTTTAAGTGATACATGGAATTGGGGAATGCCAAACTCTGAATACTTAATTTATAAGGTTATCGGCCAAACTGACGACTTAAAGGAAATTGATTTAGGATTAAATAATGTATTTGTAACCAATATGGGCTTAGAACTAGATTTTTCAGATAATTTAGTTGCTATTGGTGGATTTTATTCAGAGAGAGGATATCTTAATTCTTCTATAAAGGGAATGTTTTATGTGACATTAGATCAGACTACAAATGAAAATCATTCGAAAGAGATAGTTCCATTTCGCACGGAATTCATTGATGGGTTCAGAATGCTCGGTCGCTCAAGGCGGGGCAAAGAAATAAGAGAAGATTTTGTTTTCAGGCATTTTCTTCACCGCTCAGATGGTGGTGCATATATAATTGCTGAAGATTATGAAATGGAAGTTCGTACTGTTGTGCAAAATAATAATAATACTGTAACAAATTACTACTACTATTACAACGATATCATAGCTTTTGGAGTTTCTCCATTAGGAGAGATAGAATGGTCTGGACATATCCCAAAACGCCAATACTCCAAGAATGACGGAGGGCATGCAAGTGGTTATTTACCGCTAGTTGATGGAAAGCAGTTATACATATTATTTAATGATCATCCCTCAAATGTGAAGAGGTTCGGTGACCGCAGGCCGCTAGTTGCAAGAAACTTTAGACGATCAAATTTTGTTGCAGTTTCGATAAATGAAGATTCTGAAATGCATTACAATGTGTTATATAGTAATAGTAAAGAGGGTGTTATGACCTTACCTAAGAGAAGCTCTAGTAATGAATCTTTACAAAAAGATGCGGTGCTGTTTTCAGTTAGAAATTCGAAAATACAATTTGGAAGTCTTTTACATCATAAATAATGAGTGTTAAAAAGAATTTGCGTAGCCTTTCAAAGGAAGATCTTCAGAGTGTTTTTAAAGATTGGGGCGAGCCAAACTTTAGAGCGGATCAAGTTTATGACTGGATTTGGGCAAAAGGTGTCAAAAGCATTGAGGATATGCGAAATATCCCTAAGCATATAATCATACGCTTGAATGAAATTTATTTCATTAGACCCATTGCATTTGATAATATTCAAAAGAGTTCTGATGGAACTATAAAGAATGCGGTTCTTTTGAGAGATGGATTAATTGTTGAATCGGTCTTAATTCCAACTGATAAAAGAATAACGGCATGTGTTTCAAGTCAAGTAGGCTGCAGTTTAAATTGTGCATTTTGCGCAACCGCAAAGCTGAAAAGAATGCGAAACCTAGATCCTGATGAAATATATGATCAGGTTTTATCAATTCATAACCAAGGGATTCAAAATTTTGGTAGACCACTTACAAATATTGTTTTTATGGGGATGGGCGAACCACTAATGAATTACAAGAATGTATTAACGGCAATTAACAAAATAACCGAACCAGAGGGTTTGAACTTCTCTCCCCGCAGGATTACGTTAAGCACAGTAGGACTGCCTAAAATGATTAAACGATTGGCTGATGATAAAGTTAAATTTCATCTTGCTGTTAGTTTACATTCAGCAAGAGATGACGTGAGATCTACTATGATGCCGATAAATGACTCTGCACCGTTAAAGGAACTATCAGAATCATTGGATTATTGGTATAAAATGACAAGAAGAAAGATAACTTTTGAATATGTGGTTTGGAAGGGGATAAATGACAAAATTGAAGATATAAATGCTCTTGTGGCCCTATGTAAAAGGATTCCTTCAAAGGTTAATTTAATTGAGTATAATGCTATAGGTGACGATAGATTTCAGCAAGCAGATGAGAAGACTATTGATGCGTATCAATTTGCTTTAAATCAAAACGGGGTTTCCGTTCAGGTCAGAAAATCTAGAGGTAAAGACATAGATGCTGCATGTGGGCAATTGGCGAATAAAAGTGATATTTCAGTTCCAAATCAAATATAAAGTTGAATAGTTTCAATACACATGCGTAATTTTGATTTTATATGTTGACAAAAGCTAAAATTCAAGAAGCTTTAAGTGAAATTGAAAATGCTTCGGGGAAAGGGTTATTAATTCAGGATAATGGGTTACGAAACATTCAGATCCTTGGAAATGAGGTTGTTGTCGATGTCATCTGCGATAGTCCTGTTTTGCATCAGAAAAAGAAGTTTGAAGTTTCTATTTTACAGGCAATTCATGCTAAAGTAGATGTAAAATTACAGGTCAAAATAAATTTAATAATTGAAGCTCCTGAAAAGCCAGTCAAAGATCAAATTAAGGGCAAACCGATTCCTGGAGTTCAACATGTTATTGCTGTTGCTTCAGGTAAGGGTGGAGTTGGTAAGTCAACTGTAACCGCTAATGCGGCAGTTACATTATCAAAAATGGGATTTAAGGTTGGGATTTTAGATGCTGATATATATGGTCCAAGTATGCCATTAATGATGGACCTTGTTAGTGATAGGCCAGGAGGTATAGAAGTTGATGGAGTACGGAAAATGGAGCCTGTAGAGTCTTACGGCGTTAAGGTAATGTCGATAGGGTTTTTCGCGGGGACAGATCAGGCAGTAGTCTGGAGAGGTCCAATGGCAACAAAAGCATTAAATCAGATGATATCTGAGACATTTTGGGGTGACCTTGACTTTTTACTAATAGACCTTCCTCCTGGAACAGGGGATATACATTTAAGTATGGTTCAAGCGTTACCTATTACAGGAGCAATAGTTGTTAGTACTCCCCAGCCTATTGCTTTAGCGGATGCAAGAAAAGGAGTTGGAATGTTTCAGATGGAGGCAATAAATGTCCCAGTGTTGGGAATAATAGAGAATATGTCCTACTTTGCTCCGGATGAGTTGCCAGAAAATAAATATTATTTATTCGGAAAAGAGGGGGCTCAAGATTTGGCCAATGAAATACAGGTTCCATTTTTAGGTGAATTACCGATTGTTCAGAGTATTCGAGAAGCCAGCGATGTTGGACACCCCGCAGCCTTGCAACTTGATGGAGAGGTGCCATTAGCATTTGAAAAAATAATTCAGAATATGATGATTTCTCTTGCTAAAAGAGTGAAGAACCTGCCCCCATCAGAAGCCGTAAGAATTACAACAATGGCAGGATGTCAGACATCAAAACGAGAAGTATGAGTGATATAAAAGAAAGAATAGAATCCGCATTACAAGAAATAAGACCATTTCTTCAAAATGACGGTGGCGATATACAACTTCATAGTGTTATTGATAACGTTGAGGCTAGAGTGGTTTTACTTGGTGCTTGTTTGGGATGCTCAGTTAATCAGATGACTCTAAAAAACGGAGTAGAGGTAGCAATAAAGAAATTTGCTCCAGAAATACAAAGAGTTATTCATGTAACCGATCAGTCTTAATCAAGTATTTTCTTACATCATTAAAATAAAAAATGGTTAAAACGGATATATTAATTATCGGCGCCGGTCCTGTTGGCTTATTTACTGTTTTTGAAGCGGGTTTATTGAAAATGAAATGTCATCTCATTGATGTTTTACCAAAACCGGGAGGTCAATGCTCGGAGCTTTATCCAAAAAAACCTATCTATGATATCCCGGGATATCCGGAAATACTTGCAGATGAATTAACCAGTAAGTTATTAGAGCAATGTAAACAGTTTGAACCGGGATTTACTCTTGGTGAAAGGGCAGAAAGTTTAAATCGCGCGGAGGATGGTTCTTTTACGGTTGTTACTAATAAAGGGACTGTTCACAAAGCTCCTGTTGTTGTTATCGCCGGAGGGCTTGGTAGTTTTGAGCCAAGAAAGCCAAATATCCCTATCATTGAAAAGTTTGAGAATAAAGGAGTTAACTACTTCATTCAAGATCCAGAAATTTTTAGAGATAAAAAAGTGGCTATTGCCGGTGGTGGAGACTCAGCACTGGATTGGACTATTATTTTGTCTGAAATCGCTTCGGAAGTTACTTTAATTCACAGAAGTAATGAGTTTCGAGGAGCATTAAGCTCCGTCGAAAAAGTTCAAGAATTAAAGGATGCAAATCGTGTTAAAGTTAAAACCTCGGCACAAGTTGTCGATTTGATGGGAGAAAATCACCTCGAGTCTATATTAATCGATCAACCAAATCATACTAAAGAGAAGATCGTCGTAGATTATTTTTTACCGTTATTTGGACTCTTGCCCAAATTAGGCCCAATTTCTAATTGGGGACTTAAAATTGAAAAAAACGCAATCAAAGTCAATAATTCTTTAGATTATCAAACAAATATTCAGGGTGTTTTTGCGGTAGGCGATGTAAATACTTATCCAGGCAAGTTAAAACTAATTTTATGTGGTTTTCATGAAGCTACGGTTATGTGCCAGTATGCTTTTAAAATTATAAATCCAGAAAAAAAATTCTTGTTGAAATATACTACTGTAACTGGAGTTAATGGATTCGATGGTAGTTCTAAATCAACCCCAAATTCAATTGTAAAAAAAATACAATAGTGGATAATAGAACTGTCAAAATATACATTACTGACAGATCGGGGTTAAGTCATGCAATTGAGGCTCCAACTGATATGTCAATGAACTTAATGGAAGTCATTCGTTCTTATGAATTGGAAGACGAAGGTACTGTAGGAATATGCGGGGGCATGTCAATGTGCGCTTCTTGTCAATGTTATATTGACTCCTCTCATGAATTAAAAATCCCATCTCAAGATGAGAAATTGATGCTTTCTGAAGCATTCAATATTCGAGAGAGCAGTAGACTGTCATGTCAGATTTTTATTTCTCATCATCTTGATGGTTTAAGGCTCACAATTGCTCCAGCCGAATAGTTGATTAAAAATCATGGATTTTTTTCTAAAAAGAAGTATGCTATTACCTTTGATTTAATTTGGCTGACATCTCTTTTTTAAAGCAAAAAGAGCATCGGTAATATTATTCAACCAGAATTAATATGGGACGAGCATTTGAATATAGGAAAGCGAGAAAATTGAAACGATGGTCATCGATGGCTAAAGTGTTTACTAGAATTTCAAAGGATATAATAATGGCCGTAAAGGAAAGCGGTCCTAGCCCTGAAGCTAATAGTCGTTTAAAGGCATTAATTCAAAATGCTAGGGATGCGAATATGCCAAAAGATAATGTGGAAAGAGCTATAAAACGAGCTATATCTAGAGATCAAGCAGATTATAAAGAAGTTGTTTATGAAGGCTATGCTCCTCATGGCATCGCAGTGATTGTGGAAACGGCCACAGATAATAATACTCGAACTGTTGCCAATGTTAGATCGTATTTCAATAAGTGCAATGGAAGTTTAGGTACAAGTGGAAGTGTGGAATTCATGTTCGAAAGAAAATGTTATTTCAAAATAGTTCAAGAAAAAATTGACCTTGAGGAATTTGAATTTGAAATGATTGATTTTGGAGTTGAGGAAATATTTCAAGAATATGATGAAGAGAAAGAGATGAAATCATTAATGATTTATGCTCCATTTTCTGATTTTGGATCTATTGCTAAGGCCTTGGAGGATAGAGGCCATGAGATTTTAAATTCTGGTTTCGAAAGAATCCCTATGGAAACAAAAAAAATGAATACCGATCAACATGTTGAAGTTGAAAAGTTGCTTGAAAAAATTGAAGAGGATGAGGATGTGCAGGCTGTTTACCATAATATGATATGATGCTTAAAAATCTAATATTCATTGCGATATGTCTAACAATGCCAGCAATGGCTCAAACAGCTGTTAAGTCATTAATGCATCAAGACTATGATTCTTGGGAAAGAATAAGCGATTATGGAATAAGTGACAATGGTCGATATGCCTTTGCGACAGTAACCCCTCAGATTGGAGACGGAAGCTCTATTTTATTTAACCTTGAAACAGGTGAAGAAATCGCAAGATGGGATAGGGCTTTTCAGCTAAATTTTTTGCCAAATTCAGGATTTATAATTTTTTCTGTCAAACCTCCTTTTTTAGAAAATCGATCCATGAAATTGAGAAAGGAAAAGAATGAGAATATGCTTCAAAACCAATGTGTTTTAGCTTCCCTAGTTGATGATCAAATAAGAGGCTTAGATACTCTAGGTTCCGTATCTAGATTTGAGATAGATTATGGTAAAATGGATAACGGTATTGATGTTTTTGCCATTGAACGCCCTTCTTTTAAAAAAGAAAAATCAAAACTAAGCTTATATACCCTAAAGGCCAATAAATCAAAGCAAAATTATCTAATCGATTCAAATTATACCTGGGAAAATACCATTGATTGGGGTTTTGCCAAGAACAGAATGACAAATAGTGCGTTCTATGTTATTGTTGAAAATAAAAAAAATGACACTCAATCATTAATATATAATCCATTAAAAAAAGATTCTTTAATTGATGTTGGAGCTACTTTTGAATCCATTGCTTTTGGGAATAAAAAATCCCCAGGATTAGCAGGTTGCATTTTTTACACAAAAAAAATAAGGGTCAATGATGATTATACTTCACTTTGGCAAGCGGGATTAGACAGCAATAACAATCTATATCGAAAGATGATAGCAGAAGTTAATTCTCCTGGGTTTCCTCCAGGTTATTATCCTAGTTCAAAAGGTCAGATTATAATTGACAACGGGGGTCTTTATTTTTATTATCATCGTTCTTTCAATCCTGTGGAATGGGATGACAGTACCTCTTTAAAAGAGGAACGGGCAGAATTGGATATTTGGTCTTGGAATGAGGATCAGATTCAGACTCAACAAGCAAAAAGGTTTAGACGAGAAAAACAACCTCAATATTTGGCCTATTATTCCTTCGATACGAAGAGTATAAAAAGTATTGGAAATACTAGGTTTCCAAACGTAATATTTGACGAAAATCATAATCATAATTGGGTAATAAGATATACTCAGAAGCCTTATCAGAGGCAATACTCATATGATGTACAACTTCCTTATGATTTGGAATTTTTCTCATTAATTAATGGCGAATCATTAAAAATTAAAGATTCTCTTATTCTTGCTCGACCTCCAATTATGAATCCTAATGGAAGTGCTATTGCATATTATCGAATGGATAAGAGAATCTGGGAAATAGCCTTTGTTGATAGTTCTCTTTTTGGCGAAACTATTGTAAAAATAGTGGAAGTTCCAATGTCTAAACCTGTATGGGATGAAGAGCATGATAGCCCTTCTTACCCCTATCCATACGGTTCTCCAGGTTGGTTGTCATCTGGAGACTTTGTCGTTTATGATGCATATGATATTTGGCGATTTAATCATAAAACGAGAGAGTTAGTAGCCCTCACAAATTCGTATGGTCGTATTACTGAATCTCGAATGCGAGTTTTGAATTTAGAGCCTGAATTTGACGAAGATCTAGATGTGAAAAAAGGTATAGATAACAGTGATGGAACCATTACCATTCAAACTTTTCATGAGCCCTCAAAATCTTCAGGAATATTGATGCTTGATTTGGCGAGTAAAGGAACTGAGACTTTGTCTTTTGGTAACTTCAAGAATTCTCGGTTTCGCCGAGCGAGACATGCAAACTCTCTTTTATTTTTTCAAGAAACAGTTGATTCATCTCCAAATTTATTCAGTTATAATTTAATTGAAGACCCGGCTTTTGAGATGAGAAATAAGCTGTTAAGGTTGACTGATTTGAATCCTCAGCAGGATAGTTTCATTTGGCCAAAAGTTGAAATCATTAAATACCGTGCTTTTGGGAAAAAAATGCAAGGATTACTTTATACTCCCCAAAATATAAGTTTAAATCAAAGTTTGCCAATGATTGTTTATTTCTATGAGTCCTATTCAGACAGACTTCATGATTATAAAACACCTGCTCCTAGTGCTTCAACAATAAATATTACTTGGTTTGTTAGTAACGGCTATGCGGTCTTCATCCCAGATATCATTTATAAAGAAGGACAACCAGGGATGAGTGCATTAAAGTGCATAAATAATGGAGTTGATCGTGTTTTAAAAGCTCATAAAAGAATTGATTCTAAGCGAATTGGAATCCAAGGTCAAAGTTGGGGTGGGTATCAAACTGCTTTCGTTATTACTCGAACAGACCGTTATGCATGTGCCATGGCTGGAGCCCCCGTAAGCAATATGTTCTCAGCATACGGAGGGATTCGTTATGGAAGTGGTATGTCTAGACAATTTCAGTATGAAAAGACCCAAAGTCGAATCGGCTCAACTCCATGGCGTCGATTTGATTTATATAAAAAAAATTCTCCGGTATTCTTTGCCGATAATATAGATACGCCAATTATGATCATGCATAATGATAATGATGGAGCAGTACCATTTACTCAAGGCGTAGAGTTGTATATGGCATTACGTAGATTGGAAAAGCCTGTTTGGATGCTGGTTTATAACGGGGAGCAGCATAATTTAAAAAAGCGTGCTAATCGATTAGATTTGTCAAACCGTATGGGCCAATTTTTTGATCATTATCTTAAGAGCGCAACAAAGCCAGACTGGATGTCAAAAGGAAGACCCTTAACCGAGAAACCCATTCAAAAAAAATAACTAAATATGAATATTCAAGAAGCAATTAATCATTCTGATGCTACAATACTAGATGTGAGAAGAGAAGATGAATTTGAAGAAGGGCATGTTCCAAATTCAATAAATATTCCTCTTCATGATGTTCCTGATAATATTGATCGTATCCGGGCAATGTCTACTCCATTAGTTTTATGCTGCAAATCAGGAGGGAGAAGTGGTCAGGCTCTTCTGCTTCTTAAGTCACAAGGTTTGACTGAATTGCAAAACGGGGGTGGTTACACGGATGTTTTGAAACTCAAAAAATAGATATGTTCAATATTATTTTTTTAAAATATCATATTTCAGTAGCTCACTTATTCAGTCTCATGACCTGTTTATCTCTTCTGTGCTCGTGTAATTCATTTGATACGGCTAAAAAGAATTCTGAGGATAGAATTTTGGCCGAATTGACACCATCTCAGTTCGAATTGCATATTAAGGATAATCATTTAATCGATGTAAGAACGCCAGAGGAAGTAGATCAGGGAATTATTGAAGGAGCAATAACAATAAATTATTACGACGACGATTTTGTTCAGCAATTTGATTCTTTGTTTGGCGATAATAAGTCCCAGGAGCTCTATCTATACTGTCGCAGTGGTGGTCGGAGTTTCAAAGCTTTAAATGCTTTGAAGCAATATGGATTTTCAAATGTTCATCACCTTAAGGGTGGAATAAAATCTTGGAATGCACCAAATCTAAGAAATGCTAAAAAGCAATTAAATAAATAGCAAAAAAAATACGGAATTACTTTGGGGATTTAACCACAAATGATTGTGGGTATTTTTTTCGCCATTTTTTTAATTTAAATTCTGCTGCGAGTTTGATTGAGAATAGCCCAACTGAAATTTTAAAATTTGGTTCATCAAAGTGAAGCATCAAATTCGTAGAATCTAATAATTCATTATAAATTTTCATTGCGTCTTTTCTAGTCCCACTGAAAACCTGTATTGTATATCTTTCGATATTTCCAGATTGATTACCTACCCCTTCTAAAGAAAGTTTTTTCACATGGGAGCTCCATGCGGAATCGAATCCTGATCCGGAAATTATTATGATGCTATCCTTTATGCCTTGGGCAAAATTTCTATCAATTTGTAAAGCAGTTCCATCTGCTGAAAACCAAAGTATTGAGCCGAAACAAAAGGTTAAAATCGTGATATATTTCATTGAAATACAAAGGTGAGGAAAAAGTCAAGATTATTTATTATTTAGAAACGTTTTAAATTAGGAATAAACCGTCAAATAACCGCCATCCCTGAAGAGGTTGTTTTGTACTTTTGTCACACCCAAAAAGGGCATATGAATAGTTGTAGAATGTACATGCGTAAAGGTTTCTTGAATTCTTTGTTACTGCGATTATTAAGTATTGTATTGACAATTAGTGCCTTATCAATTCCTGCAAGCGCAGAAGTGGATGTGGATCTTGGTAAAAAATTGTTTAAATCCAACTGTGCATCATGCCATAAGTTGGACAAAAAGCTTATTGGTCCTGCTCTTTCTGGCGTTACTCAAAGGAGATCTGAGGAATGGCTGCTACGTTGGATTCGAAATAATGCTGAATTAAGAGCGTCTGGAGATGCAGATGCTAAAGCAATTTTTGAGGAGTACAATGGGTCTATCATGACAGCTTTCCCTGCTCTATCAGATGATGATATTAAAAGTATTCTAGCATATACAGATGCAGTGCCGGCTGTAGCGATTCCAAAAGATGTTCCCGCAGTTCAACCGGTTGCTGAGCCGGCGAATGATTTATTCCTAATTTATGTCTTGGGTGTTTTCTTGGCACTGTTCATCATACTCCTTCTCCGGATAAGAAATACTTTGAAGCAAATCAATGGCGATAATTCTTCAACAGTTATTCAAGATTTTAATGCATTAACCCAATGGTTAGTTGGGAATAAACGTTTCATGACTGCAGCTACAATCGTAGTAACTGTTGGATTCATTCATCAGTTATTTTGGTTCTTAATGGCTGTAGGGGTAGAAGTGAATTACCAACCAATTCAGCCTATTGCTTTTAGTCACAAGATTCATGCTGGAGAAAACCAAGTTGACTGTAATTATTGCCACACTTCTGCACGTCAATCGAAACACTCCGGTATTCCTTCTACGAATGTCTGTATGAATTGCCACATGTATATCGATGGAACTGAAATTTTAAATGATGCAGGTCTCCCAAAATATGCAGGAGAACGTTCCCCCGAAATATCAAAAATATATGCCGCAATTGGATGGGATGCAGAAAATAGATCCTATATAGAAAACTACGAGCAAAAGCCTGTGAGATGGATTCGAATTCATAATTTGCCGGATCTAGTATATTTTAACCATGCTCAGCACGTAACTGCCGGCGGCGTTGAATGTCAAACTTGCCATGGGCCAATTCAGGAAATGGATGTTGTTTATCAATATTCGGAATTGACCATGGGCTGGTGTATTAATTGTCATCGTGAAACTGAAGTTAATACCTCGAATGGATATTATGCTGACGCCGCTGCCGGTGGAAAAAGTATAAATGAACGCCTTGCATCAAAGTTTCATGATGAAATTATTACTGTCGAAAAAATTGGAGGTCTAGAATGTGGTAAATGTCACTATTAACTATTTAACATGGCTATAGAAAAAGTTTATTGGAAAGGATTTGACCAACTGGCAAATACAGAAGTTTCAAAGCGTCTGTCTGAAAATGAATTTTCTGAAGATATTCCTATTGATCAATTCCTGGGGGATGATAATCTTATGGCCAATTCTTCAACTAGCCGTAGAGATTTCTTGAAATATTTAGGCTTCTCTACAGCGGCAGCAACCCTAGCCGCATGTGAGCAGCCAATAATTGAGAGTATTCCTTATGTCGTAAAACCAGACAGGCTAACCCCAGGAATGCCAACCTATTATGCGACGAGCTATGTAGATGGTCAAGATTTTGCATCGATTTTAGTCAAAACTCGTGAAGGGCGACCGATAAAAATTGAGCCAGGAGATAAAACTCGTTTCAACTGGGGAACTAATGGAAGAGCTCAAGCTAGTGTCCTTTCTTTATATGATTCCTCCAGATTAAGGCAACCCATCAAGAATGATATGCAATCTGATTGGGACACCATTAGTAATGATTTAAAAATTGCTGTTGAAGAATCGGTAAATGATGGAAAGCAATTTATGCTCCTAACTGGGTCAATTTTTAGTCCTTCTTTTAAGTTAGTCGTTGAGGATTTGAGACAGACATATGCAAATTTTGTTCATGTTGAAATTGACGCAGTTTCATCTTCTGAAGTCTTGGATGTTTGGGAAGCCTTAACAGGTGTTAGAGCAATGCCAAGTATAGATATTTCTGCGGCTAATCTCGTTGTCTCTTTCAATGAGGACTTTCTCTCCTCCGCTACACCTCAACAAGTAGCTTCGGATTATGCATTTCGAAGAAAGCCTGGGAAAGGAATGCTTCGTCATATTCAGATTGAATCAAATCTTAGTTTAACTGGATCAAATGCGGATAAGCGCATTAAAATCAAACCTTCTCAAGTAGGCTTTTCGTTATCTTATCTCTTAAACAAGGTTTCAGGTTCAAATCATTCTGTTGGTAAAATTGATAAAGTTTTGAAAAACCAACTCGACAGTATTGCAAAAGAATTGATGTCTTCAAATGGAAAATCAGTCGTTTTGGTTGGTGGAAATTCGGGCGCTAATGCATACCTATCGGCTGCTTTGAATGCCGCATTAAAAAATATCGGCACCACTATCCGACCTGATAAACCTGTTTATTTAAGGTCAGGTAATGATCGTGCTTTTGAAAATGCAATTACGGATATGAATGCTGGTAGTGTTGGTGTTGTAATAGTTGCAGGGCCAAACCCTGTTTATAATAGAGTTGGCTTTGATTCTGCTTTAAAAAATGTTAATTATTCTCTGAGTTTAAATGATCGTTTTGATGAAACTGCTGGAGCAACAACTGCGGCAGCACCTGTTCCGCATTATTTGGAGTCTTGGGCTGATTATATCCCAACCAATTTAGACTTTTCAGTTTCTCAACCAGTGATACGGCCACTTTTTAATAGTAAGCCCACAATAGAAGTACTTTCTGAATTATTAGAAAAAAATAAATCCGCTAAAGATTTAGTCAAGGAAAGTGTTTTAGCTCAGGGATTGAATTGGTCTCAAACCTTGCATGATGGAGGTGCCTCTCTGAAAATTGACGCACGGATTCCATCTTTCATGGAAATCTCAGAACGTGCACTTGCAGGCGTGGAAATTGCAGTGGAAACGGCTGGTTCAGTGGATAGTGGGGCAATGGAATTGTCGTTATACCAAAAGACTGTTGGTGCTGGTTATCAATCAAATAACCCTTGGCTGCACGAACTTCCAGATCCGATTTCAAGGGCTTGTTGGGATAACTATTTAACGATTTCTGCAGCTGACGCTCTTAGTATGGGCTTTGTTAACGAGACGCAAAGTAATGGAGCTTTAGATGGTAGCATAGCAAATATTCAGGCAGGTGAGCTCTCACTAAATAATGTCCCCGTGCTGATTCAACCAGGTCAGGCTTCCGGTACCGTTGGTTTGGCTTTAGGTTATGGTAGAAGTCAAGTTGGAAAAGTTGCAGACGGACTTGGAGTTAATGCATATGCTCTCAATCTTTTAAACGGTTTTGGAGTTGTGAAAATAACCCCTGCCGAAGGAATGCATGAATTTGCATCGACTCAATTAGGTAATACAATGATGGGCCGGAAAATTGTTAATGAGGTGTCATTATCCGACTTTATTAATGACCCCAAAGGTTCATCATGGAATGAAAAGCCAACATTTCATACTCTTGATGGCACAGTAAGTGCAGATGAGGCGAATCTATGGGAAAACCATGATCATAAAACCATGCATATGTGGAACATGAGTATTGATCTAAATAGTTGTCATGGTTGCGGAGCCTGTGTAATTGCCTGTCATATTGAAAATAATGTCCCAGTAGTTGGGAAAGAGGAGGTTCGTAATTTCAGAGATATGCACTGGTTACGTATTGATAGGTATTACTCTTCTGATATGACACCAGAACGGGCTGATACGGAAGATATTGGTGTTGTAAAAAAATATGCTGAAATGGAAACCCCTGGTGTGAGTCCAGAGGTTGTTTTCCAACCAGTAATGTGTCAGCATTGCAATCATGCTCCTTGTGAGACTGTTTGCCCTGTTGGGGCGACAGTGCATTCTAGAGAAGGACTTAATCACATGGCATATAACCGTTGTATCGGTACTCGATATTGTGCCAATAACTGCCCATATAAGGTTAGAAGGTTTAATTGGTTCAATTACCAAAAAAATGAACAATTCGCATCTGTAAATCCAGCCCAAGATGATCTTGGGAGAATGGTACTTAATCCGGATGTTACTGTTCGCGCAAGAGGAGTAATGGAGAAATGCACCATGTGTATACAAAATATCCAATATGGAAAATTAGAAGCAAAGAAAGCGGGAAGGCCACTTAAGGATGGAGAAATAAATACCGCATGTGAATCTGCTTGTGATACTGGTGCAATTACATTTGGAGATGTCAATCTGCCTAACAGCGCTGTTCAAATTGCAAAAAATGATAGTCGATCATACCATCTCCTTGAAGAGGTTGGTACTCAGCCTTCAGTATTTTATCAAACTAAAGTTCGAAATCGAGTTTAACGGAGAAATAGGGAATTATGCATTATGAATCTAACGTCCGGGAGCCTCTTATACTAGGTGATAAATCGTATACAGATATCACCAATGATATTGCTCGCCCTATTGAGACGAAAGCTCCAAGATTGTGGTGGATTGCCTTTTCAATAGCTTTAACTATGATGTTATGGGGCTTTGGCTGTATTGCATACACCATAGGTACTGGAATTGGTGTTTGGGGTTTGAATAAAACTGTTGGATGGGCTTGGGATATTACGAATTTTGTTTGGTGGGTAGGTATTGGCCATGCAGGTACTTTAATCTCCGCAGTTTTGCTCTTATTTCGTCAAAAATGGAGAATGGCAATAAATCGTTCTGCAGAAGCAATGACAATCTTTTCTGTTATTCAAGCGGGTTTATTCCCATTGATTCACATGGGAAGGCTATGGTTAGCATATTGGGTATTTCCATTTCCAAATCAGTATGGCTCTCTTTGGGTGAATTTTAATTCCCCTTTACTCTGGGATGTATTTGCTATTTCAACATACTTGACAGTATCAACTGTTTTTTGGTATACAGGTCTTATTCCTGATTTTGCAATGATTCGTGATAGAGCAATCAATCCTTTGCAAAAGCACATTTATCGTATCCTTTCTTTTGGCTGGGGAGGCAAGGCTAAAGCATGGCAGAGATTTGAAGAAGTATCATTAGTTCTTGCAGGTCTGGCAACTCCACTTGTTTTATCTGTTCATACAATTGTATCTATGGACTTTGCAACTTCAGTCATACCTGGTTGGCATACAACCATATTTCCTCCTTACTTCGTTGCTGGAGCAATTTTCTCAGGATTTGCTATGGTTAACACCCTTCTTTTAATAGTTCGGAAAATTTTTAAAATGGAAGACTATATAACAATTCAACATATTGAGATGATGAATATTGTTATCATGGTAACGGGTTCAATTGTTGGGGTGGCCTACATAACAGAACTTTTCATTGCCTGGTATTCAGGAGTTGAGTATGAGCAATATGCGTTTTTAAATAGAGCAACTGGTCCTTATTGGTGGGCTTATTGGTCGATGATGACGTGTAATGTTTTTTCCCCCCAATTTATGTGGATAAAGCGTTTACGGACGAATCTTATTTTTACTTTTCTTATTTCCATTGTTGTTAATATTGGTATGTGGTTTGAAAGGTTTGTGATTATTGTAACTTCTTTACACCGTGACTATTTGCCTTCTTCGTGGGCAATGTTTTCACCAACATTTGTCGACATAGGAATATTTTTAGGAACGATAGGCTTTTTCTTTGTGTTGTTTTTACTCTACGCCAGAACTTTCCCAGTGATTGCTCAGGCTGAATTGAAAACAATTTTAAAATCTTCAGGGGACTCCCAGAAACAACATCACGATCCAAATGATACACACTGATAATATGCCATTAATTAGAGCGATATATACAGATGATGATGTGGTATTATCAGCTGTAAAAACATTGCGCGAAAAAGGAATGAAAATCAAAGAAGTTTATTCTCCATTCCCTATCCACGGACTAGACAAGGCATTAGGTCTCAAGGAGACTAGGATTGCCATGGCAGCTTTTATGTATGGATTATTTGGCTTAGCGGTTGCTGTAATATTGACAGCTTACACCATGAACTTTGACTGGCCTCAAAATATCGGAGGGAAGCCAAGTATGACATGGGGTGCGAACATGCCAGCATTTGTTCCTATTTTATTTGAATTAACAGTTTTTTTTGCTGCCCATTTAATGGTTTGGACTTTCATGATAATTAATGGACTATACCCCGGCGCAAAAGAACAGAATCCTGACCCTCGAACAACTGATGATCATTTCATGATTGAGGTTCATTCAGTAAAAGGGGTAATAGATGTTTTAAAAGCATCTGGAGCAAAAGAAATTTCTGAAGCTTAAGCATGATGATGAAATTAGATACACTTAAAATTATTTTAACTTCTAGTTTGTTAATTGGAGTTATGGTTTCTTGTAATAATGACAAAAAGACTCCAGGTTATACTTATATGGATGACATGTATCGATCACCGGCTATCAAAACATATGAACCTTCAGCAGATAACCCGAGAAAGACATCTTCATTAACTCCAGTGGAGGGAACTATCTCAAGAGGATATGTTCCTTATGATATACCAAATACAAATGCGGGTTATGAAGATTCAAAATCAAATACTTCGGTGCCAGCTTATTTTTCAGCTTTAGTTCCTCAAGAAGGAAAAGAATTATATGGTCAATTCTGTTCTCATTGCCATGGTGACAAAGGAGATGGAAATGGCATTCTTATGCAGCGTGAGAAAATTTTAGGTATACCGGGATATGGTCGAGACCGCCTACCTGATATTACGGCAGGCTCTATCTATCATGTTATTATGCATGGGAAAAATAACATGGGCTCACATTCATCTCAATTGAATTACGATGAGCGTTGGAAAATAATCAAGTATGTCTTGAAGCTTCGGGAGGATCAATCTGTAATAGTGGCTGAGGCTACTGCTGCTAAATAATTTAATGCTGAATACGATGTTTGTTTTCACTTCAAAAGCCAAAATTTTAGCTATATCTCTTACGCTCGTAGGTCTAATTATGTTAGTTATAGGATTTAATACTCCGGTAACCCATAATTCACTCCAATCCCATGCTGAAGTTTCCCATGCTGGTGATTCTCATGCTGGTGATTCTCATGCTGGTGATTCTCATGCTGGTGATTCTCATGCTGGTGATTCTCATGCTG
>CAJWKU010000014.1 GCA_913043005.1 uncultured Cryomorphaceae bacterium
CCGTAACCGATTGACCTGTTACACCACTAAGGCCGGTCGAAGGAGACCATGCATATGTAGAGGCCCCACTTGCTGACAATACCGAAGATCCTCCTGATACAATGGTAGCAGGAGATGCCGTAACTGAGACTGTAGGGAGACTAACTACTGAAGCCGTTAATACATTAGAATATACATCAACGCCCATATTTGTCGCTACTCGACGAACATATGTAGTCTGAGTTATGCTCGAAGAATAAGTGAATGTTGCAGAAGTAGCTCCAACAATATTTGAAAATCCTGAGCTATTACTGGTCGTACTTGACTGCCATTGGTAAGCAATACCTGAACCTGAACCGCCTGCGGCTGCAACATTACTGGCTATAGCGCCTGGAGCATCTCCTGTACAAAAAAGACCCCCTGATATAGAGCCGCCGACACTTATCGTTCCGCCAGTAAGTGTATTAACTGTAACTGTACTTGAAGCCGATGTTTGACATGTAAACTGGTCTGTGGCAGTAATTGTATATGTGGATGTAGCACTCGGAACTACTGTGGTAGGGTTTGAAGTACTGGAATTATTCCATAAATATGTGTAATTATAGCCTGCAGGAACATTACTTAATACTGCAGATAAAGAAACTGAGGCATTGGGAGGCACGGTTAAACCTGGCGTTCCAGAAATAGTTATAGTTGGAGAATCGTGAATTTCAACAAGAAAGGCAGCTGATAAAGCAGTTGAGCTACCATCATTTACAGAAACCTTATAGTATATGTCTGCTGTAATATTTCCACCAGGAGAATAACTCAAACCTGTCGCACCGCCAATATTATTGTAAGTGGAGTTATCGGAGCTACTCTGCCATTGATAAGTATAATTTCCACTTCCTCCTGTCGCTGATGCAACGGTTAGTAAGCCATGTGTAGTACCTGAACAAATAATTTGGTTCCCAGTAATTGAAATACTTCCCGACGTCAACTGACCTGCCGCTCCATATGAAGCAGCGAAAGCGAGTAAGACAAATAAAGACCGGAAATTAAATTTCATAAATTTTCAGCTAGCATTTTTTATATTCAAACCCTGAGGAACTTGACTAGTAATGAACAATGACATCGACTCTTCTGTTCGTTGCCATGTTTGCATAATTAGGAACTCCCAAAGAATCACGATTTGGAACTAAAGGATAACTATCAGCATGGCCAACAGCTCTTACTACTTTTTCAGAGATACCCCCCTCGGTGAACACTCGAACCACACTCGCTGAGCGAGATGAAGACAATTCCCAGTTTGAGGGAAAAATAGAGCTTCTCATAGGAACATCGTCAGTATGGCCCTCAACATCAATAATCAAGGAATACCTCTCACTATGAAATTTCAATTCTTCCGTTAATTCGTCAGCGATAATCAACCCATCTCGACCAAGGGTGGCCCCTCCACTCGAGAATAGTGCATGCGATCCCAATGAGATTACAATCCCCCTATTGTCAAAATCAATTGTCAAATCCGGATCATCGTCTTCCGGATCATCGTACTTAGCCTCCAAAATTTCGTAAAGGTCAGCCAAAGGAGTGGGGTTTTCGACATTCATCACATCACTCTCAATCCCACCTTTTAACTGTTCCCACTTAGATTGGGAAGGCTCACTAGCACTGTACATAATTACAAAAAAACACATAAGCAGAGTTATCATATCAGCATATGTGGTGATCCATCCCCCGCCTTGGGAGGAGGAGGATTCCTCTTCTGGGTTATTTTTTGCCATCTCTATCTATTTTTCATCTCCACTTCCCTGCCCAATAAAGGAGAACAACTGATCCTTAATCATCAATGCTGAGCGACCATCTTTTACCATGGTAATCCCTTCAAGAATCAAATGTTCTCTGGCAACGTTTAAGACTGAATTAAAACGAATTTTCTTAGCAAGTGGAGCAAAAAGTAAGTTTGCAAATGCAGTTCCATATAGAGTAGTCAACAACGCAAGAGAGAGTCCCGGCCCGATAGCATTGGGATCATCGAGGTTTTGCAACATTACTATCAATCCTAATACTGTTCCGAACATTCCAAATGCAGGACTTGTAATAGCCATCATATCTAATACATCCGCCCTTTTAATTTCTTCTGTCTTCCGCTTGTCAATATAAACTTCTCCAATTTCCCTTATTTCATGGGTTGAATAATTTGTACTAACTAATTCAAAAAGATATTTTGTGATTTTATCCGCACTCCCCTTAGTCATTCTCTCGATGAAGCCATTTTTATCGGCTACAAATCCTTCTTTGTATTCAAGAATGTTTTCAATTTCTTTCTCCAAGATTTCCATTTTGCCATTATAGTGGCTAAACATTAGTCTAATGGCTGATATTCCCTTAAAAACAGCGCCCGCAGGATACATAACAAAAAGTCCGCAAAGCATTCCACCAATAACAACGAAAAGGGAGGTAAAATCTAAAAATGGAATTTTTAAAAATTCAGGCAATGAATCTTTAAAATTGACCACTCCAACAGTATCTGCTGAACCTAACATTAAAGTAGCAAAGGATAAGATAAATCCGATAAATGATGATAATGTGAATTTCATAATTTCTTTGTTTTTATTCTATTTGATTAATGGAATCCGTAATTGAGGTTGCTAGATTCCAATATTTTTGTGCATTAGCAGTATCTTGTTTTAAATAAAAAAGAGTGCCTCGGATGTTATAAAATTCCGGTAGTTTCGTCAACTTAACCATCTCATTATTATGAAATTCGGCAATTTCATAATTACCGGAGCCAATGTTCTCTTGGATGATCTTGTAGTAAGTTAAAATTTTCGTGACATCAGAATAAGAATAGTCTTTGTCCGTCTTAATCATTTCTCGAACGGCTCCTTCGAAATTTAGATCTAATTCTGAATCCGCAAGGTCAAAATTCATATTTACTTCAGCTCCGTTATTATTATATCGGACCTCTAATGGATTTGTATACTCTCTCTTAATTGTTGGAAGGGTAGCCCGGTTTAGCTCAACATAACCGCTAGTAAGCTGAGACATACCTCCTCCACAATTCAAAAGGAAAGCACAAATGATTGATAAAATCCCAATTCTTCTCAGCATTATTCTATAGGTTGACATTAATTCCAAGTCCTAAATTCAGCGTGTTTAATAATATTTTCGTATCTCTTCCTAGATAAGTTCCTTGAGGATTATATTCTAACTTAAGAAAAATACCAAAATTATCTGTAGGATAAGCATAAATATTTGTTGAAGAATTTACAAACACTCCTTGATTCAATCTGACATTAACATCAGCTGATAGCTTTACACTAATCCAATTCTTAGAGTTAAATCCCATTCCTTTCGGTAAAAAGCCTAAATAAACATCTAAACCCGTTCTTGGACTAATTATCGTTTGTGCATTTTGAATTCCTGGAACTACTCCATAGACATACCTGACCCCACCATGAAAACCAATCATAAAAGTATTTTTCATGCTACTTGATTGTTGCCATGAATACTCTAAGTCTCCAGAAATAAAATTAACACCGGGGATAGTCAAAGAGTCTAAACCTGTCGCTGTACTTACTTGGACTTCAGTATTGCTTAAAAAGACCATACCTATATCAGTGCGGGTAAACGGAGAGGGGGAACCCAAGCCTCTTTCATTGGAAATATAAGTTTTACTCCATTGACTGCTTATAGTTTTGGCATCGTAAAATGTGACTCCAACTATGTAACCGAAAAAATCATCATAATCAATTCTTAACGATACATATTGGTCTATTCTATATTTCTGAACAACTGCTTGAACTGAATCAAAATTATATCGATACTCAATACTTGGGTCACGATTAACCAAACGAAAAGTGGTATCTGTAGAATAAATTGAAGAGACTAATCTCTTTTCAAATTCTGGGATCTCTACATAATCAAATAAAGATTTACTCAAACTTTCCTCAAAAAAGCTTCTTATCATAGAGATCTCCCAAGAGCTAATTTTTGCACTTTTAATCTCAACAGATCTTATTCCAACTCTACCCTGACGAATACTCATAAAAGGAAGGTCTTGACCAAATCGGTTGAAAATCCCCTTAATATTCTTGACTTTCGTTTCTTTTTCTGCGATAGTCTTTAAATTCTTTTTATCCTCTTTTTTATTCCTTACCTGTCCTACTCCCGAAAAACTCAGGCCTAAAATGAAAATGAATAAGAATATTAATTTCCCGAAACTTTTCATTAGCCCATCATAATTTTTCGAACCATTTGAAGGATGTCTCTGCGAGAGGCAATTTGCTCTTTTTGAGAAATTGAGTTCAATGCACCCAATTCTGACTTGATCAACTCACGCTCTCTTGGGGGTCTTGCCTTCAGGACATGATCCTGGAGCTTTTCATCAAGGCCATAAAGCGAATTAATAAGGTTTTGAGTATCAACATCGTTTAACGCAGTTCTTAGAATTTCCTCATCTAAATCCAAAAGTCCATTCATACCAATGAACATTTTTTCTAGACGTTCACCTTTTTCTAGGTCACTGGCCCTCATAGTATCGATGATGGATACCTGTCTCTTCATATCTAACTCATCCAGAGTTTCCAATAAAGCCTGAAGTCCATCAACATTGACATCTTCCAGACCTGCAACCTCTCTCGCCTTTTTCGCATAACGAATTCCTATTTCCTTGATCACGCTAAGCGGTAATTTCTTTATATCAGACAGAGCGATTAAAATATTTGTTCTCAGGTCATCATCAATACTGTTGAGCACATTTAACTTTCTGTCTTTATTTAATTGAGCAAACACCACACTCGCGATCTCTGCCTTGTCTGCTCCCAATAATGAAGCAATTTGGGAGTCACTTAGCTGATCTAAGAATCCAAAAACTTTCCCACCTTTTAGCTCAATCGAAGAATCCGAACTCTTTTTATTTGACAACACTTTGATTGCACTGTTAAAAGTGACTAAAAACTTATCAATAGATTGAGGGTCAATCTTCTCTTCTCCAGGCGCATCTAAAGTTGCCAATACAGTGAGGAACTGATTGTAAGACATATACGGCTTGCACATCCCTACTAAATCAGGATATGGTCGAGCCAATTGAGCAAAAACAGTCATTGCTTCCTCATTATTTTGCTCTATCATTTGAGTGAGAAATGATGCAACAGCCTCAGGGTGTTCGAGCAGATGAACTTTGAATTCTCCTTTTTTCAGATTTCCTGTGCTTTCCTCAAAAGTCCCTTCTGCAATTTGCTTCAGGCCAATTGAACTCAATTCCAAATCATCTTGATCCTTCTGAGCTTTGGATTTCTGATCAGAACGGGCACGAAGTAATAAAATAATTAAAAATATAATGATTATCAGAGCCATAAAGCTCACTGCCAAAAGGGTCCAAGGGGGAGCATTGTTATCGCTATTGCCATTCATACCTCTTCCCGATGACGGAGCTTGAGCAATGATCGTATCTGGCTCTTCATCTAATCTCGCCAACAGCTCTTCTAACATGTCATTGTTTTGAGATTGAACAACTTGGTCAGATCCCGCTTTTAGGGCATTAGAGTCAACATAAGCAGGAGGAGTGGGTGCGACAGAAACAGGAAGCGGAAGGTTTTTCTTTTTACTGATAATTTCTTTGACATTATCAGGGAATTCCCAAAAATTAATATCAACAATATCGTCTTCGTCGAGAGAGACTACTGATGAAACAAGATTCTTAAAGAAGCTGTAATCTCCTGTTGACTTCGAGGTGTCAACGTCCAATGTTATTTCTAATTTTTGAGAAATAATTTGAGGCATATCTTTTCTGATGACATTTAAAACGCCAGGTAAACTATTTCTTGCTGCATCAAAATTTTCTGAATATGCCGTTACTTTCTTTACCGAGACATTGAAATTACTTGGCTGTAAATAGCGTCCAATGGCTTTCTCGATTCTTTTCTTTTCTTCAGGCTGAACATCAGTACGGTACTTGATCTGAAGATCTTCAAATCTTTCGAATTTATTTGGGTAAAACTTATTTGATTTTTCCTTTGAATCAATACCGGTTGTTTCGATTAAAGAATCACTAATAACTGCAGAAGAATCTTCAGAGATTGGCTCTTGAACAGCATTCGTATCAGCCGGGTCATTAAATAAACTTAAAAACCCAGGTTTTGATTTCTCAACCTTGACTAGATTCGAGTCAACTTCACCACCATTATTTTGAGCACTTAATTGTACCAGCAAAAATATAAATAATAAAAACCAAAATCTTTTGAACAAAATCTTCAATATTAATGTCAATAAAAACTTTAACAAAGGCGAAGATAATAACTTTTCCTTGTGAGTTTATATAGTTGTAATGCGAAGCAACTATTATTTTTTAGTATTTAATGCTTATTGTGTTTCCTCGGCCGGATTAAAATAATCAAGTCATTTGGATAATCTCGTAGAAAAGATACTCTTAATAAGCGCCAACAAAGGTTTTCATCAACCCGCGCAAGTCCACTAATGAAATACCCCGAGCTTTTACTCTATTATTAGCATCTAAAATATATACTCCCGGAGTAACGGGAATATAATATTTACCTATGAAATCTTTATCATCAGTTTCACATCCAAACATGACCTTTGAATTTTTTGGATTTAACACATCCATGAATTCTTTGACTTCTAACTGTCCTCCATTCACGCTCATTGCAAGAAAAGTAACTCCTCTATCAATTATTGAATCATGGAGAGCTTGAGCTTTTGGATAAACCTCTTTACAGTGGTGACAGTCTGGATCATAGAAAAACAGAATTTTAAATAAGCCTTCTATATCATACATATTTTGGATTGAGCCGTCAGAAACGTTTTTAAATCTAAAATCTCTGGCAATAGAGCCAATACGATTAGGACCTAAACTTTGCGCCTTCCCCAGCACATCGTATCCATTTGTATCTAGCGGTGTTAGTAATGGTTTTAAGTGGTTCTCTGCCAATTCTATAAAAACATTCTCTGACCCTAATACTTTTGAAGTTTCATAATTATATAACATCCAATTCAAAACATATCGATACATATTCTCGTCTTTTATTTCTCTTAGGAATTTATTACAACTGAAATAAGCTGAATCATAATTCGGCGAGACACACTTGCCGTAAACAAAGTCTAGTGCCTGACTTAAAAATGGACTATTGAAAAATAACATTTCATACTTTAAAGACTTAACCAGTGTGCTATCAAGCAATGATTCATGAGTTTTAAATTGATTTTGAGATACAGTGATTTGTGGGTAAAACATCTTCATTACCGCTTTCGTGAGGATTGACAAATTTTGAACAAATCCAGGACTGTCCTGAACTGCTTTTAGATTATTAAAAAACTCGGTATTTAATTTGTCGCCAAACTCTACAGAACCATTCTGAAAATCATATGTCATTCTTACATCACTATCAAGAACCATAAAATCAAAAAGAATATTCCCATTTTGAATACATGAATAAAATCCTGTATTTAAATTCAGGTTAGTCGATACGGAGTCTTCAAAAAATATTTTATCACCAAATCTTTTTCCAATAACAGCTTGATTTGCATTTCCATTTTGGAACTCAAGAGCAATAGGAAAGAATTGTGCGCTTATTAAAAAAGAAGCATTGCACAATATGAAAGAAAGAAAATATTTAAGCATTTTTTTCAACAAATTTTAGAGTTAAGTCAAACAAATCGTTTCTATCTAGATAGCCCTTTGAGTTTCTAATTAAAATTAATCCATCTCTAAAAAATAAGCCATACCATCTAGCGCTTTTCTTATTGGAATAAAATATCGTTGCATCACGATATTTTATACTTTTTACTTTGCTCCGTGGGAATATCTCTTTCAGAGATTTTTGAGCTTTCTCCTCATTCATCTCGATCCATGTAAACTTTGATAACGAATGAACCGAGACACAATTGAAATTTTGAAAATCATTATAGTAAGTATAGATTGTTGGCCAGTGATGTTTGGAAACTGAAATGGACTTAATATAATCTTTCATCCCCCTTTGTTCTGCGCTAGAAAAGCCCTTTAATTGAGGCATGATGAATGATTTATCGCCGATTTCTATTTGATTTTCATTCACTGTTTCGATCAAATCATTTTGCTCCATATTGCTGAACGCAATAATTACAACAGACAACAAAACGAAAAAAGAAAGAAAAAGTAAGGTTATTCCTTTCCAGGTGAAACGAAAATTAGACATTTTTTTCATCTAATAATTTTAATTTTTTTTAAAGTCACGATCATTTCCCCTGTAAATATTATTGTAAAACTAAAAAACCCCGCTATACAAAGCGAGGCATTAGGAAAATTTTAAAAAACTATTTTTTTTTCTCTAAGTTTTCTATTCGTTCTTCTAGTTTTCCAATCCAAGTGCGCTGTAAATTCAAAAACAAGAAAAGCACAAGAACTGTTAACGAGCTGATTAACGAAAAAACTAAAATAGTAGTGTTCATGATAACAAAATTTGTGCGGGTGAAGGGAATCGAACCCCCACGCCTCACGGCGCTAGATCCTAAGTCTAGTGCGTCTACCAATTTCGCCACACCCGCAGTTTTAGGATGGTCAAAGATAAGAACAACATTAGAAACTTATCCGAAAAAAAAGGATAATGAAACCTATAATTCTAAGAAGAGCAATTTTTAAAGCGGAAATATTGATTTAGCCTTATCACAAACCAAGTAAAAAGTGGCATTCATTAACAATAATTGTCAATAAGTTCCTGAGCAAGTGTAAAAAGCGCGATGTCGTTTTCTCATGTAATTTATAAATTTGTTATTTCGGACTTACAACTAATGATTACGCTTAATCCAGACGACTTAACCACAAAAGACCTGCAAAGAACTTTGCAGTTTGCGATTGGACCAAGACCAATCGCTTTGGTGTCTTCAATAAACCGAAAAGGTGATATTAATCTAAGTCCTTTTAGCTTCTATAATATTTTTAGTACCAATCCTCCAATTTTAATATTTTCCCCCTCGAGAAGAGGTAGAGATGCTAGCACTAAACACACATTAGATAATGTGATGAGTATTCCAGAGGTAGTAATACACTCGGTAAGCCAATCAATGGTATATCAAACAAGCCTGTCCTCAACTGAATATGATGCAGAAACTAATGAATTTTTAAAGGCAGGGTTTGAGTCAATTCCAAGTCTAAGTGTTCGGCCTCCAAGAATTAAAAATGCACCTATAGCCATGGAGTGCAAAGTCAATGAGGTAAAAGCACTCGGCAATGGCCCTGGAGCCGGCAATTTGGTTATTTGCGAGATAAAAAAAATTCATGTCCACGAAGAAGTATTAGATGATGATGGGAAACTTGATCAAGATAAATTGAGTCTTGTTGGCAGACTTGGAGGCGATTGGTATGTGCATGCAGCAGGGGATGCTCTTTTTGAAGTAGAGAAACCAATTGCGAATAAAGGTATTGGAATAGATGTGCTCCCTAAGGCAATTCGCAATTCAACTATATTGTCAGGTAATAATCTCGGTCAGCTTGGAAATATTGAAATACTACCAGAAGAAAATGATGTGATTTCTTTTTCCCAACATCACCGGATAGAATCAATATTTAACGAGACTTCCGATGCAATGGAACGGAGGGAATTAATTCATATTTATGCAAAAGAATTGCTAGAATTAGGAAAAGTTAAAAAAGCATGGAAGGCCCTTCTTGTAGACGGGTTAAATACAATAAAAGAAAAAAATAACTGAATAATCTAACTTTTAAATCATCATGGAAATAACTGGAATAATTAAAAAAATCATGGCTCCACAGCAAGTCAATCCAACTTTTAAAAAACGTGAACTTGTTGTTACCACAGATGAGCAATATCCTCAGCATATTTTAGTTGAGTTCACCCAAGATCGTTCCGACCTTTTAAATCAATATGAAGAGGGACAAAATGTAACAATTTCTATAAATATCAGAGGAAGAGAATGGACTCCAAAAGATGGGGGAGATACACGCTATTTTAATACTATTCAAGGCTGGAGAATTCAAGCAGGTGCTACTCAATCAAATAACGAAGCTCCCGGGCAAACATTTGGCGGAGGTGCTCCTGTTGCGGCAACTCCCCCAGCTCCAAGCACCAATACAATTGATGATGATGATTTACCTTTTTAAAAGGAAATCACTTTGATGTTTTTACATCTAGAACATCTCTTAGTGCTGTTCCAATTGCCATAAATGCAAGAACGAGACTTGCTAATGCAAGGCCCGGTATTAATGCGAGGTGAGCCTCACCGGTTAATAAATACGAGTAGTGGTCTCTTATCATACTTCCCCATGATGGAGTTGGTGGCTGAGCTCCAATTCCTAAAAAGCTTAACCCAGACTCTAGAAGAATAGCAGAAGCAAATTGACTGGCGGCAAGAACAATAATTGCAGAATAAACTTGTGGCAAAATGTGCTTAACAATGATTCTGATGGAGGAAAACCCTAAAACTTTAGCAGCCTGAACATACTCCTCTTCTTTTAAAGACATGACCTGGCCTCGAACAAGTCTTGCGACTTCTACCCAAGCAGTAAGTCCAACTGCAACAAAAACTTGCCAAAACCCTTTTCCTAAGACAAATGAAATTGCTATCACCATTAAAAAAGTAGGGATACTCCAAAAGATTTGGATAATTGTTTGAATAATATTGTCTAACCACCCTCCATAATAACCTGCTGCTGCACCCAAGGGAATTCCTATTAACAATGCAATCAAAACTGAAATTACACCCACACTTAGAGAAACTCTTGACCCAAGAAATAATCGACTCATGACATCCCGTCCAAAACGATCAGTCCCAAGTAAGAATTTTATATCATGAGATTTTGAAGGAATCCATTCCGAATAACCATCATCCCCAAAAATTATCCAATCATACGAACGTAAAGATGATCGATCTCCCTTTTCCAAAGGGAGACTTACTCCCATTGGCTGGGCGCTGTATTCCAATTGCATTCTATTCGATGAGGGGGTTTTATCAATAGCGAGAGGATAAGCAAATAGAGCTACAAAAAACCAAAAAAACATAATAATTAAGCCAAATCTACCCAAACTATGGGTGAATAATTTTCGGATAAAATATTTATTCAAAGTTTTTGATTTTTAACTCTCTTCAATATCATTAACTACTCTCCAGCCCTCTGCTAAATAGATGTCTTTTGACAAAGACTTAAACCACTTCTCATACTCGATCACCTTGATGCTATCCATATCAGATTTATAAGCTGAATCGACCCAATTAATATCTAATTCATGATTGGACTTTACAATATCAATATATGTTTCAATTTCAGCATCTAAAGATTTTTCTCGCTCAAAATAACCCTTATAGTCAAGAGTAGTATTTGTCTTTTTTTGTTGATTTTCTAGCCATGAAGCATAAGACTTTATTTTGTTAAACTCCGAATTTAATGATATTCGGTTTTTACTGTTGGTAATAACCTCGTCAAAATTTGTTGGAGACAATATGTCATAATTTGCCGGAGAAACATTATCTACAGATAGGGGGAATTCCATCTCGCGTTCTCCGAAAGGAATATTTTCATAAGGGTGAGGCAATACAATGTCACTCTGAACTCCTTCAAGTTGAGTTGTCCCTCCTGAAACTCGATAGTACTTTTGAATTGTCAACTTTAAGGCTCCTAAAGGACGAAGTCCAGAATTAAATGGCCCAGCAGCTCTATCCAGATCCAATACATTTTGAACTGTTCCCTTTCCAAATGTTCTTGATGTTCCTACAACAATAGCTCTACCATAATCTTGAAGAGCTGCAGCCACGATTTCACTGGCCGAAGCAGTTCCTTCGTTCACAAGTATAATAAGTGGTCCGTCCCAAATTGTTCCCTTTTCTTTATCGTTGTAAGCTTTAACCTGCTGACCTGAAGTTTTAACCTGAACCATAGGGCCCTGATCTATAAAAAGTCCAGCAATATTAATTGCGGCATTTAATGATCCCCCACCGTTTCCACGAAGATCAAAAATTAAATTTTTCATTCCTGCATTCTTCAATTTTATAATTTCATTTTTTACATCTTCAGCACAGTCTCTATTGCTGTCTTTGTAAAAATCTACATAAAATTTAGGTAGTCTAATGTAGCCTGTCCCCTTATCTTCTCCGATCATCGCAGAACGAGCAAAAGTTGCTTCAATTTCAACGATATCGCGAATAATTGAAATAACTCTTTCTGAACCGTCTTTTTTTCTCACCGTAAGCCTCACTTCTGTGCCTTTTTTCCCACGAACTTTGCTGACAACTTTAGTCGTACTCATCCCAACAATATCTTCAGGAGCGGCACTTCCTTGAGCTACTTTTAGAAGCTTATCTCCAACTTCTAATTCGCCTTGCCGCCAGCATGCGCTTCCTGTAACGATAGTTACCACCTCAGTATACTCTCCTTCTTGACGTAATGAAGCACCTATCCCTTCGAGCTGACCCGATAATTCAATTTCAAATTGTTCTTTCTGACGGGGAGCAAAATATTGGGTGTGAGGATCAAAAACTCCAGTATAAGAATTAATAAAAAGACCAAATAAATCCGACCTGTCGTTTTCAGCCATATTAGAAAACCACTCATTATGAATTTCCAACTCCTTTTCACGTGCTTTTCTTTCCTCTTCTTCAAATCCAACACTATTTATGTTGAAGTCTATTTTATTTGCACTATCTGATGATTCGGCCCGATCATATAATCTACTTAAAACTCTAAATTTTAAATATTTCATCCAAAAGTCTTCCATCTGAGTTTCATCTTCTGGATATTTTCGCTTGTCGCTATCAGTTTCAAAAAAGTCTTCAGATGAAAAATCAAAAGGTGTCGACAATATTCTTCGATAACGGTCTTTTGCCTCATCAAATCGAGCAAGAGCAATTTCAATAGATTCATCAAAAAAGTCTGTAGATCCTGTTCTTAATTCATCATCTAATCTGAGCTTATATTCGCTTAGCTCCTTTATGTCGCTGTTATGCAGAAATCTTTTTTGAGAGTCTAAAGATTTTATATAAAAATCAAAAACCTGAGAAGACAAATCATCATTAAAATCTTTTGGCTCATAGTGTATGGATGATAAAGCATCATACATTAATCTCATAACTAGCTTTTCTTTATCATTTTCTAAAGAATTCCAAGTAAAGCCTAATGCGGCTATTCCGAATAAAAGTAAAGTCGGTAAAGAGTATTTTAAATTTTGTCTCATGAATAATAAACGTATGAAAGAATACATGGCGTCGAAATTACATAAATCATAACTCGATTTAATAGATTAGTCTATCTTTTACAAAAACTTTTTTCTCAAAAATTGACAATAGTGTTAAATGTGGCATAGAGATTGTTCCTTTGGGCTGTTATTAACATAAATCAGCCCATGAATTCATTTAGAAACATATGGATAATTCTTGCCTTTTTTGTAGGAATTTCATTGACAGGGCAGACAATTCAAATTAGTGGAATAATCGAAGAGGCGTCTTCCGGAGAAGCAATGCCAAATGTTTCAGTAGTCTGGGAAAGTGATGCTGGGGGGAAGTCTTCAAGTACAAACCCATATGGATTTTACAGTATATCTATTCCAAAAGGCTCGGGGGCATTAGTCTTTAGTTCTTTTGGATTTAAAGAAGTTAGAAAACAATTTGAAAACTTAAATGAAAATATTGAGTTGAATATTTCTTTGAAAGCAGTTTCAACGGAATTAAATGAAGTAAATGTGGTCTCTGAAAAGCTCAACAGTAATATTACTACTACAGAAATGTCTGTGAGCAAGTTAAGTGCGAAAGAAATAAAAAAAGTTCCTCAACTTCTAGGAGAAACCGATGTCATAAGAACATTAACTCTTCTCCCGGGTGTTTCTACCGTAGGTGAAGGAGCTAGTGGATTTAATGTACGGGGTGGAAACGCAGATCAAAACTTGATAATCCTTGATGAAGCGCCTGTTTATAATTCCTCTCACCTGTTTGGGTTTTTTAGCATTTTTAATGCAGATGCAGTTAAAGACGTCAAACTTTTTAAAGGGGGAATGCCTGCAAATTACGGTGGAAGACTTTCAAGCGTCCTTGACATAAGACAAAAAGAAGGAAATAGTAAGAAGTTTTCAGCAAATGGTGGCATTGGCTTACTCTCCTCACGTTTAACATTAGAGGGGCCGATTGTAAAAGACAAAGTGAACTTCATGCTGGCTGGTCGTCGTTCATATTTCGACTTATTTTTCCCTCTCTTCGACGTGCCAGAGCTCAACGAGTCAGTTGCTTATTTCTATGATTTCAATGCGAAACTAAACGCTAAGATTTCAAAAAAAGATAAAATTTACTTGAGTGCATATTTTGGAAGAGATCAATTCAGCGCAGCCGAATTATTTAAGTTTGGTTGGGGCAATTGGACTAGTACCTTGAGATGGAATCGTGTGATATCTCCAAAATGGTTCTTCAATGCATCTGCTGTTTATTCGGATTATAAATACCAACTTGGCGCAGATGGTACGACTCCATTCGAATGGGATTCCAGAATAAGAAATCTAGTTCAAAATGCGGGATGGACTTTCTACTACAATAATGCCCATACTTTTGAATTTGGAATTCAAAATACCTTTTATGAATTTGAACCAGCAAAAATTTCAGGTCCAATAGATGTTGAACTTCAAAATGAATATGCAACTGAACCTTCTTTATATGCCTCTGACAATTGGAGGATTACTGACAATTTAACAATTACCTATGGCCTCAGGTATTCCAGCTTTTACAATATTGGAGCAAGAGATATTCAAACATATAAAGATGGTGGCATCTATAATGAAAGCACAATCGATGATACTCTTAGCTATGCTCCCGGTGAGATAATAAGATCTTTTAATGATTTAAGTGGCTTAGAGCCGCGCGTAGCAATAAACTATCAAGTTTCTGAAAACTCATCATTGAAATTAAGTTACAATAGGAATCGACAGTATATTCATCTAATATCAAACAATACAACTGCCACTCCAGTAAATGTGTGGAGACCTGCAGGAAGCTATATTGATCCAGCAACAGTAAATCAAATTGCTCTTGGGGTAGCTCATAACTTTAAAGAAACTGGCATTAGATTTTCAATAGAAGGCTTTTATAAAACATACCTAAATCTAATCGATTATAAAGATGGCGCAAACTTGATTTTTGAGGAGTACATAGAAACTGAATTACTTTCAGGAATAGGGAGAGCATACGGTGCTGAAGTTTTACTTGAAAAAAAGACAGGCACCTTAACAGGATGGGTAGGATATACTCTAGCACGAACAGAGCGGCAAGTGACTGGATCAAGCAGAAACTTAAGAGTTAACAATGGCGAATGGTATCCTGCAAATTATGACAAGCTACATGACCTTAGTGTTGTTGCAGCGTGGACAATATCAAAAGGGTGGGATGTTGGAGGAAATTTTGTTTATCAGTCTGGAAGGCCCCTTACCTATCCAGACTCAAGAGGGGAATTTGAAGGAATTTATTATCCTGTGTACACCAATAGAAATGGCGGTAGGACTCCTTCAACGAACAGATTGGATCTCTCATTCACATACACTCCAGGAACAAAAAAAATGAATAAAAAGTGGAAAAGCTCACTCTCATTTGGAGCTTACAATGTCTACGGACGAAAAAATCCATACAGTATATTTTTTAGAGGGGAAGTTCCGGAATTTACCAATATTAAAGCATATCAATTATCAGTTATCGGGACTGCGGTTCCTTATATAAATTATAATTTTTCATTCTGATGAATGCATATAAAATATTACCAATTTTTGTCTGTTTAGGACTTTTTTCATCATGTCAAGACGAAATAAATATTACTCTACCTGACGGCCAAAAACGTCTCATTATAAATGGTAGCGTATTAGACAATGACTTGCCAAGTGCTGACCTGAGCTGGAGCATAAACTATTTGGCAGAAGATGAAAATCCCCCTGTCTTGAATGCTTCAATTTTTGTTTATGAGGATGATATTCTTTGGGATAGCCTAGTACATACTGATCTGGGACATTATGAGGGCAGTAAATTGGGGGAAATTGGCAGAAATTATTCCATAGAGGTTAGCATTCCAGAATCAACAGACAACCCTTCAGGAGTTTGGAAATCTCAAAATGAAAAACTCAATAGAAACAATCCTATGGACTCTATCTATTCTGTTTACTTACCCCCGGCGGTTTTTCAACGTGAAGGATACTATGTTTATGTACATTGGACTGAGCCTTCAGGTATTGGGGATTGCTATCGTTTCAAGCAATGGAAAAACGATACATTAGAGAACGCTCCCTTTAATCTACAAGTCACTGAAGATCAATTTTTTGATGGGAGATCTTTCGACGATATTGATCTTGATGCCTTAAACGTAGCGGGACCTGAGAGATCACGGGATTCAACACTAGAGGATCAAGTCGGCATGAAATATTCATATGAAATAAGTAGTATTTCATTAAGTCACCATGACTATATCAATTTGATTCAAGAGCAAACACTTCAGGTAGGTGGGCTCTTTGACCCCCCAGCCGCTCCCATTGTTGGTAATATTTATCGTGGCGATAACACTGAGGATTTTGCCCTAGGTTATTTCTATGCCTCTGCTCCCCGAAAATTAGATATAATCATAACCCCCTAGACGATTAATCTTCTTTTGATTTCATTGCGCTAACTTCGTGAAATGGAATTATTAATTATTAACCCAGGTCACTGGGCACGTACTTTCTTCGAGAGCATTGGATTATCTGATAATTTAGTTTCAGGACTGACTATTTCTGTTGATTTCATAATTCTCATTATTGCCAGCTTAATAGCAGATTTTATCGCTCGAAAGATTCTTATGGGCTTGATTAAACGTTGGGTAATAAAATCAAAAGTCAATTGGGACAATTACTTTTTAGAAGCAAAAGTGTTTCAAGCATTAGTTCATCTTCTTCCAACTATAGCTATTTACAGCTTTATCCCTCTTGTCTTCGAAGATATTCCAAGTGCAATAAATCCTATCCAGACTAGCTTAATTACATTTTTGATTTTACAGATCTCTATTCTAATAAATCGAACATCAAAAGCAGCAAGCCATATTCTTGAAAATACTGAAAGCTTTAAAGACAAACCCATAAGAACTCTACTTTCTGTTGTTCAATTTATCACTTGGTTTATTGCTCTTCTTGGGGTTATTTCTGTTTGGAGTGGAACTCCATTATTCAGTCTTCTTGGAGCGATGGCTGGGGCAACAGCTATAGTTATTCTAATATTTCAAGATGCGATCAATGGTCTTTTAGCAAATTTTCAAATCACTCTTTTTGATCTCCTACGAAAGGGGGACTGGGTGACTTTTGAAAAATTTGGTGTAGACGGTGATGTTCTTAGTGTAGATCTAACTACGGTTAAAATCAAAAACTTTGATAACACAATATCTTCAATCCCAGCAAAAGCATTTGTTACTGATAGCTTCGTTAATTGGCGAGGAATACAAATAGCTGAAGTTCGCAGAATTAAACGAAGTATAACGATTGATCTTGACACAATTAAATTCTGTGATGAACCTCTTTTAGAGAAAATGAAAGAAATTGAGAGTGTAAAGGAGTACATATTAGCTCAGGGTAAAGCGATTCAAGATCATAATAAGTTGATTGGTGCAAATAAGTCAAATCCAGTAAACGGAAGAAACTTGACAAACCTGGGTATTTTTCGAATTTACGCTACGAATTATTTAAAAAATCATGATTTATTATCGTCAGATCACAGTCTTATGGTCAGGCAACTTCAGCCATTAAATACAGGTCTCCCACTAGAAATCTATTGCTTTGCAAAAGAAATAAACTGGGTTCCTTATGAGGGTATCGTTTCAGATATATTTGATCACCTTATCGCCTCTGCTCCCTTATTCGGCTTAAAAATATATCAAGCCCCAACATCAAGCAGCGGGTATCCATTTAATCCCGAAAATTGAAATCTCATCTGATTTTAGGGATCGATCCTGGAACAGTAGTTATGGGCTACGGCCTTGTTCTTGTAGAAGGTCAAAAACTTAGTTGCATTGATCTCGATGCCATTAGATTTGATTCAAAAAGAAGTCCATTTGAACGCCTTGGGGATATACATAAATCCATATCTCTTTTGTTTAAAAAGTATAATCCGGATTCTCTGGCAATGGAAGCTCCATTTTACGGCAAAAATGTGCAATCAATGTTAAAACTAGGGAGAGCCCAAGGGGTTATCATGTCAGCAGGACTAGAAAAAGGGATTTTAGTTGAAGAATATTCTCCACGGAAAGTTAAAATGGCTATAACTGGTAATGGTGCTGCCAATAAAGAAAGAGTTGCTGCTATGCTCGAAAATATTTACCGGCTATCAAAAATTACTAAACCGCTAGATGCCACAGATGGACTTGCTGTAGCCACATGCCATGCTCTTCAAATATTAAGTCCGATCAAAAGCGAATCTCCCAATAAATTGAAAGCGAAACCCAAAAGCAAGGGCAAGGGATCTTGGAATTCATTTCTTCAAAATAATCCAGATCGTATTAAAGAGAATTAATAAGAATATTCATATTATCTGCTCTCTAATTTGAACTACTATTGCATTCTAAATTAAGCCATCAGAAAACAATCAATAAACTGATCTTCATTGGATTCAAAAAACCTTCTTTCCGTACATAAAATAAGTAAGTCATTTGGGGTTAAAACCCTTTACCAAGACATCACTTTCGGTATTCATGAAGGCGAGAAAATAGCAATTATCGCTAAAAATGGTGCTGGAAAGACTACTCTTATGCGAACTCTAATCGACCCAGGTAATGCTGATAGTGGAGATATTGTTTTTAGAAGTGGGCTCAAGATTAGGTACTTACCTCAACAACCTTCATTTAATGATGGACTCACAGTCCGGCAAGTTCTTTACCAAAGTGATCATGAGGGATTCGATGCACTGAAAATATATGAAGAAGTGGTATCGAAAGACAGCGATCCCGAAACTATGCAAGCAGCTCTAGATCGCGTTGAGATAACTGGTGGCTGGACTATAGAAAGCCGTATTCAAGAAATCCATAGCCGAATGAATCTTCCAGATATGGAGCGTAAAGTGAATCAGTTCTCCGGTGGGGAAATAAAGAGATTGGCTCTAGCCCAACTCTTTGTTGAAGAGCCTGATCTAATATTAATGGATGAACCAACCAATCATCTTGATTTAGATATTATCGAGTGGCTTGAAGACTATTTGATCAATTACAAAGGAGCTCTATTGATGATTACTCATGATAGATATTTTTTAGAGCGAGTTTGCGGAACTATGTTTGAGCTTGAGAACCTCCAATTTTATAAATACGAAGGAAACTATAGCTATTATCTTGAACAAAAAGAGTTACGAGAGGCCAATGAAGCTGTTAGTTTACATAAAGCAAAGCAATTATTCAAAAAAGAACTAGACTGGATTCGTAAATCGCCTAGTGCCCGGACTGGTAAATCGAAAGATAGAATTGACAGGTTTAAAGACATAAAAAAAGTTGCTAATCAAATTATAGACCATAAAGAGGTTAGTCTATCCTTAAATTCCCAACGATTGGGAGGGAAAATATTGGAATTACACAAAATAGCTAAGAGTTATCCAGACAAATTATTAATAGAAAATTTCAGTTATATTTTTAAAAAAGGCGAGCGAGCGGGAATTGTTGGGCCGAATGGTTGCGGTAAATCTACTCTACTCAAACTCATTATGCAGTCAGACATTCCTGATATGGGTAAAATTATTACCGGAGAAACTGTCATTTTTGGACACTATACCCAAGATGGTATGATTGATAAAAATGACCTCAAAGTAATAGAGGTGGTTCAAGAGATTGGCGAATACATTACTCTTAAAAAAGGACATAAGCTCACAGCCTCTCAGCTATGTGAGCGCTTCCTTTTTGATAAAAACCAGCAGTATAGCTATGTGAGCACCCTGAGTGGAGGAGAACGCAGGAGACTCTTTCTGCTAACGATTCTTATGAAGAATCCGAACTTTCTGATTCTTGATGAGCCCACTAACGATTTGGATATTCTCACCCTACAAGCTCTGGAAGACTTTTTAGAAGAGTTCCAAGGATGTCTTTTAATTGTAAGCCACGATAGGTATTTCTTAGATAAATTATGTCAACACCTATTTATTTTCGAGGGAGAAGGTAAAATCAAAGACTTCAATGGCAGCTACTATCAATGGCGGGAAGAAAAAAAGAGACTTACCTCAATAAAAATAAAAGCCCCAAATTCCCAAAAAATACTAAAAAAGAATAACCTTACAGTAAAGACTAAATTAAATTATTCTGAAAAACGTGAGTGGAATAATCTACCTATTGAAATTTCTGCATTAGAAAAAAAAAGAGATGAATTAAACAAAGTATTCGAATCTGATAAACAGGATTCAGATACAATTATTCAAGCCTCAAAAGACATAAAAATCATAATTGCTGAGCTTGATGAGAAAGAAATGAGATGGCTAGAGTTGAGCGAACTAGGCGATATTTAATAGATTCTGATGTCATCCTTAACTTTATCTTTTAATAAATATTTTTCATGATTCTAAATAAACCATATTTAATACTAATAGTGATTTTCATATCCACTAAAGCCTTTGGGCAAATATCATTAGATGCTCAATACAGAAGTGGGGCTGGATGGTTTCAAGCCTATGAAGCTGGGATAAAAGTAGATCTCAAAAAAGGATATGGTGTTTTTAGAGGTTTTAATGCTACGGATTTTGGAAACTCCTCAAGGGCAGACAGTAGTAGTTTTGGAATATCAATAGGAGCTGGATATTCTTTTAAGATAATTTCGAGACTTTCGTTAGGGGGAGAAGTAAACTTGAGAATCAATGACTTAAATGGGGCGAATGGCGATCCATTTTTATCTCCACAACTATACTTAGGGTACGATTTTAAATGGTTTGAAATACAATTGAATTTAGGAGTGCCCTATTTTTTTGGGTTTGGAATAAATATTCCTTTAAAAACATAGATAAAAAGTATCCTCTAAAACCTAAACTCTAAACTAACTTAGGATTTCAATCTCACATATTCATTTGCTATGCTCTTGGCAATATCTTGCATTTCCTCCTCACTGAGTTGCAACTTTGGCAATGCAAAATTCAAATCCCCCTCAGTTCTCAAAGGAACTAGATGCACATGTGCATGAGTGACCTCAAATCCAAGGACTGCTACACCCACTCGATTACATGCTATTTTACCCTCAATAGCTTTTGCTACGACTTGTGCGAATGACCACAAGGTCTCAAACTCTTTAACCGGGAGATCAAACAAACGATCTACCTCTCTTTTAGGAACAACAAGCGTGTGACCTTTAGAAAGGGGTCTGATATCTAAAAATGCTATTGAGTCATTAGACTCAGCAATTTTATAACAAGGTATTTCACCTTTTATAATTCTTGTAAATACGGAATCCATATTGGTCTAAATATTCTTAGCGTGAAATTTCTAATATTTCCAATTTCATCATCCCATTTGGGACTTGAATCTCTGCAATATCCCCAAGAGTTTTACCCAAAAGCCCTTTGCCAATAGGAGAACTTACACTTATTTTCCCCGAGGTGAGGTCTGCTTCTGCTTCGGCAACTAAAGTGTAAGAAAACTCCATTTTATTTGATACATTACGTAAACGAACTCGAGATAATATTAACACTTTACTATTGTCAAATTGGGATTCATCTACTATCCGCGCATTTGCCATTACATCTTCTAGTTTAGATATCTTCAATTCCAATAAACCCTGCGCCTCTTTGGCTGCATCATACTCAGCATTCTCACTTAAATCACCTTTATCACGAGCCTCTGCAATTTGCTGAGATATCCGAGGCCGCTGCACTGACTTAAGCTCTTCAAGCTCTTCTTTTAAATTTTTAAAGCCCTCAGGGGTATAATAGGAAACCGACATTCTAATTGATTTTTAAACAGGGATGAGATCTATTTAGACCTCAACTCAATATTTGAAAGATATGAATTTAAATAAAAGAGAGAAATAAAGGCTCCAGAAGAAAATTATAATATTAGAATTGCCCCTATTGTATGAACACCCATGAAAGCGGAGTTTGTAAGCCGGTATGCATAGTTAATCTGTAATTTACCCCCATTTCCTGTTGGTGCGTTTACGGAAAACCCTGCAGCTGGACCACTTAAAGCTTCTGTCGCCATTCCATCATAACGATTGTCAAAAAAAGCATAACCAAACCGGACTTGAAAAATATCATTATGATCAAATTCTAGTCCGCCAGTTATTTGATCTTTTTTGAAAGAGTTGGAAATAAAATTAGCAGCAATATTAAGTCGATTCTTGGAGTCTATGTCTACTCTTTTTGAAGCACCAATAGCAAGCTGAGTAGGCAACTCAAAGCTTTGTGATCGGCTATCAAAAGTAGAAGTATGCGACCCTGAGGGAACAGGCAAGACTATTGCCATACCATCTCCGGCATAACCAAATGAAGGACCAATGTTACGAAGTGTGATGCCAAATTTAAAATCACGATTATCTCCTGTTACATATTGGACACCAGCATCAAAACAGACCCCAGTAGCAGTAAGGTTTGATATACTGGAGCTATACAATTTTATATTAATACCACCGAAAATACTCTGAGTAAACTTTTTAGAGTAACCAATACCAATAATTGAAGCCGTCGGACGGTAAGTTCCAGCACCACCATCTGGCAAGTCCGTGGTTGTGACATCTATATCACCATAATTCATATTCGTTATATGAATCCCAAGAACTCCATCATTACCCGTTGGTGTTGCAAATGCAGCTGCATTCAACTGAATCCCGGAACCAACTAACCATTGACTATTTGCAAATCCAGCCTGCAGGCCATCGGTAAATGCTAAACCTGCAATATTTCCATACAATGACTCTAGGCCCATTACATTTGCTGTATTCCCTTCTGCCCATGAAGCCGTTCGAGACCAAGGGTTTATCAAAAGTTCAGAAGCCCCTGCAGATCCTGACCTTACAGGATTCCCACCAAAAGCATACGACGTTACCACTAGAAAAGCGACTATTGAATATATATATTTTTTCATGATTTCCATATTTCTTTTTAAAATCCAGTTGGGTCAAATGGACGTAATGTTCCAAACCATTTAATCACCTTCTCCCCAATACCCGGGGCGTTAATATGAATGATATAAACTCCACTAGCAATTGGAACATTGTAATTGTTTGTCAAGTTCCATGATATCCATGTAGCAGAATTGTCTTTCTTTAAAGTCCTAACTAAAGCCCCTTCAACAGTGTATATGTTTATGGTACAGTTTTCAGGAAGATTAGTGATCTTGACAATATTGTCTAATTGAGAATTCTCATACAAAGAGATACTAAAGTATGGATTAGGTACAACACGGATTATATCCAATGCCGACTGAGCAATAGAGGTTTGACCTTTTTTAGTAGCAACATTATTTGTATTGAAGATATACTTTGGGTATGAATTATTGCTTCCGTCTATTTCATACTTAGAGTAAGGTTGAGTCATGCGAATTCTGACTTTTGCATCACTTGGCATATTAGTATACGGATCCATTCCATCAAACCTGGAGTCAATTAATGGTATGTTAACCCACATTAAGCTTTTCGTAATCTTATTGCGATTTAGGATAGAATTCATACCGGTTATCTCCGTGTATAAAGGACTTGCAGTTTCGTCTGGCCCTGCATAATCTAGTGGTATCTTAGAAAGGCCCTGTTGAAAATAAGGAGCAAATACATAGAGGTAGTGCTGTCCCCCGAACTTATATCCACCAGTTACTGCATCTCTTGGGAAAACACTGCTTCTACTCGTTGGGTTCCATTTCATATCATTTCCATTATCCCCTACCATCCAAGAATTTTCACCAAAAGCCATATTTAAACGTGTTCCCGTTTCGAGATCAATTGCATATCCTGGGAACCATGACCAACCCGTACTCGTAGAGCTCTGAACAAGCTCACCATTTACAAGATCTAAGCTAGCGCCAGAACGCAACCTCCATTTTCGTGTGGCACCATCAGTTAGATTTTGATCCTCTCCCAGCTCTATAACAGGCACACGAGTCCATTTAGTATGATCAGATGTGTAAACAATATCAACAGAGTGGAGTCCTCCAGTAGCCATTCTAGAGGAAAAAGCCGACATAGCTGAATCAGCAGGACCCATGCCATAGATAGGGTTTCCTTCATCAAAACCTCTTCCCAAATAACTCACATATTTAAATGGTCCCCATGTGCCATCTACAATATTGCTAAATAATGACTTCGGGTCATCTGGATAATCTGAATAATAAGAACCCGGCTTTACTGTAACATCATTTTGACCTGCCAATAACCAATTTCTTGGGCTGTAGCTATCGTCATCTTTTACGCCTGTCAACCACGCCTGAGTGGGATCAGTAAAACTAATATCCGATTCTATGATTCCTGCATTTCTCTCATTATCTGGATCATTTCCTGGATTCTCTTGATCTCTAATTTCAACTGATAATCCCAACTCAGGAATTATTTGTTCATTTAAGAAAGAGATTGAAGTCATTGAATTTGCAATAGTATTTCCTGCACCATCTTGAATCTCCCACATTGCTGAACTTCCTATATTATCAAAAAGAAGAGTGTAATTTCCTTCGGGTACATTCAAAGGATCTACAACTTTTACGTTAATAGGTCCATTCCCACTCTTATATACTGGGTAGTCCAAGCTGAAATTATTAATGATGAATGATTTCGAGGCTGAGTCTAATTCAAGCGGATTTCCTCCGTTACCCATACCTTCAATTCGGGTAATAATTGGGCTAAACCCATAGGCTGAATTTTGAATAGTCCCTTGCGATTCACTACTTATTATGTGCGGAATGCCTTCATATTTTCTTACATTATTTCTTCCTGACAAGAAGGGCTTTCGCTGTCCACTTGGATATAGGACCTGGTCAAATGGCTCATATTCATTGTAAGCATATGCCACAACAGTAAAGTAGTATGGCTTATGATTCACAAGTCTCTTATCTGTTCCTGTTGCGAAGGCATCATCGCTAACTAAGAAACTCATTTTAATACCTTCATTATTATTTTCAAGGGTCATATCTTGAGGCATAAGCAGTTCTAAATTCGGATCTAACTCCCAATTTATGAGACGTTCTACCCCATTTTGAATATCACATTGACCAATTAATCTCGCCTGACTCGGATCATATCGATCTCCTACCGAAGCATTCTGATTTGCCAGCTGAAAAATTTGGAATCCTTCGAATCTATATTTATTATCTGCAAATGGAATCAAAGGATCAATCTCTTCATAATCAAGATTATCATTATTCTGTCCTTCTCTGTAGCTAAGCATCAAAACAAGCTCACGGTCTAGCTCCTGAACTTCTAGATCAGGAGCATCAGGACCATTCAATATCTGAAAACAATTATCAAATAAACTTTGTGCCTTGTCGTCAGCAATTAAAACTTTCTCAACTGATGCAAATAAATCAGACTTATTGTAATCTCTCTCCCAAACAACTCCTGTTGTAATGAAATTCAATGCCCCTGGAGCTAGAGAAAAAGGCCCCGCGTTGTGAAGACCACGCTTATCCTCAGAATTATTTGGTGATTCGTACCAATCTTGTGATGACGTTGGAGCATTGTTCCCAGTTGTATCAAAGGTGTTCCCTGGATATGCAAATAAAGTTGCAAGGCCTGAACCATCTGCAGTAAATCCATCACCATTTGCAGGGTTTCCGGGGCCACTAGGGCTTTCAACTACAAGCGGATTACCATTTTTCCATCTTGATTGCATAAAATTATAAAACTCTGCAGAGGTATTTGGATTACCAGAAAATGCAGACCCTGTATTATTGTAATACATGAATCCGGACATGATGATTCTTTCGTTCACGCCAGTAACTGGATTCTCCGCGACACAATCTCCATTATCATCTCTTACACCATCGATACATCCGTCTCTATCATTATCAAGGCCATCAAAATAATCAGCAAAAGGGCCTTGGAAGAAATCAAACCCAACAGCAGGAGGATTTAATCCATATCCCAAAGGACCTTCGTCATTTAAGTCGGCATTATAACAATATCCCAACCCTCTTGGGATGTCACAACCTATGATATCGTCTAAATAATTTCCTAGATCTGGATCAAACCATGTAGAGAAGTATGTATTGGTCAATCTAAATGTTGACTTATTAATAATTCGGTAGTTATTAAATGTCATATTATTGATCTCATCATTCGTAGAAAAAGCAAATGCTTGAGCTCGAATTTCAAACCCTAGAGCGCCCGCATTGGTCTCTGTATGAACATTTCCTCTATCATTAAATACCCACCATATTGTCTGGTCACCGTAAAGAACATCTGTCTCTTTTCTTCGGCAATCAAAAGATCTATCTAGGTCATAGGCAGGGTAATCCTCTAATGGATCATAGAATTGATCTCCATCTAAATCGATAAAAGGAGCAAGGGCGTAAGGCAATTCACCTTCCGCTCCTTGAGCTGGCCAATTTAAAATAATATCCGGTATATTCCCTTCATATCCTGGGAATTTATCCCCAGCATCACAGTCTGGATCATTTTTACAGAACAACCATGAACGATGAGTTTCAACCTCTTCACGGGTGATTATCCAATGTTGATCATATTTATCACAAATCTCTTTATTAACAGAAGCCAAGCCGTCTGTTGATAGGGGGCCGGGCCAGTAATCACTTCCGCGTGAACGATAAGTCATAGCTGCAAGTTTCAACTGATTTCCCTCATCAAGTCCTCCAAGCCAAAGAGCTCCAGCAAACATCGAGTGTTTTCCACCTCCCTTAGGGACTTCATAACGAGCAGTATTTAAATCCCACCACATATCTCCACCTGCTAAAATAGTAGCACGAACATTATTTATGCTAAGGTCAGATTGAGCTTTAGCCGGCTGACAGAGCTCTTCAACCGTCTTGTTTGAGCGGCCAATTGAGCTTCCAGAAACATTAATATCAGGCTTTGCCGATATTACTCCTGAGCTAAATACGATTACTAAACAGAATATTAATTTCTTCATTTGAAATTGGAATAAAATAATTTACAAGCCAAGGCGAATACCTAGACGAATTTGGCGAGGGACTGAATAATTAAATGGATTGACCATAGATATATTGTAGAAATCAGCAAAAGACTGCGCATTTGTAGTAAATAAAATAGCTTGTTGTCCCCTAGATGACGCCAAATAGCCATCATCCTCTGGCGAGCCTGTGTATGGATATATCCCCAGTACATTCTGAGAGTTAAAAACATTCAATATTTGGACATATAATTCAATATTTTTCTTTCCTTTATTGTAATACCAAACCTTATTTGCTGTCATGTCCATTTTAAATTGCCATGGCAATCTTGAGCCATTCAAAATACCTACAATTGGCGCTGCACTTTCCGTCAAGCCATATGCCCTAACTCTGCGCGAATAAGGGAAGCCGGAGCCTGTACTTACCAATAGATTAACACCCGTATTTTCTAAAACACGTACATTATTAACAACAGGTCCATTATAGTTGGTTCCCTTTCCATATCTGTAATCCAAATTAGCAGATAAATTATGTCTTTGGTCATAACTCAAAGGTTGGATATACCTGAGATTTGGCTGACCTGATCTAGCCAAAGAAAGTCCCGATTCAGCACCAGATCCTGTGCCATCAGCAAATGACAAAGTATATTGAGCATTGAGCATAACATTACCTGTTCTTCTTAAATCATATTGAAAACTGAACCCTTTTGCAGTGGTGAAGTCCCTATTCCCATAAGTGACATATGTTGTCGGATAAGCCTCTGTAACCGATACCGACTGTATTAAATCACGATATTCACGATAGAAGGCATTTATTTTCAAAGCACTTCTCTCTCCTAGCATTTGGCGAAAGCCAATTTCATACTCTGTTAACTTTTGAGGTTCAAGCTCAGGATTTGGCAAATCAGCAGTTCCATATTGAAGATTTACATAATTCACTGGATTAAAACGAGACCACGTTGCGTTGGGTCTTTGAACTAAGAGGTCATAGTGAGCAAAGAATTCTGCCTCATCTGAAATGGGGAATTGGAAAGATATTCGAGGAGACACTGTCACTTGAGGAGTATAATCCTTAAAACTATTTGCAGACAATACTGGTGAATCCGGATTATTTTGGTCAGTGAAATTTTCCTCAAAAATCCAAGGTTTGGCTTGCCCTCCTGATAGGTTTGAAATTTCGACGGGGTTTTGCTGCGGACTTCCATCAGCATTGAACCAATCAAATCCGTTACGATATCCTACTATTTTATTGGGGTTTTTTATGTCATCAACATAAACAACATAATCGTCACCCATGGACTCGGGAATAATAAAGTCTGTATTCATATTCTTGACGTCTCCCACATTCCTTGATTCATACAAAGTAAATGGATCTTTTAGGACCGGTTGATTTGCGTCAAATCGATCTACACGAACCCCAACATTAAAATAAAGATCATCAAAGGTGAATTGATCTTGAATATATCCAGCCATATAAATTGGCTGAAAAGCCGCTATTGGATAAGTTCGATTCCCATCCGCGTCTTTGGCCTTAAAGAAGTTCTCTAAAGTTGGATTATAATTTAATAATTCACCCGTAAAGTCATAGCCATAATAATTAACGTATGCATCCCCTCCAAAATTCAACAATTCTTGGGCTGAAAACAATCCAAGCCCACCATAGGAGAGTAAATCATCTGGCGAAATGTTGTCTATATCCAAAAGAACCTGGTCTCCCCCATCTGGATCTAATCCCATGGCAATTCTCAGATTTCTATCAAAAGTTCTTGGCTTATTTAAATCCAATGCTCGATTGTAATTAATAGTATCCTGGAAAACGTTGTCTCTGAAAACAAGATTAGGGTTCTCCAGGTCCAATTCCTTCATATGATCATTTTGCAGATTGCGCATTAAAGTCCAAAGACTTCTGCCTGCAACTCCAAAACTTCTATCGAACCTCTGTTCATACTCTAATCCGGCAATTAATGAGTGCGATCCAATATCAAAATTTGTTGATGCGGTGATTCGAAACTGTTCTCTTTGATTATAACCATAATTTGCTTGAATTGCACCAACATTACCAAATAAACTATAAACACTGTAAGGAGCCTGGCCGTTCAATAAACCTCCACCCTGTTGAATATTAGTCAGGTTATCAATCTGATTCGCAATCTGACCATTAGACACCATATCATAATAAGATGAAGTATAATTGGCTAAAACTGGATTGTAAGTACTTGGAGTAAATACCACATTCGTATCTAAATCGAGTAACTTCAAGAATCCAGTGACCCCTGTTTTCTCATCTTGCCCATAACCGTAAAGGGATCGCCTCTGAGTTTCAAATTTTCCGACATGGCCATATTGAAAGTAATTATCGCGGTGGCGATCATCCCATGTGCGATCTTGATTTTTTGAGTAGTCTACTTGAATTGTGTAATAAGCGTTTTTAATTAAGGACTCACTATCTGCTCCCATGCCACCAAATTGCTGAGTAAATCTGGCATAAGTGGAGAAATCTCGACTATTAAAAGTAGAATTATTATTATAATTCATTAGTGAATTAAAGCGGCTTGAGTTTCTTCCAACAGTTTGGTTAAATCTTCCACCAATTACCAAATTAGTTCTCTTACTTGTTTTGATATTTATATTGCCCGTAGCACGTATTGCATTGCGAGCAACATTTAATCGGCTATTTGCCGTATCTAAATCGCCTAGACGTAATAATTCAGCAGCACGTATGGTTCCTAAACCTGCAGCAGTTGGCACCAATGGATTTAATTCCAGTTCACTCAGAACATCATCTTTTACCTTGTAAACAGGGGCTATTGAGGCATATGGTCTTGTGTCTCCATTGTGCTGAAATTCTGCAGATAACAAGTAACCAACCAGAGGAGCATTTTTTTCTTTATTAAATAATAAAGGACCGCCAATTGTTAAACCCCCGAGATTAAAATTGTAAGGGTCAAATAAAGACGAAGTTACATATTCTGTGGTTCCAAAAAATCTTGGTGACGGACCTCTTGTTGTTGTTGAAATGACGCCACCTGTAACATCACCATAATTTGCAGGAACACCTCCCGTAATAACCTCTGTTTGAGCGATGGCTTCCCGCGGGAGATTAACGTCTCCCCTAATTTTTACACCATCAATAAAGGTTACATTTGCGTCACTTCGGCCTCCCCTAAAGTAACTAGCGCCAGAGCCTTCATCTTGTACAACACCTGATGTGAGAGATAGAACTCCACTAACACCACGTGACGCCAAGTTCCTGATAGCTGCCGCACCCATCGTAAAGGAGGTCTTTCCCTTTTCAATAAGTGGAGCTTCATAATCAGCAACAACATCTACTTCTCCCAAGACTACATCAGAGGAGGCCAAAGAAAAGTCAATTACAATTGGTCGACCTCCAACAATTTCTACACCGTTAAAAGTCACTTTATTATATCCAAATGCCTCACATGTTACAGAGTATGTCCCTGGAGTAATTGGATTTATATTGTACCGCCCATCGAAATCTGTGAGCCCCTTGGCAATTTCATAACCGCCAGAAAGAACTTTGATTACTGCCTGATATTGTTCACTACCAGACTTTTTATCTTTTACAACTCCCCTCAGAGATCCTGGTCTTGATTGGGCGGAAGCATTAAAGACAAATGCTATAGCTATGAGAAAAGCTCCAAATCGAATTCGCATATGTTGAGCGTTTAGTTATGATTTAGGTAAATCGAAGACACGAAAATAACCAATAATTACTATCAATCATCTTTTAAGTATTATTTCATTAATATTGAACCATCAAATATGAAAAAATATCTGTTCATTATTACCCTAGGAATGATCTGCATTTCTTGTACAGGCGTAAGGAATAACCACCCTGTTCCCATCATGCAAGTAAATGAAAATCTGTACCTTAATACCCCAAGCTCATACCCGCTGCAATTTGTTGGAGGTTCCATTTTTATCCCTGAATGGGGATACCGGGGCATCGCAATATATCGGCGAACAAATTTTGGTGATGCCAATGACTTTGGAGTTTATGATTTGTGTTGCCCAAATCACGTACAAGAAAATTGTGGAACACTGGTATTAAAAGACAATTTATATGCCCAATGCCCTTGTGATGATCAGGAGTTCTTATTATTTGATGGCCAGGCCTTAGATGGAGTCTCAGCTTGGGGGCTGCTAGACTATAAGGTCGGATATGACGGAGTTAGTCTAACTATTTCCAATTAGAATTGAAATTTAAGCAATCCCCATTTGCTTTAAATGACTTACATGGGAACGATATGCACTGGCAAATGTCTTGAACTCATGGTAGGTAATATTGAATTCTTCACATGTGTCTTTAACTATTTTGGAGATATCGGGATAGTGAACATGAGAAATCCTAGGGAATAAATGGTGCTCTACTTGATAATTTAAACCGCCTAAAAACCAAGTCAAAAACTTATTTCCCATAGCAAAATTTGCAGTGGTCTTCACTTGGTGAATAGCCCATTCGTCTTCGGTCTCTAGAGTTTTATTTTTTGATGTACTTACAAAAGCTGTTTTGTCTACTACATGGGCTAATTGAAATACAATTGAAAGAACAAAGCCCGCAACTGCTGACATGATGAAAAAACCTATCAGCCAATGAAAAAATCCAAGAGTATACATTGGTAATCCAACAAATAAACCTAAATGCAAGGCCTTCCATGCCCAAAACGAAATATGTTGAAATCTGGTAAGGGGCTTAAGGGGAACCTGACCAATCTTCTTGGAGAAATATTTTTTATAGTCCGTGTATAAAACCCAATAAATATATAGCAAAGCGTATAAGGCACTAAAATATAAATGCTGAAACTTATGGATCCTTAGTCTTTTTTGTCCAGGAGCCATTCGTAATAATGCACCAGACTCAATGTCATCATCAACACCTTCAATATTAGTAAATGTGTGATGAACAGTATTATGTTTTGTCTTCCACATCAAAACGCTTGCACCCAAGAAGTTTACTGTATGAGCTGCCATTTCATTGAGCCAATTATGCTTTGAAAAACTTCCGTGAGCGCCATCGTGCATGGTATTAAACCCTATTCCACTTATAAAAATTCCCATTAAAAACCATATACCCCAAGCACTGGAGAATGACGGTTGAAAAATTATCAAGGCTGAATATGCAGAGACAATTCCAAATACAAGGATTAAAGTCTTTATATACAATCCTAAATTACCTTTTTTTGATAATCCTTCGGTTTGAAAATATGCATTCACCCTTTGGGTTAATTCCTGATAAAAAGGCTGACCCATTTTTGGTGCAAATCGAGGAGCTTTGAAATTTGTTACGGACATGAATGCAAGATAAGGCGATAAGCGAATGCTTTCACAAAACAAATAATTTATTCAGAAGTCTTTCCTTTTAATAAAAACTAAAATAATGCCTTTGCGATTCTCTCGGTAGATGCTCCCTTTCCCATTGTATAATAATGTAAAACGGGGACTTTATTTTCCATTAACTCTTTGGATTGAGATATACACCATTCAATCCCAACTTCTCTGACATGATCTGGATTTTTTGCAGATTCAATAGCTTGAATTAAGCTATCAGGTAAATTGAGATAAAAATTTCTTGGAATTGCAATCAATTGCTTTTTTGAAACAATTGGCTTTAACCCTGGAATAATAGGAACATTAATCCCTGCTTTTCTGCACTTGGCAACAAAGTCAAAATAACGTTTATTATCAAAAAACATCTGCGTAACAACATATTCAGCACCAGCTTCAACCTTAGATTTTAACCTCTTAATATCAGTATTTAAACTTGGTGATTCAAAATGTTTTTCTGGATACCCGGCAACTCCTATACAAAAGTCTGAAGGATTAGTATTTTCAACTTCGTCATGTAAATAATGACCATTGTTAAGAGCTGAAACTTGACTCAGCAGATCGATAGCATATTTATGACCATTATTTTCTGGAATAAATTGATTATCGGCCTTCTGAGCGTCCCCTCTAAGGACTAAAACATTATCAATACCTAAATAGTGAAGATCAATTAATGCATACTCTGTTTCTTCTCTCGTGAAACCACCGCAAATAACATGCGGTACTGTATCCACCTTAAACTTATTTTGAATAGCTGCGCAAATACCAACTGTCCCCGGTCTTTTTCTCGTGTGAATTTTTTCTAATAAACCTGAGTCATGCTTTTTAAAAATAAACTCCTCTCTATGGCTTGTTACATCTATAAACTTTGGTTTGAATTCCATCAAGCGATCAATAGAATTAAATAAACCTTCAATACTTGTTCCTTTCAAAGGAGGTAATATTTCAAAGCTAAATAAGGTGTCACCTTTTGATTTTTTTATGTGATCAATAACTTTCATATCTGTTTTTCGATTAAGTGTATTTTTTAAGTTTATTCTATTAACCCAATAAAGGACTCAGCCAACGTGATGCTTCATCCAGGGCTATAGCTCTTCTTGAAGAATAATCCATCAGTTGGTCCTTGTCAATTTTTGATAAGCCAAAATATCTCGAGTCAGGGTGCCCAAAATAATATCCACATACTGCTGCAGTAGGAAACATGGCTTTATGTTCAGTAAGTGTGACTTTTATGTTTTTTTCAACATTTAATAATTTGAAAAGGAGATCCTTTTCAAGGTGATCTGGACATGATGGATATCCTGGAGCTGGTCTTATTCCTTGATAAGCTTCTGCAATTAACTCTTCGTTACTTAATTTTTCATTTTCAGCATATCCCCAAAATTTAGTCCTTACTAAAAAATGTAAATGTTCAGCAAATGCCTCAGCTAATCGATCTGCAAGAGACTTTAACATTATGGCGCTGTAATCATCTTGAACTGATTCAAATTCTTTTATTTTTTCATCGATACCATGACCGGTTGAAACAGCAAAAAGTCCGATTGTATCGCCTGAAGGATCAATGAAGTCAGAAAGCGCCATATAAGGAAGGCCACTCTTCTTTTTAGTTTGCTGTCGAAGAGTTAAAAATTTATGAGCATTTTTATCTTTGTCCAGCACTTCAATATCGTCTCCTAACTGCCTAGCTTCAAAAAACCCGTAAACAGCATCTGCTTTTAACCAATTTTCTTGAATAATAAGATCTAACATTTTTTGTGCATCATTCCAAAGATTATTGGCTTGTTCTCCAACAACTTCATCTTTAAGAATTCGCGGATATCTACCATGTAAGTCCCAAGCCATAAAAAAAGGAGTCCAGTCGATAGAACTGCGTAAATTCTCCAAAGGAAAATCATTTAAAGTAAAAACCCCAAAAGCTTTTGGCGGAAGAGGTTTTTTCGAAAAATCTAATTTAAATCGATCTTTTCGAGCTTCTTCTAGAGGTTGAAAGCTTTTTTTACTGGTTCGGCTTGCATATTGAGTTGCAAGTTTTAAATAATCTGAACGAATCTCCTCTGAGAAATTTACACTATCCGTTCCTAATAGTTTTTGAACAACAGGGACAGATCTTGAAGCGTCATTAACATGAATTACTGGGGTATCAATAACAGGTTGTATTTTCACAGCTGTATGAGCTCTTGATGTTGTTGCGCCTCCAATTAACAAGGGTTTTGAAATCCCTTGACGTTTCATTTCTGAAGCGAGAAATACCATTTCATCTAGTGATGGTGTAATTAACCCACTCAATCCAATTATATCAACATTATGCTCAATGCTCAAATCTAAAATCTTCTGAGGAGGAACCATTACACCCAGGTCGACAACATCATAATTGTTACATTGTAATACCACAGATACTATATTTTTCCCAATATCATGTACATCACCTTTTACTGTTGCCATCAATATTTTCCCATTTTTTCTTGAGACTTCATCTTCAGAGTCAAAAAAAGGCTCCAGATATGCAACCGCTTTTTTCATTACTCGAGCTGATTTAACCACCTGCGGCAAGAACATTTTACCCGATCCAAAGAGATCTCCCACAACATTCATTCCGCTCATTAAAGGTCCTTCAATAACACTTAATGGAGCGCCAAGTTCTAATCTTGCCTCTTCTGCATCTAATTCTATATGTGCATCAACACCATTAACTAAACTATACTCAATACGATCAGTAATTGGCATTTTTCGCCAGGATTCATCTTTTTTTCTTTTGCTTGATCCTCCGCTAAAGGAGTCTGCTAATGTCAATAATCTTTCTGTAGCATCTTCTCGACGGTCAAATAATACATCCTCAATATGATTTCGAAGATTCGTATCAATTTTATCATAAACGATTAACTGACTAGGGTTAACTATTCCCATATCCATGCCGTTTTTTATAGCATGGTAGAGGAAACAAGAATGCATTGCTTCTCTAACTTGATCATTCCCTCTAAAAGAAAAGCTAACATTTGAAACTCCTCCGCTAACTTTGGCTTGAGGTAAATTCTTCTTTATCCATTTGGTGGCCTCAAAAAAATCAATGGCATTTTTTCTATGCTCATCCATACCTGTAGCTACTGGGAAAATATTTGGATCAAAAATTATTTCTTCTGGAGGAAAATTAGCATTATTGACTAACAGTTTGTAGGCCCGTTCACAAATTTGAATACGTCTTATGTAATTATCAGCTTGCCCTTCTTCATCAAATGCCATTACTATAACCGCAGCTCCAAATTGTCGTATCAGTTTGGCTTGCTCTAAAAACTCTTTTTCCCCAGATTTTAAACTTATTGAGTTTACTATTGACTTCCCTTGAACACATTTTAAACCCGCAATAATTATCTCCCATTTAGACGAATCAATCATTATTGGCACTCTTGAAATATCAGGCTCAGAAGCGATGAAATTTAGGAATGTACTCATTGCGAAAGAGCCATCCAACATTCCTTCATCCATATTAACATCAATAATCTGAGCGCCACCTTCTACTTGGTCTCTGGCAATATCTAAAGCTTCTTCATAGAGTCCTTCTCTTATCAGCCGAAGGAATTTTCGTGACCCCGTGACATTAGTTCTTTCACCAATATTTACAAAATTAGTTTCAGGTCCTATTTTTAAAGGTTCAAGTCCAGAAAGATTCATTCTTTAATTTTTCTCGGCAATCGCCCATTTGAAAGCTTAGCAAATGCCTTAATATGATCTGGAGTTGTACCACAGCATCCACCTATAATATTTATGATTCCTAAGTCTATGTATTCTTCAATATCTCTGGCCATATCCTCAGGGGTTTGCTCATATTCACCAAATGCATTCGGTAAACCAGCATTAGGATAAGCACTAATAAGAAATGGAGCCTTGGCTGACAGAGTTTGTAAATATGGTCGCAATTCTTTGGCTCCAAGAGCACAATTTAATCCAATACTTAATAATGGCATATGACTCAAGGAGATTAAAAATGCTTCAGTTGTTTGGCCACTTAAAGTTCGTCCCGATGCATCTGTAATTGTTCCACTTACCATTATTGGAACTTCTTTTCCAACATTAGAAAAAGCATTTTGAACTGCAATTAAAGCAGCCTTGGCATTAAGCGTATCAAAAATGGTCTCAATAATTAATATATCAACTCCACCCAGAATTAATGCTTCAACCTGTTCTTGGTAGGCCCCAGCAAGTTCATCAAAAGAAATGCTCCGATATTCTGGTCTATTCACATCTGGACTTAAACTTAAGGTCCTATTTGTCGGACCAACTGCTCCTGCTACAAATCTTGGTTTCTCTTTGGAAGAGAATTTATCCGCAACTTTTCTTGCAAGTCTTGCCCCTGATAAATTTATTTCTTTTACATATTCTTCCAACGAATAATCAGCCATTGAAATTGATTGACTACTAAAAGTATTAGTCTCAATTATGTCTGCTCCAGCCATTAAATACTTTGCGTGTATCTCTTCAATAATATCTGGTCGTGTGATATTTAAGATGTCATTATTACCTTTTAAAGGAGAGTCCCATTCAGTAAAATTTGAACCACGAAAGTCTTTCTCTTCAAGTTTATAATCTTGAATCAAAGATCCCATGGCTCCATCTAAAATCAATATCCTTTCTTTGGCAATGGTATTTATCTGTGACATCTGTTTCTATTAAGCTCATCTTAAAAGTTGAAAAGACTTAAGCGTAACGAAATTTTTCATCACACTCATCTTTCCACAGGATTAACTGTGGTAGGATTTAGCACCATCTAAATTTGGTTGCCAAGACTTCATCGGGCCTTTCCCTCTGTCTTTCTTGATAAGCTGCGCAAATATAACTCTGTTAAATAATATTTCAATATATTTTTTTTAAAAAAGACTTGCCAAAAGAATTAGGGATTTTATATTTGGTGACGCTAAAGGTGGAAGGGTCAATACGATTACAACCACAATAAAAATGCTAAGTATAGAAAGGAGCCAAGATTAGCTTTATTTTATATTTCAAGCTTAAATTCAATTTAAAAGAAAATACTATGAGCTATTTATTTACATCTGAATCAGTTTCAGAGGGGCACCCAGATAAAGTTGCGGACCAAATATCTGATGCTCTTGTGGATCATTTTGTAGCATTTGATCCGAAATCTAAAGTTGCTTGTGAAACCTTAGTCACGACTGGCCAGGTTGTTTTGGCGGGAGAGGTCAAATCCAAAACGTATCTAGATGCACAAGAAATAGCTAGAGAAGTGATTCGTAAAATTGGATATACTAAGAGCGAATATATGTTTGAAGCCAACTCATGTGGTGTGTTAAGCGCAATTCACGAACAATCTGCAGATATAAATCAAGGGGTTGATAAAGCATTGGAAGAAGAACAAGGAGCTGGTGATCAAGGGATCATGTTTGGTTATGCAACTGACGAAACCGAAAATTATATGCCTCTTGCTCTAGAAATTAGTCATCTTCTACTTAAAGAATTGGCCCAAATAAGACATGAAGGAAAAATCATGAATTATTTACGTCCCGATTCAAAAAGTCAAGTTACAATTAGATACAATGATGAGCACATGCCTGAAGCTATCGATACAATTGTTATATCCACACAGCATGATGAATTTGGAGGAGAAACAGAGATGCAAAAAAAGATTGCCTCGGATATTCAAGAACTCTTAATTCCTAGAGTGAAAAATAACCTTCCAAAGAAAATTCAAGATTTATTTAATCAGCGTGTTCAATACTTAATTAATCCGACAGGTAAATTTGTCATTGGAGGACCTCATGGTGATACTGGTTTAACAGGTCGCAAAATTATTGTTGACACTTATGGAGGTAAAGGAGGCCATGGAGGTGGGGCCTTTTCGGGAAAAGACCCATCAAAAGTAGATCGGTCAGCAGCATATGCCGCAAGATATGTTGCAAAAAATATCGTTGCTGCTGGAGTTGCTAAACAAGTTTTAGTTCAATTAGCTTACGCGATTGGTGTAGCTGAACCAGTAGGCTTTTATCTCAACACATATGGGACTGCTTCCGTTTCAGGAAATGATGGAAGCACACTAAATGATGGAGAAATCTCCGCTAAACTCAAACCCCTATTTGATTTACGGCCCTTTTCGATTGAATCAAAATTTGGACTAAGGGAGCCAATTTATTCTGAAACGGCAGCATATGGCCATATGGGAAGGAAAAATGAGATTGTCACCAAAACGTTCAAACGACCCAGTGAAAATGGCATGGAAGAATTAACGAAAACCGTAGAATTATTTACTTGGGAAAAGTTAGATTCTGTAGATGAAATAAAGTCTGTTTTTAATCTTTAAATAAGAGTAACAGTAAAAAAAGGGAGTAATTAAAACTCCCCTTTTTTTAATTTATTAAATTGCTATCCTTTAATATCGATATGTTTCTGGCTTAAATGGTCCTTTAACTTTGACTCCAATGTAATCTGCTTGCTCTTCAGAAAGAACATCCAGCTCTGCTCCCACAGATTGAAGGTGCAGTTCAGCTACTTTTTCATCTAAATGCTTAGGCAAAGTAAATACTTCATTAGAATACTTTCCAGGATTCATATATAATTCCATTTGAGCTAATACTTGATTCGTAAAAGAATTTGACATCACAAAACTTGGGTGCCCTGTAGCGCATCCGAGATTAACTAATCTACCTTCAGCCAAAACTATAATCTCTTTGTCTCCTATTGTATACATGTCAACTTGCGCCTTTATCTCTAATTTCGATTCTCCATAATTAGAATTTAACCAGGCCATATCAATCTCATTATCAAAATGGCCGATGTTGCATACAACTGCCTTATCTCTTAAAGCTAAAAAGTGGCGGTCAACAATAATGTTTTTGTTTCCAGTAGATGTGATGACAATATTCGCCATTCCTATGACATTATCAATTTTACGAACTTCAAATCCATCCATAACGGCCTGCAGAGCACATATTGGATCAACCTCAGAAACAATGACACGTGCACCTGCAGCCTGAAAAGATGCAGCCGTACCTTTTCCAACATCTCCATAACCTGCACAAACAACAACTTTTCCAGCTATCATTAAATCTGTAGCTCGACGTATTGCGTCCACCGCAGACTCACGACAACCATATTTATTATCAAACTTTGACTTCGTAACAGAGTCATTTACATTGATTGCAGGCATGGGTAGTGTCCCGTTAATCATACGCTCAAAGAGACGATGAACACCTGTCGTTGTTTCTTCAGAAAGACCTCCAATCCCCTCTACGAGGTGAGGGTATCGATCTAAAACCATATTTGTTAGATCACCACCATCATCCAATATCATGTTCAATGGTTTCCTGTCCTCTCCAAAAAATAATGTTTGCTCTATACACCAATCAAACTCCTCTTCATTTAAACCTTTCCATGCGTAAACCTGCACACCCGCTTCAGCAATCGCCGCCGCAGCGTGATCTTGGGTTGAAAAAATATTGCACGATGACCAGGTGACTTCCGCGCCCAAATCAACTAAAGTTTCTATTAGCACTGCAGTCTGGATGGTCATATGTAAACATCCCGCAATACGGGCACCCTTAAGAGGCTTGCTTTGTCCATATTCTTTTCTTAGTGCCATTAACCCTGGCATCTCTGACTCAGCAAGGTGTATCTCGCTTCGACCCCAAGGAGCCAAAGAAATATCTTTTACTTTATTTTTAATGAAGTTGTTTTTTGTTGAGTTTTCCATCAATTTTGCTTTGAATTATGATTAGAGATGACAAAATTAAGCATATCATGTCCGCCGAAGTGAATAAACTTGGACTTTTTGGCTTGAATATCGTTTTTGTCCCGATAAACGAAAATAAAAACGTTTCAATTAAAGTTCTTTCACCCGAAGACCTTAAAAGGTTCGTAAAGTTCAAAAGTGAAAAGAGAAGAACAGAATTTCTATCTGCAAGGGTTGCTTTAGGCATGATTAATCATAACCTTTCTAAAGAAATTTCATATGAGGGTAACCGTCCTAAGCTTAAGTCTAATTCCGGTGAACTTAGCCTGAGTCACAGTCAAAAATTTGCCGCAGCAGCTTGGCATCCGAGTCTACCAATAGGTATTGATGTGGAAAGTGAGAGACTACAGCTACACAAAATTTCAACAAAATTTCTTTCTTTGGAAGAGATTAATAAAATTGGATCATCAAAAAATCCTGACTTAGCAAGAAGAATCGCTTGGGGAGCGAAGGAATCCATCTATAAAGCTGCAAATCAAAAAGGGCTATCACTTTCAAAAGATATCATGCTAAATTTTATTGCTGAATTGGGAAACGGTAAGGGGAATGCCACCATTACTGACGGTCGAAAATACAGTGTTGGCTGGAACTTAATTGCCAACGATGATAAAACAACAGAGGCATTAGTTTGGGCAGTAGAACATCCGAAAACTTTGAAAATTGTTATAACAGGCCCAGAATCTTCTGGAAAAACAACTCTTTGTAAATCCCTTAGTGCTCATTTTAATGGGACGCATGTAGCTGAATATGCAAGAGAGTATCTAAAAAATAAAAAGAGCAAGTATGATCTGAATGACATCATTCGTATCAACAAAATCCAAACAGAAAATCACAAAAATATTATTGAACCAATAGTATTTTTCGATACAGACGGGATAACATTGATTATTTGGGCAAACGACAAATTCAATAAATCTATTGATGATTTTGAAATTACTCTGAGAGATAACTTGC
>CAJWKU010000015.1 GCA_913043005.1 uncultured Cryomorphaceae bacterium
ATTAAGCGGCAAGAGCGTAGTTAGACTCGCCAATTATAAAATTCGATATTGTATTTACGAGCGTCAATCGAATAGCTCGGCATGCTTACAAATCCTTTCATCTCGCTGTCAAAACCGGTCAGCCCCGATGAATTAATATGCAAATGTAAATTGAATTAAACGAATTTATTAAGAAAGATCTTGAATTGAAGATCAACTAAATATTTAAGAATTGTAAATTAATACTACCTATCCCAGATAAGTTTTGAGTATGGTACTTCTCGACGTATGCTTTAGACGGCGAATTGCTTTCTCTTTAATTTGTCGAACACGCTCTCTAGTTAGATCAAACTTTTCTCCAATCTCTTCTAATGTTAGTGGGTGTTGTCCGTTAAGTCCAAAATAAAGTCTGATTACATCTCCTTCTCGGGGAGTCAATGTAGTTAAAGATCTTTCTATTTCTGTCCTAAGAGAGTCCACCATGAGATCATCATCAGGGTTTGGTGAGTCGGATGAATTCAGAACATCATATAAGTTGCTGTCTTCTCCTTCTACTAGGGGCGCATCCATTGATACGTGTCTACCGCTATTTCTCATGGACTCTTTAACATCCATTTCGCTCATCTCAAGCTTCCCAGCAATCTCTTCTGCACTTGGAGGACGCTCATGAGCTTGCTCAAGAGAAGCGTATGCTTTATTTATCTTGTTTATAGATCCAATTTTATTCAACGGTAAGCGGACAATTCTCGACTGCTCAGCTAGTGCCTGCAAAATACTTTGCCGTATCCACCATACAGCATAGGAAATAAACTTAAAACCCCTAGTCTCGTCAAATCGCTGCGCTGCCTTTATGAGGCCAAGGTTTCCCTCATTTATTAAATCTGGAAGTGTCAGGCCTTGATTTTGATATTGTTTAGCAACAGATACGACAAAACGAAGATTTGCTTTAGTTAATTTTTCTAAAGCCCTTTGATCACCAGCTTTTATTTTCTGGGCTAATTCAACTTCTTCTTCTGCTGTAATTAATTCAACCTTACCAATCTCTTGAAGGTATTTATCTAGAGAAGCAGTTTCTCTGTTAGTTACTTGTTTTGTTATTTTTAACTGACGCATCGAATATAGTTTATTCGTTATTTGATTTAATCAAGGATATTTTAAACTAGCTATAAAATTTAGGAATTCTTATTGTCTCGTTGAGCTCCTCGATCTTTCCGCGGTCCGCGATCCTCTCTTGGTCTTGGGGCTCTTTCAACGTAACCTTCAGGTTTTTCTATTAAGACTTTTCTTGAAAGACGCAGTTTACCTTTATCATCGATATTCAAAAGTTTGACCTGAACTTTGTCACCTTCTTTATAAAGTTTAGATGGGTCTTCAACGCGTTTCCAATCCATTTCAGAAACGTGCAATAAACCTTCAGTACCTCTACCTATTTCAACAAAAACTCCGAAAGTTTGAACACCTTTCACAATACCGTCATAGATATGGTCAACTACAGGGACAAAACATATTTCATTGACACGTTCTTGAGCTAGAGCTATTCCATCAGCACTTGTACCACTTATTTCTACACGCCCAATATTACCGATTTCTTCAATTGTGATGGTGGTTCCAGTTTCAGCTTGCATACCCTGAATTATTTTTCCGCCAGGGCCAATGATACCACCGATAAAGCTCTTGGGAATTTCCATAACAACCATCTTCGGGGCATGAGATTTCATTTCCTTGCGATGGCTTGGCATTGTGCTGGTCATCACTCCTAGGATATGTTCCCTTCCTTCTTTGGCTTGATTAAGCGCATTTTTTAGTATTTCTACGCTCAAGCCTTTGGTCTTAATGTCCATTTGACATGCGGTGATACCATTTTTTGTACCAGTTACTTTAAAGTCCATATCTCCTAGATGATCTTCGTCTCCTAAAATATCACTTAAGACAGCATATTTGCCAGATTCTTCATCAGTAATTAAACCCATCGCTATTCCGCTTACAGGATTTTCTATTTCTATACCTGCGTCCATAAGTGCTAAAGTTCCAGCACATACTGTAGCCATGGAGCTAGAGCCATTGGATTCTAAAATATCAGATACTACTCGAATGGTATAACCTGACTCAGAGGGAATCATGTTTTTAAGTGCGCGCTGCGCAAGATTACCATGACCAACTTCACGTCGACTCGTGCCTCTCATCATGCGAGCTTCTCCTGTCGAGAATGGCGGGAAATTATAGTGTAAATAAAACTTCTCGTCACCGGTAACAGTTGCTGCATCAATTCTGTTGGAGTCTAGAGCTGAGCCTAATGTGACTGTTGTAAATGATTGAGTTTCACCACGAGTAAATAATGCACACCCATGGGGTCCTGGGAGAACATCTACTTCGCACCAAATTGGTCGAATTTCATTAGTTTTTCTTCCATCAAGTCTGATTCCACTATCTAAAATTTGATTTCTTATCGCTTGACATTCAACATCATGAAAATAAATTTTAGCCAAGTCTAATCCATTTTCTTTTTCTTCATCGCTCATGGTAATAGAGAAATCCTCAAAAACTTGTTTGAATTTTGATGACCTTTCTTTTCTGTCTGAAATTCCCAGACCCGCAGCCTCATATGCTCCAGCATAGGTAGCTTCATGAACACGCTTTCTGAGATCCTCATCATGAGTTTCATGGCTATACTCTCTTTTTGGTAAAGCACTTGGGACCATTTTAGTCAAAGCATTTTGAGCTTCTACTTGCTGCTTAATCGCATCATGGCCAATTTCAATTGCTTCTAGCATTTCGTCTTCAGAGACTTCTTTCATTTCTCCTTCAACCATCACAACACTTTCGGTAGTTCCACCGATCATCATTTCGATATCAGCTTCCTCTAGTTGCTCATAATTAGGATTAACCACGAATTCCCCATTAACTCTAGCCACTGAGACCTCTGACATAGGCCCATTAAATGGAATGTCACTTATTGAGATTGCAGCAGATGCAGCAAAACCAGCTAATGATTCTGGGGCAGCCATGGGGTCAAATGACAGCATTGTAATAATTACTTGAATGTCGGCATGAAAGTCATCTGGAAATAGGGGTCGTAAAACACGATCTACTAAACGGCAAACTAATACTTCTCGATCGCTCGGTCGTCCTTCACGCTTTAAAAAACCGCCCGGGACTCTTCCGGCACCAGCAAACTTTTCTTTGTATTCAACGGATAAAGGCAAGAAATCAACTCCTGGTCGTGCCTCTTTGGAGGCTACCACCGTTGCCAAAAGAGCTGTGCCTCCGCAAGTCAATAGAACTGATCCATTTGCTTGACGAGCCATTCTCCCCGTTTCTAATGTTATTACTCTTCCGTCTTTGAGAGTAATGCTTTGGTATATCGCTTCTGGTGCTTTCATTCTTTTGTTTTTCGATGCTTATATTAACTAACGACTGCTTTTATCAATGCGAAAAGGCAATTCAATATTGAATTGCCTTTGTCGATTCCTCTATTTGGAATCCTTTAATTTTTATTTTCTAAGACCCAGTTTTTCAACTATCGCACGATAGCGTTCAATTTGATTCTTTTGAAGGTTGTTTAGAAGTCCTCTTCGTTTACCCACTAGGCGAATTAATGATCGTTCTGTATTATGATCCTTTCGGTTCTTTTTAAGATGCTCAGTTAAATGAGTTATACGATAAGTGAATAGAGCTATTTGCCCTTCTGCTGTTCCAGTATCTTCTTTTGACTTACCGTGCTGCGCAAAAATTTCACGCTTTTTTTCTGAATTCAAATACATGCCTTAATCATTTAGATGTTTGTGCTGTAATATTTCCGTCTATCGGAAGTTTGCAAAATTACAAAAAAATCACTCTGCTTCGGCAGGTTTTGGAATATTGCCTACACATCGCAGCCAATCTGATATTTTTATTTTAAGGTCATTCCTTTTTACAATGAAATCAATAAAGCCATGTTCTTTGACAAATTCACTCGTTTGAAAACCTTCTGGTAAGTCTTTGCCGATAGTTTCTTTGACTATTCTAGGGCCCGCAAAACCGATTAAAGCCCCAGGCTCAGCGATATTTATGTCTCCAAGCATAGCGTATGAGGCAGTAACTCCACCCGTTGTTGGGTTTGTTAAAAGACTCACATATGGGATTTTAGCCTCATCTAAAAGAGCAAGTTTTGAAGAAGTTTTAGCCATTTGCATCAAAGAAAATGCGGCTTCCATCATTCTCGCACCACCACTTTTACTGATCATTATGAAGGGTATTTTATTTTTTAAGCTAAAATCAATAGCTCGAGATATTTTTTCACCAACTACAGATCCCATACTTCCTCCAATAAATTTGAAATTCATGGCTGCTATTGATACTGGCATGTTGTCTAAGTTACCTGTGGCAGTAGTAATTGCATCTTTTAACCCTGTCTTTTCTTTTGCAGCCTCAAGACGATCTTTATATTTTTTGGTATCTTCAAAATTAAGTGGGTCGAGTGAAGTCATATTAGTATCTAATTCTCGGAATTCACCATTATCAAATAGGAATGAAAAATAATCAATAGCCTCGATGCTATTGTGATGTCCGCAGTTACCGCAGACCCATAAGTTACCTTCATATTCGTCAATAGATACGATTACTTTACACTTTGGGCAGCCATGCCACAATCCATCAGGTGTTTCCTTTTTTTCTTGAGTTGGGGTTGTTATCCCTTCTTTCTGACGTTGAAACCAATCTGAAGACATAGAATTTTATTTAGGCAATTGATATATCCTTATTCAGATAGACATCTTGAACAGTATTTAATAAGTCGACCCCTTCACTCCAAGGTCTTTGAAACGCCTTTCTGCCAAGAATTAAACCTTGTCCGCCGGCACGTTTATTTATTACCGCCGTAATTACAGATTCTGAAAGATCACTTGCTCCTTTTGATTCCCCTCCTGAGTTTATCAAACCAATTTTCCCCATGTAACAATTTGCAACTTGATATCTTGTTAAATCAATGGGGTGGTCTGAGGATAATTTTGAGTAAACGTTCTGGTGAGTTTTCCCATGTTTGGTGGCGTTATAGCCGCCATTATTAGTCGGTAATTTTTGTTTTATTATATCAGCTTGAATAGTCACACCAAGATGATTTGCTTGTCCTGTTAAATCAGCAGAGGTATGATAATCGACCCCATCAACCTTGAATCCCGAGTTTCTAGTGTAACACCATAAAATAGTAGCCATTCCTAATTCTCTTGCCCGCTCAAATGCCTCTGAGACCTCTAGTAGCTGACGGCGTGATTCTTGAGCACCAAAGTAAACAGTTGCTCCAACAGCTACTGCGCCCATGTTCCAGGCATCTTCGACAGATCCATACATAGTTTGATCATATTGATTTGGATATGACAAAAACTCGTTGTGATTTAGCTTAACTATAAAGGGTATTTTGTGGGCATATTTTCGAGATACATTTGCTAAGACTCCAAAAGTTGAAGCAACTGCATTACAACCAGAATCAATCGCTAATTTGACAATATTTTCAGGATCGAAATATAGCGGGTTTGGTGCAAAACTTGCTCCAGCCGAATGCTCAATACCCTGATCTATCGGCAGAATGCTCATGTAGCCAGTATTTGCAAGCCTACCTGTGCCATAAAGTTGTTGCAAAGATCTAAGAGTTGGTATTCCACGATTTGTGCCTAAAAAATTATCATCAACAAAACTGCCTGATGGTAGATGAATTTGATTTTTAGTTATTGCTGTTGATTTATGCTCTAAAAGATATTTTGCTTGTTCTCCAAGTAATTCTTGAATTTTATCTATGGCCATGAGATCTGTTTCTGAGTTTATGTTTTGTATAAGTTGCAAACGTATTATTTTTCTTTCACATCAAAGCTTATTTCTTGAGATTTAATTCATTAATTGCTCTTATGAAAATAAGTTATTTGAAACAATCAAGATTTATTGAGCATCGATATGGATTTTATTGGTGACTCAGATTTAAAAACAGCATTTCCTGCGACGAGTACGTCCGCTCCTTTATTCTTTAGTTCCGAAGCATTTTCTAAATTCACACCACCATCAATTTCGATCCTAGCCTTACTCTGGCTATTGGTAATCATCTCTTTCAAAATTTGAATTTTATCAAAAGTTCTTGGGATAAATGATTGTCCTCCAAAGCCAGGATTTACGCTCATTAAGCAAACAACATCAATATCATTTAAAATCTCACTCAAGCTTTCTACGGGAGTATGCGGGTTAAGCGCAACGCCAGCAAGCATACCCTCAGAACGGATTTCTTGAATAGTTCTGTGAAGGTGTGTGGATGCTTCTAAATGAACGGTTAAAATATCAGCTCCTGCATTTTTAAATTCTTTAATGTACCTCTCTGGTTTAGCAATCATTAAATGAACATCCAATGGCTTTTGCGCATGTTTTTTTATTGCCTTTAAAACCGGTAATCCAAATGAAATATTTGGAACAAATATGCCGTCCATTATGTCTATATGGAACCATGCAGCTTCACTTCCATTAACCATTTCTATGTCACGTTGTAGGTTTGCAAAATCTGCAGCAAGAACTGATGGAGCTATCATAAGAATATTTTGCCTCAAATTTAAATATAATTGAACGAACTTTCCGGTTCTAATTCCAAATTTTATGTTTTCAAAAAGTCATTCAAAGCTGATTCGATCGTTGCATTCGAAAAAAATAAGATGGGAAAGAAAATTATTCATAGTTGAAAATCCCAAAGTTTTAGGAGAATTCATTTCTGAGAATTTTGAGATTATATTTTTGTTCACTTTAAAAGATGGGTTTTATGTGAATCATCCTAAATCGATACTACTTTCCAATGAGCAATTGAAAAAGTATTCATCTTTAGATAATCCCCAAGAATGCATTGCTATTTTAAAAATGAAGAGTTTTACGCCCCATTCGAATTCATGGTCTGTAATACTCGATAGAGTTCAAGATCCTGGAAATGCTGGGGCTTTAATTAGACTGGCTGATTGGTTTGGATTAGATTGGATGGCTATACCTCCTGGAACAGTCGACCCGTATAGCCCAAAAGTAGTTCAGGCCAGCATGGGTTCCTTGGCGAGGCTGCCATTAATTTTTGAAAGTGATTCAAATCTTGATATTCTTTTGAGAAAGGAGAATAGAATCATCGTGTTAGCAGATATGAAAGGGATCTCGCCTAAGGATGCTCTTGCATCAAACAAAGGATGTCTAATTTTAGGCAATGAGGGCAATGGTCCAAGTGATTTTTGGAAATCTCGATGTGATCATTTCGTTTCGATTCAAAAATCTCCACGGAGCAAAACAGAAAGCTTAAATGTCGCAACTGCTGCCGCAATTCTTCTTTACGAAATAAGCACTTGATCGTGGATATTACTCAAAAGTAAAAATCCAGGAGATGGCTTGTGTATTCAGGTAAGGAAGGGCCTCTGAGTAACTAGTGTTATCATTAACTCTTAAATTACCTTTTCCAAATGTTGCTCTTAATTGAGGTGATAATTTAAAGTACTCAAAGTAAATATCAATTCCCACACCTATATCAATGCCAAAATCACTTTGCTGTAATTTGAATATCCGATTATCAACTACTTTAGCTTTTGATGATAAATCTAATGCCCCGTAAAGGCCTCCTAAGACGTACCATCTATGATTATCAATCCGATTTGTTTTCCACTTTATTTCTAATGGGAATATTATTAGTGCTGATTCCATCTTGCGTTCAATCCATTTTCTATTTCCGTCACTAGGATCGATCGCATCAAAGAAAAGTTTTCGCTCACCTGATGTAAAGGTGGGTATGAACCGAAAATCAAGATTTTTATTTAAACGAACATTAGAGACTATTCCCACAGTATAGCCTAGCTGTCTGCCAACCCTGACATTATAAACATCCTGAGGCCATTGAATTTGATTGCGATATGTAAAACCTAAGTTACTTGTGCCCAGAATAAAACCAAAATGAAGTGGTTTTTGATCATACCGTGGAAGATTAAGAGAATGATGCTGTCCAATAGCATCTATATTAAAGGTAATTATGCACAATAAAAAAAGAAGGAATCGCATTCTCATTTGTATTTAACGATTAATTCTTTCTTGAAGTATAAGCAACGTAAAGTGTCGCAATTCCAAATGTTAACGGTTGAGACTGTATGTTCTTAAAATTGAATTCGCTCAGTTTTGACATGAATTTCTCTCCGTAGGGAAATGCATCAACAGAAGCCGGTAAATATGAATATGCGGAGGCATCTTTCGACAACCACCTTCCTAAGGTTGGTAAAATGTACTTGAAATAAAAGAAATAAATTTGCTTGAATGGGGCTTTTTCGGGTTTAGAAAATTCAAGAATAGCAATACATCCTCCTGGTTTTGTAACCCGATTCATTTCTGATAACCCTTTTTCTAAATCCTCAAAATTTCTTACCCCAAAGGCTACAGTTACCGCATCAAATGAGTCATCTTCAAAGGGTAAATTCTCTCCATCTCCAATAATTAGTTTTACACTTGAATTTAATTTACGGCGGGATATTTTTTGCTTTCCAACTTTAATCATCCCCGAGGAAATATCAATGCCAGTAACTTGAGAATTTGGAATTCCTTTATTTATAGAAATTGCTAAATCTGCTGTTCCAGTGGCTACATCAAGAATTGAAGTTGCGTCAGTTTTTTTTAAAAAATTGACAGTCCGCCTTCTCCAATTGATATCAATTCCAAGCGATAAAAAGCGATTCAGGAAATCATATCGCTGAGAAATGGAGTCAAACATTTCTGCAACTTGTTTTTTTTTAGATCCTTCTTTATGGTATGGTTTTACAATTTTCATTGGCAACAAATTCTAACCAACTTGAACTTGAGCTTTTGGATATGTGTAATCATGAGATTCTTTTTTTCTTCTCGTTAAAGCAAAAGCCAAAGTTACAGTACCAATTCGACCAATTAGCATTGATATCATTAGAATTATTTTGCCCGCCGAGCTCAACTCTGATGTTATACCCATGGATAATCCAACTGTACAGAATGCAGACACTTGTTCAAAAACTATCCTAATTAGTCCCAAATGTCCATCAGTTATTGTCAATAAGAATATTCCTATTAAAACCCCACCTAAAGTGAAGAGAAAAACGCTCAGTGCAAGGTTTAACATTTCAACAGGAATAGTATGCTTAAATAGCTCTACCCGTTTTCTTCCTCTAATTGTTGATATCGCATTCATTAATACTAAGGTAAATGTTGATGTTTTGATACCTCCTGCTGTTGAACCTGATGCCCCGCCTATGAACATGAGAATAATTAATACAAGCAGGGTTGGGAGAGCTAGGTCTCCTATTTCCATAATGTTAAATCCTGCAGTTCTTCCAATGGTTATTTGAATAAAGGATAAAAATGACTGGCTCCCAATTTTCAATCCATCGAGTATTTCTTTATTTTCTAATAATCCATAAAATAAAGATCCTACAAGGATCAGAACTATCGTTGAGTAAAAAGAGATTTTTGAATTGACCTTTAAATGTTTCCATGGGTTTTTTCTGCGCATTAGAACAGCACGATAAGAAAATAAGTCATGGATTGTCCCAAATCCAAGACCACCCAGGACAATGGTCGCGGCCATTATTGTCATAAAGGAAATATTTTGACTAATTAATGGGTGTGCTAAGCCCTCAGGGAATAAAGTAAATCCAGCGTTATTAAATGCTGATATTGCGTGAAATATGCTAAAGAAAATTTTGTCACCTATTTGCTTAAATTCATAATCTCCCCATGAAAAAAACAACAAAACAGTCGCAGCAATTTCAAATATAATTGAGAACCTAAATATTTGTCGGATCAGGATTGCTGATGATTCAAGTGAGTCTGAGCTATATTCCACCTGAATGAGACTTTTATATCGAGTTCCGATTCGCGAGTTTGCTAAAAGCGCAAAAATGCTTGCAAAAGCAATGAAATTTAACCCTCCTAACTGAATTAGAATCATCACCACAATTTTCCCTTTAAAGCTTAAAAATTCTGCAACATTTATAATATTTAACCCTGTGACACTAACTGCAGAAACACTTGTAAACGAAGCTTCATAAATACTCATTCCAACTCCGCTTTTTGTCATTTCCGGCATTAATAAAAATAGCGAGCCTAAAGAAGTTATAATTAGAAAACTGGAGACTAAAAGAGCTGGTGGGCTTAATTTTAGAAATGGTAAAAGTCTACTGGCTTTTCCCATTTCTAAAGCCACAAAAACTAAGAAATATCCTTGAATAAATAACATCATAAATTGGTCTAATTGTTTTATACCGAGGTAATTTCCAACAGAAGATATTATTTCAATATTAAAAATATTTATACATAAAATATTAATCGTCATATAAATAATTAGCCCACTTTCCCATTTGGAATTTCTTATGTAATCCAGAGGTGAAAATGAGTAAAAAAGCTCAACTAAATACTTAATAATATAAAATCCAATGGTGCTTTTAAGTATGTAATTCACCAGCAGGATTTCATCTTCTGATAACGAAAATCCGTGACTATATACTAGAGAAGCAATTGCTGTTAACGATAGAGGAACACTTAGGTAACGAAATAATTTGATAACAACTGATTTACTGCTGTAAATTCTTAGGTTAATCCATTCACGGATTATTAATAATATTTTGCGATTTGAATCACTCACTTAATTCGGTTTAATTGCAAGTAAGGTTGCGATTATACGCTCCCCTGCTTTTTTAAGATTTTCTTCAGAGGTGGCATAACTGAATCGTATGTACCCGTCAAGCCCAAATGCTTCTCCTGGCACAGACGCCACACCCCCATCAAGAATTGCCATGCAGAGATCCAGTGCAGTTTTATAAGTTTTATTTAAGTAGTTTGAGGCATCGACGAAAAGATAGAATGCTCCATCTGGTTCTATAAAATTTAAATATTTTGCCTTTTTGAGAATATCACCCAATATTTTTCTTCGAATTGTGAAATCGTCAACCATATATGAGACTTTTTCCGGACCAGCAAGAACTGCAGAGATTGCAGCTCGTTGAGCTATACTAGATGCTCCGCTTGTAAATTGACTTTGAATTTTTTCACATGCTTTGACCAATGTTTCAGGAGCCCCCATAAAGCCTATTCTCCATCCAGTCATGGCAAATCCCTTTGAAAGACCATTAACAGTGGCAACTCGATGCTTCATCCCTTCAAATGAGGCCATACTTACATGTTTTTCCCCATAGCTTATATACTCGTATATCTCATCACTAATAATCCAAACTTCAGGATGTTTTTTAAGGACATTAACAAGAGATTTGAGCTCTTCTTTCGAGTACATTGCACCACTTGGATTATTTGGACTAGAGAAGATCATTAATTTTGTTTTTTTTGTTATTGAATCTTCTAATTGAGCTGGTGTTATTTTAAATCCCTGATTTAATCCTGCTTGTGGAGAAATAATATTTCCTCCAATAAATTTAACAAGGTCTGCATATGAAACCCAGTATGGAGCGGGTATTATAACATCATCTCCCTGATTAACAATTGCTAAAACTATATTTGCTATTGACTGCTTAGCTCCAGTACTTATAATTATTTCATTGGGCTGATAAGAAAGGTTGTTATCCCTTTTAAATTTTTCTGAAATAGCTTGCCTCAAGTCGAGGTAGCCAGGAACTGGCATATAATGAGAATAATTTTCATCAATACCTATTTTTCCTGAAGATTTAATAAAATCCGGGGTGTCAAAATCAGGTTCGCCAAGACTTAAACTGATGATATCGTGCCCTGCTTCTTGCAATTCACGACTTTTTTTTGTCATTTCAATAGTCATGGGTACTGCCAGAGACCTGACTCGGTTAGATAGAAAAAGCATGAGTGTAAAAGTATGAATTGCCGTTAAATGCCCGATATTTGTTTTATGGATATTTTTTTAGATACTTTTCGAACCATTTTCCCGTCTATTCTAATTTTGATTGTCGTTTATCTAATGATGTCTAGTTTTCTAGAAAATGAGGATAAGAGAAGAAAAAGCGAAAGAGTTAGAGCTACCCAAAAGCAATCACTTCCTATTAGAATGCAGGCTTATGAACGTTTAGCACTATTTCTCGAACGCATTAGTCCAAATTCTCTTCTTTTAAGAGTCAAAGCTGGAAATCTCACTAATCAAGAGTACTTGCTTCTCATTCAGCAAAATATCAGAAGTGAGTTTGAGCACAACCTTAGTCAACAAATCTATGTTTCGGATAGAATGTGGGAGATGGTTGTTGCATCAAAGAGCACTATGGCTTCAATTGTAAATACCGTCTCTGCTGATCTTGGCCCTGAGGCAAGCGGCGCTGACTTGAGTAAAGCCATTTTAAAAGCATGTATGCAAATGGAAAATATCCCTTCTAAGTCTGCTTTAAGTTATTTGAGACAAGAAGTTATCGAGGAGTTTTAATAATCTCGCGAAATTCTTGAATAAAAATATCTAAAGCTTTTTCTGGTGTAATATCTCCTTTGACAATTTTCTCTTTCAGAGATTTATTGAGTTCATGGAAATGTTTTTCCTGAATCAGTTCATTAGCAATATGGCTTCTCCAATTTTTATCAAATGCGATTTCATTCTGTTTTTTTCTATTAAAATCAAGATATCCTCCATGCATTCTATGTCTGCAACATTTTTCAATCAGCTCTAAAAGATGATCAACTCCTTTGTTTTCTCTAGCACTTATTGAAATTGCAGGAACTAACCAACCATCTTCATGCGAAAACAGGTGTAGTACATTCTTTAAGAAACCTAATGCGATTTTTGCCAAATTTATTTGTTCTCCATCTGCTTTGTTTACGGCTAAAATATCAGCGCTTTCGAGAATTCCACGCTTTATACCTTGAATTTCATCTCCTGCTCCTGGAAGAGCCATTAGAACAAAACAGTCAACAAAATTATTGATTGCAATTTCATTTTGACCAACACCTACTGTTTCTATTATTATTCGATCGTATCCAGCAGATTCACAAAGGTGAATTATTTCTCTCGTACTATTTCCGATACCACCTAGCTGTCCTGATGATGATGAGGGTCTTATAAAAGCATTATTTTCTTTGGATAATTTTTCCATTCTTGTTTTGTCTCCAAGGATACTTCCCCCACTATTCGGACTACTCGGGTCAAATGCGAGTACCGCAATTCTGTGACCACTTTGGATGTAAATATTTCCTAATCTCTCAATTAATGTGCTTTTTCCCACTCCTGGATTTCCCGTAATACCGATTCTAAAGCTGGTATTTTTATTTTTTGGTAAGGACTCAATTAATTTTCTTGCTATCGCCCTATCAGCTATTTTTCTGCTTTCCACCAATGTTATTGCCTGAGAAAGCATAGATCTATCACCGATTTGAATTCCTCTTACTAATGACTTAACATCTAAGGAGGCTCTTGGTAAAGATTTTGCATTTGGATTTATGGACATGATTTAAAACCTATCATTTAATGCAAGATCTAATATTTTCGAAGCTGATTCTGAAATTGGACTTCCCGGTCCAAATACTGCAACTACACCAAGTGAAAAAAGAAAATCATAATCAGCCTTAGGCACAACACCACCAACAATAATTTGAATATCTGAACGATTTGAATTTTTAAGCGATTTAAGTAACTCAGGAACCAGTGTTTTATGTCCGGCAGCAAGAGATGAAACCCCAATCCAATGAACATCATTTTCAATAGCTTGTTTTGCAGTTTCTTCTGGGGTTTGAAACAAAGGACCCAAATCAACATCAAAACCAATATCTGCAAAACTGGACGCTACAACTTTAGCTCCTCGATCATGCCCATCTTGACCCATTTTAGCGATTAGAATCCTGGGAGCCCTACCTTCGGTTTGAAGAAACAATGAAGTCATATGTTTTGCTTTGATAAAAGCCGGATCCTCAGCATTTTCTTTTTTGTACACACCGGAAATTACTGAATTATTTGCTTCGTAACGACCAAATACTGATTCTAAAGTATTACTGATTTCGCCGAGTGTTGCTCTTAGCTCTGCTGCTATAATTGCTTTTTCTAATATATTTCCTTCTTTACTTTGAGCACATATTCTTAGGTCTTCAAGAGCAATGGATACTTTAGTATTGTCTCTCGATTTTTTTAACAAAATTATTTGCTTTAATTGCGACTTACGGACCTTTGAGTTATCAACTTGACGAACTTCAAGTGTTTCAGCTTCTTTTCTTTGAAATGCGTTTACACCTACAAGTATTTCTCTTCCAGAGTCTAATCTAGCTTGTTTAATGGCTGCAGATTCTTCGATACGAATTTTTGGAATACCGAGCTCAATTGCTTTTGTCATTCCACCCGCATTTTCTATTTCTTTAATTAATTTCCCTGCATCAGATAATAATTGGGAAGTTCTTTTTTCAATAACAATACTTCCTCCAAAAGGATCCACAAAATCCAAAAGTCCAATTTTTGATTGAAGATAGATTTGAGTTTCTCGGGCAATCTTAGCGGAATATTCTGTTGGTAGAGCTATTGCCTCATCTAAAGCATTTGAATGCAACGATTGAGTTCCTCCTATAACAGCGGATAAAGCTTCAAAAGCTGTACGCGAAATGTTATTAAAGGGTTGCTGCTCAGTTAAACTCCAGCCACTGGTTTGGCAATGTGTTCTCAGGGCAGAGCTTTTTGGATTTTTTGCTCCAAACTGTTCAACAATTTGGGTCCATAAAACTCGCGCTGCTCGGAGCTTTGCAATTTCAGTTACAAAGTCCATTCCGATACCCCAAAAAAAACTTATTCTAGGTGCAAAATCATCTATTTTCAATCCAGATGATAGACCTGTTTTAATATATTCAATTCCATCAGCCAAAGTATAAGCTAATTCAATTTCAGCGGTTGCTCCTGCCTCTTGCATATGATAACCTGAAATACTGATGCTGTTGAATTTTGGCATATTTCTGCTGGTGAATTTAAAAATATCTCCAATTATTCGCATGCTATCATCTGGAGGATATATGTATGTATTTCTCACCATAAATTCCTTTAGGATATCATTTTGTATCGTTCCAGTTAGTTCACTCATTTTAACCCCTTGCTCTTTACCTGCAATAATAAAAAAGGCTAGTATGGGAATTACGGCACCATTCATTGTCATGGAAACGGACATTTGATCTAATGGTATTCCATTAAAAAGTCGTTTCATGTCTTCAACACTGTCAATTGCTACTCCTGCTTTCCCAACATCTCCGGTGACTCTAGGGTGATCACTATCATATCCTCTATGAGTTGCTAGATCAAATGCAACACTAAGCCCTTTCTGCCCAGCTTTTAAGTTTTTTTTGTAAAACGAATTACTTTCTTCTGCAGTAGAAAAACCTGCGTATTGCCGAATAGTCCACGGCTTGCTTGTGTACATAGTTTTGTAAGGCCCGCGCAAGTAAGGTGGCTTTCCTGCATCATCTGATTCGTGTGAGAAACGTTTTTGTTCTTTCATTCTCACCAATTTTTATTTTCAATATTCTCAATTGTAGAATGATTTTTAGTGCATTCACTGATTTTTAATTTCGCGGCTAAAATTATTTTCTCAGACCATTCATCTAAAAGGTATGAGCCTTTTAGAATGTCTTTTTCTTTGGTGAGACCCGTTTCATAAGCCAGGATAAGAAATTGATCTCGCGCCCATTGTTTTGCTTTTGCACTTACTTCGACAGGATGAATAATAATTTCATCACAACCTCCTAACCATAAGGATTGAGCTTCGATACCTCTTGCTATTAACTGTTCAGGAGGGTCTTTTTCAATATTTGATGATGTTTCTCCACAAATCCATAAGGATGAATTGTCTCTATTTTTCTTCTTTAAAATAGAATTCCATAAAATTCTAATCGCCTGAGTCATTGCGATTGTCTCAAGATAATTACGATGAGATTTTATAAACACTATACATTTATCTGTGTTTTCCCATCCTAATGTATCTAACTGAATTATTAAACTAGATATTGTAAAAGCAACATGATCAACAGAATTATTTACAGTATTAGAGTGAGTATAAGAATATATTGTTCGAACATTTTTTGGCGTATTTAAATCTAATTTGGAAATTCTTTTTTTAAGAGATCCTAGATCCCAATCGCCTTTAGTGATAGTTTTTTTCAAAGAATTAAGTCTCATGCTACCATGCCACTCACTTGGGTTTTGAGAATCAGGAAGCGATCTAATGGATGCTGAAATTAATTTTTGATCTACATTACCAACAAAATGAATCGGACAAATATCAAGTCGTATTTTTTTCAAAATAGTGGGAATATCTTTATGGTTTTTTATATGAATCATAAGGGATGACGCACCATTGTTAAGAGCATTTAATGCAATGGAATTGGATTTTTTAATATTTGCAGTTGAATCAATTATCTCAATATAATTTTTATGGGGAAAAGGTGATTTAACCCCTGTCCATGGGAGAAAAGTGTTTCCTGACTTTTTCCCCGTTGTCGGTAATGTCAGACCATTTGGCAAGATGATATTATCACTCACTCTTTATCTTTTAATGGCTCAACTAGAATTACCTGTTCTCCAGGTTTGTGCATCCAGAAAGTTTCTCGCGCGAATCTCTCTAATTTTTGAGGGTCTGAAGAAAGGGCTTCAATTTGATTTTCAGTATTTTTTAATTCTTTTTTGTAAAAATTAATTCCATCCTCTAGGGCCTTTAGTTTGGAATCTAGTTCATACTGGATCAAAACGGAACTCCTATCAATAAAAATCATCCAAAAGGAGAAAAAAACCGCAGCTAGAAAGTATTTATTGGTGAGACGCCTCCACCATTTAGATTTTAGCAAAAGTTTCAGCCGGTTCATACTCAAAAGTACAACTATTCAAGTTCTAAGCTTCTAATATAATTGTTGCTTTACGAATTGCTTATAAATACCACTTTTCAGATTCATCAACTCTTCATGACTTCCTAATTCTAATACTTGACCTTCGTTGATAAAAGCAATTCTATCAGCATTTCGAACTGTTGAAAGCCTATGCGCAATAATTACGCTTGTTCTGCCTTTCATAAGCCGCTCAAGTGCTTCTTGAACAACGGATTCGCTTTCTGCATCTAAAGAAGATGTAGCTTCATCAAGGAGTAATATTTTTGGATTTTTTAACATTGCACGTGCGATGGCAATTCGTTGTCTTTGCCCTCCACTTAGTTGGACTCCTTTTTCTCCGATTTCAGTATTAAAACCCTCTGGGAATTTATTAATAAACTCCATTGAGTTTGATCTATTTGTAGCATCAAGCATTTCTTTTTTTGAAGCATTTGGATTACCGTAAAGAATATTCTCTTTTATACTTTGACCAAATAAAATTACCTCTTGAGGCACCCACGACATTTGTTTTCTTAGATATGTTTTAGAATATTCAGATGCTTTTTGCCCGTAAAAAGAAAGGTCGCCATTTTGCGGTTCTTGAAATCTCAATAGAAGCTGCATTATTGTAGATTTTCCTGCACCGCTGGGCCCTACAATTGCAATCTGTTCACCTTGATTTACTTCAAGGTTAAAATTCTTTAAAACTGATAAATCTGGTCTCGATGGATAGGCGAAGTCTATTTCTTTAAAGGAAACAACAGATGCTTTTGTATCTATTTTTTGCTCAATGTAAGTATCTATTTTACTATCCTCTTCAATATGTTGGTCTAACATTACTAAAATTGCTTCAGTAGCACCTACCGCTTTCTGAAGACGAGCATATACATCAGCGATACCGCCCATAGAACCACCAATAAACCCTGAATATATAACAAAACTAAAAAGCTGTCCTGGATCTAGTTCTCCAGTTGAAATGAGAGTTGTGCCTTTCCATACTACTAAAACAAGTGCTCCAAATAGACCAAGAATTAGAAAGCTAGCAAATCCACCTCGTAAAATTCCTCCTGTAATTGCGAGCTTGGCTACAAGCTCTGTTGATTTTTTATATTTCGAGCGCTCTCTATTCTCGCTAGTAAATGCCTTCACAGTGGCAATAGCTGATAAACTTTGTTCAACAATAATATTACTTGAAGCTGAGGCGTCCTGAACTGATTTTGAGAATTTTCTAATTCTACTGCCAAATATTATTGCTAATAAAATTATAAATGGAAGTACGGTTAGCATAAAAAAGGTCAGTTTTACAGACGTGTATGCTAATAATGCTATTCCTCCAATAATTATTACTAGTTGTCTTATGAATTCTGCTAACGTACTTGTGAAAGTTTCTTGAAGTACTCCGATATCAGATTGTAAGCGGTTGGTTAATTCACCTATTCTTTTGCTATGAAAAAAGGAAATGGGCAAGTCAATGAGATGACTATACATCCCCTGTCTCAGAGAGGCTAATGCATTTTGAGCAACTCGTTCAAAAAAAACAATTCTACCAAAACTAAAAATGGCTTGTGAGATCAGCAAAAGACCCAGAGTTAAAGCTATGCCATCTATTTTTTCTGGAGACTTTTGGGCTGCATCAACTAAATCTCCTAGAAAAGATGGGAATGCGAGAGCAGTTCCAGATGATAAAATCAAAAATACCATTCCAAATGCAAACTCAGCTTGAAATGGCTTTATGTAAACATACATTTTAGCAATAGCTCTTAGAGCCTGCCATGAGATTTTTCTTTTATTCGTGTGAGACCCAAAATTTCTACTCACTTTATTTTTTGTTCGTGTCTTGAAAGTCCAGAGACTTTATTCCTAATTTTTTTAGTAATCTTTTTGCCTGAATTTTTATGCTTTCCTTAGCTTGGGTTGCTGTTCTTTTTAAAACACTATCATTTGGACGAGGAATAAATCGGGAATCACTGTATTTAAAACCTTCACCAATTTCTGTGTAATAATATGCATAAAAGCTTTTTCGACTTTCTCCTTCAGGAATTTTAATGGCTTTATATCCATGCGGGCTATTTTCATCAGTGAGGAAAATGACAGCTCGATTAAATAATGGGGAAACAGAATGTTCGCATTTTGACATATCAGGGCTCCAAATTTCTAGGTGTCCACCGTATTCTTCTTTCCAATTTTTATTCAAATAGATAAGTAAATTTATACGCCGCCACATCTCAGATTTTGGATCAAAATTTACATCAATATGAACATCTACAAAGCTACCATCTCCACCTTGATGGATTCCAGAACCAAGAGAATTATTGGGTGTAACAAGCTTAGGTATTCCCGTAAGCTCGCTTATCCAACTTAGAAACTCATTTGATTGAATCATTTCCCTGACCTCTCTAAAGGAAGGATCCCATCGTTCAAAATGATAGTCCTCGACTTTATTTTCATTTAGACTCTTTCTTTTGACTTTTAGAGAATTTAAAGATGGAAAATTTGAATACAGATTATCCGCTACTTCTGGAATGAGAAAGTCATCGAGGATAACGAATTTACATGGGGACTTAGATTTAAAATCACTCGATATCGATGAGAGTGAATCTATGTGTTTGGTATTAATCTGCATATCTCCGTCGTAAAAGAAAATATAAAATTTTTGGTGAAATTCGATGCAAAGGAAGTGCTAAACCTTCAATTCCGGTAAAAAATTTATGAAATCGTCTTGTTTTACTGAATCTATAAATTTTCTGAGCAAGTTTTTCAGGATTCATTCCTTTTTCTTGATTTTTCCGAACTTTATTTAGTCTTTTTCCCATGGCATTTAATGCAGAGCTCATGATCTTGGTATTAATGATTCCAGGGCTTATAATTTGAACTTTAATTGGAGATTTATAAAGTTCTTCTTTCAAAGACTCCATATAAATCTTCAATGCGGACTTACTGGCTGAATAAGCAGCTAAATTACGTTGACCAAACTCACTTGAAATACTCCCAATACAAATAATCCTGCCAAACCCTTTTTTTTGCATTTTAGGTAAGAGAAATTTTATTGTTTGAATAGGTGACCAAAAGTTTAGATTAAAAATTTTGTTTTCAACTTCAATTTTTGTGTCTTGGACACTTCCCCATTGACCAATTCCTGCATTTAGAATTACAGTATCAATTCCTTTATGAATTTCCCATAGATTGTTGACTAATTGTTGTAGTTGGTCCAATTTTTCTAGGTCTGCAATTGAAATCTTGACATTTTCAGGATGTAAACAAGAGGAAATAACTTTTTCTAATCCTTCTTTTGAACGTGCTGTTGCAATAACATAATGGCCGGAATTACAGTATTGACGTACTAATGCCGCTCCAATTCCTGATGATGCTCCGGTAATCCAGACTACTTGCTTCATGTTTCAAAGATATCTATATGTGTAAGTTGAAAAAATTGAAATATATTTGCCGCCCGAACAAGAACTATAAAAATGAAACGCACATACCAACCTTCAAAACGAAAGCGCAAGAATAAGCATGGTTTTCGCGAGCGCATGGCTTCAGCTAATGGAAGAAGAGTCCTTGCTCTGAGAAGAATCCGAGGACGGAAGAGTTTAACTGTTTCAGACGAAAGCAATCATAAAGGTTAATGCGAAAAAAAACATATAAAAAAGGTGTTGAATTATCAACACCTTTTTTTTTGTTCCAATTTCTTACGATTTTTGAATTAAATATTTGATACATGCCTAAAAATTCTAAAATTCAATCAATACTAATTATCGGTAGCGGTCCTATTGTAATTGGTCAAGCTTGTGAATTTGATTATGCTGGATCGCAGGCTTCTAGATCATTGAGAGAAGAAGGAATAGAGGTGTCTTTGATAAATTCTAATCCAGCGACAATAATGACCGATGAGGTTGTCGCAGATCACATTTACTTACTTCCCTTGGAAGTGGATTCTCTAAGAAAAATATTAGAAGAAAGGAAAATTGATGCTGTTTTGCCTACCATGGGAGGTCAAACTGCTTTGAACCTGTGTATTGAAGCTGATAGTCAAGGTCTTTGGGAGGAGTATAATGTCGAAATTATTGGAGTTGATATAGATGCAATAAATATTACTGAGGATAGGGAGAAGTTCAAGCAGTTGATGACAGAAATAGATATTCCTATGGCACCGGCAAAAATTGCGACGAGCTATCTCAAGGGTAAAGAAATAGCTCAAGAATTTGGTTTTCCATTATGCGTTCGGGCTTCTTTTACTCTTGGAGGGAGTGGGGCATCATTTGTTTGGAACAAAGAAGAATTTGATGATGCTTTGCAGCGAGGATTAGAAGCTAGTCCCATTCATGAAGTATTAATCGATAAGGCTCTGTTGGGTTGGAAGGAATTTGAGCTTGAATTACTTAGGGATAAAAATGATAATGTTATTATCATTTGCTCAATCGAAAATATGGATCCTATGGGAATTCATACTGGGGATTCTATAACTGTCGCTCCAGCAATGACGTTGAGTGATACAGCGTATCAGAGAATGCGCGATATGGCAATTTATATGATGCGCTCGATTGGTAATTTTGCAGGAGGTTGTAATGTGCAATTTGCAGTATCTCCAGATGCTGAAGAAAAAATTGTTGCAATCGAGATCAATCCAAGAGTTTCACGTTCATCCGCCTTGGCTTCCAAAGCTACTGGATACCCCATCGCTAAAGTTGCATCAAAGTTAGCTATTGGATATACTTTAGATGAACTAAAGAACCAAATAACGAAGACTACAACAGCTTACTTTGAGCCTACATTAGACTATGTAATAGTTAAAATACCCCGATGGAATTTTGACAAGTTTGAGGGTGCTGATCGTCGCTTAGGACTCCAAATGAAGTCTGTGGGTGAAGTTATGGGTATAGGAAGAAGTTTTCAAGAAGCCATACATAAAGCAGCCCAATCATTAGAGGTAAGGAGAAACGGTCTTGGAGCTGACGGGAAAGGAATTTTAGATCAAAATATTATTCTCGATAAACTTAAAAATGCTTCTTGGGATAGAGTTTTTGTTATTTATGACGCCATTCAGATGGGTATTCCATTGAGAAAAATAAATGATATTACAAAAATTGATATTTGGTTCTTAAAACAGTTTGAAGACCTTGTTGATACTCAAATTCAATTAGAGAATCAAACTTTGGATTCTATACCTTTTGAATTGCTACTTAGCTCAAAAATGAAAGGATTTGCCGACAGACAGATTGCTCATATGACGAATTGTATGGAGTCTGAAATACATAAAAAACGTACAGGGCTGGGTATAGAAAGAGTATGGAAATTAGTTGATACTTGCGCAGCTGAATTTAAAGCAAAGACCCCTTATTACTATAGCACTTTTGAATTACAGCAACAAGATTCTTCAGGGAATGTTTTTTCTGAAAATGAGGTTGTAGTAAGTGATAGAGAAAAAGTTGTAGTTCTCGGTAGTGGGCCCAACAGGATTGGCCAAGGTATCGAATTTGATTATTCATGTGTTCATGGAGTTCTTGCTGCAAAAGAATGCAATTATGAAACAATTATGATTAATTGTAATCCTGAAACTGTTTCCACAGATTTTGATACAGCGGATAAATTATACTTTGAGCCAGTTTTCTGGGAACATATTTATGATATTATCAGACACGAAAAACCCAAAGGTGTAATTGTTCAATTAGGAGGTCAAACAGCTTTGAAACTTGCAGAAAAATTAGAAAGATTCGGAATCCCAATCCTCGGAACGAGTTATGAGAGTTTAGATTTAGCAGAGGATCGTGGTAGATTTTCAACGAAATTAAAAGAATACAATATTCCGTATCCCGATTTTGACGTTATCACTCATGCTGATGAGGCTCGTGAAGTGGCTTCTAAACTTGGGTACCCAATTTTAGTCAGACCCTCATATGTCCTTGGCGGCCAAGGAATGAAAATAGTCATCAATGATGATGACTTGGAAACACATGTGATCGAATTATTTAAAAATTTTCCCGGCAATAGAGTTCTTTTAGATCATTACTTGGATGGCGCTATTGAAGCAGAAGCAGATGCTATATGCGATGGAGAAGATGTCTATATTATTGGAATAATGGAGCATATTGAGCCATGTGGCGTCCATTCTGGAGATTCTAATGCAACGTTACCCCCTTTTAATTTGGGACAATTGGTAATACAACAAATTATTGACCATACTCGGACCATTGCTAAAGGTATTGGCACGGTAGGTTTAATTAATATTCAATTTGCTGTAAAGGATGAAAAAGTATTCATTATTGAGGCGAATCCCAGAGCTTCTAGAACAGTTCCTTTTATTTGTAAGGCATATGGAGAGGCTTATGTCAACTCTGCGGTTAAAGTTATGTTAGGCGAGAAAAAGGTAAAGGATTTCAATTTTGATCCTGAGCTAGATGGATGGGCGATAAAAGTTCCAGTTTTTAGTTTTCACAAATTTCCTGGGGTAAATAAAACATTGGGTCCACAGATGAAATCGACAGGTGAGGCAATTTATTTTATTAAAAATCTAAAAGATCCATTATTTAGAAAATTATATTCTGAAAGGAATTACTATTTATCAAAGTAGAAGCTTCATTGAGGGTTTTTTAAATCCAGTAAAATTCTATTGAGAATTTTTTGAGCTAATCCTTCTCGAGTGTATTTTTCTCGTAAATTTTTAGGTGCTCCTCTTGGTCTTTTTTCAATTTGTTTTTCCAGCGCTTTAATAGCAGATCCTGATGTTTCATAAAGACTACCTGCTTCACATTTATGTAAAATTTCTTGGGCGTCTCCGTCAATAGGTCCGAATCCCCAGACTGGTAATCCGCTTCCAATGTATTCAAAAATTTTCCCAGTGAGTATTCCCTTATTCTCAGCAATTTTAGGAATTAAGAGTAAAAGCGAGTCTGCTGATTCAATTAATTTAACAGACTCTTTGTGTGAAATATATCCAAGAGATTCAAATTGAAAATTCAAATGTTTATTTGATAAATCAGTAAGATACTCGACACATTCTTTAGCCGGCCTTCCAGCTATTTTCAAGCAAAAATCATCATCTTTTTTTTCAATTATCCCCTCTAGGGAATTGTAAAGTAAGTCGAGTGGATAATCAAGGGTTAGCGTTCCTGTGTAAACTAAAGTGAATATTTTGTTTTTTACCGTGGTTTTTGTTTTGGAAAAATCTTCTGGATCAAAGCCATTTGGTATTTCCAAGAATTTATCTTTTTCAATTTCTGGTTCTTTATTTTTTAATATTCTAATCAAATCTTTACTTACAGTAAGGATTCCATCTGATTCTTTTAATACACTTTTTTCTAATTTCTTGTCATATAGCTTAGCAAAAAATAATGGGTAGAATTGTTTGTAGTAATAAATATCTGTCCATGGATCTCTAAAATCTGCATACCAGAGACAATTTATTTTTTTTTTCAAAGCTTTGCCTATCAAATGAGTGGAATGCGGCGGCCCACTTGTGATTATGGCATCATATGAATGTTCTCTATGGAGATCGATAGCTTTTTCTAATGCGTATTTATTCCAACTCCTTCTTGGGTCCGGTAAGAAAAAGTTACCTCTTATAAATCGTGAAAGCTTTTGAATGGGACCAGGTTTTCCTGCTTGATTTGCAAATCCACTAAATGGTATTTCTTTTCTTCTGGTGATCTTCTGATAACTATTAAACCAGTTTGCTGAATAAGTTTTATAAACTTTGATCTTCTTAGTCTCTGTGACTAAAGTGGGATCTAGTAGTGGGTATGTTGCGAATTTTTGATCTACTGTTAATACCTCTAAATCAATTCCTTTTTTAATAAGCTCAATACTCGTTTTTAACCAGCGTTGTACTCCTGGGCCCCCTGATGGAGGCCAATAATAGGTAATAACAAGTAATCTCATTAGTTTCTTACTCCTTATTTTTTGATTTGATCAGACGATACTCTGAGAAGCCTGCAAAGCCAATTACTGCAAAAAGTAGTATGCTAAATCCGAGGTTTATTTGCTCTCCAATATGATATGTTTTGGGATTAAACGTGAAAACTAATTCTTTTGTATCGGCGGGGATTACAGCAGATCTCAAAATATAATTAGCTCTCAAGATATCTATCGGTTGTCCATCAGCCGTGGCTGTCCATTCTTGATTAGGCGCAGAATAGTATATTTCAGAAAATATTGCAAGCTGATCACGGTTAAGATCTGAGACAGAATAAATCATTTTATTCGGTGCGTAATTCTTTAATTGAATAGATGCATTTTTTATACTGTCATTTTTAGTCGAGAGCAATTTAGTCCATCTTTGAGCATCATCTTCTCTAATGAAATCAGGTTCAAAAATTGCTGTTTTCATTGGATTAAAATCCGTCAGAAAATTCATTGCGTCATTAGGGCTGGTTGCTAGCTTTATTTCTTCAGGGAACCAAGCGTGACCGCATGCATCAGGATTTGCCTGTGCTGTAGTACTTTTCTCACCATTTGATACTATAAACCATTTAGCATTTAACATACTAAAAATAGACATATTACCTTTGCTCATCTGATTTTCAATAAGGTCTTGGTATCTGGCTAATTTTGCACCATGGTAACCTCCAATAGATTTGTGATGAGCAGATGTATATGCATCAGAGGTCAAGCTTACAGTCGTATTTAAGACCCTGTAATGAGGATCAGTATCTTTCAAAATGAATAAGTCTGTCGCACTGGGTTTTTGCTGTTGGTTTAATTTTCTAGAAGTTATTAGATCTTCAGAACCAAGTTGATCTTTATCGAATTTCCATAAATCAATAAGAGTTAAAGAGCATAGTAAAAGCGCTAAGACTCCAATTTTAATTTTCTTTTCAATGAATAACCAAATGGAACCTGCAGATAAAATAATAAAAAGTAAAGTTTGTAAAGCAGAGCTTTTTAAAAGTGATTTGCGATCATTTAATATAACATCCATTGGGAATCCTTGATCAGATAGGTTTGCATCATTTGGCCCTTCCAGGCCAAGTAATGCGGGCCCAAAAAGCCATATTATTAATGCAAACCCTCCAGCAATTAATGTGGAGCGTATAAGTACTTTAAGAGCTTTCTCCTTTTTTTCTCCTAATAAAATATCTACTCCTTTAAACCCAATAATTGGAATTATAACAAAAGCGATTACTAGTGCCATGCTCGGAACTCGAAACTTATTGTAGAGAGGTAAATACTCAAAAATGAAACTATTTATAAATTCAGCATGTTTCCCCCAAGCTAAAATCAAAGTAATTAATAATGCGGAAATACTACCCCAAAGAAGGGGTCCACGTACGGAGAAAAGTCCAATGATAAAGAATAAGAAAACTACTGAACCCAAATAGTATGCCCCATTGACTAAAGATTGATCACCAAAATATAAGACGCTTCCCGCATACTGATTGGCCACTTTTGTTGCTTGGGATAGTGGCATTTGTTGTGAGAAATTATTTGTTAGGACTTCAACTATTTCAGTGCCTTCATAATTTTGCTTGGCCCCACCTCCTGTCGCGTTAGGTATGAAAAGATTTACGGTTTCACCAATACCATATGACCAGCTCATCGCATAGTCGAAATCTAACCCCTTGGAATTCTCTTCTTGAGAATTTTCAGTAAGAGCAGAGTGCCCACCTCTCATAGATTCTTGCGTGTAGGCATAGGAAGACCATAGGTTTCCAAAATTTGGACCTACCCCTAACATAGCTGCCAATAAAAGTAGTAAACATCGTTTTGCCCAAGAATTCATTTCACCTCTTTGAAAAGAATAAACGCCATAGGAAATTACCATTGTTAATATTGGTAGTGCGGTATAATAGGTGATTTGAAAATGATTCGCATGGATACTCAGGCCAGTAAATAATGCGGTCAAAGCAAAACCCAGCCAAATACGACCTTTTAGAGTAAATAAAACTCCCATTAAAAGAGGTGCTATATAAACTGCAGTTCTTATTTTTGCATTGTGGCCTGCGGCAAGAGAAATTATAAAAAATGCTGAAAATCCAAAAGCTAAGGCACCAATAAGAGAAATAGATGGTCGGACTTTTATCGCTCTTAACAAAGCAAAAAAGCCTAGCATTAACGATATGATTATATAGATTCCTGATTTTTCGATAAGGATTTTATTAATCCCGCCTTGGACATATGATAACCAATTATTTGGATAATTAGTGGCGATTTGAAATGTCGGCATTCCTGAAAACATCGAATTAGTCCAAAGAGGTTCTTGACTATTTTCACTTCTAAATTCTCTGATTTCACGCCCTTTTGCAAGCCCCATCAGAATGTCATCTTGCTCAATGGTTTGATTTTCAAATACTACTGGCCAAAAATAAATGATAGCAGAAAGAACAATTATTAGAGGCGCTAAATTAGAAATTGTTAAATTTTTTTTCATCGGTTCAATTAAGAGGGTGACAATGTAAAGCTAAAGGGCAATGTTACGAACAAAACATCGTTACTTTGGTCTCAGTATGAATCTAAATCATCTTCCTAATGCCATTATTGCTGGAGCACCTAAGTGCGGTACTAGTTCTCTCTATTTTTGGTTGTCTGCACATCCTCAGGTTAAAGCCTCAATGGTTAAAGAAACTTTTTTTTTCGCTGATGAAGTAAATCGATTCAATAGAAATGCAAATATCATTGATCATTCAATTGATAAATACACAACCTACTTCAAGTCTCATGGCTTAAATGAAAGTAAAATTAGACTTGAGGCAACAGCACCTTATATCTATTATAAAAACGCTTTAAAGCATATACCGGCATTAGCTTCAAACCCTAAGGTTATTTTTGTTTTAAGAGAACCTTCGTCAAGATTATATTCTCAATATCGTTTTGAAAGTCATCGGACGAAGAGAATAAAAATGAATTGGAGAGATTACTCTCAAGATGAGGTGCTAAAATCTCATGGTGATTATGAATTCTATTTAAAAAAATGGATGAAGGCATTAGGTTCAGATAGAATTCATGTCTGCACCTTTGAATCTTTGGTAAAAAAGACGAATGAAACCATGATTGATATCGCAGAATTCCTTGACATCGATTCTTCATTTTATAAAGACTATGTTTTTGTTCAACACAATGAGACAGTTGCGATAAAGAGTAAGTTTATTCACCGAACCGGTTTATTACTCCAGCGTTATGTTCCACATTCAATTCAAGAGAAAATTTTGCCATTTTATTTATTTCTCAATTCCGGAAAAATGCCCAAGAAAGATCCAATTGATAAAAAAATTCTTGAAAAAGTTAAATCGGAATACCGAGAATCAATTAATAGACTTAAACTTTTATTTCCTGATTTAAATTTAGATTTATGGGAATAGTAAAACGTCAATCTATTTGGAATCTTGCTTCTGGATATTTGGGTGTTTTTTTTGGCGCCATGAATGGTCTTATTTTATTCCCATGGGCATTTCCAGAAAATCCTGAAGAAATGGGATTAGTGAGATGGGTAATTTCAGCATCTTTATTATTAGGTGCTGTATGTCATTTGGGTTGGCCTCAGACTATTGTTACTTATTTTCCAAGAGTAAATTCTGCTTTGCATGCTAGAATTATAAATACGGGCTTACTTGCTTCAAGTATTTGTCTTTTAATATTATTTTTAGTAGCTCTTTCATTAGGGGATTCGTTAATTATCTTTTTCATGAAGGATTATTTTGATCCAAGCTTTTGGCTTGTATTTCCTTTTGCGGCTGTATATATAGTTTTCGAATTATATTCTTCACAACTTATTCATGATCAGCAAGTTATACTTCCTTATTGGTTAAAAGATACAGGTAGAAAATTATTACTTACTATTCTTTTGATGGCTTTTGGTTTGGGGGTTATTTCAAGTTTAGATATTTTTTTATATCTATTGATGCTTGGATATGGTTGTTATGCTTTTTTTATTTTTGTTAATGCTAAAAAGATAAAAATATCTATTCCTGAAGCTAGTATGGCATGGCCTAAAAGTGAGATGTTTGGATATAGCTTAGTAATGTTATTAACGGTTAGTGCTCAAATGTCATTTGGACAACTGGATATTCTCATGATTGGAAGTTTTTTAGGACTGGCCGAAGTTGCTCAATATAGTATAGCATTCAGTTTTGGTATTGTGGTCGCCATGCCTATGAAAGCGATGAATGCATCACTGCGTCCTATTATTTCAAAATATGTTGCTCAAGAAAATTGGGTAGAGCTTCGTCATATCGGTTTGCGAAGTCTGTGTACTCAGTGGGTAGTATCTTCTTTTTTGTTTTTAATTATTCTATCAGTTAGCCCGTGGGTATTTAATATTCTTCCTGCAGTTTACCAAGGAGGTGAACCTGCTTTGTTTTGGGTAGCTGCTGCGCAACTCGTTAATGTATCAACAGGCCCAAGTGGTTTAGTTTTAGTGGCATCAAAAAAATTTAAATGGGAATTATATGCTAACCTAGTTTTAATTTTATTTGCTTTAACGGCTGGTACTTTTTATATACCAAATAAAGGTTTAGAGGGTGCTGCTCAAATATTTTTCACTGCCATAGTCTTGTATAATTTAGTTAAGTTGATAGCCCTATATAGATTAACAGGGGATTTTTGGTTAGGAATCAAATTTTTTAAATCATTCATATGGTTGGTTACAGGAGTGTTTTTCCATTTCATATTCTGGGATTTATTGTTTTTCATAAATATTGATCATCTATTTACGAATTCTATTGATGGGGCTTTTTATTCCATTATTGAAATATTGGTATTTTTAATTTGGACTCTTTTTGGTGTGTATCTTTTAAATTTATCTCCTGATTTAAAATTTTCGATAAACAGAATATTAAACTGGAATAAAAAATGATTCTCTGGTTAACTTACTGGTACCCTGATAAAGAAAACCCGGTTCGGGGTAATTTCATTCGTGCTCAATGGAAGGCAGTTCGTTCTGTAGGCTGCGAAGTTGAATTGCTTTTTATCGATATAGCTAAGGGGAAAAAAATGATGGAGGTGAATTGGACAAGAGGTTTAGAAGGCGAAATAATTTTAAAAGTTAGATCTCGGGCATGGAAAACAATATATCATACACCTATTTGGGCAGCAAAATTGATTACTCGTAAATGGGCTGATAAAACAGGATTAGATCAGCCCACAGCAATTCATGCTAATGTAGTCTTCCCAGCGGGTATTCTTGCTGAACATTTGGGAAGGAGATGGAATATTCCATATGTCATTACTGAACATTGGTCCAAGGCGGGAAAATGGACACGTCATAAGTTGTTCGGAAAAAAGGTAAGATCCTCATATGAGGAGGCTTTTGCAATTCTGCCAGTTTCTAAACATTTATCAGAGGAATTACAGAACAAGTTACCAAAAATTGTAAAAGATAATTTCAGGATAATTCCTAATGCAATAGATATCAATTCTTTTAAGTACTTGAAAAGAAAACTAGAGCCAGAGAAAAAAAGAATAAAAATTTTAGGAGTTGCAAGTCTAATTTCTTCAAATGCTCTTTTGAAAAGAGTTGATTTTTCAATTGAAGCGCTGTCTATTCTTAAGCGAAAGCACCCTAATATAATCTGGGATTACACCCATGTTGGTTCTGGTAGTCGATTGAAAGTCCTGCAAGATTATGCCAAGGGTCTTGGTGTAGATGATAACATCAATTGGTTAGGGTCATTGAATTCAAATCAACTTTATGAAGAGTATTGTAAAGCAGATATTTTTCTTCAACCTTCAAAATCCGAGACTTTTGGAATTGTTGTTCTTGAGGCTATTGAAACAGGTCTTAGCGTAATTGCCTCAGATATTCCTGCTTTTAAATCCTGGGTAAATGAAAAAACAGGTGTTAGAGTAAAATTGAATCCAAATGCAATTGCCGATGGAGTGGAAGGTTTATGGAAAAATCCAATAGCTGTTCCTAAAGACGTATTGGAATCAAAAAAATACGCCCCGACTGAAGTGGGGGCGCATATAAAAGAAGTTTATGATGATTTATTAGGCTCGCGTCAAAATGGTAAATCTTCGGTTAAAAAGGAATCTAATTAAATATTGTTAAAGTTTTAACGAGATGTTTTTGGGCAATTAACTACCGAGCATTTCATCTTTCAGGCTTTCTTGAGCAGGAACATCTCCCAACCATATGCTAAATAACGCTTGTTTAAATGCCAAACCTTTAAATGTGCCAAGTTCCTTTTGGTTTTTGGATAGATATACGGCATCTCCGGAATGATAGTTCAATGAGATAACATCCCCTTTTTTGAATTCATCTTTCAAAAAGTCCTTAAATTTCTTGATATCATTTGCATTTGACTTACCCGCTGATGCATTTGCAAAGCCTTCTTCTAAGGCTTCAATAAAGCGTTCTTGTGTGACCAATTTTGAAGCTATTTCAATACGAATACCCATTTCTTCATCAGCCATAATTACTTTTTTGGCTTCAGACGTCTTGGATTTCACATACAAGGCACCTACATAAAGATCCAAGAAAATTAGTTTTGTTCTCAAACCTCCGCCGTTCAATACGGTTTGTTGGCCATTCATGGATATCGTTTCTGGGAAGTCTATACCCTCAATATTTTTGGTCTGAGCTTGCGAGCTAATGCAAAATGTAAATGCCCCAGCCAGTAAAAGTGCTTTGAATGTTTTCATTATTTTAATTGTATTGATTATTTGTTTTTATTCGAATTCGATGAAGTTACGCGGTTTTTTGCTTCCGCTAAACTAGCATTTAATTCGAAACCTATTATTAAGCCAATTGCATTAACATAAATCCATAATTGAACTATCAATAATGTTCCTATTGATCCATAAAATTGATTATATGTAGCGAAATGAGTAACATATGTCCCAAATAATGTTGACGATAAGACAACTAATAATGTTGCAAGTAAGGCTCCTGGCGAAATAAATCTCCAAGGTGCCGATCTCATGGGACCAAAATAAAATAACATTGAAATCGCTAATAGAATTATAATAAGAAGAATAACGTTTCTTAATCCAATGAGCAATGTTGAGACGGAAACACCAATCCAAATATCTTGAATATATTGATCCAGAAATGACTTAGAAATTGTAATTAATGAAATGCCAATTATAATTAGGACCGCTAATGTTAGTGTCAAAGCTAAAGCAGCTAAATATTGAGACCAGAAACCCCTTACATTCAGTTTGTAAATTGTAAGGCCAAAATTTCCAATTAAAGATAATGTGCCATTTGTTGCAAAGACTAATGTTGCCAGTATAGTGACGCTCAAAAGATCACCCCGGCGAATAGTTAAAATATCATTAATGGTTGTTTCAACAGCTTCAAAACTATTAGGGGGCAGAACTTCCTTTAAAAGGAAAAAAACTTGTTCTTGAAAACCATCAATAGGAATAAAAGGGATCAATGTAAATAAGAAAATAATTCCTGGAAAGAGCGCAAGAAAAAAAGAAAAACTTATGCTGGCTGCACGGCTTGTTACCGCACCCTCCCAGATTCCTTTTCCAAAAAAAACTGCAACATCAAATATGCTTAAGCCATCAAAGTATGGGACTTTAATTTTTTTTAAATTTCTTTTCAATGAGTTTTTTATTTTTTCAAACATCATCTCAAAAGTCGGCTTTAAAATTTAAATCTAGGTTTTTAGAAGAATGAGTAAGGGCGCCTACTGAAATGAAATCTACTCCACTTAGCGCGTATTCTCTAATATTATCTTCAGTAATACCGCCACTGACCTCTATCTCCTTAGCTCCATTAATTATTTTTACAGCCTCAAAACACATTTTTGGCGAAAAATTATCGAGCATAATACGATTAATGTTTTTTTCATTTAAAGCTTCCTTAACTTCATTTATATTGCGTACCTCAACCTCGATTTCTCTGAATAGATTATTATTTTTTAAATATTCTGAGGTTCGAGCCAATGCTTCCTTTATTCCTCCGCAATAGTCGACATGGTTGTCCTTAAGCATTATGTAATCATGTAATCCCATTCGATGATTAAATCCGCCACCCGTGTTTACTGCATATTTTTCAAGAATTCTCCAACCTGGAGTGGTCTTTCGCGTATCGAGAAGTTTACACGGAGTGCCTTCAATTTGTTTGATTATTTTTTTAGTCAGTGTTGCTATTCCACTTAATCTTTGAGTGTAGTTTAACATAATCCTTTCCGCACCCAATAATGACGAAACTGGACCAGTCGCAGTCAGGAGAATCTGACCATTTGAGATTGAATCTCCATCTACTACATAGTGCTTGCAAGAAATAGCTGGATCAATTGCTTGAAATATATGCGGCACCAGATTTAAGCCTGCTATTATGCCGTTTTCTTTTGCTTTCAGATGGGCTTTCCCAAATTCATCCTTATCAAAACAAGCTAGGCTAGAATGATCTCCTGAATCAATGCCAGAGCCAAAATCCTCTTGAATTGCAGAAGTTAAATGATTATTCCACTCTTCTCCTTGTAAATATTCTATTATCTGTTTCACCTTTGCAAAGAACGTAAGAACTATGGAAATCATTTTACTAGTCGTTGGATCGACTCAAGAAAAATACATCAAGGATGGGTTAGAGGTCTACAGCAATCGTCTTTCGAAATACTCAAAATTTAAAATAGTGAGTGTTTTAAATTCAGATAAATTATATGATTTCATTAAGAAAGGAGACCGATTCATATTACTTGATGAAAGAGGATCCTCTTTTTCTAGTAGAGGTCTGTCTAATCAATTTCAAAAGTGGATGAATTCTGGTCCGAAAAGATTAATTTTTGGTGTTGGAGGACCATATGGATTTAATAAGTTGACGTATGAAAAATCTGATGATATGATATCATTAGGTCCAATGACATTTACTCATGATATGGTAAGATTAATATTTCTTGAGCAGCTATACAGATCATGGACTATTTTGAGAGGTGAACCATATCATCACGAATAATTAATACATTACTTTTGTCGATTATATGACAATTCAAGGGCTATCATTAGAACTAAAAGCAGGCAGATTCATGCCTGTATATATTTTTGATGGAGAGGAACCTTTTTTTATTGATCGTGCATTAGAAATGATTATCAATGAATCATTGCTTGAAAATGAAAGAGATTTTAATTTGAATGTATTGTATGGAAGGGATACTGATGCGCTCACCGTAATAAGTCATGCCAAACGATATCCTATGATGTCTGAAAGAAATGTTGTCATTGTCAGAGAGGCGCAGGATTTAAAAGATATAGAGCTTCTTTCTAATTATGTTAAAGCTCCTCAATCCAGTACAATTTTAGCACTTGGAATAAAGGGAAAAAAGTTAGATCGGAGAAAGGCCTTATTCAAGACGTTAAGGAATAGCTCTAATGCCATTCATATTGAATTCAAAAAAATATATGAAAATCAAATTTCTACTTGGATAAATACTGAAGCCAAAGCTTTGGGTTTAAATATGAGTGACAAAGCATCTATTCTGTTAGCTGAAAGCATAGGATCTGATTTATCTAGAATTATGCAAGAATTGGAGAAGCTTTTGGGATACTTAGGTAATAATAATGATGTCACTTCTGAAGTTATAGAGAAGGTAACAGGCTTTAGTAGGGAATTCAACAATTTTGAATTAATCAAAGCCATAGCTTCAAAAAACCTGACTAAATCATATCGAATTGCAAAAAGCATGGGGGAGAATTCAAAACGTAATCCGATAATTGTTACGATTTCGATACTCTTTTCGAGTTTCTCTAAATCTCTCATTTACAGTAGTATAGAAGACAGGAATCCAAAAAATATATCAGAAAAACTAAAAATATCAGAGTATGCTCTTCGGGATATTGCTTTAATTAATCAAAATTATTCCCGTCACAAGTTGATACGAATCATTGGGTATCTTCGCGACGCCGATCGTCAAGCAAAGGGAATGGGTGGCCTTAATCTAAAAGATGAAATTATTCTCAATGAATTACTTTTTAAAATACTGTACTAGTTTTTCAATATTTTTTCTTTGTATTTCCACTTTTGCTCAGGATGTTGGAGGCATAAGAGGTTATGTTTTGGATAGACAAAGCCAGCGCCCTTTAGAGTATGCCCAAATTTCAGTTGAAGGTGCAGAAATAGAGAATCTTGTTAAAGATTTAGACATTAGTGTTAACGCGAACAGTGATGGATATTTTCAAATGACAGGCTTGCCCTTTGGAGATGCAATTATTACTGTCAAAATGCCTGGCTATGAAACCCGGTCTCGTAAAGTATCAATTAAATCCTCTCGCATTGGATTTGAAAGGTTTTTGTTAAATGAATCTGTTGTTACTCTTGATGATGTTATAATTGATGTTAAAAGACAAGAGCAGCAAACAAAAGTGGCGACTGGAGTAGTTCAATTGAGTGCAAAATCTATAACAACATTTTCTATTGGTGGCGAACCTGATCTTATGCGTGCGCTTCAAGTTCTTCCAGGCGTTATAACGACCGGTGATCAAGGTGGTCAGCTCTACATAAGAGGTGGAGCTCCAATTCAAAACCTTGTGAAGTTAGATGGCATGATTCTGTATAACCCTTTTCATAGTATTGGATTCTTTTCTGTATTTGACACGGATATACTTCAGCGTGCAGATGTATACACAGCAGGGTTTGGTGCAAAGTATGGTGGTAGGAACTCTTCTGTAATGGATATCAGAACACGATCCGGAAATCGAAAGAAATATTCAGGAAAGGTTTCTTCTTCTACATACATGAGTAAAGTTTTATTAGAGGCGCCTATTGGTAAGCGAGGGGTTGATGGATTAGCTCCAAGTTCTCTATTGATATCAGCAAAAGCTTCTTATTTGGATGCCATAGCTCCAATAGTATATCCCTATGTTGCAACTGAATATGGTGGACTGCCTTTTTCTTTTCAAGATATTTTTGGAAAGTATTCAATTGAATCAAAAGGAGGAAATAGAGTCAATTTGTTTGGTTTTAATTTTAATGATGCAGTTCGTTTTGCCGGCGATAAAACCATTTCGTGGCAATCAAATGGTTATGGTGCAGACTTTTTGGTAATTCCTGCATCTTCTGGAACGTTAATTGAAGCGCATTTGGCTCAAAGTAATTATAAAATTCAATCAACGGAATTATTAAATCGACCAAGACAAAGTGCAATAGATGGTTTTAATGGAGGTCTAGATTTTACATATTTATTGCGTAAGTATGATGAGTTTAAGTACGGCCTTGAATTTGTTGGCTATCGTACGGATTATGAATACACCAATAGTGTAGGCAGAACTCTAGACCAAGTCCAAAACACCACTGAAATCGGTGGTTACATGGAATACAAAAGGCAACAGGGTAGATGGCTTGTTCAACCTGGATTGCGACTTCACAATTATGGATCTTTGGCTATAGTTAGAGTTGAACCCAGAATTGGATTAAAATTTAATGCCACTGAATATTTGAGATTCAAGGGTTCTGCAGGTAGATATTCACAAAATTTAGTTGCTGCAAATAGTGATCGAGATGTTGTTAATTTATTTTACGGCTTTTTAAGTGGAGCTGGAGACTTACCAAATCAATTTGACGGAACTCCAGTTGTAAATAGTCTTCAAACTGCCAATCATTATGTTTTAGGCACTGAATTAAATTTATCAAAAGGTTTTAAAATAGAGCTAGAAGGTTACATCAAACAATTTGATCAAATAACAAATATTAATCGCTATAAGATTTATGATGACATTCCTGTTTATGAGGATCAAGATGAATTATTAAGAAAAGATTTTATGATTGAGAGAGGATTGGCCCGCGGAATCGATGCACTCTTGACGTATCAAGACAAGCATTGGTATTTTTGGGGCGTTTATTCTTTAGGTAAAGTATCTCGTTTCGATGGTGTTCAAAATTATGCTCCACAATTTGATCGCCGGCACAATTTGAATCTTTTGCTAGCCTACAAAGGTGATAAGGATTGGGAAATAAATTTCAGATGGAATTTTGGGTCAGGATTTCCATTTACACCAATAAGAGGTTATTTCGAAAATCAAACATTTACTGACCCTCAAGGGCAGCCACTCATAGACTATCCTTACCGGAATGCTAATGGTTCACTTGGTGTACTTTATGGCGATATCAATAGCCAAAGATTGCCATCATATCATCGATTAGATTTTACAGCTAAGAAAGGATGGGATATGAAAACTAATCAGCGGTTGGAGGTGGCTTTCGCTGCTACAAATACATATAATCGCAGAAATATTTTTTATTATGACACGCCAAGTGCGAAGCGTGTAAATCAATTACCAATTATGCCAACTTTGATGTTGAGCTACGCGTTTTAAAATCCTAACTTTGACGGAACTTAATCGCATATGAGCTCAAAAACAAAATTTATATTTGTAACAGGAGGAGTTACATCCTCATTGGGTAAAGGGATTGTTGCTTCTTCTCTTGCTAATCTTTTGCAAGCAAGAGGTTTTTCAGTCACAATCCAAAAGTTTGATCCCTATATAAATATTGATCCGGGAACATTAAATCCATATGAGCACGGAGAATGCTATGTTACTGATGATGGTGCAGAAACAGATTTAGACCTTGGGCACTATGAACGTTTCCTAGACTGTCCAACATCTCAAGCAAATAATATAACCACAGGTCGCATATATCAAAGTGTTATCGATAAAGAACGGCGTGGAGACTATCTGGGAAAAACAGTTCAAGTCATTCCTCATATCACCGATGAGATTAAATATCGGATGAAACTACTTGCGGAATCTGGTAAATATGATATCGTAATTACTGAGATAGGAGGCACGGTAGGTGATATTGAAGCTCTCCCATATATCGAAGCGGTAAGGCAACTGAGATGGGAACTAGGAGAGGGCTGTCTAAGTATTCATTTGACATTAGTTCCGTACCTCAAAGCCACGGGTGAGTTAAAAACAAAACCAACTCAACATTCAGTAAAAACATTGCAAGAGAGTGGGGTTCAACCAGATATTCTGGTTTGTCGTGCGGAACAATCACTGGGCCCAGAAATAAAAAGAAAATTAGCAATTTTTTGTAATGTTCAACCAGATTCCGTTATTGAATCATTAGATGCAACAACTATTTATGACGTCCCAGTTTTATTAAGACTTCAAAAGTTAGATGAAGTTGTTTTGAAAAAGATAGGCCTGCCTATTATTGGAGAGCCAAATATGAAACGTTGGAATGATTTTCTAGATCGCCATAAAAATCCAAAAACAAAAGTAGAGATTGGACTGATTGGAAAATATGTTGAATTAAAAGATTCATATAAGTCGATTACTGAGGCATTAATTCACGCAGGTGCTAATTGTCGAACCAAGGTAGATATTAGATGGATTCATTCGGAAAGTTTAACTAGAGAAAATGCATCTGAAGCATTGAAGGATTTAGACGGAGTAATTGTTGCTCCAGGTTTTGGATCTAGGGGATTAGAAGGGAAAATTGAGGCGGTTAAAATTGCCAGAGAGGAAGGTGTGCCATTTTTAGGTATTTGCTTCGGTATGCAAGCAAGTGTAATCGAATATTCTAGAAATGTTTTAAACATTTATGATGCAAATTCAAGAGAAGTTAATCCTGATACCAAGAATGCCGTCATTGACTTGATGGAAGACCAAAAAAAGGTAATAAAAAAAGGCGGCACTATGAGATTAGGAGCTTGTAATTGCGAACTAAAGAAAGGCTCAAAGTCTTATGAATTATATCGTAAAAAGACGATTTCAGAAAGACATAGACATAGATTTGAATTTAATAATTCTTATCTAGAAAGTCTCGAAAAATCGGGAATGAGAGCTGCTGGAGTAAATCCGGAAACAGGTCTTGTGGAAATTGTAGAAATTCCTTCTCACCCATGGTTTATCGGTGTGCAGTTTCACCCAGAATATAAATCTACAGTTGTTAATCCCCATCCACTTTTTGTCTCTTTTGTAAATGCATCATTGATTCATAAGAATTCTTAAAATGTTAGAAGAAAAAACAATAGATCGTAATCAAGTTATCGGATTTTTACTAATAGCCGCTATTTTGTTGGCAATGACTTGGTGGGCAGGTAATCAAGAAATTGTTAATGCCGAGGTGGATCAAAATAATACAGTTGAAAATTCAGAAGAAGGTTCTCTTGGTAATTCTTTCGATAGTTCTGATATAAGTATTGATGAAGAAAGTATCATGACAATTGATACAACATTTTCTAGAGAAGATTTAAATGGGGTTGAAGAAATTTATATCCTGGAAAACGATAAAGTCAAATATACATTTAACTCAATTGGAGCACAGCTTGTTCAGGTAGAATTAAAAAATTATAATGATTACCGAGGAGATCCATTATACCTAGTCAATGGAGGGCATAAAATATCAGGAGCAAATAAAGGTGTTTTTAACGGAGTTGTAGAGAAAAAAATCAAGGGAAGAGAAAGTCTTTCAATGAAAAATAATGCTGGTATTGAATGGGTTTTTTCTTTAGGCAGTGGCTATGGTTTAAAGTGGTCTTTATCGGTTCCAGGTGAAGAGAATATTTCACTCAAATGGAGTCAAGATGGTATTCGCCATGAAAAAAGTTTAACTAATGAAAACCAATACACAACTACCTATTTTTTCGATGCACAAGATGAAAAGAAAGATAATCTAAGTAACGGTAAAGACGATGAGGATATAGCCAGCAATATATCTTGGGTTGCTCACAAGCAGCAATTTTTCTCGAGTATTTGGACCTCTGATAAACCCTTTTCTTCGGTACAACTAGCAACAACAACTCCAGGAGTTAATGATTCTGGCCATACCAGGCAGTTTCGCTCGGTCTTGCAAATTGCCGGCGAAGGTAATGATGTCAACGCCCAAGGTCTAATATATCATGGACCAAATCAGTATTTAGAATTGAAGAGTTTTGACAAAAATTTCGATGAAATTATACCATTTGGTTGGGGAATTTTTGGTTGGATTTCAAAAGGAATAGTTGTTCCTATGTTCAACTTAATGGAGGGGTTTGGTTGGAATTATGGATTGATAATATTTTTAATGGCATTAATCATTAAGCTTGCCCTGTCACCTTTGACATTTGCTTCTTATAAGTCCATGGCCAAGATGCGACTTTTAAAACCGGAAATGGATGAACTTGCGGAGAAGCATGGTGATGATGCTCAGAAAAAACAGCAGGAAACGATGCTATTGTATCAAAAAGCTGGAGTGAATCCCTTGGGAGGTTGTATTCCTCAGTTACTTCAGTTTCCAATTCTGATTGCTATGTTTCGATTTTTTCCAGCGAGTATTGAGCTGCGGCAAGAGTCATTCTTGTGGGCAGATGATCTAAGTAGCTATGACAGTATTTTCAATTTTGGACAATGGTTTAGTCTGCCTTTTTACGGGGATCATATTAGTCTGTTCACAATCTTAATGGCAATATCCACTTTCCTTTACACGAGGTTTAATAATTCGATGACTCCATCTTCAAACAACATGATGCAGCAGCAAATGCAGGTTATTCAGTATTTAATGCCTATCATGTTATTGGTCTGGTTTAATAATTATGCTTCTGGATTATCCTATTACTATTTTGTTTCTAACTTGTTGATTTTCGGACAACAGTGGTCTATTAAGAAGTTCTTTATAAATGAAGGAAAATTGAGAGCAAAAATTGATGCAACGAAGGCCAAAGGAGGCAAGCAATCAAGATTTTCAAAGAAAATGAATGATATGATGGAAGCTCAAAAAGATGCCGGGAATCGCCGCACCAGGAGAATGGATAAATAGTCGAGCAGGTAGATGCGTAAATCTCTTTTTCTTCTCAGATGTTTTGCTGTTTTGGAGGGTTTCTCACTCCTAATTTTGCTTTTTGTGGCAATGCCATTAAAATATTATTTCAATGATCCATCTATGGTTAAAACTGTAGGGATGGCTCATGGTTTATTATTT
>CAJWKU010000016.1 GCA_913043005.1 uncultured Cryomorphaceae bacterium
CAAATAAAATAGAATCAAAAATAATAATCAACAAAATAATAAATGGGCTATTAAATGAACAAAACAACTACTTTATCGAGACAAATGTTAGTAAAAATGACCTATCAAAAATTCCAGAACAAGCTAATTATTTTAGAAATTATATGAAAAATTGCGCTAAAAAAGGTTATGAAGAAATCATCGTTTCGTTTCTTGCTGCAGAATCAATGTATAACAACTGGTGCTCTAATGAATTAGATGAAATAAATGGAAACTCAAATAGTTATTCAAAATGGATAAAAATACATACATCAGAAGAATTTTTTAATCAGGTGAAATTTTTTTCACAAGAAGCAAAAGAAATTAATAAAAGTGAATTTCCGACAAAAAATCAAAAAGAAATTTTTCGTGAAACTCTGATTCACGAAATCTCGTTCCATAATTCTATATATGGTTAACCAGTATCAAAAGAAAAAACTTTTCTTGGATTATTAATCAAAATTTCATTAATTTGTTCATTAGTAACTCCTACACTTAGAAGTATTTTCTTAAAATGTGTCAAAATATAAGTATATCCAAATCCACCATATTTTTTTAGCATCATTTTGATAAAAACATCTTGAGATAATAAGATACTATGCAAAAAACCATTATCGATTAAATTTTTTATGGCTAAAGCATTTTCATTGTCATAAGGACATTGTGCCTTTTGATCAGCATAATAATAATCCATTCCAATCATATCGTATTCAATCCAAGCACCATTTTCAGCCAATGAATGTTGATATTCAACATCATTATGGCTAGGGTTCATGTGACAAAGGACAATTTGTTTGTTCAAACATCCTTCTTCTTTGGCAATATCCAAAACCTTTTTTCCATGCCTTTCCCAGCCAGGCAAATGAACACTTAGAGGTAGTTTAGTTTCTCTAGATGCGATTGCTGCTCCTCTTAATACTTTTTCTTCCTCTTTTGTAAAATCTTTACTTATACCGATTTCTCCAATAAGCCCTATTTTTATACCTGAATTTTCTACTCCATATTTAAATTCATTAATTATTAATTCAGAAATATTCTTCTTGTTCATCTTACTAACATATTTTGGATGAGTTGGCTCAAGGTAAAATCCTGAACCCATCACGATATTTAGTTTAGTTTTCTTTGAGATCTCTTGTAATATTTCTGGATTCCTCCCAATTCCAATATTAGTAGGATCAACAATCGTTCTACCCCCGATTTTATATAAATCTAAAAGTTCATTAGTGACGGCTTCTAAATCGTTTAAAACTATATTATCCTTATTTACAAAAGGATCCTTTCTTAATTCACCCAAAATACTCATGTTTACATTACTATTAGCTAAATGCATCCTATCTTTGCATGAGGGGCAATGCCACCACCCAGAATTATTTGCATAAAGGTGCTCATGCATTAAGGTTATACCTAATGAATTTAAACTAATTTCACCATTAACAGTCATAATTGTATTAGGCATTTTATTTCATGTTTTGATACTGTTTTGGAAATAACGTCTATTTAACCAAATAGCAATTAAAATTATGCAACCTGTAACTATCTGAGTATAGAAAGGAGAAACATGAAGTAGTATCAACCCATTCCCAATGATAGCTATTGTTAATGCACCTAAAATTGTTCCTAATATTGTGCCTCTCCCACCAAATAGATTAGTACCTCCAAGAACAACAGCAGCAATTACTTCTAATTCGAACATTACGCCCGCATTTGACGAACCGCTCCCAAGTCTTGCGGCAATGATTATTCCTCCAATTGCTGCACATACTCCACAAAAAATATAAGTAAATAAAGTATAAAGTTTTATGTTAATTCCTGATCTTCTTGTCGCCTCACTGTTTGAGCCGATCGCAGTAACATACTGACCATAAGTGGTATTATTTAAGAGTACATACCCAATTATAATTATTATTACCGCAATAATTGCCGGTATTGGTATACCAAAAAGCCAGCCTCTACCCAGATAAATTATGCCTAAATTCTTATCAATAGGAATCGTAAATCCTTCAGTCATTAATAAAGCTAATCCTCTGATTGAACTCATTCCAGCTAAGGTTACTATAAATGCAGGAATACCTTCGTAAGCTATAAAATATCCTTGAATTAGTCCACAAGCTACCCCTACCAAAATTAAAACAAATAAGACTAGAACCCAATGAAATTGATTAATTAGTAATATAGCACATAACGCATTTACAATTGCCAGAGTAGAACCTACTGATAAATCAATACCACCAGTAGTTATCACAAAAGTCATTGCTGTGGCAGCAATTAATATTGGTGCACTCTGTCTTAATAAATTTAAAAAATTTCTTTGTGTAAAAAAAGAATCAGCACTTATGGTGAAGAACAAGGTCATGAAAATAAAAAACAGTAATATACTAAATACAGAAGCATTTTCGCGGATTAATTCTTTAACGCTATTTTTATAATTCATTTGCTATTTAATGTTCAGTAACTATTAATTCGACTAAATCCTGTAATGTTGTTTCATTAATAAGCTTATCAGCTACCTTTCTACCTTCATACATTACCATCACACGATCACAAACTTTGAAAATATCCTGTAATCTATGTGTTATAAAAATAACAGATACACCTTTATTTCTAACAGTTTTTATCAATTCTAGAACTGCTTTAACCTCTGCAACTGCAAGTGCTGAAGTCGGTTCGTCCATTATTAAAACTTTGGGGTCAAATGAAACAGCTTTACCAATTGCAATGCTTTGTCTTTGACCACCAGACAGATTTTCTACCTTACTCTTGGTAGATGGGACCTTTATGGAAAGATCCTTCAATATTTTTGTTGATGTGCTGCGCATTTTATTCTTATCTAAAAACTTTAAACCAAAAATATTTTTGTGAATTTCCCTTCCTAAGAATAGATTCCCAGCTACATCTAATGAATTACATAAAGATAAATCCTGATAGACCATTTCAATATTATTATTTTTCGCATCAGCCGGACTATTAAAATTGATCTCAGAATTGTTAATTATAATTCGTCCGGAAGTAGGTTTGTGGGCACCAGCCAAAATTTTACATAATGTTGATTTGCCAGCCGCGTTATCACCTACTAAACCTAAAACCTCTCCTTTGTTTAGGCTCAAATCGACATCATTTAATGCATTAACATTCCCAAATTTCTTATAAATATTGCGCATTTCTATTACTTTTTCTTCCATTATATTTCTCTAAAAATCTTTATGAATGAAATTACGCTTTATTATCATTATTATTCATAATTTTTTAAAAAATTAATCAAATTATGATGTTATATAATTAACCTGAATAAACTATTTTAAGTAAGTAGGCTAGACTTTTAAATCCAGCCTACTTTTTAAATTACTTGAACTGTGAGACGTTAGATTTAGTAACAAGTGTTATAGGAACATCTATTACTCTCGGTACGCTTTTCCCGTTAAAGGTATCTTTCAATACATTTACAGCATAAGTCCCCATATTATAAGGCGATTGCTGTACTACGGAAATTACATATCCCTCCTCAATACCGTTTATTGAGTGAGATGTTAAATCCCATCCAAATATTTTAATTTCTTTTTCAAGTCCTTGAGCTTCTGTTGCCGCTATTGCTCCAACGAGTGCGGGTTCACCAGTTGTATATACCGCATTCATAGAAGGGTTGGCTGTAAACAAATTTTCTGCTGCACTCATTGCTTTCTCACTCACATTTCGACCATCTACAATTCCAACCACATTAACTTTTGGATTCTTAGATAATGTATCTGTAAATCCTTTTTGCCTTACATTTTGAATTGTAGAATTCAATGCGCCAACAATACCGATTTTAGCTTTACCCCCCATATTGCTGTCTACGTATTCTAAGAAATTATTAGCTATCATCACGCCAGCTCCATAATTATTGACACCGACTTGAGAAATATGAGGTCCATCTGGTAATATAGCATCAATTGCTACTACAGGTATCCCAGCATTTGCTGCCTGAATTACAGCAGACATAATCCCATTAGTATCAATCGCCACAACTATTAAACCATCGACACCTTGCTGAATGAATGTTTCAATAGCATTATTTTGTGCTGTGGGATCGTTATTCGCATTAAAAATTACCATTTTATGGCCATTTTTTTTGGCTTGAGCTTTAGCACCTTTGTTCATATCTGTGAAAAACTGTGCCTGCTGATTAATTTGTATTAGTGCGATGGTTTTATGGCCACCACTATATGCAGAATTTGAAAATGCCAATGCCATTAGCACACTCAAAAAATAGACTAGTTTTTTCATAATATTCTCTCTAATAGATTAAATATAACTGTTAATGTGAATTTGAAAAATTAATATCATTTTAAGTCATGGTCCCTCCTTAATTCGTTAGATTGTTTACATCAGCTATTTCATCCCTATTCGGGATTGATAAATATGTTCCATATTTAGTGACTGATATTGATGCTAATTTGATAGCTTTCTCACAGGAAACTCTATAATCATATCCTTTTAATATATAAGCTACTAAAGAACCGCAGAATACATCTCCAGCACCTGTTGAGTCCAATGTACTTACTTTTGGCGAACTAATAGAAAACGTGTCATTTTTCGAAGAATAAATAATCCCCTTCTTACCTTGCGTTGTTATGATATTTTTAACTCCATTTTCTAAAAAAAATTTATTGCCTTTATTAAAATTATTATTATTTGTTAATTGTTTATGTTCATTTTCGTTTACTATTAGAGTATCTATATAAGGTAAAATATCTAAATAATCATAAGTAATAGGAGACGCATTTAGAAAGATTCTTACTTTTTTCTTATAAGCTAACTTTACAGTTTGTTGTGTAATTTCTTTTTTTAGATTTCCTTGTAGCAGAAGTGAATCGCCTCCCTTAATCTTTTTTAACATATTATTGGAAAAATTTAAGTCCATAGAGCATAGATTTTTGATGCTACTAATTATGTAATTATCTCCCTTTTCATTTACGACTACGATTGACTCATCATTTTTAAAATCAGAAGTAAAAATATTTTTTGTAGATATTTCTTCCTTTTCTAAAGTAGTAATAATTTTTTTAAAATTGTCTATACCCAAATATGTCCAAAAAGAAATATTTACTCCAATTCTTGCCGCTGATATCGATTGATTAAATCCTTTTCCTCCAAAATCTTTAATGTATTTGGTTGATAAAATTGTTTCACCAATAAATGGAAATTTTTTAACGTAATAAATTTTATCTATCGCTATGTTTCCAAGTACAAATAAATTCATTTGAGTAAATTGAGTATTTTGTTAAAAGATTTAATTCTTTCTAAATCAACTGAATTTTTCCAGTAACCGTCAAATTTTAGAGAACTGGCTATGATGAAACCGTCACATTTTTGATAGTAATTATTTATGTTATCTTTTGATATACCACTTCCAATCAAAACGGGTAAATGTGTTGCAGATTTTATCTTTGTAAGTTCTTCTATTTCTGCCGAGTCAGCAGTCCTTTGCCCTGTTGCTACCAGTACGTCAGCACCAAAGAATTCATTGTCCTTAGTCAGTTCTTCAATTGAACGGTCTGACACTATTGCATGAGAACCATGCTTTACATGAACATCCGCAAATATACTTATAGAGTCAGCACCTATCCATTTCCTGTATCTAGTTATTTTGGCCGCTAATCCTTCTAAAAAGCCTTCATTAGCAATATATGCATTTGTATACTGATTAACTCTAATAAATGAAGAGTTTGTAGCCATTGCAACAGAAATTGCGGGTATAGCAGCGTTCGCAAGAATATTAATTCCAAAAATTAAATGTTTATATTTTTCTCTTAATTTATTAGTTATTACTGACATGAACGCGACAGTTTCTGGACCAATATCTTCTGGCTTATTGAATGGTATATCACCATGATTTTCAATAATAACTCCATGAAAATTTTCCTGTGCATAACATTTAGTATCTTTTAATGCCAAATCAAAAATTTCATCAAGAGATTCTCCTTTGTATGAAGGTGAGCCAGGTAATGGATTAAGATGGACGACACCTATTAATAATTTTTCTTTTTTAAAAATATTATTTATTCTATTTTTAATATTGTTTTTTTCCACTCAATACCCTTTTTTACAAAAACACTCTTATCAAAAGTTAATTTGAAAATCGATTTGATTTAAGGTTAATTGTAGACTTGAATGAACAAGTATTTCCACTATTTACCATTATATTATTTTTTTCTATAGATCTTATTTTTAGGCTCACTTTTTGTGTTATCAAAAACCAGGCTTTTTGTTTATAAGTTAAACGTTTAACTAAGCCGCCAAAAAAAACAAATATTTATTCAAAATTATGAATAATGAAATTCAAATTCTATTGATATTATACTCTTGTAGTGCCTCTGACAATTAATCTGGTCTCTAGTGATTCGGAGCTTAAATTTGGCTCTTCATTATTAATCATGAGCACCAACATTTCAGCAGCTTGATAGCCCATTTCGTAATTTGGTTGCTTTACTGTCGTGAGCTCAGGTCTGACCATTTGTGCCATATAAATGTCATCGTAACCAACAAGACCAACTTGATTCGGTACATTGATGTTGTTCAATTGTAATGCTTTTAATGCACCTAATGCTATTAGGTCGTTACCACAGAAAACACCATCATAATCGAATCTTTGTGAGATTAGATTTTGTATAGTTTCGAAACCCCAATCTCCTGAATACTTTCCTTCAATTAAGTGGTTTTCAATAGGTTCTATATTTTTTTCCTTCAAAGCACGAAGATAACCTTTGTATCTTTCCTGCGCTGGTTTTGATACCATAGGCCCAGAAATATGTAAGATCTTCTCGTAACCACATTCAATCATGTGAATTACTGCGTAATATGCTCCATTTTCGTTGTTAGATACGATTGTATTTTGTGATTGCAAACCATCTATATTTCTTTCTATAGTAATAACGGGGATGCTTGACTTATTTAGAGCTATACTTAATTCTGAACGATTGCTTGAAGCAGTGAAGATGATGCCATCCACCATCTTCTCTTGTAGCATGTCTATATAAGCATCTTCCTTTTCAAGATCATTGTCCGAGTTACAAAGAATTATTGTATATCCTTCTTTGTTTGAGAAATCCTCCACACCTCTTGCTAATTCAGGGAAAAAAGGATTGGCAATGTCAGGTATAATCAGGCCAATTGTTTTAGTTTTCTTTGTAACCAATGAACTTGCGATTCGATTTGGTACATATCCGACCTCCTCAATGATTCGCTTTATACGTTCCCTAGTAGCAGATGAAATATTTTCGTCTTTACCATTTACAACTTTTGAAACAGTAGCAATAGAAACATCTGCTATACTAGATACATCTTTAATTGTTGGTTTCAATAGTAAAGTACAAATTATTAGGTAAACGTTTACTTAAAAGTAATATGCAAAATAAATAATCTTGTGTCAAGTTATTTTATTTCAATTTTTAAACTTAATTCATTTTTAGTCTTTATATAACTGATTATGATTAAAACATGAAATTAATTTCGAAAAATAACTTTGACAGCTCCAATGTGCTAATGTGTAATTTTTATAGAAATTTTCACAAGACTTCGGTTTTTTGTTGAAAGGTTTTAATCTAATTTCCTTCAAAAAACTATTCAACTAAGTAGCCCTCATTGCTCATTTACGAAAAAAGTACTGAATAACAGGGCTGATAGACACCTATATGGACACCTAAATCCTAGACCATGAATCCTGTGTCTAATATGTTGGTTTCTTTGTGGAGGGAGGTGTCTGACTCTGAAGAATTAGTGGAGGTTACTTACAAGGGATGATAGACTTGGTGTTAGAGTATAATTTTTGGTCCTCTCATTCTCTACCACATTTTTCACAATCCTAATTTGTTTTGCAGGGCACAGCCCACTGTTTAGAACCGTCATTTTTTTATAAATCGGGCTGCGGAGTGTATCTGAGGTAGGGCTTGATTTCTCTATACCCTTTAGGGAACTTTTCGGGAATCTCCTCTGTTGGAATGGAAGGAACAACGATACATTCCTCTCCGTGCTTCCAGTTTACTGGTGTTGCTACTTGGTAATCTGAGGTGAGCTGTAGCGAGTCGACAACCCGCAGTACTTCATCGAAATTGCGTCCAGTGGATGCTGGATAAGTAATAGTTAGCTTGATCTTCTTATCTGCTCCAATAACAAACACCGACCGTACTGTCAGAGTGTCATCTGCGTTAGGATGAATCATATCGTAAAGATCAGAAACCTTCCGGTCTGGGTCAGCAATGATTGGGAAGTTGACTGTAGTGTTTTGTGTCTCATTAATATCTCCAACCCATCCTTTATGAGAATCAACTGGATCAACGCTTATAGCAAGTATCTTCACATTGCGTTTATCAAATTCTGGCTTTATGTTTGACATGTAGCCTAGTTCAGTTGTACACACTGGAGTGTAATCCTTAGGATGCGAAAAGAGGATCCCCCAAGAATCACTAAGCCAGTCATGAAAATTGATGTTTCCGTGAGTTGTTACTGCATAGAAGTCAGGTGCAACATCTCCAAGTCTTAACGCCATTTTGCCTCCTAAATAAAAATTTAAGTTTAGGGTTTACAGTTAGAACTGGGATTTTTTTATCTAAAAATAACATTTTATAAATAATTTTCCCAAACTTTTTTTGTGTGGAATATAAATGTAATATTTAATTTTGCAAATTGATAATCACCTAAATTTATTAATTAAAAAATATTAACGTTAAATAATATTGTAATCTAAACTAAAAAATATTGAAGTGTTAAATCTTGAGTTAATAGAGCTTTTTCAAGAAGAAACAACCAATAGTTATGTATATCTGTCCTTTGGAACTTTGAGGAAACGAAAAAATATGAACTCCTGCTCTTTTTTGGCTGGAGTGATATGGACTTCTTTTCTTTCCTCTATCAACTTAAAATTATCACCTAGTTCGGCTATCATTTTCTCAGAGTCATATTGCACAATTTCCAAACCACTGCATTTTTCAGGACCTCCAATTGCAAAAGTCGCTATGATGAGATGGCCTTCTGGCTTTAAAGCATTTTTTAATGTCTTTACATAAATTTCCCTATCGGATTGGTCTGTTAGAAAATGAAAGAGAGCTCTATCGTGCCAAAGTGAAAACTTTTGTGGTGCATCAAATTGAGTAATGTCAGATACAATCCACTCAATGCTTTTTGCTGAATCACCAAGTCTTTTTTTGGCTCTAGCTATCGCATTTTCTGAAATATCTAAAACTGTCAAATTCGTGTAGTATTCTTTACCTAGGTGATCTACTAGAACTGAAGTACCACCACCAACATCAATGATTGCCTCATTACTTACAACATTAGTACTACGGATAAGCTCAAGAGATAGCTTTGGTTCTTTTTGGTACCAGCTCACTTCTGAGGGAGACTTCTCTTGATAGACATCTCCCCAATGCTTTCTTCTATCAAACATTATAAAATCCTATATGACAAACTATTATGAAATAATTTTTCATTCGTTATATTCAGAACTACTAATAAGAAGATGATGCTGGCTTATCTAATTCTCAAGGACCTCAATGTATTTCTCCGGCTCAGCATCGAAAGAGACTTTGCAGCCATCGCAACAGAAATAAACCGTGTGAGCTCCATATTCTAAGACATGTTTGGCATCCTTTTTTGAAACTGCTACTCTACAAACCGGATTGATATAAGTGTCGTCATTAATCGCAGTGTCAGATTCCTGATCCAATTTTCTATTTGGACCTCTAAAGAACTGTACAATCTCTGCCAGGATTGATATAGCTATCTCCTCGGGTAATTTCGCATTAATATCCATCCCAACTGGAGTTTTAAGCTCGTTAATTCGATTTGCGCTCAGTTCGGTCTGTAAAAGATATTCTTTAATCTTTACTGATTTCCGCAGACTTGAAATAAAGCCAACATAATTGCAACTTGTTTCAAGAGCCTTTCTGATGGACTCCTCATCATCTTCCCCCTGAGTGGCAACTACAATGAACGTATTTTTATCAATATTAATTTTTGAAAAGTCCACTCGATCATAAATATTTTTGACCCCAGGAAACATACCTTTGTTGACGTCATTACTGAGGACATGTACCCTAAGGTTCGTGGCAATGGCCAATTTTGATAGCGCCCTTGCAATGTTCGATTTGCCTACAATTATTAATTGCGGATTAGGTGTTATTGGTTCTATAAATAATTCCATGGTTCCTCCGCTATGACAAGTCATGCGATATATTTTGTGACTACTATCCTCGCTATTCCCTTCATCTGGATCAATGCGAACTAAGCGACTTTTATTCTCTCTTATAGCTTCTTGAGCCTCTTTCACGGCAATTCCTTTGACGCATCCTCCTCCAATCCAACCTATCATAGTACCATCTTTAAGTATTATGGCCTTATCACCGGGTTTGCCTGAGCTTGGTGCTTCCCGCCAGATAACTTGGGCAACTGCGAATTCCTCACCTTCTCCCATGTACTTAGAGATTTGATCGATTAGGTCATTATACATGGCTCAAGTATTTTTCTAACTCCATCAAACTTTCGAGGTTATGAGCAGATTCAAAAGTATGAATCTCTGGCAAAGCAGCCTTCATTCCTTTAGCTAAGGGTTTATAGCCCTCCATACCTTTCAAAGGATTCAGCCAAATTACTTTGCTCGTTCTCAGTTTTATTTTTTTCAACTCTTCTGATAACAATTCAGGTTCGCCTGTATCCAGGCCGTCACTAAGTATGACGGTTATACTCCTTCCATTAAGTACCATTTTGGAATATTGATCATTAAATTCTTGCAGGCATTTTCCTATTACTGTCCCACTAGACCAGTGGTCAGAATTAGTGTTCATTTGTAGCATTGCTTGATCAATCTGAACTTTCTCTATGAACTCAGTTATTCTCAACAATTTTGTGCTGAAAACGAAAGCTTCAATATTTTTGAAATTCGATTTTAGAGTCCAGATAAATTTGAGGAGATAAAAGGAATACTTATCCATTGACCCGCTGACGTCAAGTAGAATTATCATACGGTATTTTTCAAATTTTCTATTCTTCTTTAAAAGCTCAAAAAAATTGTCACCTTGAGACAAATTTCTACGGATAGTTTTCCTAAAATCAATTTTTCCATCCTTTGAAGCTCTCAAACGTCGCTTCAACCGATGATTTAATTGTAACAGGAGTTTTTCAGCCAATTCATCCATTAAGAGATGGTCAATGTCTGCTACTTTGGAAAAATCTGTTTTCCGAAGAGACTCCATTTTATTAGCTCCCGAAACGGTACGAGCTCCATCTTTTTTGGTTTCTTCCTCATCCCCAGAACCAACTAAAACAACTGACTCCTTAGTTTGCTTGATAATTTTGGTTTGCTTTCTGGTTCGAGTTTTAGGCATGTATTCATGCCTCTTTTTTCTCCAGTAAATATCAAAACAACGATCGAAGATGGAATGTTCTTCTTCACAACTACAAAAGATTGATCTCAGGGCAATCTTAAAACTTTTACTATCATTAATAAATCCACTTTTGGCAGCCATCAGGGCCTCTTCAGAATGATTAAGACCAATTGACAACTCATGGCTACGGCATAACTCACAGAAACCCAAAACTGAGGCTTCGAGGCCGGAATAATTGTTGTAATGTTGCATGGTTATTAGGCTTCAATCTCATTCAGGATTGAATCGATTCCTTGTCCTCTAATATTGGTAATATCTTTATCCGACTTTAGAATTACCCCCAAGGATTTGTCTATGTATTCGTGAGTAAAAGATTTAGCACCTAAAGCAATAAGTCCTTCCGCCCAGTCTATGGTTTCGGCGATACCGGGAGACTTTTCTAATTTTACACTTCGTAGATATTGAACAAACTTGACCAATTGAGAGGCAAGAACCTGGTTTATGTCGGGTAGGTGCTTGTTGATAATCGCTAATTCTTTCTGGAACTCTGGATACGGGACCCAATGATATAGGCATCTTCTCTTCAATGCATCACTCAACTCCCGAGTCCGATTAGAAGTTAAAACAACGATAGGTATATGATTGGCTTTGATGGTACCCATCTCTGGGATACTAATTTGATAGGCCGAAAGAAGCTCCAATAGAAAAGCCTCAAACTCTTCATCAGCCCGATCTATTTCATCAATAAGCAAAACGGGCGCCTTATCAGACTCTGTGATAGCCTGGAGGAGTGGTCTCTTCAGTAGAAATTCATCTCCGAAGATATAAGACTCTTTTTCTGCAGAGCTTAATACCGAACTTTCTGTAAGTTTTATAGATAATAATTGCTTTTGATAGTTCCATTCATAAATAGCTGAATTGACATCTAGACCTTCATAACATTGCAACCGGATTAATTTTGTATTTAAGTAGGATGCTATAATTTGCGAAGCTTCGGTCTTACCTACACCTGGAGGTCCTTCGAGTAGTAAGGGTTTTTTTAACTTCAGCATAAGTAGAAGAATCGTGGCAAACTCCTCTTCAACCACATAACCCGAGCTATCTAACTTCTTAATAAGATGGGAAATATCTGGTAACATTATGATGAAAATTCGTCCTTGCCTTTAAACATTCCACCAATCTTACTTTTAAGGACTGAACCCATCATTGACCCTGCATTTAGATTGTTGTCAAATTCTTGCCCTGCTAATTGAGCTTTGAAATTTGCAATGAACTGTTTGAGTAGTTGGTCCGAAACATCATTGATTAGTCTTGATCCAAACTGTGCAATAGTTCCAACAATATTAACTGTCATCTTGAAATTCACGTTCGTTCCTTTATCCGAAGATTGGAGATCGCCATTCATTATCATGTCAGCACTTCCTTTTCCTTTGGAATCAAGGCCTTTTCCACTCATTACCATTCTGTAATCTGAACTGTCAAGCTCAACCATTTCAATATCACCGTCAAACTGGGCTTTTATAGGTCCAAATTTTAAGGTTACTTCTCCTTTATAATGTGTATCATCAATTTGCTGAGTAATAGCGGCTCCTGGTACGCATGAAGCAACTTCCATAGGGTTGCTCAAATTAGCCCAAACCTTATCTATGGGCTCTTCAATTTCAAAACTTTTTTCAATTACTGCTTCCATATTTCTGATTAGTTTTTTTAAGAAGCGGGTCAACTATTATCTTTAATTGTCAACCCGGCTCTTCAAAGGATAAATCTCTATTATGTGAACTCTTACTAAACTTAAATTTTGGTATCTGTATCCAGCAACCCCTTCTCTTGCAAGGCCTTAAAAATCTTGAACGGAGTAATAGGAATGTCCAGATGAGTAATTCCATATGGCTTAAGTGCATCACAAATAGCATTGGCAATAGCTGGTGGAGCACCAACAGTTGGTGACTCTCCGACTCCTTTAGCTCCAATAGGATGATGTGGACTGGGTGTTATAGTATGACCGGTTTCCCAACTAGGAGACTCGACAGCAGTTGGAACCAAATAATCCATTAAGGTGCCATTGAGAATATTTCCGTCATCATCATACAATAATTCCTCATACATCGCTGGTGCTATTCCTTGGGTTAACCCACCATGTACTTGACCTTGTACAATCATAGGATTGATGATGTTTCCACAATCGTCGATGGCTACAAATCTTCTGACCTTTATCTCAAAAGTATCCGGATCAATATCTACAACACAGATATAAGCACCCGATGGGAAGGTTAGATTTGGAGGATCATAATAATGTGTAGCTTCAAATCCAGCTTCCATACCTTGAGGATGGTTAGTATAGGCTGCAAAAACAATCTCTTGGATTGTTTTGGACTTCTCCGGGGCTCCTTTAATAAAAAACTTCCCCGGTTCCCATTCCAAATCATCTTCACTAACTTCCAATAAATAAGCGGCTATTTTCTTAGCCTTATCTCTCAGTTTCCTGGCGGCCATAGCTGCAGCTGCGCCAGCTGTTGGTGTACTTCTACTGGCATATGTCCCGAGTCCATAAGGAGCGGTGTCTGTATCACCTTCCTCGATTTGAATGTGTTCGGCTGGAATGCCTAATTCTTCGGCAACAATTTGAGCGTAAGTGGTCTCATGACCCTGTCCCTGTGACTTAGTTCCAAATCTGGCAATAGCCTTGCCTGTGGGGTGAACTCTTATCTCGGCGCTGTCAAACATTTTAATTCCAAGGATATCGAAATCTTTTGACGGACCCGCTCCAACAATTTCGGTAAAGGTTGAGATACCAATTCCCATGAGCTCACCCTTTTTTCGTTTCTCTATTTGTTCTTTCCTTAAACCATCATAATCAATAGCATTCATTGCCATTTCAAGGCCGGCTTTATAGTCACCAGAATCATATTCCCATCCGGTCGGAGATTTCCAGGGGAATTGTTCCTTTTTAATGAAATTCTCAAATCTCAATTGAGCGGGGTCTTTTCCAATTTTCAAAGCCAAAGTATCCACCACAGTTTCAATAGCATGAACAGCTTCTGTCACACGGAATGAGCAACGGTAGGCCACACCTCCGGGAGGCTTATTAGTGTACACTGCATCCGCTTCCATATAGGACGTGTCATAATCATAAGATCCTGTACCAATTGAAAACATTCCCGTCGGGAATTTGGAAGGGTTTGCTGATGCATCAGTATAGCCATGGTCAGCCAATACTTTAAATCTTGTAGCCTGGATCTTTCCTTCCTTGGTAGCTGCAATCTCAGCCTTGATATGATAATCTCTGGCGAAAGAATCAGCCTGAAGGTTTTCACTTCTATCTTCAATCCATTTTATCGGGACACCTGTTAAAAATGATACCGCAATGGCAATTACATAACCCGGATAAACAGGTACTTTCCCACCAAATCCACCACCAATGTCTGGCGAAATCACTCGTATCTTTTCTTCTGTCAAACCAACATGACCAGCTACCAAAGCAATGACAGTTCTAATTGCATGAGGAGCCTGAGTGGTCATGTACATGGTGAGAAAATTATTGACTTTCTTATAATCAGCCACACATCCACAAGTCTCCATAGAAGCTACATGAATACGAGGAATGTGCATGGACTCTTCAACGGTAACTTCGGCTTCATTAAATACCTTTTCTGTTTTTTCTTTATCACCTACTTCCCAGTGCCAGATATGGTTGTCTTTTTTACCTTCTTTATCTGGTCTTAAAACCGGGGCATCGGCATCCATAGATTTGTGTGGATTCATGAGCGGTTTCATAGGTTCATATTCTACTTTCACCGCTTCCTTGGCGTCTCTTGCGATATATCGGTCAGATGCAATAACCGCTGCAACTTCTTGGGACTGATACATTACTGTATCCGTGGGCAATACCATTTGGGTATCTGACATCAAAGTAGGCATCCAGTGGAGATTATATTGCTCCAGATCTTTGCCAGTTATTACGGCAACCACTCCAGGTATTTCAAGGGCCTTGGAAGCATCTATACTCTTAATTTTAGCATAAGCATAAGGACTTCTTACAATATCCATATGAAGCATGCCATCCAGTTTAATGTCATCTACATAGTTCCCTTTGCCCTGAATGAAGCGATCATCTTCTTTTCTTTTGATGGAATGTCCCATTCCGCCAATTTCTTTTGATGTTTTACATTTCTGTATCATAATTTTTTACGGTTTGGGTTATACAAATTCTGGTTCAGTCGATGGCAATTCTGCACCTCGCATTTTGGCGCTAGCATACTTGATGGCCTTCACGATATTATTGTAACCAGTGCAGCGACAAAGATTACCAGAGATGCCCCATCGTATCTCATCTTCAGACGGGTTAGGATTTTTTTCCAACAATTCTACCGCTCTCATCATAATTCCCGGAGTGCAGAAACCACAATGAAGGGCATGATTCTCCTTGAATCCTTCTTGAAGTGGATGCAAGCCATCATCAGTAAGGAGACCTTCTACCGTCGCAATCTCTTTTCCATTGACCTGAGCAGCTAATATGGTGCATGATTTGGCTGACTTTCCATCTATTAATACAGTACAAGCACCACAACTTGAGGTGTCACAACCAATGTGCGTCCCCGTAGAAGATAATTTTTCTCGAATAAGATGTACCAGCAAGGTCCTTGGCTCCACTTCGGCTGGCATCTCGGTTCCATTTAATTTGATTTTTATTTCCATAATTAATTGATGTCAGAGTGATTAATTAGCTCTTTCCATTGCCTTAATGATCATTCGTTTGGTCAGAGCTTTTACAATTCTACGTTTATAGTCTACAGATCCTCTTAGGTCATCCGATGGATTACAATCCTCAGAAGCATATTGAGCTGCATTTGTTATGGCTGCGTCTTCTAATCTAGTCCCAATTAAGGCCTGCTCAGACCTTTCAGCCTTGAGAGGTGTTGGATTAACATTTGTGAGACCAATTCCAGCTGCAGTACACGTTCCGTTGTCATCCCTCGTAATATTTACGGCAACCCCTGCGGTGGCATAATCACCTACTTTCCTTTCGTTCTTGTGATATGAATTGCCATTCTTACCGGATGTATTAGGAATCCTGATTGCGGTTAAGATTTCGCCTTCCTGGACTGCCGTAGTATAGAATCCCATAAAAAATTCATTGATGGACACCCATCTGGATTCGTTTTGACCAGTAATTTCAACTTCTGCATCCAGGGCAATCATTATCGCTGGGTGATCATTTGCTGCATCACCATGCGCCAGATTTCCCCCAATTGTGCCCCAGTTTCTTACTTGTGGATCAGCTATAAGCTTAGCCGCATCCAAAAAAATTGGGAATTTTGCAGCTATAATATCAGATTCTTCTAACTCTACTTCTCTTGTCATTGCTCCGATTATCAGGTATTCCCCCTCTTCTTTTACAAAAGACAATCCTGGTATATTGTTAATATCAACTAGGTGCTCGGGCTCTGCAAATCGAAGTTTCATCATGGGGATGAGGCTATGTCCTCCAGCGAGAATTTTAGCTTCATCACCCAATTCGTTCAGCATTTTCAGTGCCTCATCCAATGTAGAGGGAGCACTGTATTCAAATGATGATGGGATCATAATGTGTTTAGCTTAGTGATTAATAATTTAAAATATTCTAAGCCCCTCATCAGGGGATAAGAATTCCACGCGAAATCATACTTGACTCTATATAGCATAAGCATTGAATTATCTTTCAACTATTTTCTACTTTGGTTCTACATCATGCTCATATGTAGCACCTTTTAATGTTCATTGCAACTATGAACTTTCTTCTCCTCTTAATAAAATTGATAAGCCTAATTTGGTATCTTATATTAAACATCTAACCAATTCTATACATTCATATATTCAGATACTTAGACATATTTGATAAATTGCATACCTAGAATATTCCGTAACTTATAAATTACAAGGAATAAAGTCAAGTGATTATATACTCACAGATGATGTTGGGTTTATTTATTAAAATGAGGGATTTTTCTTGGAAGGTTTCTGTACAACTCCATAATCATAATCACGACTTGATGACCCAAGCTGCTTCGTCCACTGCTTTGTTCCACTTGAGTTGTACTTAACCACGAAGATGTCACTGGCACCTGTATTGGTATTACCATCCAGATCTCCATAGGTGTATCCTACCACATAGAGGTTTCCGGATGAGTCGGTCGCAATTCCATCAGCTAAATCGGAACTCGGTGTTCCAAACTGCTTTGTCCACTGCTTTGTTCCACTGGAATTGTACTTAACCACGAAAGCGTCATTGGAACCTGCATAGGTATTCCCATCCAGTTTCCAATAGGTGTATCCTGTCACATAGATGTTTCCGGATGAGTCGGTGGCTACCCCTGTTGCACGATCATTACGCTTTGTCCCCAGCTGCTTAGTCCACTGCTTTTTCCCTTTGGAGTCGAACTTAACCACGAATAGGTCATCTTTTCCAGCAAAATTATCACACTCTTGTTTGCCTTTCTTACACTCAGCCACCAGGTCTTTTTCAGTTGCTCCTACAAAATAGATGTTCCCCGATGAGTCGATGTTAACTGCATTAGCAAAATCTTTCTTCCATGTCCCCAGTACCTTCGTCCACTGCCTTGCCCCGCTAGAGTTGTACTTAATCACGAAGATTTCAGTCATATTGTGACCAATATTAACACCATTCATTCTATCCCCTTTGGTGCCTCCTACCATATAGATATTCCCCGATGAGTCGGTTGCAACTCCTCTAGCCTCATCCCATGAACCTGACCCAGTCTGCTTCGTCCACTGCCAAGTACCACTGGAGTTGTACTTAACCACAAAGAGGTCAGAGTTTCCAACCTTTTTGTCACCCAGTGCTCCATAGGTGTTTCCTACCACATAAACGTTACCCGATGAGTCAGTAGCGACGCCATTTGCACCTTCAGTACTTGGTGTCCCAAGTTGCTGAGTCCATTGCCTTGTTCCACTGGAGTTGTACTTAACCACGAAAAAATCATTGGCGCCTGAATTGGTATGCAAACCCAGTCCCCCATAGGTTATTCCTGCTACATAGAGGTTTCCGGAAGTGTCGATCGCAATGGCATTAGCGGAATCACGACCTGATGACCCAAACTGCTTTGTCCACTGTTTTGTCCCACTGGAATTGTATTTAAGTAAGAAGAGGTCAGTGTTCCCTTGACTGGTATTTCCATCCAGTCCCCCTTTGGTACCTCCTGTCACATAGATGTTCCCGGATGAGTCGGTCACTACTCCATTTGCATAATCATGAGTTGCCAACTGATAGCTTCCTGACGATTCATCAGAAGAACTGCTAGCTGAACTTTCATCGGAACTTTTGGCACTATCCATAATTCCACAAGAGATGACGTTGAGACTAAAAAGAAATATGGAGAAGATTATGTGTATATATCTCATATGGTTTCCTATAACTGGTCAGAGTAGGTGACAGCATTTAGATCCTCTACTGTAACAGAGGGAACTGCAAATGAAGTTCTTGCCCGTCGTTCAGTATCCTCTTCTTCACGCTCATCAATATCAATGTCAATGGAATAATGCCAGGCATGCCATTCCCCCATAGGTGCACCCGGCTTTCCAGTACCTTTACAAGTTGAGTCAGTAGCATCGTCATTTAATTCATTTTCGCAAAAGTCGATTGGAGTACCACCTTCAGTCCTTGAAACGAAGAAGGAGTTATTAGCTGGAGTTGCTACAACATAATAATTTGTAGATAAAGCTAAACCTAAAGGTAGCGTACCTGTAGTGGTAAATCTAATAACATCGCCTACATCTAAGTTATGACCGTCACTTCTTATATCCAAATATCCAGTCGGAACATCTTCTCTTATATTGTCAATGCCTTTTGATTTTATCTCATTGCCCGTGACTCTTCTAAGCCAAGATATTCCATCAAATGAGGAGAGTATGACTCCATTTTCTCCAACCGTCACGAATGTACCGTTTCCGTAGGTGACTGCATATATCCAACCTGCACCTTTAAAGGTTCTTTTAACCCACCAATTCCCATCAAAAGAAGTGATAATTTTCCCCCCTTTACCCACACTCACAAAGATTCCGTTCTTGCACAACCCAGCATCTAATCCTTTCCATTCTACTTTTCCACAAGTGGGTGAATAGGTGACTCCCATGAGATTCATTGTTGTTCCAGCCTTCCTTGCTTTCCAAGTGATTCCATCAGGAGAGTTCATTATTTTTCCATTTCGCCCCCCTAACACGAAGAGTTTATTTCGGTATGTGACTGCCTTGAAATACTGTGCATCACCCCAATTTGATCTTAAATTCTGCCCATTTTCAGTCCAAGTGGTTCCATCCGAAGAAGTAAGGATTGTTGCATTCCCACCAACCGTCACGAAGAGACCGCCTCCGTAGGTGACCCCATAGAGATGAGGTGCGTCAGGCTTGGAGAAGTAACGAAGTGTTGTTCTTTTATTAGCCGAAGTATTAGCCCAAGTGGTTCCATCCGAAGAAGTAAGGATTGTTCCATTATCTCCAACCGTCACGAAGAGGCCGCCTCCGTAGGTGACTCCATAGAGATTGTTTGTTATACCAGAAGTTCTTGAAGTCCAAGAGGTTCCGTTCGAAGAAGTAAGGATTGTTCCATTATCTCCAACCGCCACTAAGAGACCTCCTCCGTAGGTGACTCCATAGAGATTGTTTGTTGTGCCAGAGGTTCTTTCAGTCCAGGATATTCCATCAGAAGAGGTGAGAATGCTTCCAACATTTCCAACAGTAACAAATAATCCATTAGAACTCGTAGAACTCGGTATATCGTCATCATCACTACTTTTACAGGAAATGACTGCAAGACTAAAAATGAATACTGAGAGAATTATGAAAATATATCTCACTTGATTTTCAATTATTTGTTTTAACAACATATGATTAAGGCCTCAGCTAGTAAAGAGACTAGCTACTTTAAATTTACAAGTTGGAGAGCTCATAAGCTCTTCATATACCAACACCTCCAAACGGATCATCCCTGAACCTGAAAAAAACTTTAGATCTTATTCAAAGGAAATATGGGGCCAGATGTTGGCGTTGTTGTAGCCACCTATTTCCTTACTGTAAAAATATACTTCATCTGAAGGGTCCGAAACCTTCAGAGCAATTGAAAATTCTTCTCCGTAGGAATTTATTTTATCAGTTAAATCTACTGACACCGGAACTCCATTAGCCAGCGATGTTGATGTTAGTGTGGCCAGTTTTGTTCCCAGACTATGGTTAATAATACCTATGTTATTTTTATCCCGTTTTTCTCCCCATCCCTTGTAATCATACTTGTAGATCTCTATTCCTCCATTCAGATTGGAGACTAACTCAGGGACTAAGTGTAACTTAATCTTATGGTTACCATTAATGGAGGCGGGAATATCAAAAAGTAAAAAGGCAATATGATTATTGGACACCTCCAGAAATTTGGGTTGTTGGGGCCTCAGGATCTTATTTTCAGTTGTATCAACTGAACGGTCATTCAGGGGGTAGATCTTATCATCTGTCTTGAAGCTCCAGTTTCCGCCACTTACGCCATCGACTGTTACAGACCAGTTATAGGTCCCCCCGGGCTCAAAGACTTGGAAAAAAACGTTATGAGGATACTTAAATTCTTTGGTGAGGTTCACTCCCGGTCCGCTTACCTTGACGGAGGCCTTTGTATTCGAATAATCCTTTTTGTAGGGATAGTTCCAAACCAGGCTGTGGTCAATAGGGACCTCTACTTCTCCATCATTGGGAATTGGAACACTTGGATGGGGGTACCTGAATCCTGGGATCCAGTAGACGCTGTCACCATATTCATAGGCCCCTATATCTGGAGCCTCTCCAACAAATTTGCGTTTCTGTCCAGGATATAAGGGTTTGTGATTAAAATCTATCCCATCTTCAGGGTGCGGTACTCCTTTATCATTTCCATCATTGATCCCCGGTATGATGACTCCACTGTCGATCAGGGATGAACCCTTCTTGGGTCGGAAGTCATAGCTCTGCACTCCATAGAACTTACCATCAGAATATACACCCCTTTTCTTAAATGGATTAGTTCCATAATTTTTTATAAGTTTTGATTCTGTTTTTGAAACATTTTGCTCCCAGGGTTTCGCCAATTCCTTAGTAGGATAAGCATAGCCACCTTTCAATACGCCTTTTCCTGCTCCTTCTACCTCTCCTCCTCCTTTACCTTGAGAGGCGAGACTCCTTCCGAACCAGATCCCGACAGATTGGAGATGAGGAACATCAAACGTGGGATTAAAAACTGAAGTTTTATTTGTCAAAGGGTCCGTACCCTCAGCCCAGCAGTCTTCTGAAGAGCATTGAAATGAAGCTCCTACAAGAAGGTTGTGAGCATTTGAGTTCCAGTTACCCGGTTCTTCTATTTCTCGCCCCCCGACTATGTCCGGGCCACAATACTCAGCGACACTAAGATTGATATCCTGCCTTGTATTGTTATAAGCATTAACATGATAAACATCGTGAAAGTCACCCTTTAGCCGAAAACCCCGTTGGTTGCCTGCTGAGATGACATTATGTATATCACCAAACCTTGCACCACATGAACTATCGAATCTCATACCATTCAGGCCAGGCGCATTGAGGATCCATGTGAAACGTGTGGTGGAATATCTGGTACCTGCAGCATTTCTTTGAATACCGCTAGCATCACCACCTTCATATAGATTCTCTAATCGAACATACTCCACCAAAGAACGAGGTCCTGCAAAGATTCCAGCTGTGAAACTATTCTCAATTGTAATATATCGCCAGTGAGTGCCATACCAGGATTGGTCCCCTTGAGCTTCAGCTTTGGACATGCTATCGGTCGCATAATTACGGTCTGTGGTTGGAGACCAGTTGGTACCTCCAAACCAATCATTATACCTAAATAGGACATTCTCAAGAACCGGATGGGAGGATCGCCCCTGATTCCATGAGTGACCGTCATTATTATATTCAAAAATGCAATTTCTTACCGTTGTCATAGGAGAATAAGTAAGGTGGTTGTGATTAAGTAACATATCGGTACTGTGTGAAAATCTGCAATTTTCAAAAGTAAGACGGTGGACACCATCGATGTTCATGTTACCTGCAAAGAAGTCGATATTTTTAAATGTGATGTAGTCTGCAATTCTTAGATTCATGATTCTGTCCCTTACTCTGATTCGCACATTTGTGGAATTGGGGATAAAATTATCACTGGCATAGAGGTAAATAGTCCTAGTATTATTATCAAATGCCCATTCTTCAACGCCATCAAAAAACCCCATGCTCCCTGGAAAATATCTTCCTCCAAATTTTCCAGGTCGCCCCTTAGGGTGTAAAACGAATCCACTGTCTGCAAGTGTGGCATTATCATTCAGGGTGGAATTGTCGGGGGCTTCTGCTGCAAGAGTTTGAGTTTCATTATCTTCATCTTCTACTTCTGGAATTTCTGCTTGTTCTGGTCTTTTTGATAATGACCAGACAGTATTCGGCTCAGGATTATTTGGATTCCCAATGGTTGGATCAGTAGGATTTTTAAAATTATATGGCATCGCAGGTATCATATATCTGTCATTAACAAATAACTGATAGAACCTGCGAATGGGCGTCCCGACTTCTTTAGAAATTTTATCAAAATCAACTACTGTTTTATAAATACTAATGCTCGATCCGTTGTCCAATACATGAGAGGCTTGCTGCCAATTAGAATTAAGGGGTACAGTACCGTCGATAATCACCTTTTCATTTGGATATCCTTCAAAAACTATGGGGCCGACCTTTTGTCTGAAGACTTGTTCTCCTGTATCAGTCTCTTTAGTCATTTTCAGTTGATTATCTCTATTAAATTTCCATTTGTTTAGAACCTCAGAATACCTTCCTTCCCGGACATATAAATGATACCCAAAATACTCATCATTATAAGAGGTATTCTTTATCTTTTTATGTAGATCATCCATTGCACTTCGTATGGTTGGATATGGACATGTCAAGCTGCCTTCAGGACCATCTGGGCAATCATCTGAGAAAAATCTTGGAAGGATCTCCTCATCGATTATGAATGAATTTGAAACAACTACCCCATCTCGTGCTATCATCGGGCTAGGATTTTTGCTGACATTGTCAGGGTGAAATCGCGCTATGCCTATAGTGTGAGTTGTTAAGTGTCCCATTTTTACATTTTTCCCACTTGGACTAAGATCAATCAGTTCCCAATCATCATTGATATCCATTGGATAATAAGCCACTAGATTTTGATATCCAGGTTCATTAGACGTCTTTGGCTGGTTCCTTGATTTTATTGTTTCTTTGATCTGTTCCTGCGTCCTGACTACATTCCAGATTCGAACATCATCAATTTTTCCTATAAATCTACCCCCGCATATCTGTCCTTTGCCTTCGCCACATTTTCCGCCAAGATATCTTGTTCTGAATTCCTTATCTCGATTTCCAGTCGCATTATCCCAAGGTACTTTACCCCTTAACTGATCATGCCTACCCACTTCTTCACCATCCAGATAAAAGATGAAATCATCATTAGTATCAAAAGTCATAGCTAAATGGTGCCAACCGACCTTTCTTATTCTGACGCCTCCCTCATTTTTATTTTTGGGCTTGTGGTTGGTACCCGTTGCTCTTGTCCCTAAATTCCAGTTAATTTCCGCATTACCATTTGCTATTTTACCGCTCAATGTTATTTTAGGATTTGGGCCGAGAATCCTTTGATACTCTTCTCCATGTTGGTCGCTCCAGATCCACATTTCAATGGTGAACGTTGGCCCCATGATGTGGGCATTTTCTTTTAAATCGATGAGATCTGGAGTGACACTCCCTTCGTAGCCAAAATTAAAATCTTGAACACTAAGAGACTCTTGACGGTGGCCTTTAAAGGGGTCAAACAAGAGATAGTTATCCGTCTTATATTTAGAGAGTGATTTTTTATCGATATATAAAACTTTGCAGCCTGGACACGAGGAGGTTACATTGGTAACTGAAGATCTTTCATCGGCACCTGAACTTGAAGAACTATTGGATGTCTCTAATACATCTGCACAAGAAATGAGAGTAAGACTAAAAAAAGTAATTAGTATTATTTGTAAAAATTTATTCATGTTTTATTTATAAATTCAGAATAAAATCTTTTTTGAAGAAAATGTTGAGGCACGGACAGTAATTTTCACTCATACGACAAGTTAGAATCTGTTTTGATCATGTACTCTCCGTCACTTATTATGAACCCATTGTCGTTAGTCCTCATTATACTCCTACCGCCATCTGAATTTGGCCATATCTTGAGCTCCATATTTTTTTCACCACTACCCCATTTTTTTATCCATAGTTTTCCTTCATTTTTTCTTTCGCGTGGTACGGATGCTGTAACAAAAACATACCCTCCTAAATGAGTATTGGCTAATGCCTGGGCTCTCCCATATTCAAACATATTTTGCAATGGCAATATAGTTTCATTTAATTGGTTACCTTCCTCATTGATTTTTAAAATCACTGCCTTGTACACAGAACCACAATCTGTGATTCTTCCGCCATGGCCACATTTTTGTCCTAATACTATGTATCCATCTGAATCTGTTGTAGGAACAATATCCTGCCCTTTTTCTAGGGCAGGTCCACCATAATCTTTATCCCAAATTTTGACACCATTCTTGCCGGTTTTAACTACCCAGATATTTTTATAATATCTAAAATAAAAAGCGCAGGGATATGATCCATTACCATGCGACTTTTCTCCCACCATTATAAGTTTTCCATCATTTGATTCAATAACTGATCTAAAAATATCATCTACGCAATTACCGCCATAAAACTTTGTTTTGAGGACTGACCCTGTCGGACTAATTTTCACCATAATTGCTTGTTCTGATACAGGTCCTCCAACTAGATAATAATTCCCATTACTATGTTCAATTACATCCTCATAATTTGGGTCACTACCCGCATTACCCGGGAAACCCTTTATCTTCCATAACATTGTGCCGCTTGAATCGGTTTTCAGGACACCTTTATGACTAGCTAAAAGATATCCACCATCGCTGGTTTGAATAACTGACCAAGGTGCGAGGAGGTAGTGGGGGATATTGACTCCTAAACTATATGTTTTTTCCCATTGTTTTTTACCATATACATCTGTCTTCATCATCCACGCTTTTTTAGCGTGACAACCAGCGACTATATAACCACCATCATCTGTTTGCTTTATATCAGCTCCCAAATAACACCCATACTCCCCAGCTATGCCTGGTATGATTTCTTTAATGAATTTCGTATGTATTATGGGTACGTCTTCGTCCGATCCGGATTCTGAACCACCGCCAGCACTCCCACCACCAGTTAAGTCATTTAGGCCATCATTTAGGCCATCACCAGCATCATTTAGTCCATCACCTACTGGATCTAATACATCGCCAAGAGCATCACCACCTTTGGACATAGGTTCGTTAACTTTCTCTGTATCTTCTGATTTACAGGAGATTAAATTAAGACTGAAAAAAATAATTAATATTATTCCTATGGATTTTCTCATAAAATATTTTTTAAAAAATTAGCTCGGCTTTGAATTAGAAGAATGTGGGGAGATTTGAGAATTCTGGAGAAAATTTATTTTGTAATTCTATATAAATATTAGTATAGTAGAAACCTTGCAAAAAGTAAAGTTAAGTGGCATTTTTAATCATCAGAAAATTAATTTTAGTCTTATTATTTTGAAGGGTATAGCGTGAAAAATATTTTATGTATAATTATTATAGTTCTTTTTAGTATTACAACAATTTCGTGTGCCAAAAAAGAAGATTCAGACCTCTCTGAATCTACAGACAACTTATCTACAGACAACTCATCTACAGACAACTCTACTACTGAAGACTTTTCGATTTCAAGTTCTGCTGACAATGAAACGGTTACTTTTGGCCAGACTTATCAGTACGAGTTTACCACTAGTGGTGGTAGTGCCTCAGATAACCTCACATATACTCTGAGTAGTGGTCCTGATAATATGACCATCTCCTCTACAGGCCTTGTCGAATGGACTCCTGCTACATCCTCTGACATTGATACGCATACAATTACAATTACAGTCACAACAGCAAGCGGGTATACATTAACTCAGACTTATGACCTTGTTGTGACTGGAACATGTGTTTCAGGGAATGTTTTGGCCATTTGGTCTGGAGACCAGCGCACTTCAACTGATAGCACAAAATTTCTAGGAAACATAACTGCCTATACCGATAATGCTTCCGATAACTGTGGTCAATCAAATAATCTAGATTGTACTCCTTACAATAACTATGATTTGCGTAGTTCAGCTGAACACTTGAACATCGGTCCTACACCTTCAGCTACCAAAGGTAACATGTTTTTCTACAATCAATACGATAATACAAGTTATACCTACTTATTTTGGATGTTCGGGAAAAGTGGTTCATCTTTCAGTCCTTCACCAAATCACGTACATTTAGATGTATTCACTGCCAATAGTACTTCCTCAGACAACGTTACCGTAAGTGATGATTTTTGGAATAGTGACGCAGATGAAACACTTCAGGAATCACAGAGTGAAAGTAGTGGGCTTTACTCAAGTACTTATGCGGGGCGATATAGATATTCTTCGGGATATTCAGATGGTGGTGTTTTAGGCCCATTTTCAGGAAGTAGCTACAGAATTATGGTAGATCTTGGTGGAAAATCAGCACTATCTCCTACACATTCTACAACCACTAGTGAGGATACTTCAGCCAGTGGAGTTAGTGGTAACGATTTGGGATTAGGTAACCTGGATTCTTTTAAGTTTTGGTCTAAAGACAACAGCTCATTCTCTCTTGGAAATGTAGATAATTTTACTATTGGTTTTAAAACAAGCGTTTCTTGCCAATGAAAATTAAATTTAAACCTTTTCTCATGAAAATATGTTCTGTGGCAATCACAATACTAGTCCTAGGTTGTGGAACAACGGATTCAATAGATCCAAAAGGAAAAGAACTTGGTTATTGGGGGTTTAAAAGTTCATCTGGTAGAACATTGAAGTGGAATTGTACTGATTCACTAACTTTCCAAGATACTTGTAATCGACAGGACACAAGTAGTAATGATGAAAATTGGATGGATGCTATTTGGGGATTTTTAAAGCAAATTTAGTGCTGAATGAAAATTTTTAGGCTCCAATTTGCCAAAAATTGTTCCATGAGTAAACATGCAATCAGCCATGCAAAATTGTAAGAAAACTAACTTAACACATGATATAATTTGAGTAAATAATAGAAAAAATTTTAGACAGTATCACTTCCTTTCAGCTAATCTTTCCAATATATCCTATAAGTAAAAGCACAATATTTACATAATCCTTGAGTTAATAAATAAGAGCAATATAAGAGGGGGGATTAACGCTATATGCTGTACCTTTTGATACTTACTACCTTCCAGAATAAATATATTAATTGTGATCCGGGGTTTTTAGTGAGGATATAATCCCCACGAGATATGAATGCTTTTGCTAATCCTTAAATCTAAAACTATAATATTGTAAGTTTTTTTTCGAATGCTAACAATCTCACAAACTCGAGATTTCACCGAACCATAGAAGTGTTATAAAAGCGGTCTCTCCAAAAACAATACCTACCCACAAACGTTTTCCCAGAAGATAGAACCCCAAAAAAGCAAAGACCATAGGGATCAGCCTTTGCCATAGCGGGACCTCTTCCAACATGCCTGATGGAAGTATTAGTGTTCTCGCAACCAGTGAGGCAATTATGCCATAAGCTAAACAGGTAAACCATTCAAAGATAGGATGGTTAGCTTCGATACGGTGGCTTATCATTACACCTGTAAAACGCCAAACATAAGTAGCAAAAACTGCAGATAGGAAAAAGATCCATGCTGATGAATCAGCCATTGACCTCCTTAATGTTTCCAGATCCTTTTAGCCTGTTACGTAGCATAAATGCAAGGCTACCCGAAATAAGTCCGGATAGCAGTAGTCCCCATTCCGGAGTAAGAAGATGCATTGGTGGTCCTAAAAGACAGCCTGAAACAAATGCTAGCAGAAAAGGAGGATGTATAGTGTTTGACATAAGGAGCCCAAAATATATAGGTACCAGGAAAATCAGACAAAGCGATATAATTATTGGCATACTTTCAAAGAGCATGTATCCATTAAAAACTCCTATGATGCCTGCGATCATGCATGTTAAAGAAAAACCTAGAAAATAGGCCATCCTACGATCAGCGTTGATCTGATGCCCCCGATTAAGCATTTCAGCCCAGGTGTTGATAGAAATAAACTGGGCAAGAAAATAATTCCATCGACGATTGTGTGGTGCTTCATCAAAAACAGGCATCATCGAAAGAGTCATCGGCAGAAATCTAGCGTTCGCTCCTGCCACACCAAGAACAATTGCGATCAAGGGGGCTCCTAGACCATATAATTCAACATGAACTACCTGTCCCGGAAGACCCCAAATCAAAACTGGGGATAGAATGGATATATAAAGAGATAAGCCTTGTTCTTGGGCCATAGAACCGAAACCTGTCATGGCAGAAAAGAGAAGAAGGGCTGGCACACCGAAGGCATTTCTTATACCTTTCAAAACTGCTTTAGGATTTGTTTCAAGGTCTTTCATGGACTGACGCATTAAAATAAAATTTAAATTGTAAAATAGAAAACTTAACCCTTAAGAAAATACTTTTAAAAAAATTTTAATCTGTTATGTTCTTATCTGATCTTTACAACAAATAAATCACCTGTGTCTCCTGAAGAACCTGGTCCTGCAACAATTACCGAACCGTCAGTTGCTTGCCTAGCTGCGAATGCTCCGCCCAAATCTTTGTTACTATAATTCCATAAAAGAGAACCTGAATTATTAGTTTTAAAAACCCATAACCCACCAAATGATGAAAAACTACTGCTGTTACCACTGACTAGAAAACCTCCATCTGGAGTCTTAGTCAAATGGCGTCCACTTACAGAATTTCCATCATACTCACGAAGTTTATCTAATTTGTCTCCTCCATAGTTATTCTGCCAGATTACTTCACCATCACTGTTTATTTTCATGAGCAATACATCACCACCCTTACCATAAGAAAAAGTTCCTGCTACTACCACAAATGTATTGTCTTCTGATTCAATGATGCCTTCAGCAATATCATCTTTGTCACCACCATAAGTTTTATCCCAGATTTTTTTTCCTTTGGAATTTGTTTTGATGATTCTTATGTCTTCTAATTTGTTGACGATCCTTTTAGAGCCAACTAAATAGAAGTTACCATCAGAAGCTTCAATTGCATCATAAGCTGAATTGTCCGGATGGTCAGAAAACTTTTTAGACCATTTTTTATTCCCATTTTGATCAACTTTCAAAATCATGAAGTCTTCATTGTGAGAATGCCCGGCCTCCCCTCCAATAATGTATCCACCATCAGCTGTCTTAGAAATAGAATATCCACCGTCATAATTTTTTGTAATCGTAATTGCTTTTTTTGAAAGGACATTACCTTGCGGATCTACTTTTCCAAAGAAAACATCAGATTTATTTGCGTCATCACTTGAAGTGAATCCAGTTAGCACATAATTACCATCATTGTCTTCAACAACTGAGGTAGCTCTATCATAGTTTCTCAGATGAATTTTTTTATTCCAGATAACGTCTCCACTAGTTCCATCTAATTTTACTATTAAGATATCATCCATATTATCTGGCATTGGCCATTCCCAGCTAATTGATGTACCTACAACGACATAATTACCATCTGAAGTTTTAATTACATCACTTGCCGACTCCTCATAATCCTTACTTTGAGTTGCATCTGGATCCATAATAGTTTTAGAGAAAACAACGTTGCTGGGAGATTCATCACCTGACGTTGTTTGATCAGCTGAATTGGAGGCGCTATTAGATGTAGTTGAAGAGTTTTGTCCGCAAGAAGAATGGAAAAAAAGAGAACTTATTAGAAAAAATAATAAATGTAAGAATTTCTTGTTAAAAAATTTATTTTTGGTAAATAAGAAATATATAGGAAACATGAATTTTAAATATTATCTGTCTGAGATTTTACACAGAAAAGTCTTATTCTAAAAAATTTTGTGGGGAGTTTTATGAACCATTAAAGGGAGTTAAACCTGTGTATATTATACTTAAATTGCTTACTATAATAAAAGATACATGGTCAAAGATCAAATATTATCACTAGAGAATTAATTTCAAGCATAAATTATATTGGCTTGCTATGGCTTTCTTCGATTAGATAAATTTTGCATACAATACATTTAAAAATGTATGACTTTTAGTGTTGTCGTGTGCTTAACAAGCTATGCATGGCCATGGAAACAGCCGACTGTACAGGTTCGATAACTGGTATCCCAATTTTTGATTCGAGTCTAGTACGGTGTTTGGCCATACCAGCACAGCCAAGGATGATGGTTTCAGCCTGATCTAAATCTCTTAGTTGCTTTGCAGCGGAAAGTAGTTTCTCAAATGTTTTCTCACCACTAACGCTTTCTCTGACAGATAGTTCTGCCACTCTTTCTCCGGCAAGTCTTTCCATCACACCCATTTGTCTCATGTAGCGTAGATGACGACGCATTGAGCTTTCTTGGAGAGCAATTACACCAAATCGATCTCCTCTGGACATTGCAGTCAGGATTCCACATTCCTGAATGCCGAAAACTGGTTTTTCGGAAGCCTCCCGGCACAAATGCAGGCCTGGATCGGAATAACAGGCAATGACAAATGCATCTACCTCCTTATTTTTTGAGACCATCTTTGTTAATGGGATAGTTACCGATTCTATATCTGCCTGGCTTTCAATTCCTAATGGCCCATCTGAAAGAGTCACGCATTCGATTCGTGGACCTTCTGAAAAATTGAACCTCTTCAGTTCTTGGGCCATATTTTCCGTTACCATTTCGTCAGAATTGGGGTTAATAACCAGAATGTGCTGCCGTTGTTTACTCATAATTTTCAAAGCAGTTTAGCTCCAAAATTTCTTGAAGGGCTGAGTGGTGAGGAAATCGGTTGTTCACGACAGGTTTCGGCAGGAGTCCTTGGAAGGAATTTACCAGAGCCGCGCTCTACTTTTAGTTTTTCATCTTCTACTGCAATTCTGCCTCGGTTTATGACGATCCTAGGCCAACCTTTAACTTTCATTCCTTCGTAAGGAGTATAGTCCATGTTGTCATGCAGCATCTCTTGTTTGATGGTCCGGACCCATTTCGGATCCCATATCGCAATGTCTGCATCACCTCCAATGACCAGTGAGCCTTTACGCGGATATAGTCCATAAATCTTTGCAGCATTAGTCGAAGTAAGGGCCACGAACTCATTTATCGTGATCCTACCTTTACCTACTCCTTCAGAGAAAAGGAGAGGCATCCTTGTTTCCAGTCCGGGTACACCGTTGGCAATTTTGTTGAAGCTAACATCCTTACCTGCATGAAATTTTCCGCTTTTATCAAGTCTGTAGGGGGCGTGATCAGATGAAAAAACCTGAAATGTCCCATTTTTAAGGCCTTTCCATATAGCCTTTTGGGATTCCTTGTCTCGAGGTGGAGGAGAACAACAATATTTAGCACCTTCCATTCCTTCTTGATCAAGATCTTTAGCAGTTAAAAAAAGATACTGGGGACATGTCTCACCGTAAATGTTCAACTCGTTGTTTCTTGCTTGGAGAATAGAGTTTGCCGCTTCAGCATCAGAAACATGAACAATTAGCATTCGTGCATCTACCAAACGCGCAAGGTCTATGGCTCGGCGTGAAGCTTCACTTTCTGCTATGTGAGAATGGCTCACTGCATGAAATTTGGGAGCATTGTAACCGCGCTGTGTAAGACGATCCGAAATCCAATTGATGATCTCGTTGTTCTCTGCATGAACCATGGTTAGGGCACCATACTTGCGCGCAAGGGCTAAAATGTCCAGTATTTCCCCGTCGTTAATCTTCAACATCTCGTATGTCATGTATACCTTAAAAGAAGTGTAGCCCTCCTTTATCAGTGAAGGAAGCTCGTCTTCGAGTACACTCTTGCTGGGATCTGATATGATGAGATGAAGTCCGTAGTCAATTACGGCTTTGTCTTTTGCACGTTTACGGGCATTAGCGACTACATCTCTGAGACTTTGACCGCGGTGTTGTGCTGCAAACGGCAGGATGGTGGTGTTGCCACCAAAGGCAGCTGAGACACTGCCAGAGTAGAAATCGTCCGCTGTCATAATTTTGCTTGATGATTCCTGCTCTATGTGGCAGTGAGCGTCAATTCCTCCTGGAAGGACCAACAAGCCTTTTGCATCAATAATACGTTCTGAATGCCCCAGATTCTTGCCGATGGCAGCGATTTTTCCTTCACTAACACCAATTTCCGATTCAAAGGATTCTACCGCAGTATGAACCGTCCCGTTCTTAATTAAAAGATCGTACTTTTTTATTTTTGGCTCCATCTTTTCCTAACTATTTTAATTTTCCTTCAATCGTGAATTGAGCCTATCAATAAGTTGATCCAGCTCTTCGTGGCCTATTTTAGTCAATACCGGCCCCGGAGCCCTACTCATTGCACAGGATACGGCTCCTCGCCTACGGAGAATTTCTTTTCTAACCGCGAGTCCGAATCCAGGTTGCTGTTCGTAACGGACAAGAGGCAGATAGGTGTCGTAGAGGTCTTCAGCGTGTTTGGTTTCACCATTATTATGAAGCGAAACTACTTCAGCAAGCATTTCCGGAAAAGCGAATCCGGTCATTGCTCCATCTGCGCCACGCTGCAATTCCTGTGGGAGGTACAAACCCCCATTCCCGGTTAAGACTGAAACACGCCTCAGTCCCTGTTTTTCAGCAGAATCGCGAACCTGAGTCAGTTTTTCAAGGCCAGGGCAGTCCTCGTGTTTCAACATCACCAACTGAGGGAAATCTGTGACCATTCGGTTGAAGCATTCTACGGAAAGGTAGACTCCGGTCGATTGTGGATAATCCTGGTAGCAGAGTGGTATGTTTGAACCAAGCTGCTCTATAACTTGCGCATAGTAATTGTAAAGATTTTGATCAGTAGTCAATCCATTTGCTGGAGCAACCATCACACCTGCGCAGCCTATGCCCATACAGTACTGGGAAAAATCGACGAGATTTGTGAGACCAGCGTCAGTTACGCCAGCCACTACTGGAACCCGCCCATTGACCCGTTTCAAAAAGTGTTTGACGAATCCTCTTGATTCATCTGCAGAGAGTTTGTTGGCCTCCCCCATCATGCCTAAGATAGTAATCCCACTCACTCCCTTTTCCAGGTAAAACTCGACAAGTGAATCAACACTTTTGAAATCTATACTGCTATCTTCGGAAAAAGGGGTTATGGAAATGACAAAAACTCCATTGGTCTGTTCGTCTATTAAGCTTGCATTAGACATGATTTATTAAATAAGAAAGTTCTAGGAAATCAATAAATTACTTTAGTGTGGAGTTTCAGTCTTTAGACCATAATTGTCAAGGTGGATAGTATTATTTTTAGAAAAATTTGATTAACATTAATTGAAACACAAGACTTACACTGTAACTCTTTGTAATTTGGAGAATGATTATTGATTAAACTAAACTCAAGAGAAAAAACTAATCAATGATGGTATGATTTTATGACTGTCCATGGTTACTCTGTGTATCAGCACTCTATTTTTAATATACTAAGGCTTTTTTCCCAACCAGTTATTATTTTTTCAATCACTCTATTTTAAACTTTTTAAATATTTAAGGTATCTTCTTGTTTAGAATTGAAAACTACCGAATTTCTGCAACTATGTGGGCATATTGCCTACTAGTCATAACCACGATTTTCTGGGGGCTAAATGCAGTATTTGCAAGAATGGCTGTTGGGGAAATATCACCAATGTTGTTAGTTTCTGTTCGCTGGTTGGGTACCCTAATTCTACTTGTTCTGTTTGCGGGTAAAGACATCATCGCAGACCTACCTGTTATTAGAAGGAACTTCGGCTATACTTTTCTTTTGGGTACCGTAGGTTTGGGGGGATTTGGTACATTGATATATTACAGTGCTTATACTACAACAGCTGTCAACATTGGAATCATTCAGGGATCTATCCCAGCCATAGTTTTGGTAGGAAGCGTTTTTTTTTTCAGAACCCAAGTCAGTTTACTTCAGATCGGTGGTGTTACCATTACTGTTCTTGGAGTCGTTTTGGTAAGCACAAGGGGGGATATTGAACTACTGATGACATTTAGTTTAAATGCTGGAGATCTCTTAATGCTGATTGCAGTTTTTTTTTATGGATCATACACTTTAGGGCTTCGACGCAAGAATGATCTCTCATCGATTGCTCTGTTTGTATCAGTGGTTTTTTCTGCTTTTATATCAACCTTGCCATTTACGATTTATGAGTTTTATTCGGGGAGAACTGTCTGGCCTGATCCTCAGTATTGGGGGCTTGTAGGGTTAATCGTTCTTTTTCCTTCTTTTCTTTCACAGATTTGTTTCATTGCTAGCGTTAAGTTGATCGGGCCAGCTCGTTCTGGAGTGTTCATTAATCTTGTCCCGATTTTTGCTTCTTTTTTCGCGGTAATGATTCTGGATGAGGCTTTCGAGTATTTCCAGGGGATTTCCTTGCTTTTTGTGCTTTCCGGAATCTATATCTTCGAGAAATTCAAGCCAGTTGTATAATCGGAGTAGCAGGGACAAAAATATTAAAAAGATTTAAGTTAACTAATGTTTGTGTTTTTGACTCTGATTAGTATTGCAGAGTACAATTTCCCAATTAATTAACATTAAAGAATAAATCAAGATGGAAAAACAATCCAATTCACTTAAACCAAAAATTGCCTACGGGCTGTTTGATTGGGCTAGTTCACCAGTGCCCACATTGCATGCCACTTTTGTATTTGCAGTCTATTATGTTAGTTCTGTTTCACCAGATACAGGTAGTGCTGAATGGGCATGGATGAATTCTCTGGCCGCACTGACCATTGCCATTATAAGTCCCATTATAGGTGCAAGTGCTGATCGCAATGCAAACCGTAAGACATGGCTGGGGCTAATGATGGCAGTCGGTATTGTTGCTACCTCATTACTTTGGTGGGTAGAACCGAATACTAGTTGGATATGGTATGCACTGATAATTTCATTTGTTTCGATTGTGGCTATGGAAAGTCTTTTTACGTTTTATAATGCGCTTCTGCCTTCTATTGTCTCCAACGACAAAATTGGAAGTGTTTCGGGATTTTCTTGGGCCGCTGGTTATTTTGGTGCTATTTTCTGCTTGGTTCTTGTATTAGCTATCTTCATACTTCCGGAGCAAGCACCTTTCGGTCTCCAAAAAGAACAAGCAGAGCAGATCAGAATTACGATGCCATTTAGTGCACTTTGGTTTCTTCTATTCGGCCTGCCTCTTTTTTTCTGGATCAGTGAACCGCGTGTTAAAAATCAGCAAGAATCCATATTAAGTACTATAAAAAAAGGTATTCATACAGCTAAAAGTATTCCCGGCATGGTACGTTTTCTGATTGCAAGAATGCTCTATGCAGATGCCTTAGTTGTTGTTTATGCTTTCGGTGGTATATATGCAACTAATGTATTTGGTTTTACACAGGATGAAGTAATAGGGTTTGCTATCGCCATTAATCTTACAGCTGGCATAGGGGCTGCTTTCATGGGCCGTTTGGAAGATCGTATTGGTGGTTTTAAAACGATCCGGTTTTCTCTGGTGTGTCTTATTTGTCTTTCATTGATAGTGCTAATTGCACCCAGCAAGGTTTTTTTCTGGGTTTCAGCTCTGTCCATGGGGATATTTATCGGGCCTCTTCAGTCGGCTAGCAGGACAGTGGTAGCGAGGATTGTACCACCTGAACAAATGGCTCGCATCTTTGGTCTATATATGATTTCAGGTAAGGCCACATCGTTTCTCGGTCCACTTTTGTATGGCATCCTCTTTTCCATTTTTGATACGGATCGTGCTGGGATGGCTATAGCAGTTGTGTTTTTAGTTATAGGTTATCTATTGCTGGGCCGAGAAATGCCAAGTGAATAATAGGATGACAAGTTTCTAAATACTAATTTTTAAATTTTATGGTGAATCTTAATGGGGTTCGGGATTTTCATTTTCTACTTTCACTAAAAATTCTATATTCAAGGTGCTAGTAATTTTTTAAACTTTGACTTTAGATTTACTAATTAGTTGGTACAAACTTACTCCGAATAGTTTTAACTATTTTCCGGATCTCACATCCTTCCACGTGATCATTCACCAGTCCCATAGCCTGCATGAATGCATAAGCTGTCGTAGGCCCAAAAAATTTCCACCCGCGATTCTTCAGATCTCTACTTAATAATTGTGAGGTTTTGGTAATACTTGGAATAGGGTGACTGTATTTAGCTTCTCCAAATTGTAATTCGGACGAAGCAGGTTCCCATTGCCAAATGTAGGCAGCAAGACTTCCAAATTCTTCAACCAGTTCTAGTGCACAACGAGCATTATTTATGGTTGCTTCAATTTTGCCTCGATGCCGGATGATCCCTGAATTTTGAAGGAGCTTCACAACATCCTTGTCATCATAACCTGCAATCTTCCTAAAATCGAAACCGGCGAATGCTTCTCGGAAATTTTCACGTTTACGAAGGATTGTCAGCCATGAAAGCCCTGACTGGAATCCCTCAAGACAAATTTTTTCGAAGAGCTGAAAATCATTGGAAACAGGACGTCCCCACTCTTCGTCATGGTATTTACGATAATCCAGATGATCTTTGCACCACCAACAACGTGCTATCCCATCTTCAGCTATATGTGTGTGTTTATGATTCATTTTAACGTTGCGCTTCCCATGGAGTTTACTGTTTAAAATTTTAATTGCACTAAAACTGTCATTTTTTGAGTCAAGGTTCTAAATGTAATGTTTTATTTGTTAATATTGCTTTCGATATAAATCCAATTGTTTTAGTGGTTCAAAATTTTATAAAACAGAAAATCTTCCCTCGTTTTGGTTGTTGAGAGATGATATAGGTACATAATGATGTCAGATATAGGCTTTATCTCTATTATTTTAAATTATGTTCAAAACGCCCTCTAAGGCAATATAGGTGAATGGACCTTAGAGTTTACTAAGATTAGTCGTTAGGTACAATACAGATAGAATTAACTATGTTGACTCTAAGTAACAAGGGATATTCGAAGAAATAATTTATGAATAACCTTCAATTTACTATTATTTGTAAGATTAGATTGCTTAGTGTAAAATCGATTTATTAAACAAAGCTTAATATTAGTGGGTCAGGTTACATATAGTGGCTTAGCAGTGCTCCTCAGAAAATGCATTCGCCACTTTTGTAGTTTTGACCTCAGCTTAGGACGATCAACTTACTGAATGGATCATATCGATTCATAATAAAAGGCAAGTCATCGATGAACTCAGACCCTCTGTTACAGCCATACCGAATCAAACACCTTGAGTTACGCAACAGGATTATGTCCACCGCACATGAACCAGCTTATTCAGAGGATGGTTTGCCCAAGGAGCGCTACCGACTTTATCATAAGGAAAAGGCCAAAGGGGGGCTCGCACTGACTATGACTGCAGGTTCAGCTGTGGTTTCTTCCGACAGTCCTGAAGCCTTCGGAAATCTCCATGCTTTCCGGGATGAAATCGTTCCCTGGCTTCAGGAGTTGGCTGATGCGGTTCATGAAGAAGGGGCTGCAGTGATGATGCAGATCACGCACCTGGGACGAAGGACAAACTGGAACAAGAATCATTGGCTTCCTGTGCTTTCTGCGTCTCCGGTCCGCGAGCCCGCTCACCGTTCTTTTCCCAAAGAAGCCGAGGATTGGGATTTAGAGAGAATAATACTTGACTACGGTACAGCAGCAGAGCGGATGCAGGCTGGTGGGCTCGATGGGATCGAGATTGAAGCCTATGGTCATCTGTTAGACAGTTTCTGGTCATCTGCTACTAACCAACGGAAGGATGAGTGGGGAGGATCCCTCGACGATCGTCTGCGTTTCACTTGGAGAGTGTTAAATTCTATCCGAGCACGTGTAGGTCCAGATTTTATCGTTGGTCTGCGTATGGTTGCTGATGAAGACTGGGAACTAGGACTTTCCCGTGAAGAAGGGATGGAAATTGCCCGCAGGTTGTCCCAGAGCGGTATGGTGGATTTTCTTAATCTCATCCGAGGACACATTGAAACAGATGCTGTTCTTTCAAAGGTGATCCCGATTCAGGGCATGGCTGCTTCCCCCCATCTTGATTTCTGCGGTGAAGTCCGTAAGGAAGTGAGTATCCCTATCCTTCACGCTGCTCGGATACAGGATGTTGCCACAGCAAGACATGCCATAGCGGAAGGTAAACTGGATATGGTCGGAATGACTCGGGCCCATATTGCCGACCCACACATCGTTCGCAAAATTTTGGAGAACCGTGAAGAAGAAATCCGACCTTGTGTTGGTGCTACCTATTGCCTAGACAGGATTTATGAAGGTCATGAAGCTCTCTGCATTCATAACCCATCAACTGGGCGTGAAAAGACAATGCCTCACGTGATCGATAGTAAGAAAGGAAAAACCTTAAAAGCTTTGATTGTTGGGGCAGGGCCTGCTGGTTTGGAAGCAGCCCGTGTTTTGGGAGAACGTGGTCATCAGGTGGTAGTTTTTGAAGCATTAGATGAACCAGGAGGTCAGGTTAAACTAGCATCCAGAGTTCCCCGACGCAAAGAATTGCTAGGAATAATCGACTGGCGGATTTCCATGTGTGAAAAAGCGGGAGTGGAAATCTGTTTCAACCAGTTTGCAGAAAAACAGGATGTTATTTCTGAAAATCCAGAACTCGTTATCATTGCCACAGGAGGTCTTCCCAACACAGATATCCTAAAAGGAAGCGAACTGGTTAATAATACATGGGGCCTTTTGGGAGGCAGTATTAAACCAGCGGAAAGAGTTCTTCTATATGATGACAATGCCGCTCATCCCGGCTTGGCTGCAGCGGAATGGCTCGCAGATTCCGGAGCTACACTTGAAATCATCACTCCAGAGCGTTTTTTTGGCGCGGACATCGGCGGTCTCAATCATGTTGCTTACGCGGAATCCTTTGATCGCTCTGGAGTCAAAATTACCATCAGCAAGAGGTTGAAGGCTGTTCGGCAGGAAGGTTCGGAACTCGTTGCACAAATCGGTTCCGATTTTTCTTCAAGGACCGAGGAGAGACGTGTTGACCAGATATTTGTAGAACATGGAACACTTCCCTTAGATGATCTATATTTTGAATTGAAACCAAAAAGTTTCAACCTTGGAGAAATGGACTATGCATCTCTCATCGAAGGAAAACCGCAGGGACTCATTAATAATCCTACAGGAAACTTTAGCCTTTTCCGTATTGGTGACGCAGTTTCTTCACGAAATATCCATGCTGCCATTTACGATGCAATGAGACTCTGCATCACTTTATGAATTTATCCCAGCTGGGAGGGGTATACTTTTGTTGAACTCTGTCCTATGTCTTCACCCAGTTTTTTTATGCATGTGTTCTCACTCCTATACAAACTACTGGTTCACGGCATACTATTGCTTGTCATGATAATCCTAGGTGAATTATGTAACTAATTGAATCATTTATCTTATATGTTCATATAGATATTTTTATTCCTTAAAATTTAAAACCATACAATATTAATTATTCAGTTTTTATAATTGAATTGGAAAAGATTCCTTGAATTATAATTTTTATTCGACTTTATGATTATTTGGAAAAGATTAC
>CAJWKU010000017.1 GCA_913043005.1 uncultured Cryomorphaceae bacterium
CCAGGGGTACACGAGTTTGAGTCGTGCGCGTCTACCAGTTCCGCCACCTGGGCTAATTAGAAGGCAAACATACTATAAAAATGTTTACATTTGCACCCCAAATAATTCAGAATCATGCAACCCGTAGCAAAAATTTTCGCAGGAAGAGCTACCAAAGCTTTAGCAGAGCAGATCTCGTCCTCCTATGGAATATCACTAGGGGAAGTTAATGTCTTACAATTTTCTGATGGGGAATTTTTACCTTCTTTCATTAAGTCCGTGCGTGGAAGTCGAGTGTTTTTAATCCAAAGCACTATGCCTAGTTCAGATAATTTATTCGAACTTCTTCAAATGATTGATGCAGCAAAAAGAGCATCTGCTAGGCACATAACAGCAGTGATTCCTTATTTTGGATACGCCCGACAAGATAGAAAAGATAAGCCTCGGGTTCCAATAACCTCAAAACTTGTTACAAATCTACTTGAAGCTGCAGGCGCGACAAGAATAATGACGATGGATCTTCATGCTGACCAAATTCAAGGCTTTTTTGAAATCCCAGTGGATCATTTGTATTCGAGCTCTTTATTTATTCCAGATATTGAAAAATTAAAATTATCGGATCTAACTATTGCATCTCCAGATATGGGAGGCTCTAAAAGAGCAACGGCTTATGCTAAGCAACTCAGTACAGAAGTTGTGATCTGTTACAAGCAGAGAAAACAAGCCAATCAAATTGATAAAATGACGGTTATTGGTGATGTTTCTAATCGTCATGTCATTCTTGTAGATGATATGGTTGACACCGGCGGGACTCTTGTCAAAGCAGCCGAAATGCTCATTGATCAAGGTGCCAAAAGTGTAAGAGCCTATTGCACTCACGGTGTTTTATCAGGACAAGCCATAGAAAAAATTGAAAATTCAAAACTGGAAGAACTTGTAATAACAAATACCATCCCACAACTTAAGCAGAGTTCAAAAATTCGTGTGCTTGATGTTGCAGGTCTTTTTGCATCGGTCATGCAAAAAGTGAATTCAAATGAGTCCATAAGTGGACACTTCGTAATGTAACCCCTGAAATCTAATATCTCAATGCAATCTATCTCAATTAAAGGAAAAGTTCGAACTGAACTTGGTACTACAGCTGCAAAATCTTTACGGGCCTCTGGAGAAGTCCCATGCGTTATCTATGGCGGGAAAGAAACTATTCATTTTAGTGCTCCCGTTTTAGCTTTTAGAGAACTAGTCTATACTTCTGAGGCGCGTGTTGCTGAAATCGAATTAGACTCAAAATCATATGTCGCAGTAATCCAAGACATGCAATTTGATGTTCTAACTGATGTGTTAACCCATATGGACTTCATTGAAGTAATCTCAGGGAAGCCCGTTACAATAAATGTTCCGGTTTCTTGCACAGGCAATGCTCGAGGAATTCGTAACGGTGGAACTTTAAAATCTATACTTCGAACCTTAAAAATTAAAGGGAATATTGGTAATCTTCCTTCTTTAATTGAGATTGATATTACAGAGCTTAAGATTGGTGAAGCTATTCGGGTAATCGACATTAAGAAAGGCAAACCATACGAAATTTTGAATGCAGACGCTGCAGTTGTTGTAACAATCAAAATGTCACGTAAAGCTGTACTTGATGAAGATGAAGAAACTGCTGAAGGTGCTGAAGGTGCTGAAGGTGCTGAAGGTGCTGAAGGTGCTGAAGGTGCGCCTGAGGCTGCTGAATGAAAAAATATCTAATAATTGGATTAGGGAATCCTGGGGCGGAATACACCCAAACCAGGCATAATATTGGTTTTAATGTTTTAGATTCTTGGGCAATGAAATCTGACTCATCGTTTGAATCAGTGCGTCATGGTGATATATTTAGATTTAAAATAAAAGGACGAGCAGTAATCTTATTGAAACCAAATACCTTCATGAACTTAAGTGGCAAAGCAGTTCGTTATTGGGTTCATCAGGAAAATATTCCATTTAAAAATGTTGTTATCGTTTTAGATGATCTCGCTCTACCTCTAGGTGAAATACGACTCAAGCTGAAGGGATCAGATGGAGGTCACAACGGATTGAAAAGTATTCAAGAGGCTCTTGGGCGTCAGGACTATGCCCGGCTACGTTTTGGAATTGGTAATGATTTCTCTAAGGGCCAGCAGACGGATTTTGTTCTTGGGAAGTGGGGAAAAGATGAATTGAATAATGTCACTTTGGGAATTAAAAACTCCTTGAAGCTACTTGAAACTTTTGTCTTGTCAGGAGCCCAGATTGCCATGAACCAGTATAACCAATAATCTCTATTCTTAAAAAAGGGTTATTTCTAAATTTTTTCGGGCATTTTTAAACCAACATAGAAATTAATTTCGCGTGGTGAAACAAATTTATAAGGCGATATATCTTTTTGCCCACCTCCCATTTTTACTTTTTGCCCAAAACTCTATTATAGAAGGGACCATCATTTTCAATAAAAATGATAGTCTAATTTCAAAGTGTATGATTACCATACAAGGAGATGGTTGGGAGAAAGTTCAATACAGTGATTCAAAAAATAATTTTCGATTTGACAATTTACCAAGAGGGTTGTGTAACCTCACTATTTATAAAGATCGTGATCAGTCCAAAATGGTTATTCACGAATTATACCTTTCCCCTGTTAAACCATTGCAGCTGACAATCCCTTTAGCTACTTCATTTTTTTTAGACGAAGCTATTGTAACTACGGAAGCCTTTAAAACTACAGCAGAGACTCCTCTCTCCCTCAAGAGTATAAATTGGGCTGAAATGCAAAGAATGCCTGGAGCAACATTGGATTTATCAAAAGCCATTCAAAGTTTCCCAGGAGTTTTACCAAAGTCAAGTTTTGGGTATAACATCTCCATTAGAGGTGGGAGTTCAAATGAAAACATATACCGGATGGATGGCATAGATATACCTACAATCAATCATTTTAGTATTCAAGGAGCGTCAGGAGGTGCTGTTAGTCTTATAAACATGGACTTCATCAAAAATGTTGAATTGTATTCAGGAGCCTTCCCTTCATCTATGAGTAACGTTCTATCTGGCGCTTTAAATATTGAGCTCAGAAATCCTCGAAGCGATCGTTTTGGCTCTCGAGTCACTTTGGGGGCTACCGATTATGGTGCTAGTTTCGAAATGCCACTTGGAAAAAACACTAACCTTATGTTTTCTGGTCGGAATAGTTTTTCTCAGCACTATTTTAAATTATTTAGCATTCCAGTTCTTCCAACATATCAGGATGCTCAATTGCGTTTTCATCACCAACTTTCTAAAAATTCCGACCTTACTATTATTGGCCTAGGAGGTTGGGATAAATATGATCTATATATCAAGCCTATTGAAAACAGCAGTCCCAGTTTATTATATAACATAGGATACATTCCCGAAGGGAATCAAAGCACGAGGGTTCTTGGAGCCCGCTTTAGAAAATATGTTCAAGATGGGCTAAAAACTTTGACTTTAAGCACTGACCTAGTTACAAACGACGCAGATAAGTTTATTGGCAATATTGCAAATGAAGCGAATCGTCAATTAAAGTATCGATCCTCTGAACAAAAAATACGTTTGAGATATGAAAGACGCTGGGACTTTGATAAAAACAGGAATCTATCTGTTGGGCTTAGTGCCGACGCAATTCAATGGGAATTTGACTCTTGGTCATTAAAAGGTCAAATGAGCGGTGTTGATACAGCTTTATTAAATAGTGATGAATTCATGCTTCAAGCTGGAGCATTTATAACATATAATCAGCAGATATTGAATAATCGAGGGCACCTTAGCCTCGGCCTGAGAATGGATATGTCAGATTTTAATTTAAATATGATAAACCCCTTAAATCAAATTGCTCCTCGCGCTTCGTTTAAATATCAACTAAGCCCTAAGTGGTCCTCCAACAGTCATTTTGGAAGATATGCTAAACTCCCTCCTGCAATTATTATGGCTGCAAACAATTCTCAAAATCAAAGTGATAATACTCACTTCACATTGGCAGATCATTTTGGAACTGGCATTGAATATCAAAGTGGAAAAACCTATCGCGTCTCAATGGAGATCTATTTGAAAAACTATAGTCGTGCGCCATTTTTACAAAACGACCAGATAGCATTTGCCAACGCTATTGGAACATACGTTGCCGTAGGTGATCAACCTTCAATTTCTAGTGCAATTGGCCGCGCTTATGGTTTTGAGATCTTTTTACAACAAAAATTAAAAAGAGATTACTGGTGGATGGCTGCTTATAATTTTGGCAGAAGTGAATATCAAACCCAAAATGAAACATGGGCTGCTTCAGTTTGGGATAGTCGGCATACTATAAGTATCACTAATGGTTATGTTTGGGGAAAAGGATGGCAAATAGGGGCAAAGTGGCGTTACTCGTCTGGAACTCCATATACACCTTTTAATCAGTCCTATTCATCTCTTAAAGACAACTGGGATATACTGCAACGAGGAATTTTTGACTATCGCCTAGTTAACTCTCAACGCTTAAATCCCTTCACTCAACTTGATCTAAGATTAGACAAGACCTACGCTAATAAAAATTGGAGTTTTTCATGGTTTTTAGACCTATCTAATATTGCAAGCGGAAATATTCCGTTAATGCCTTACCTAACTGTAGAAAGAGCTAATGGTGAACCCATAGAAGACCCGAATGACCCCAGTCGATACCAAACTGAATTGCTTGAAAGCGACACAGGACGTGTATTGCCAACGATTGGTTTGATTTTCGATTTTTAGGCAAAAAGTTTTGGCATTCATGATTCCAAAGTGAATCTAATAGAGTAAGCTTTTTTAGAGCTAAATTGTTCTTTGATAAGAACCCTCAAATTCATGCAATTCAGTTTATTCTCCGCTACTCTTGCTTCACTTTTTTTATCAATTTTTTCACTTTCAGCTCAAGTCGAAAAAACAAAAAAGATAAACTTTGATATTATCCCCAAGCCTACTAAAATAATTCATCAAGGGGAAGTTTTGCAGTGGGAAAGTGATCAATTAAATATAATTTACGATCAAGAATTGTATGATCAAGCGGACCATATAATAACATTCTTTAATGAAAGGGGAATTACTATTACATCTAGATCAAAGCAAACCCTATATCTGTCTCTGAAAAAAAACGAGGGGAATAAAGAATCATATGTGCTTTACATAAAAAAAGATTCAATTGTGATCAAAGCCAATTACCCTACAGGGATTTCTCATGGAATAGCCACTTTGCAACAATTGGTCCTTTTAAATAAAAACCAAGATAAAATAAAACTGCCTATTGCTTCAATAATTGATGAACCACAATTCCCACACCGCGGACTTTTATTGGATTGCGCACGACATTTTTTTGATAAAAAAACTATCCTAAAGTATATAGATCTACTTGCATTTTATAAAATGAATACTCTTCATTGGCATTTAACAGAGGATCAGGGATGGAGAATTGCAATTAATAAGTATCCAAAATTAAATTCTATTGCCGCGAGCAGAATAGAACAAACAGGTGAAGTTTACAAAGGAATTTACACCCAAAAAGACATTCAAGAAATTGTCAGATATGCCCAAACTAAAAATATAACGATTATACCTGAAATTGAACTTCCAGGTCATTGTCAAGCGGCAATAGCTGCTTACCCTGAGCTTTCTTGCACAGGCGAAAAGGTTTCCGTAGCTAATGATTGGGGAGTTTTTAAAGAAATATATTGTGCCGGAAACGAGCAGGTCTTCAAATTCTTAGAAGATGTTCTGTCAGAGGTTATTCATCTGTTTCCGTCTAAATATATTCATATAGGTGGGGATGAAGCGCCGAAAATAAGATGGGAAAATTGTGAAAAATGTCAAAAGAGAATTCTTGACAATGATTTACATGGCGAGCATGAATTACAAAGTTATTTTATTCGTAGAGTACAAAAGTTTCTAAACGCACATAATCGGGAGATAATTGGTTGGGATGAAATTTTAGAAGGTGGTGTTTCTGAACAAACTATTATTCAATCTTGGCGAGGAGTTAAACATGCAATGAAAGCCTTAGAATCAGGCAACTCTGTAATTATGTCTCCAACTTCTCATGCATACTTAGATTATGATTTGAAATCCATCGATTTAAAAAAGATATACCTATTTGATCCCATTCCATCTGGATCTAAACCGGAATATCATAAGCAAATACTTGGCGGAGAATGTAATATTTGGACAGAGCATGTCCCCGATGAAAAAACTCTCGATTCAAAAGTTTTTCCTAGGATAATGGGTATGGCAGAAGCCTTATGGAGCAAAGGAGATAAAAACTATGAAAAATTTAATTCAAGAATACAATCTCACTACAATATTCTTGATGAATTTGAAATTAATTATGGAGAAGAACATATTCCTATTCTTTATAAAACCCTATTTGATAACGACTCACTATACCTTCAACTAATTCCGGGTGGAGGAAATATTGAAATAGCGTATCAGCAAGATATATCAAATGCCAATATGATAATCTATGACTCCCCTATTTTAATCGATAATAACTGTATAATCACTGCTCAGGCATATAAAAATAAACGCCTCTATGGAGATCCAATTGAAATCCCTCTAGCAAAACATAAGGGACTTGGCAAGGATGTAGATTACATGACTCAATTCAATGAGTTTTATCCAGCAAATAAGAACATGGCTCTTGTAGATGGGGAATTAGGTACACTAGACTTTAGAGATGGGAATTGGCAGGGCTTCTTCGGAAAAGATGTTGAAATCATTATGGACCTCGGAACAACAACAAGCGATATAAGTCAAATAATAACAAACTATTATCAATACAGTAATTCCTGGATTTTTTTACCGAAATCTATTCGTGTCGAAACGTCTTTAGATAAAACATTATGGATTAAAGATAATTTTGCAGAAGTTAATCCAATTCAAAATCCTAAAAGCAGAAAAAAAGAAATTGCTGAAATCAGGATAAAGGCTAAGAATAAATTCGAGGCTAGATATTTAAAGATAATTATAAAAAATTATGGAAAAGTCCCAGAGTGGCACGAAGCAGCAGGCTCAGACACATGGATATTTATGGATGAAATTCAAGTAAATCATATTTTAGAAAAATGAAATACCCGTTAACAATTATTGGGATTTTGATACTATTCACTAACTGCAATCGTAATACAAACTTGCAATATGAGGCAGTCGCTATAGATTCAAACTGGACCTTTTCTGCTTTAGGAAAAGATGATTTTAATCCCGCTATTGTGCCAGGATCTGTTCACATGGACCTCTATAGAAATAAGATTATTGAAGATCCTTTTTATGAACTAAATGAGTTGTCATTGCAATGGGTAGAAGAGACCAATTGGGAGTACAAGACAACATTCGATGCAGATAATTATTTTCTTCTAAATGAGAATATAAAATTGAATTTTAATGGACTTGACACCTATGCTAAGATTTATTTGAATGATTCTCTAATCCTGTCTACCAATAATATGTTTCGCTCTTGGGAAGTGAATGTGAAAAATATTATCACGATTGACAGTAACGAATTAAGAATTGTATTCGAATCCCCTATCCTTCATAATAAAAACATCGTTAATGACTATCCATATAAGTTACCGTCGGGGAATGAACCGAAACATATAAAAACTAAAACTAGCAATTTTACACGAAAAGCGGCTTATCAATTTGGTTGGGACTGGGGTCCAAGGTTTGTAACGATGGGTATATGGAAACCCGTTGAATTAATAGGATGGAACTCTGCACGGATTATAGATGTTTTTACACAAACGAATTCAATTAAGAATAATATTGCCGATTTAGAGACTGATATAACAATAGAAGTATCAACAGCAGGTAATTATGTCGTAAAAATTGATTCAATAGAAACCCAAAAATATTTTGAAAGTGGTCTACATCATTTTAAATATCCATACCAAATAATTAATCCTCAATTATGGTGGGCAAATAATATGGGAAAACCATACATGTATGAACAAAATATTTCTTTACATAAGGGAAATGAAAAAGTTCATAAAAGGAAAAACTGTTTTGGTATAAGAACGGTCGAGTTAGTAAATAAACCGGACTCCATTGGGACTTCTTTTTATTTCAAATTAAATGGATCCCCCATTTTTATAAAAGGCGCTAACTATATACCGCAAGACGTATTCCTATCAAGGGTTACTCCGAAGCAATATGAGCAATTAATTATAGCTGCAAAAGAAGCAAATTTTAATATGTTAAGAGTTTGGGGTGGTGGAATATACGAGAAGAATATTTTTTATGACCTGTGCGACAAGTATGGCATTTTAGTATGGCAAGATTTTATGTTTTCAGGAAGCCTCTACCCCAATATTCAGGGATTCAAAGAAAATATTAAAGAAGAAATAAAAGAGAATATTAAGAGACTCAGGCAACACCCCTGCATTGCAATTTGGTGTGGAAATAATGAAATTGAAGTTGCATGGAGAAATTGGGGTTGGCAAAAAGAGTACGGGTATAACACTTCAGACTCTATCTATTTATGGGAATCTTATCATGAAATTTTTAGAACCCTTATCCCCAACCAATTGTCTCAACTTGACCCATTGAGGAATTACACACCAACTTCTCCTTTAAGCAACTGGGGAAGGAAAGAAAATTTTGATCATTCTTCAATGCATTATTGGGGAGTTTGGCATGGTAAAGAACCATTTGAAAATTTCAAAAATAATATTGGACGTTTTATGGTGGAATATGGATTCCAATCGTTTCCAAAACTATCCAACCTGAGCAAGGTTATGCATGATTCAAGTTTATACCTTAATTCTAAAGCCATGGAGCATAGGCAAAAAAGTTATATCGGAAATGATCTAATTAAAACACACATAAACCAGTATTTTTCACCTCCAAAAAATTTTAACGAATTTGTCAAATTAAGTCAAAAAACCCAAGCAATTGGGTTAGAAATTGCTATAAATTCACACATGAATAAGTCCCCACACTGCATGGGTACATTGTTTTGGCAATTCAATGACTGCTGGCCAGGGCCCAGTTGGAGTATTATCGATTATTACGGGAACAAAAAAGATGCATACTTCTCTGTAAAAAAAGCCTTCAAATAAGGAATAGTAACCGAAACCAAGAAGCTCCTGTTTCGCTTAAAAATTATCAAATTCATAAGTTTTATTCTCATCAAAGAGAGCTAACGAACAATGAGAATAAAATATATTGTTTTTTGAAAATGGCATGGTTATTTCTATCTTAAAAGCCTGCACGATGCAGAAAATTATTCTTTAAAAAATGCGTTACATCAAATCTATTCTTCTCCTACTCCTTTTCTCTTCATGCGCAATAGTGAGGCCTGGTGAGGTTGGAGTAAAACAAACCTTTGGTAAATTGAAAAGAGGTGTCATTGGTCCAGGACTAACAGCTATAAACCCTTTAATAACTCAGTTAGTTAAGATACCTACAAGAACAGTCAATCAAGAAATAAGGCTAAATCTTCCATCAAAAGAAGGTTTAAACGTAAGGGCCGAAATTTCAATTTTATATCACTGTCAACAAGAGAAAACAATTGACATAATAAATGAAGTTGGAGTGAACTTTGAGCAAGTACTAATCTTAAGTACATTTCGATCCGCATCTGCGGACGTCTGCGCAAAGTTTTTTGCAAAGGATATGCACTCTGGGCAAAGAGCTTTCATAGAAAAAGAAATAAAAGAGCAAATGGGTAAATTATTAGAAAACCGTGGGTTTGTTATAGAGGCTGTTTTATTAAAAAGTATAACCCTTCCCACTGGACTTTATGCAGCGATTGAATCTAAACTAAGGGCTGAACAAGAAGCACAACAAATGGTATTTGTATTGCAACGTGAAGAGAAAGAAGCTGAGAGGAAAAGAATTGAAGCCAAAGGAATCAGAGATGCCCAAAAAATAATAAAAGAAGGAATAACTGATGATAATATAGAATGGCGAAGTCTAGAGGTTTTGAAGGAACTTGCCTCTTCACCTAATGCTAAACTTATAATCACAGATGGCAAGACTCCTGTTCTAATTAATAGTGATAAATAAGCCAATTAAATAAGTCTTAAGGGGTAAGGATAACCGGTTGTTTCTGCTACTCCACTGTTACTGACTTAGCCAAATTTCTTGGTTGATCAACATTACATTCTCTTTGAACAGCTACATGATAACTTAAAAGTTGTAAAGGAATTGTTGTCAATAAAGGAGTAAGGCAATCTAATGTCTCTGGAATCTCGATAACAGCATCTGAAAGGGCTTTCACTTCACTTTCTCCATAACTTGTCACGGAAATGACGGCTCCTTTCCTTGCTTTCACTTCTTGAATGTTAGAAACAATTTTTTCATACATACCACCTCTTGGAGCCACTATTATAACAGGCATGTTATCATCAATAAGAGCAATAGGGCCATGCTTCATCTCTGCGGCCGGGTATCCTTCTGCATGTATATAACTGATTTCCTTTAGCTTTAATGCTCCTTCCAATGCTACTGGAAAGTTGAAGCCCCTTCCTAAAAACAATGCGTTATTAGATTTATTTAACAATTTTGCGATAGATTGTACCTTATCGTCAAGTTCAAGCATTGATTCAATTTTCTTCGGAATTAATTTAATTTCTTTCGCAATTTCCTTAAACCTGCTCTTGCTCAAATTATCATTGCTTCTACCCAAATAAAGAGCAATCATTGTCAAAACAGTAACTTGAGCAGTAAATGCTTTTGTTGATGCGACTCCGATTTCTGGACCTGCATGTGTAAAGGCTCCCGCGCTAGATTCACGGGCAATAGATGAGCCAACTACATTACAGATTCCAAACACACATGCGCCTGCTGCTTTTGCCATTTTAATCGCAGCAAGAGTATCTGCTGTTTCTCCAGATTGGGATATTGCGATAACAATATCATCCGATTTGATTATTGGATTACGATACCTGAACTCAGAAGCATATTCTACTTCTACTGGAATTCTAGATAAATCTTCAATTATATATTCCCCAACTAAACCCGCATGCCATGATGTTCCACAACCAATTATCAATATCCTATTCGCTTTTTCTAATTTATCCGAAATTGCATCTAGACCTGCCATTCTGATTTGAGCATTATTTTCAAAAAGTCTACCACGAATAGTATTCAAAATAGAAGTGGGCTGCTCAAATATTTCTTTTAACATAAAATGGTCATACCCTCCCTTTTCGATACTATCTAAGTCCATCTTTAATCGATGAATCACTGCATCTACTGGTTGGTCTGATTCAATAGTTCTTATCGACACGCCAGTAGTTGAGATGATAGCCATTTCTCCATCTTCTAAGTAAATAACCTTTTTTGTTAAGTCAATAAACGGTGTTGCATCTGATCCAATAAAAAACTCACCACTGCCAAGACCTAGGACCAAAGGTGAACCTAGCCTTGCGGAAACCATGAAATCCGGTTCTTTTTTTGAGATGACTGCAATAGCATAAGCACCTACTACTTCTCTTAATGCAAGTCTGACTGCTTGATCTAGTGTGACTTTCTCCTCTTTCTGAACATATTCGATAAAATTTATAAGAATTTCTGTATCCGTATCACTTTTAAAAGTATAATTCCTGTCGAGCAAAAACTGTTTCAAAGAATCACAATTTTCTATAATTCCATTATGAACTATGACTAAATCTCCATTATTAGATATGTGAGGATGCGCATTAACATCATTAGGTTCGCCATGGGTAGCCCATCTTGTATGACCAATACCTAGCTTAGCCGATTTAATTTTCCCACCAGTAAGGTTTTCGAGCTCCTGGACCTTCCCTTTGCATTTATAAATTTCTAAATCACCGTTATATAATGCGATCCCAGAGGAATCATAGCCTCGATATTCTAATCTTTTTAGGCCATTAATTAAAACTGGAAAAGCGTCTTTTTTCCCCATGTATCCAACGATTCCGCACATAATATTTAAAATTTATTATTCCTGTTTTGATAAATAGAGTTTCAAACTCATTGGCTCTACAGGGTCAAGGTTCCCATTTAAAACAGCACGGCTTGCCGTAGATGACATTCCATCAGGAACCAATAAAATTCTTCCTTCCGTCGAATCACTTCCATTTAAAATTTGTTGAACAAACTTTGTTATCTCAAGAGTGTAGGAATGGTCGCGCAGAACAGATTGAATATTCAAGTTCCCGCCAGTTGAAAAATCTAGATATTCTTGCATCAGGATTCGATCGTTTCCTGAAACCATAAAGGCATTAAGTTTCGTTGGAGGAAAGTATTCAAGAGATGAACCTTCCCTAATTGGGATTTTTAATTCTGCATGATTAACAAAATAATTTGAATCTTTTAAATAGTTGATGTTCTTCAAATTTACGGACGTAACCGCACCACCCATGGCCTGAACGTATGAAGTCAACTCTCCATTTACCGTATCCTGATTATCAAAGTTGAAAAGTGAATTTGTTTTATCGAAATCAAACATATTCACACTGTTTACTCCGTATACATTATTGATACCCCTCCAAGAAAGTAGATCAAAATAATTATATCCAGGCCCTATTGTGTCAGTCCTCAAACTGTCATTTGTGAAATATATTCTTATTCGAAAATCACTATCCGCTGGGGAAAATTGATAAATAGCTTTGTTGTTTGCATGCCCGGTTATTTGGATTCCTTTGAAATAATCGGTAAAATATTCATTGGAAGAAAAAGTCAAAGAGTCATCTTTGGAAGCCTCAATTATATTGGATTGCAAAAAAGCCGTATTTATTTTTAAAAACATCACCTGATTAGGGCTCACCATGCCTGTCCGTTTTGACGGTCGACTCGGATTGGGTTTTAATATTGTATCGCAAAGCACCGTTGAGCTCGAGAATTGACTTGTAGCGTAATACAAATCATCTATATCTATACCCTCGTCAAGATGAGATATTTTAATTCCAAAATCCGCTGCAGTATCGCCATACCATCCCGCAAAAGGTAGCGATATAAATGCAGAATCTACAACTACATTACTATCTCCAAAGTCTGGACTAACGGAACCAAGGACAAGCTCAGTGATAAATTTTGAGGATGACATTCCAAATACAGGGTCATCATAATTTCCAACCATTAAAAATGTAGGATTTAAGGTTACAAGAGAGTCAAAACGTTCTGTAGTACTTATAACCCCGATTGTATCAAAATAATCTATATCAAAGCCATCACCCTCAACAAAATCTATAGCTACTGATCCAGAGTTTCGTTCACATGACATGAATGGCAGAATAACCAAAGCCAAAATAGAAAAAATGCGCATAAAACTCAATCTTACTCAAATAATGATTCATAGAATGAATCGAGCTCAGCTGGAGTGTCAATAAATACTTTACCATCGAGAACTTTTACACCAGCAGATTCTGCAGCATCAATTTGGACCTGAGAGACTTTGTCATTCATTTTTAAAACTGCATCGACATGCTTGACCGCACCTGCGAAAAGATTGTCAGATGTCGGTTTCTTAAATTCTTCCATATTCTCAACACCGTCAAACTCCATACCCTTTGTGATTCCTGAATCTAACTTCCCATCAAAACTATCTCCAAATAAGCTATAAACTAATTTTGCATCATTAAAATATGGGTCCTCAGAATTAAATTGGCGAAGATATGCCGGCATGGCTGTACTCATCCATCCCATAAAATGAATGACATCTGGCTTCCAGCCTAATTTTTTTATAGTTTCAATTACACTCTTACAGAAAAAGAGGGTCCGTTCACCATTGTCTTTATAAAATTTGTTTTCCTTGTCAACCCAAGTTCCTTTTCGCTTAAAGTAGTCTTCATTGTCTATAAAATAAACTTGAATTCGAGCACCTGGAATAGATGCGACTTTAATGATTAATGGCTGATCTAAATCATTGATAACCACGTTTATACCACTCAACCGAATTACTTCATGAAGTTGATGACGACGTTCGTTTATCGAACCAAATCGTGGCATGAAAACACGTATTTCATGACCTTTGTCATTCATTTTTTTAGGGAAAGCCAATCCCGCCTTTGCCAAATCACTATCTGGGAAATAGGGTTTTATCTCGTGAGATACATATAAAATTCGTCTTTTTGCCATCGATGCAAAGGTACGAAATTTATCTTTCACCCTGATTTAATGGGAGCTTAGTTATAGTTTAGCCACAAATTATGAGATAAGTGAAAATTATTAATAGTATCGATTCCTATTCTTCCTTTAAAAAGAGCGTATTAAAAGGAAAGAAGATAGGCTTAATCCCCACCATGGGGGCCCTCCACGCTGGACATGCATCTCTTATCAAGCGAGCTCAAAAAGAATGTGAACATGTTATTGTAAGTATTTTTGTGAATCCAATTCAATTTAATCATTATAAAGATTTTGAGAATTACCCTTCAGATAATAAAGGTGATATCTCCTTTTTAGAAAGTCTCAATGTCTCGTTATTATTTAATCCATCTGGAAAAGTTGTATATCCAGATGGACCCAAAATAAAAAACTATAATCTTGATAACCTCGATACTAAACTGGAAGGTTTATTACGCCCTGGGCACTTTCAAGGAGTCGCCACAGTCATTGATCGGTTGTTTGATATTTTAAAGCCTGATAGGGCGTATTTTGGATTAAAGGATTACCAGCAAGTCCAGGTTATAAAAAAATTAGCATCAATTCGTGCAGAGTGTCCTGAAATTATAGGATGCCCCATTATAAGAGAAGATAACGGGCTAGCCATGAGTTCGAGAAATTCCAGGCTCAATACAAAACAGAAAAAAGCCGCATCTTCAATTTTTCGTGCATTGAAATTTGCTGAAAAAGAAATTCGCATATTTCCTGTCCCACCAGAAGCGCTCAAGAGAGAAATGAAAGCGATTATTCACTCTAGCGGAGAGCTAAGAGTAGAGAAAATATTGTTTGCGTTTTCTAATAGTCTAGACTTAATAAATGATCCAAATTCACCATTAGACCATTACAACGAAAGCGTACAGTGTTTTATTTCCGCATTTGCAGGAGAAGTTCGTTTGATTGATAATTACTGCGTTTCTTAAAAAATAATAATTCTTCAAGTTCAACCGTTACTTTTGTTTCCAATATGACTATCGACGTGCTTTTCAGCAAAATCCATAGAGTAACCGTTACAGGTGCTGAACTTAATTATATTGGTTCGATAACTGTAGATAGCGTCCTTCTCAAGGCTGCTAAATTAATAGATGGCCAAAAAGTAAGTATCGTAAATATCAATAATGGTGAAAGATTTGATACATATATAATCCCTGGTAAAGAAAACTCGGGAGAAATCAAACTAAACGGTCCAGCAGCTAGACTAGCAGAAAAAGGGGATGTGATAATCATAATTTCTTATGCAGCGATGACTCCAGAAGAAGCTAAAAAACATGAGCCAACCATTGTCTTTCCCGATGAAAACACCAATAGATTAAATTAATATGTTTAAGTTCAAAATTCCCGCTTGGTTAAGAACATTGAGCTTTATTTTTTTAGCATCGATTTTGATCTATTTCGCATTTCGAAGTGTTAACCTGAACGAGGTTTGGATATATGCCAAAAAAGCCAATTGGGGTTATGTAGCTATTAGCTTTTTAATAGGTTATGCTGCAGTTATATCAAGAGGTAACAGATGGACTCTTGTTTTAGATGGTTTAAATAAATCTGTTCCTCGTTGGAATGCAATTCACGCTACTGCGTTTGGCTACTTGATGAATCAAGTATTACCAAGAGCTGGAGAAGTTGCCCGAGCTACCGCGCTCAATCGATCCGATAAGATTCCTGTAAATATTTTGATTGGAACCATAATTATTGAGAGAACTATTGACTTATTAATGATGGGGATATTAAGTGGGGTCACATTTATTCTTTCCAGCGGAGAAATTCAACGATTTCTTTCAATTACAGACTCAGGTATTTCTGATGATGCTCAATCTTCGAATAACTACTTAAAGATCACCCTTATGGGTTCAGTAATTTTGATTTTCATATTGTTATTTTACTTGAAAAAAGATAAACCAAATCTTTTCTTTAATTGGATCAAAAATTTTATTTCCGGAATGATAGATGGAATTAAATCTGTCGGAAAATTAGAAAGCAAAACAAAGTTCTGGCAACACACAATCTTTATTTGGGCTTGTTACTTCTTAATGATCTATCTCTGTTTTTTTGCTTTTCCATTTACTGAAAACTTATCCATTGTTCAAGGGTTGTTTGTCATGACTGCGGCGGCTATCGGTTACTTGGTGCCCGTTCCAGGAGGGGTTGGCGCTTATCATTACTTAGTGGCTATGGCCCTTGTAGTTCTGGGGAGAAGCTATGAACAAGGGCTTGCTTTTGCTACCGTTGTGCATGCAACTCAAACTTTAATGATGGTAAGTACTGGGATTGTTGGATTCTTCGCTTTAACTTCGAAAAAAGTGAAATCTCGTTCAAATGGCAGCGATTAAAAAAGCCTGGTTTTGTCAATCTTGTGGTTCTCAGCACCCCCAATGGCTTGGGCAATGCAAATCTTGTAATCAATGGAATACTCTCGTTGAAGAAATTTTAGAAAAAACATCTAAAGAACCGACCCCATGGTCAAGCAACACTAAAAACACTCCAATAGCAATTTCACAAATAGATAGCCTAAAAGTAAACCGAAATACAACTGGAGACATTGAGTTTGATCGGGTCCTTGGCGGTGGAATAGTCCCAGGAAGTCTATGTCTGTTGGGAGGAGAGCCAGGTATTGGAAAGTCGACTTTACTTCTCCAAATAGCAATTAAAAAAGGTAAAAATGTACTTTATGTTAGTGGTGAAGAAAGTCTTCAACAGATAAAAATGAGGGCCGAACGAATTGGTATAGAAGATGATAAATGCCATGTTTTAGCTGAGGTCTCAACAACAAAAATATTAGAAGCTGCAGAAAAAGTATCTCCTGATTTATTAATAATTGATTCCATCCAAACAGCGCATACACCTAACCTCGACTCTGCAGCAGGCTCTGTTTCTCAGATCAAAGAAGCTACATCGGAGTTCTTACGATACTCAAAATCAAGACATGTTCCAGTCATACTTGTTGGCCATATAACTAAAGATGGAGGTCTCGCTGGGCCAAAAATATTAGAGCATATGGTTGATGTGGTGCTTCAATTTGAAGGCGACCGGCATCACTTATATAGAATTCTTCGTTCTTTGAAAAATCGTTTTGGCAGCACTCAAGAGCTAGGAGTCTATCAAATGAATAATAAAGGGCTCAATGGAATTACAAACCCAGGTGGTGTGTTATTGAGCCAAAGAGAAGAGGGAAGAAGTGGTTCAGCAATAGGAATTGCTTGCGAGGGTACACAGCCATTACTTGTCGAAGTTCAAGCCCTTGTTAGTCCCGCTGTTTACGGGACTCCGCAAAGATCTTGTACGGGATTTGACACTAGAAGGTTGAATATGCTTCTAGCAGTTCTAGAAAAACGATGTGGCTTCCGATTAGGGTCAAAAGATGTGTTTTTAAATATTACTGGAGGGATGCGTATTGAAGACCCAGCTCTGGATCTAGCTGTATGTGCTGCGATTTTATCAAGTAATTCTGACATACCAATTCCCCAAGGAATGGCATTTGCTGGAGAGGTTGGTTTAAATGGTGAAATTCGGCCCGTTAATAGGATAGAACAAAGAATAAGAGAAGGCAAAAAAATCGGTTTTGAAACGATTTTTTATGCTGAGCAATCAGATTCAAAAAACCATTCTCCTGCTAAAAACTGTATCACGATTAAAATAATGGAACAGTTAGTTACATCTCTTTTTGGATAAAAACTATTTTGAGATAAGATCAGCAATTTCACCTAAGTCCGGAGTAATAATTATCTCCGTCCTTCGATTTTTTGCTTTATTGTCAGCGTTATTGTTTGCAACAATTGGCATAAATTCTCCGCGCCCGGTCGCCTGAATCTGTTTTGCTGCTACACCTTTTTCAATAAGTATTTTCACCACCGAAGTAGCCCTCATTACAGAAAGATCCCAATTATCTCGAACCTGTCCTTTCCCATAATAAGCATCATCATCTGTATGTCCTTCTACAGCAATATTGAGGTCTTGGTTCTCTCCTAATACCTGTGCTAATTTTTGTAATGCAGAAACTCCATCTAGCTGAATTTCCCATTTACCCGAAGCAAACATTAGCCTATTATCTAGACTTACATATACTTGGCCATTTTTCATACTAACAGTAAGACCCCTGTTCTCAAATCCTAATAAGGCGTTTCCAATCCGTTTTCTAAAGTATTGCGCAGTTGAGTCTTTTCGTGCAATCAATGACTCTAACTCATTCACTCGTCTTTCTCTTGATTGCAATGCTAATTCAAGATTGATAAGACGAGATTGTTCCAACTTTAGTGAATCTTCTTTGGCTCCCAACTTTTTAGCTAAAGATTCCATTTGCTCAAGCATTATTTTATTCTCTCTTAAATTAGCTGCCACCAATGAGCTATTATTATTTATTGCATACTGATAATTAGCATTTAAATCATCAAATGACTTTTTTAGTTTGCGATACTTCCTGCCTTTAGTAATTGAATCGGTAATTAAAGTTTCTAATGCCTTTCTCATCACTTTCACGTCTGATGAAATTTCTTTTAGATTAGTTTCAGCCCTATCTGTTGTGGTCTTTAAAATTTGATTTTCATCAACAACGGAGTTGTACGACTCCTGCAGCTCAGAATGGACTTTTGGAGAAACACAGGATAAAGTGGCAATTAAAAGAAAACCGTTTAACAATATTCTTTTCACTAGATTTTGTAACATATCAGAAAACTTCAATTTGATGTAAAGGTAATTGGCAATCCCCATTCTAAAAGAACTGGACAATGGTCACTTAATTTCATGTCATCTAGGTGAATACACAGCTTTGCTGTTTTACTCGCTGAAGGACTTAACCAAAATCCATCAATACGCCAACCTACATTTCTTTCACGACTATCCGATTGATAGCTCCACCATGTAAAGTTCTTTGGATCAGAATTGAATATTCGAAATGCGTCCTTCCAGCCTTCTTTTTCTAAACTATCCAACCAGCTCCTTTCCTCTCTTGTGAATCCAGGTTTCCCCGAAAGTCTTTTAGGGTCGTGAATATCAATTTCTCGATGACAAATATTCCAGTCTGCAGCTATAATTATATTTAAATACCGCTTGCCTAAATCATCTATATAAGCCTTAAATGCTTTTAAAAACTCTAGCTTATACGACTGACGTTTATTACTGAGCGCTCCACTAGGGAAATATGCATTGACTATGACAACTTCTGAGTATTCTAGTAGCATTACTCTTGCCTCATCGTCCCATTTACTTTCTCCCATCCCAAGAACAACATTTAATGGTGGCTTCTTAGCTATTGCCAAAACGCCACTGTATCCTTTTTTTATTGCAGAAAATAAACTTACCCAATACTCTGAGAATAAATTATCAATAGCCTCAAAATCATCGTAACGAACTTCCTGAAAAAGAAGAAGATCCGCATCTGTAGATTCCCACCAGCGGACCATTCCTTTTTTTACACAGGCGCGAATACCATTACCGTTAAGGCTAATGATTCGCATTGAATTATTCGAGAGTCAAACGCGCTTCTCCAATTTTTTCATTGGAGGTATAAACCGCTAAAGTATATGATCCGCTTGATAACGCTGTTTTAACATCAAAAGACAGACAACATCCTGTTGGCTGTCCATTGAAATTAATCACTTGAGATGAAGAGTATATGATTTTTTCCCCATTGACCCACATGGTTTTTTCATCCGTACTTGCAGCCAGAACACGGCGATCCGGAGTATTGATTCTCAGATATAATGTTCGCTCTCCTTTGACCGCTAAGGTGTTTTTAGATATTGTCATGCAGGCTTTAACTCTGTTGGCGCGATTAGAAGAATTTGTAGCTTTCTCAATGCCTTTACCATTTAGCTTGTAGGCACTTGCCTCAAAACTACTCAGCTGCAATTTAGCTCCTTTTTCTACCTTTTTAGCCAGAGTATTACTTTTGACAACTTCATCTTCAAGATCTGATAATATTGAGTCTTTAACTTCTACAACTGCTAATAATTCTTGATTTATAGAATCAATATCTTCAGTTAAATTAGAAATATGTTTACGCAGCGAAAACACCTGATTTCTCAATGATTTGATTTGAGATCTAGATGCGGAATTCACTCTTTCAATCTTAGAAATCATTTCATTAAGCCTTGCGGTCTCTTGAGAGATAAATGAACTCAAGGAGTCATTAGCACTAGATTGGGAATTTAGGTCTCTTTTATAGTCTTCAAGTTGTGTTATTAGAACGGCTTTTTCCTGCTCTAAATCGTCAATGCTTGATGATTGATCAAACGCAAAATATGATAACGCCCCAACAAGGGCAAGCAATACAACCAACAATATCGTTATCGTGCGCTGACGGTTTTGGGATAATTCTTGACTCATGAGGCTTACTTAATTTAAAGACAAATGTACAATTTCTATCAATTAAAAGAATATAGTCATTAACCTCTTAGTTGTCAATGACAAACCGAGTTGTCTTAACCCCCATGTCTGACTTCATCTCTAACATGTAAATGCCAGCAGATAGGTTACGCAGATCAAAAGATTTTTTGACTCGCCCACTCTGATGATATTCATTATTATCAAGAATAAGATTCCCAGTTAAGTTCATTATTCTAAACTGAAGATTACTGGAAGCCCCGATCTCAAATTCAATATCAAATTTACCCATGGTGGGATTTGGATATAGTCTGAAATTAGTCATACTCAAATCTTCTAGTCCAACTGTGAAATTCAAAGTATCAGTAATGATTCCACATTCATTTTTAGCGTAGACTATTGCAACTTCTGCACCTCCATTATTACTAAATACATGAGTCACGGAATCACCCGTAGCTGTTGTAAATCCTGTTCCGTCCGTAAAGAGCCAGCCTGTACTATCTTGACCTGAAGCTCCAGAAATAAAATCCATCGTTACAGGGTTTAGAGAAGTAACTGTATAGGATGGGCTAACTGTTGGAAGAGGAGAGGAAGCTGTTGTGTGTGAAATAGAATTTGACCAATTTGAAAGCGAACCTGAACATGAATCACGAACATAAAAGTCATAAGTCGTTCCTGGAGTCAATCCGGTAATGATTTTCATCGTAGATAAAGCAGATCCAGCATGAAAAATACTAAGTCCTTGGCCAATAGTAAAGCCGACAGGACCATATTCTATTATTGAACCAACCTGCTGGCCCGATGATGACCAATTTAAGTCAGCAGTTATGCAGTCGTTATTAGAAATACTGACATTCGTTGGCGCTGAACATTGACCGCTGACGAAGAAATTATCAAAAAAGACATCAGGACCATATCCAGAAATTCCGTCAAAACGGAATACAACATCTTGACCCAAATAAGAAGATGGAAGAGAATTTGTTTCAGCGATAAATGTCCCGGGAGAAGTATACTGTGAACCAGGTGAATCAAAGGACTGGCCTACTAGGCTAGCCAGGGTGTCCCAAGAGGTCGACGTAGTAGGGCGGACAAGTAAAACAAGCTGGTCAGTAGGGTAAGAGGTACTAAATTGATGGCTCCATTCAAATGAAACTTGGGCAGCTGAAGAAATTGTCACTGGTGGTGATGTTAATTCGGCCGTTCCAGAAGACCATGACCAAAAATTACCTCGCATTGCATAGCCTGCTCCCATTGAATAAGATGAGAACTGTCGTGAACCTGATGGAGTCCAACAAGTGAGAGGTACAGCATCAAAATTTTCTAAATACGGAGTGCTATAAACTGAACATAAGGTTTGAATCGTAACCGGGCCTGCCCAGCCAGATAAATCAGTTGGACCACAAGAGTCACGGACATAAACATCATAAGCAGTGTTAGGGGTCAACCCAGAAATAGTATGAGCTGAAGTAACATTGTGTGCAACTATTCCGGTACTCGCTCCAGTCCCAGTATAAAATCCTACAGGTCCCCACATTACGGATGAACCTTGAGGTGGGCTAGCGCTGGTCCAAGAAATATCTGCTGTTGAGTTACTAACTGATCCAGAATAAGGGGTCGGATCAGGGCATGACGGAACTGCTTCTACATAGAAATTATCAAAAAATACATCTGGACCGTATCCCGAATTTCCAACAATTTGAAAAACGACATCAGTTCCAATGTATGAACCGGGTAAATACTGAAGTTCATTAATAAATGTTCCTGGAGTTGTAGTTCCAGCTCCTGGACTTGAAAAATTGGTTCCAATTAAATTAACAATTGTGTCCCATGAAGTCGATGATACTGGACGCGCAAGAAGTAATAATTGATCATTAGGATAACTGGCAATATATTGACCACTATGTGACCAATCGAAAGACACCTGAGCTAAAGCTGAAATAGTTATTGGGCGAGAAGTTAAAAGAGCATAATTTCCATTGGTCCAACTCCAATAGCCACCCTCCATTGCATTGCCTCCTGCTGCTAGAGCATACGGAGCAAACTGCCTTGTCCCCCCAGAGGGGTCCCAACAGGCCAATGATGTGGCATTAAAATCTTCTGAGTATGGAAGTGTCGCGGCCAAGCAAGCGGTTGTAAATGATACGGGACCTTGCCATGGGCCAATATTACCGGTGCCACAACTATCCGCTACCCATACGGTATATGTAGTCGATGGGGTTAATCCTGAAATGCTATAAGTATTCCCAGTCACCAATACTGAGTTAGAAACAGATCCCGTTCCAGGATTAAAACCTGAAGGGCCCCATGCTACATAAGAACCTGTTGTCGTTGGGTCACCGTGTGCCCATGCAATTGCCGCCGTTGTAGCTCCGGGGGCTGCAGAGACATTTTGAGCAGGAAGACATGTTGGCTGAGTTTCAAAATTGAAATCATCTAGGTATACATAATAATAGAGACTTTGTAAAAGTCTCAGTGCAACATGAGAATGGCCTGGTGTTACAGTAGGAAAGGCAACGGTGTATTCATCAAACGTAGTTGTTAAATCTATAGTGTCAACAGGAGTAAAGCTGGATAAAGATCCGGGAGAGGACATCGTTCCTACGATTAATTTAGAATTAGCAAAAGATGAACTCTTTGCCAACCGCATTCGAATTTGTGAATTGTTTTGATCTAAATCCGACAATAAAGGCGAAATAAATGTCACATTTGAAGAATTTGAATTGTATATGCTGATATAATTCGGTGCCGAGTAGGCAGTAGTCTGAAAGGAGCTTGGTAATTGTACTTCAGCAGTATATCCTGATCCTGATCCAGTTATGGACCAGCATGCCGGGCTATCTCCATCAACATAGGAATCCCAATTCTCATAATATCCCACAGCAGCACTAAATGGGGAACAAAGAGTAGTGAACGTATGTGGGCCCGTCCAAATAGAATTACCATTTCCCTGACCTGTGCAGTTTCGCATTACATAATATTGATAACTCTGATTTGCAGACAAACCAGAAATAAGGTGGTTAGATGAATTTGCCGTATCCAAATTCCCCGTTCCAACTGTGAAACCGACAGGTCCCCATTGAACAACGAAATTCGAACCTGCAGAATTCCAACTTAGAGTTGCTGATGTATCAGAAATAGAAGATACTCCAAGCGTAGTAGGCTCGGGACATGATGGCTGCTGTTCAATAATTAAGTCATCAAGCCATGCATCACTTGACCAAGCAGACCAACCAACAAAACGAAATTCTGCATTAACGCCATAATAGGTTGAGGAGTCCAGGTTTAGCATTTCGGATTTGTAAGTTCCTGGGGCGTTCCAAGTTGCTCCGTCTTGAGAGTCAAAATTAGATCCCTGAACATCCCACAAAGTATCCCATGCCGTGGAGCCCGAAATACGAGCCAACAAGGCTAGTCTCTCTGCTGAAGATCCCCCGTTATGTGACCACTTAAACTTCACCCGAGCAAGAGAATTTAAATTGACGGGAGCTGTAGTTAAGTAACCTATACCATTAGACTGCCATGCTCCCCCCATATCAGCATGGGCTGCATTAGCATCTTGGTCCCATTGTTGTGTGCCTCCAGTTAAAATGAAGCAATTTGGAGGCCAAGAAGTGAAGTTTTCAGAGATCGGTAAACTTTGGGTAACGCAAGGAGTGCATAATTCTATCGGGCCACTCCACAAAGAGTATCCATTTCCCGCCAAAGAGCAATTAGATCGTACATAAAAATCATAACAAGTATTAGGAGTTAATCCTGAAACTGTGGGAGAAGTTGAGGTATCATTAACAACTGTACCCGTTCCTTGGGTAAATCCTGCAGGGCCATATTCAATATCGAAAGAAGAACCACTTGCTGTGTAAGAAAAAGACAATGAAGTGTCTGTCTTGGCACCTGGTGTTAGATAATAGGGCTGAGGGCAAACGGGAGGTGCTCCTACATGTACTGTGTAATCATGAACCTCTCCATATGTAAATGAAGAGCATGACTCTGTTGCGAGTAAGGCGCTTCCGCTCCATTTACACCTTAAGCGCATCCTGTGTGTTCCTTGAGATATAGTCATAGGAATGACTATATTTTCCGCATAAACAACATTTGCACTTGGCCCTGATTGAGATGCTGACCAAAGATGCTCTCCTGCGTCATCAAAATCTCCATCGTCGTTATTATCAATCCAAATAGCATACCACTGACTTGAATATCCTGAAGTAACAGACAAAACTAATTGAGCAGTCTGTTGAATTTGCACCGTATCCGTAGTGTAATCCCCATAGCCATTGGTTGAGCAACCCGTGGCAGTTTGAACTATGTTATTTAACGTGACATCATCAAGATTGTCTCCCACAGTACAGCCCGTTGTATAAAGACCAGTTGTACAATAAGTTTGAGAACTGACACTATGGCTTAAGGCCATAATTAAGAAGCAAAGTGCGTAAATTTGTTTCATAATGGAAAACTATTTTGAAGTATAATATTTTCAGCTTCCAAAAGTATTTCTTTATATCTAATTTTTAGAATCTAATGGAATTGTAAAAATGAATAAAAAATCGGCAATACAACTATCCGTTTACTCATTTATCATTATATCCTGCACATCAATTTCTATGTTTACCTCCTGCGCGCTTCCTGCTGCCCCGGATGGCGGAGCCAGAGATACGGAGCCCCCTAAAATTATATTTAGCAGCGTCCCTCAATCAGGAACAAATGTCCAAGCCAATAAATTAATTTGGACCTTTGACGAATATTTTGTCCTAAAGTCTCCATCTCAGAATATTAATTCATCACCTCCTCTTCCACAAAGTTCAAAATTTGAAACTCGTGGAAAATCCTTTATCATTTCTTGGGAAGGTGATCTTATCCCAAATTCTACTTATGTTTTACAATGGGGAGCTGCAATTAGTGATCTACACGAGGGAAATGTAATTAAAGGAATTCAATGGGTGTTTTCTACAGGCCCTTCGTTAGATTCTGGTGAGGTGTTGGGTCAAATAATAGATCCATGGACGGGGCTCCCTCGTAAAGATGTTGCTGTTTGCTTATATCCTGAAAAATCATCAAATGACTCTGCTGTATTTAAGCCTGCATTATATTCCACGAGAACAAATGATTCCGGCTTTTTCAGGTTTGAACATATTAGCAAAAATAAGATTTATGATATTCGGTCTTTTGAAGATCCTGATGGGAATAACCGCTTGAGTCCTGGAGAGCTTAAACCTATCGCTTATTTAAAAAAAATTAACCCCCATGAGATGGATACGGTCCATTCTAAAAATAGTTTTTATCAATCCTTACCTCTTTTAAAATCTGGAAGCATAGCTGATAGCGTGATTAAATGGAGCCCATGGGGGCCTGATACTTCCGGTATTTTAACATTAAAATATATCATTGGATGCGACACTGGATCTTACAGAGAAGGTATTCAAATAAAGCCAATTATTTTAGAACTTAAAGGCAAAGAAGGGGTCTATGCTCAGTGGGCGTCTTCTAAACTTTGCGATAGCAATACTGTCACTGTCTCAGGGCTTCCTCCGGGGACATATGAATTGCAAGCGATTTACGACAGAAATAGCGATGGTAAATTAAACTCAGGAGATTATTGGAAAAAAGAAGACCCTGAGTCTCGGATTTCAGCCAAGACACCTATCGAAATCAAAGCAAATTGGACAATGGAAACTAGATGGGAAATAAATCGAACGGATCCAGTCTACAAGCTATTTCATTGAAGGGTAAATGAATCAGCATCTCCGATAAATGGATACCTTTTTCTTACTGCTGATAAATGTATTGCATCCAAAGTTGTTGATATCCACCCTCTTTTTGGATGTTTAGACTCTGCGAGAACGTCCCCCTTTGGACCTATGGTTGATGACCCTCCAATATGATTAGATCCAAAACCATCGACCCCTATTCTGTTTACTCCAACCACATAACATTGGTTTTCTATAGCTCGAGCTTTTAAAAGAGTTGCCCAAGCATCCTGTCTTGACTCTGGCCAATTCGCAGGGACTAATATCCCGTCATACTCGTATTCACCATTAACAGATTGTTGACGAAGCCAAACGGGAAATCGAATATCATAACAAACAGAAAGCATTAGTCTCCAGCCTTTAATATTTAAAACCACCCTCGAGAAACCACCCTTAAAATAATCTGCCTCACCGGCAATTCCAAAGAGATGTCGCTTATCATAGCTGATAATTTCACCAGAAGGGCCAATCATGAAAAATCTGTTACGATATCGGTCGCCATTCAAAACAAAAGCAGTGCCCCCAACCCAAGCTTTTTTATTCAAAGACCATCTTTTCATAGAATCGAGAATTTTATCCAAATTGTTCTGAGTAACAACCTCTGTTAAGAGAGCCTGATTTGTAACAAATCCTGTTGCGAATGTTTCTGGCAACAAATAAATATCTGCTTTGGGAGACTCTATAAAATATGAGTCTATTGACGCAAGGTTTTCCTCTACACTTCCCCATTTTATATCCATCTGCAAGGACGCAATGTCAATATTTTCCATCCGATCAACTGTCATGACTCATTCAAATCCTTGTCTCTTTCTTCTAAAAGCACTGCAATATGATCAATCAACAAATCCGTATCATTCTCAGAAGTTCCATCATAGTATCCCCTTAGTCGGCCCTTATGGTCTACTAAAACCAAATTCTCAGTGTGTATAAAGCTATGTTCGTCCCAGCCTTCACCCTCCTTAAGAACGGTAAAATATGATGTCCTTGCCAAATTATTTATCAAATCGGGTTCACCCGTTAAAAGAATCCAACGATTAGAATCCACATCATTTACCTCAGCATAATTTTTTAAAACTTTAGGAGTGTCATATTCGGGCATAGCTGAATGAGACATGATTTTTATAGCATCGTTGTCTAAATATTTAGATTGGACTTTACGCAGGCTTTTAGCCATGTCAAGACATATTCCAGGGCATGTTGTGAAAAAATAATTAACAATTCTGATATGGTTTTCCACATCATCTTGTGTGATCTCCATCCCGTTTTGAGAAATTAGAGAAAATGGAGCAACGGTATGGTCTATTCCTTTTGATTGCAATGATTCGTCTACAAGACCTGGATTCAAATCATTGGGATTCAATATTGGCAATGTGAAATCCGGTGTTTGAATCCGTATCGAGAAAAATATACCTAGAAAAAAAACAGCGAGAATAGCGCCTATTTTAAGGTATTCTGATTTTTTTAACCCCATATCACTAAATTTAGATAATCTTTACAGTGTTTTGGCTCAATTAATGCTTTAACAAAGGAACATCATCTAATTTCTAATTACAATGAAAAAATTCAAAATTCTATTTATAATTCTCATTGGAATATTCACTTCATGCGATAAAAATCAAGGACCTGAAACTGTTGATCTAGAGTTGCAATTTGTCCCGAAATTTAATAATACTATTTTTTCTTACGAAACAGATTCTTTGATCCAAAGCACTACTGAAGACACACTTATTTTTACACGTTCCGATTTTCTATTGTCAAATTTTAAACTAACGGCGGATGATGGCAGCATCATTAAGTTTGAGAACACTTTTGCTTTTGTAAAGGGTAGTTCGCCTGACACCATAAAACTCCCATTATCTATCCCCTCAGGCAATTATGTGAGCCTTTCTTTTGATCTCGGTTTAGATAGCGCCGTAAATCACTCTGATCCGTCATTGTGGTTGCCTAATCACCCACTAAATCCCTCATTCAATAATTTACATTGGGGATGGACTGGCGGTTATGTCTTTGCTGCCTTAGAAGGCTATTATCAAAATATGGGGGTTAAAACTCCATGGCTCTATCATATCGCTCTTGATGAGAACCAAACAAATGTTAATTTACCCGGGTCTTTTGATTTAACTGATTTTAAAACCCTTGAAATTAAGTGGAATTCTGAAATGACTTTTAGTAACCTCTTCAGTCTCCGACCAGGAGTAGATGGAGATTTTACTCATAGCTCGAACGATAATGGCTTAGCTAGTAAAATTGCTCAAAATTTAGGAGCCAGTTTTGAAAGCGGCCTACTGAAAGACAGAGATCCATGATTTTCTTCAAACGGTTGATGAGTTTTTCATGGCTTCTTATAGCCTGCAGCTGTGGAGACCCAGGCCCAAATAAGCCTCATTTAACAACCCCATATATTTTACCGATTCCGCAAGGATTTCCGCAGCCAGCGCTTCCTAGTGATAATGAGCTAACAGAGGAGAGCATAATACTAGGTAGATTGTTATTCTATGATCCAATTTTATCATTGGATAGCTCTCAATCTTGCAGCTCGTGTCATAATCCGTCTTTTGGGTTTACTGACAATGGGAATAAATATAGTACTGGTGTTGACGGATCTGTAAGCTTTAGAAATTCCATGCCACTGCACGACTTAGCTTGGGGGAAGCAATTCGCATGGGATGGAGGAATGCCTAGTCTTCGAGAGCAAGCGTTAGAGCCTATTCAGAATCCGACCGAGATGAAAGAAAGTATGCTTAATGTCGTGGAGAAACTAAAAAGACAACCCTTATATGAACAGGCTTTCAATGCAGCCTATGGTGATTCGGAAATTAATCCGGATAAAATAGGTCTGGCGCTAGAACAATTTATGTTAATCATTTTGAGCGGAGGCTCAAGTAAGTTTGATAACGTAAATGCAGGAATTGAATCATTTACTGCTGAAGAACAACTTGGTGTTCAATTATTTAATGCAGAAGCAAATCCTGATGGATCTCCAAAAGGAGCTGATTGTTTTCATTGTCATGGCGGAGCGTTATTTACAAATAATACGATAGTAAATAATGGCTTAGACAGTATTTTTACAGACTTAGGAAAAGGTGGCATTACAAATTTAGAAGTTGACAATGGGAAGTTCAAAGTTCCTTCTTTACGAAACCTAGCATATACGCCACCTTACATGCATGATGGGCGTTTTCAGACATTAGAAGAAGTGCTTGAATTTTACAATAGCAATGTTCTTTCTAACTCTCCTAACTTAGCACCAGGAATGACGGGGTTTGTTCAATCTCATTCTAGTGGAGAACAAGGGCTTAATTTATCTCTTTCTGAAAGACAAGCTATTGTTGCATTTTTAAATACTTTAACCGATACTCATATCGAAACAGATACACTTTATCAAAACCCTTTTAAGTAATGAAATATTTTATATTGTGTTTTTCTCTTTTACTAACGACAAATGCTTTCGCTCAAAAAAAAGTTGAACTCAGATTTATCACAGACGGCGTTTGTGGCATGTGCGAAAATCGAATTGAAAAAACATTATTAAATCTTCGTGGAGTTTGGACTGCGGAATGGGACCTATCGACTCATGAAACTTTTGTCGTTTACAACACAAAAAAAATAACCGAGAATAAAATTCACGAAGCCTTATCTGATGTTGGCCATGATCAGATTTGTTATTGCACAAAAAGTAAAATCCTAGCCTTTGAAGAGTCCTACAGTAACATTAATCCCTGTTGCAGATATCGAGATCGAAATGTCATCGAAGCACACAAATGACTCAAGAAAGAATTAATAGTTTAGGAGTATTTCTAATATTTATTTTTCCATATCTGCTTTATTCTCAGTCAGACACTAGCATTTATGACGGGTTGAACCTAGATGCTGTTGAAGTAAAAACAGAAGCTCTTGGTTCTGTAATATCGCTGAAGGACCCAAAACTAAAAACAATAATTTCCAGAGCTGAACTCAAAAAAGCAGCATGTTGCAATCTTTCTGAAAGTTTTGAAACAAATCCGAGCATTGATGTTTCCATTACGGATGCTGTGACAGGGACAAAACAGATACAACTATTTGGCCTAGCGGGTAAATATGCTCAAATACAAGTTGAGATGACCCCATTGGTAAGAGGCTTGCTGGCAAATTCTGGGCTATCATATATTCCCGGAGCCTGGATTCATAGTATTCAACTCACAAAGGGAATCGGCTCTGTTTCTAATGGTTTCGAGTCTATGACTGGACAAATAAATGTTGAGCTTCTTAAGCCAGAGGATATTATTGATGATATTGTCATTAAAAATTCCGCAAAAATTAGAGTAAATAATTATATCAATCAAGGAGGTAGAATAGAAACAAATCTTATCTATGGAAAACAAATATCAAACAAATGGTCTTTGGGGATTTTAGGTCATGCAAGTGGAAGATCTCTTATTGTAGACAATAATAAAGATGGCTTTGCAGACAATCCCATTGGCTATCAATTAAATGGAATGGTCCGTGCACGCTATTTTGGTCAGAACGGATGGGAAGGATTATTCACAATTCATGCCCTTGAGGATCAGAAGATTGGTGGGCAAATTTCTAAGAATTTAAATTTTCCGATAAGCTCAAATCCATGGCAGTCAAGGCTGCAGCAGAATAGATTTTCCATTAGTTCAAAAACAGGATGGGTGAATCCCAAAAATCCCAATCAATCAATTGGTGTCATTTTACATGGTTACCGTCAAAGTATGATTGGCAATATGGGTAGTTCAGATGATGCCATAAATCAAAAAGAATTAAGTGCACACCAAATTGGAGGAGTATCTCAATTTTTGTTTCGTCAAGATTGGAATAAAATAAGCCATACCGGCTCTATTGGTGTTTTTTACGATAATTATGATATAAATTTTAATGCAGGCGGATATCTTCAAGGATATAATAGACCTTTTGTTGAACAGAATATTGGAATATCATCTGAATGGACTTGGACTCCCAATGAGTTTTTAACTCTAGTTGCGGGAGGTCGGTTTGATTGGCACTCCATTATTTTAAACTCAAAAACCCGAGTGCCTTTCTCACCAAGAATTCATGCTAGGATAGCACCCAATGACAAAAATGTATTTAGATTGGTTTTTGGTGAAGGTTTTAGAATGGCGCTTCCCATCACAGAAGAATGGGGTAGAGTTGCTAGTAACAGAGAAATAAGATGGGATCAATATGGTAGTGTATCGGGTGGGGACCAATTGTCATTAGAGGAATCCACAAATGCAGGAATTAGTTACACTGGAAATTTTATTTTTAACTACATGCCTGGGTCCATAACAGCAAATATTCATGGGACTTGGTTCAATGAGGCCGTGATCCATGACTATTGGTCAAATCGTATGAGATATATTTATCCCGATTTAACTACCTCCAATGAAAGTGAATTCGCAATGATTTCACAATCTGCAGGGATTTCATCAAATTATAAATTAGATAAAAAAACGGAAATTCGACTTGCTTATCGTTTTCAAAATGTAGTTGTCAGAAATCAAATACACGGATTAGATCCGGTTAGTATTTTAATGCCTGCCGCTTTTGTTGCAAAACACCGGGCTTTAATAAATCTCAGTAGAAATTTTATGAAAAGTTGGAATCTTGATATGACAGTCCAGTTCCATGGTAAACAACCGATTCCCAGCACACACCCACGGGCACCAGGTTTGTCTGGAGAAATCATTTCTTATGGCCAAGCTTACAATTTGTTAAATTTTCAAATTAGAAAAAACACGAAGAACGGAGATTTTTATTTAGGTGTGGAAAATGCATTAAACTTTCAGCAGCTAAATCCAATCGATGGCGTTGTCAATATTAATGGAGATCTATTAACACCAAGTAATCCTACTTTTACAGAGAATTTTGACGCTACACGTATTTGGGGTCCAATATTTGGCAGGATGATATATTTTGGATTGAATTATAAATTGATCAATTAAAATGGATGAAATAGTTATTGAATTACGAAACATAATTCGCGATTTTAAACTTGGATCTCAGACTGTCCATGTTTTAAAGGGCATCAATTTAGATATTAAAAAAGGTGAATATGTTGCTTTAATGGGTCCCTCTGGAAGCGGTAAATCTACTTTGATGAATCTTTTAGGGTGCTTAGACACTCCTACTTCGGGGTCATATAAACTGGCTGGACGAGATGTAAGCCAAATGAAGGATAATGAGTTAGCCGAAGTTAGAAATAAAGAAATAGGCTTTGTGTTTCAAACGTTTAATCTAATCCCACGTCAAACCGCTCTGCAGAATGTAGCATTGCCTCTTGTCTATGCTGGAAAAACAAAAGAAACGAGAATTGCTCAAGCTAAAAATGTCCTAAATGAAGTTGGGCTAGCAGATAGAATGGACCACCGGCCAAATCAATTATCAGGGGGGCAAAGGCAACGGGTAGCAATTGGACGAGCTTTAGTGAATTCTCCCTCTATAATTTTAGCTGATGAACCAACTGGAAATTTAGATTCAACAACATCTTTGGAGATAATGAAGTTATTCGATGAAATCCACAAAAATGGGAATACCTTGATAATCGTAACTCACGAAGAAGAAATAGCTCAATATGCGCACCGAATCATACGACTAAGAGACGGCATGATAGAAAGCGATGAAGTTCAGCTCAAAGACCAGAAAAAATAAATTTATTAAAGCTCTCTTTGAACCTCTACCTCTTTAAATCCTTCAATTGTATCACCAACTTTTATATCATTAAAGTTCTTGATATTTAAGCCACAATCCGTTCCTTTTTTAACCTCTTTAACATCATCCTTAAATCTTTTTAGAGATCCCAATTCTCCGGTGTAGACAACAACAGAATCGCGAATGATACGAATCTTTGAACTTCTATTAATTGTGCCGTCCATAACCATACAACCAGCGATGGTGCCAAACTTCGAAATTTTAAATGTCTCGCGTATTTCAAGGGAGCATGTGATTTCTTCCTTGAAATCAGGTGATAACATCCCTCCCATTGCTTCTTTTATATCATTTATTGCATCATAAATAATACTGTAGAGACGAATCTCAATATCTTCTTTTTCTGCCAATTTCCTCGCAGATCCAGCAGGTCTAACTTGAAAGCCTAAAATAATTGCCTTTGATGCTGTTGCCAATAAAACATCACTATCTGTAATTCCGCCTACGGCCTTATGAATTATATTTACCTGAATTTCTTCAGTGCTCAACCTTTGCAATGAGTCTGAAAGAGCCTCAATAGAACCATCAACGTCCCCTTTCAAAACAATATTTAGCTCTTGGAAATCCCCTACAGCTAAACGTCTTCCTATTTCATCTAATGTCAAGCTTTTCTGAGATCTTACTGACTGTTCTCTTTGCAACTGTTGGCGCCTAGTAGCAATAGATTTAGCTTCCCGCTCATCAGCCATTACGATATAGTTATCGCCTGCTTGAGGTGCACCATCCAAGCCTAAAATAGATACAGGGACTGAGGGCCCGGCGCCTTTTAATTGCTTACCTCGTTCATCCATCATTGCTCTTACCTTCCCTGAGTATGGGCCAACTAATATGTAGTCTCCGACTTTTAAAGTGCCCGTTTCATTCAATAAAGTAATCACATATCCACGGCCTTTATCAAGGGTAGCTTCAATTACAGTTCCCTTCGCAAGTCTCTCAGGGTCTGCTTTTAAATCCAATAATTCAGCTTCAAGTAGAACTTTCTCGAGCAGTTTATCAACATTTAAACCCGTTTTTGCAGATATCTCTTGAGACTGAATCTTACCCCCCCAGTCTTCAACGAGAATATTCATTTGGCTCAACTGCTCTTTGATTCTCTCCGGATTAGATTCCGGTCGATCAATTTTATTAATCGCGAATACTACAGGAACATTTGCAGCTTGAGCATGACTGATAGCTTCTTTGGTTTGAGGCATGACCGAATCATCTGCAGAAACTACAATTATAGCAATATCAGTGACTTGTGCTCCTCTTGCACGCATTGCTGTGAATGCTTCATGTCCTGGAGTATCAAGGAATGATATTGCTTGACCCGAAGGTAATTGAACTGAGTAAGCACCTATATGCTGAGTGATTCCACCAGCCTCTCCAGCAATGACGTTATCTTTTCGTATAAAATCTAAGAGAGAAGTCTTTCCATGGTCAACATGGCCCATTACAGTAACAATTGGAGACCGCGACACAAGATTATCTTCAATATCTTCATCATTGAAAACCTCTTGCATTTCCTCGTCAACAAATTCAACACTAAAACCAAATTCTTCTGCAACAATGGTTAATGTTTCCTTATCTAATCGTTGATTCATGCTCGCCATTATTCCCAAAGCCATACAAGTGGAAATGACATCTGCAGGAGACACGGCCATTTGATTCGCAAACTCTAGTAGCGTAACAAATTCCGTAAGTTTTAAGACCTTTTCTCCTTCTATACGTTCAATTTCGGCCATCTCTTTAGCCTCAGTTCGCTCAGCACGTTTGTCTCTTCTTATTTTCGAGCCCTTCGACTTTTTACCACCACCCAGCTTCTCGAGTGTTTCCTTTATTTTTCGAGCTATATCTTCTTTAGAAACCTCAGTTTTGGGTTGAACTTTTGCATTCCGCCCTCTTCCTGCTCCAAGCCCTGGTCGGTTATTATCTCTGCGTTTTGCTGCTCCTACAGTTGCAGCGCCAGTGGTTGTTCTTCCACCTCCAGCAGCAGGCTTTTGTAAGCCCTCAGTTTTAATACGTTTTCTTTTGCCTCCTTCTCCAGGAGGTTTGGCCTTTTTAGCAAATTGTTTAAGATCTATTGTCTTTCCTGTAAGCTTGGGTCCATCAAGTTTCTTATACTGAGTCTTATGACTTGCATCCTGCTCAACTTTAACCTCATCAGGTGAGTCCTTTTCACCTGGTAATGATTTTAATACTTTTTTCTCTTCTAACTTTTCTTCTTTACTTTTTTCTGCAGATTCGTTTGTTTCTTTTTTATTTGAAATTTCTTTGACTGGCTCTTCTCTGGCCTTTTCGTTGGTTATCGATTTTGAACCCTCAGTATCTACAATTTCTTTTTTAACAGGAGATTCTGCTGAATCTTTTGATGTTTTTGAAGGAGTTAAATCGATTTTACCTGAAATTTTAGGCCCTTTGAGGCTAGAGCCTGCTCTAAATAGTTCATTTTTAGGCTTTTCTTGCTCTAGGCGCTCTGCATGAATTGCTTCTTTCTCTTCTCGTTTCTGCTGGATAAGAGTCCCTGCTTCATCTTTTTTTGTCTTGTCAGAAGCAAAATTCTCGAGCAAAAAATCATATTCTTTTTGGTTGATTTTTGCATTGCGATTCTTATCAACAACATGACCCTTCGATTTTAAATAATCGACAGCTGTATCAAGTCCGATATTCAACTCGCTGAGAACTTTACTAATTCGGTAATTACTCATATGTTAAGAATTTTCGCTAAGCTTTATTTTCTTTATTAATCTTCAAACTCTTTCTTAAGAACACCTCGAACTTCTTCTACTGTTTCAATCTCTAAGTCAGATCGTCTGGCTATATCTTCAGTTTCTACATTCAGAATACTTTTAGCAGTATCGTAACCACTCTTTCGCAGCTGCTCGATTACCCAACCTTCTATTTCGTCAGAGAATTCTATCAATTCTACATCTTCCTCATGAACAATATCTTCCCTGTATACATCAATTTCATATTCAGTAAGCCTGCTTGCTAGTCTAATATTGGTTCCTCCCCTTCCAATAGCTAAGCTAACCTGGTCAGCTGGAAGATAGACATCAACCTTTTTCCGTTCTTCATCCATAACCATATTGCTTATTTTGGCTGGAGACAGTGCTCTTTGAATAAACAGCTGATGATTCGTTGTGAAATTAATTACATCTATATTTTCACTTCTTAGTTCACGAACAATTCCATGAATCCTAGAACCTTTCATTCCAACACAAGCTCCTACTGGATCAATTCTATCGTCATAACTTTCCACTGCAACTTTGGCTTTTTCACCAGGTATTCTGACCACTCCCTTAACCGTTATTATTCCATCAAATACTTCAGGGATCTCTGTTTCAAATAATTTTGCCAAGAAATTATCTGCTGTTCTGCTTAACAAAATAAATGGCTTTGTCCCACGAACTTCAACAGATTTCACAATAGAACGTACAGTATCTCCTTTACGGAAAAAGTCTTTTTCGGGAATCATTTCATCCCTTCTAAGGATCAATTCATTTTGTTGATCGTCATAAATGATGATTTCTCTATTTCTTACATGATGAACTTCTCCAGTTATGATTTCACCTTCCATGTCTTTGTAGCGTTTGTAGAGCTCACCACTATCATGTTCTTGAACTTTTTGGACCAAGGTTTGACGAAAGGCCAAAATAAACCGTCTTCCAAGATCGATCATTTTAACTTCTTCTGAAACTTCCTCCCCAACTTCGAAATCAGGTTCAATTTTTATAGCCTCGCTATAAGGAATTTCAAGATTTGAATCTTCAATAGACTTGTCATCAACAATGATTCGATTTCGCCATATTTCAAGGTCTCCTTTATCAGGGTTAACGATTACATCGAAATTTTCATCACTTTCGAACTTCTTGCGCAGTTGAACGCGAAATGCCTCTTCGATAAAAGACATAAGTGTAACACGGTCGATGTTCTTTTCATCTTTGAACTCGCCAAATGATTCGATAATAGCTAAATTTTCCATAATTGAAAAAAATCAGAATTTAAAGTCTAAAATAATTTTTGATACATCCCTCAATGGGATGGTTTTCTTTACATCAACGTCCATTTTCCCCTTGCCTCTAGGTTTGGGAACGCGCTCAGTCCAATGAAGCTCAATTTCCTCGCCGTTATAAGACTTCAGGGTTCCTTTTACGGGATTTCCACTCTCCACGGTATTCACTTTGACCAATCGACCTATACTCTTTACATATTGCTCTGGAACTTTGAAAGGCACAAACATTCCAGGAGAAGAAACTTCAATAGAATAATCTTCGGATTCGTCACCCAAAGCATTTTCAATCGAACGACTCAGGTATTTTAACTGATCAACAGAAATATGTCCATCCAATAAATCAGCATGAAGCTTAATTTGATTGTCCACATTAAGTTCAAAGTCTACCAGAAATGCATCAATTTTAGCAATTTCTGTCTCGATTAATATTTTTAATTCTGTGTAGTCCATTCGTTTCAAAAAGTCCAGAGAACAAAAGAGGGGACTTGTGGTCCCCTCTTTTAATTCTCCAACAAGTCTTTGCAAAAGTACATAAAGTTGATCAAACTAAACTATACCTGGCAACTTGACACTTTGATTAAAAAAATAAATATTAGTTTTGGGCTGAAAAAAATATTTAGCATACATCTTGTTAGCAAATTATGCATTGTATTAAAGTCTTTTTTACCGTTATATTTTTGTTAATGAGTACGCACAGAATATTTGCGTTTTCGGCAGAATTAAATATGGTTTCTGCGAAACCCAATAAAGATTCAATATTTTCTAAAAATGTTATTTCGAGTTTTCAATCTACCTCGTCAAACTGTATTCCAATTTTAGCTCCTTATTGCGAAGACTTTGAGGACTCCACCTGGGTAGGGTACTATCCTAATTTTGCGCCTGGGTTTTATGGAAGTATCGGCAATTGCTGGTCACGCTCTGATTCTACCGGTTTTATTTGGAGTTTTAAAACCGGTGGGTCAACATGGAATCAATCGGGACCTG
>CAJWKU010000018.1 GCA_913043005.1 uncultured Cryomorphaceae bacterium
AAAGGAATTGTATTCAATAGTCCTTACTTCTCAACTTCTATATGGGTTGCTGATTCTGATACCCTGATCACTCAATTACCAGAGAATATTCAACGGGATATTGCAATAGCAGAAAAAACGAATGCTTTTGAAACTGAAGCTTATCAAAATGCAATGATGACTTTTTATGAAAACTTTATGATTAGATCAACAGAAGTGAATTGGGATAGTATCCCGGGATATGAGTTATTTAGTCCCTCATTCAAGCATAAAAATATTAGCAGTAACAATTTCATATACAACTATATGTGGGGACCAAGTGAATTTAGTGCAACCGGTACATTAATTAATTATGAAATAAATGAAGCTTTGAATAAAATAAGTGTCCCTGTTCTTTTCACTACTGGTGAGTTTGATGAAGCTCGACCATCAACGGTAAAGAGATTTACTTCTCTTGTCCCGGATGCAGAGTATCTCGAGATTCCAAATTCCGGGCACGCTATTAGTATTGACAATCCTAAGAAGCTTATCAAAGCCCATCGAGATTTTGCCAATAAGATTGACAAAGAATAGAAAAATAGGATAAAGATTTTAATTCTTGATGAACGGGTTAAGAGATTTATTTATCTACTAACAAATAGGAAATAATTAGCAATAAAAATGATATTGCAGAAGAAATAGAGCGAATAAAGTTAAAATTGTTCCACTTATCTTCTATGCTATTGCGCAGAAGGCTCAAATCATTTGAATTCATCCCACTTAAGTTTCTCTTATCAAGTATTTCATTTAAGGGTATGTTTCCGAGGACTGTTATGGCAAAAACTCCGACCCAATAGATAATTAAAATCAAAATTAATAGCCAAAAAATATTCTTTGGATACAAATGAAAATGAAATACCGGAACCAAAGCCACAGATATTATTGCACCAACAAAAACAATTAGAAAAGCACTATTTAATATAACTCGATTCATAGATTGAAGTGCGCTTAAATAATCTACATCATTTAATTTTCCTATGCCAGGTTTAACCGCATTAGACCAAGTAAAAAAAATACCTGCCATTAATCCGGTCAAAAATATCGAGGTGACCAAAATGACTGTTTGAGTTTTCATAAGCGATATCAAATATTAAAGCAAATAAAGTCTTCACGAAAATAAATAATAAAGAGCTACAATCAATTTATCGTATTCTCAAAAACCGGTTGTCTCATCAAAGAAAAAGCCCCACATTGCTGTAGGGCCCTTAGTGACCTCGGCAGGATTCAAACCTGCAACCTCCTGATCCGTAGTCAGGTGCTCTATTCAGTTGAGCTACGGGGCCTCCTTAAACAGGGATGCAAATATATACATCCTGATCTCTTAAAATCTATTGGATTTTAGTTGTTTCTCTTGCGCTTGTGAGAACTCCAGTTTGTTACTTTTCCATCGAGGACATAATACCATTCATTAAAAGTGGTTTTCTCAATCACTTCCTCTAAATAAGTTCCCTCAACGTTAAATCCAGCATTTACCCATTCACCTCCAACTGTATCATTTTCTAGATTCACAGAAAAAGCGTAAAACATATCCCAAGAGTATGAAGTATCCATTGAACCTTCTTTTTCAACTATTGCAAGGAATGCATCTGATCCTTCAGCTACTCGGCCATCATCAAAACTAAACTCACCGTCAATAGCTAAAAATTCGCTCATCGTTTCTGTATCCCAATTTTTCCAAGCTGCATCCAAACTAACTACAACATCAACACTGGCTTGTGAACCAATACCAACACTACCATCTTCTCCGCCAAAACCTACTCTAGTGTCCACTACCTCTGGAGCAGTACATGCCGCAAAAGCTATTAAAGACAAATAAACAAATACTTTTTTCACTAATAATTATTTTAAAATTTAAACTTCAAAATCAACATTTTCCTGAATGATTTTCGAATCACGAATATAAACTGAATATATCAAGTAGAATAACCAGAAGTTTGAAAAATCAATTTCCCTCTTCGTCTTCTTGTTCATCTAATCCATCAAGGAAACGCAACATATTACCTTGGCTTGTAGTAGTAAAAGTGAAGTAAGGATTACCGTCTTTTGGAGGTAAGCTTCTTTTTTTCACATCGAGACTTAATATTTTATTTAAAAAAGTTTTGTCTGTGGAATAATAACGCAACACATTTCGCTTAAAGTATAAAAAATGTTCAGTATCAGAGTTTAAGTAAAGCGAAAACTGATCACCTCCTCTGCGTTTTCTTAGCTCTAAAACACCATCTAAAAATTTGTGAACAGGTTCTCCGGCGATAGAGCTGATACCTAATCCGTTTTTCGAACGAAATGCACGTGAATTCTTATCATAACTGAAATCTATCTCATCAAAAACAAATGTCTGTCTCAACTCTTTTGGCATTCGATATTCTGTAGAGGCGGAATAATAATCGTTCTTATCCTTTAGGCTCATCAATCTATTCAAACCCTCATTCATATAATCATTTGCCCAATCTGTTGATATAGCTCCGATAACAGAATTCATCTCTACAGGAAGAGCTTTAAGAACATCTTCCGAAAATAAAAAGTCTAATGTAAGTGATGTAGTTGCACTTAATCGATTTGTAAACAGTTTGTATTTTATTTGACCAAACGATTGAATAGCGACCCTTCCTAATTGAGATGCCAAAAATATTTCACCCAATCCTTTGGCCTCACAGTCTTGTGGGTTCAATTCAAAGTAATCATCTGGTGCCTCTGGATCTAAAAGCCTACGTCGAGATGTGACCACATACGCATTGCTCTCAACATCATAAAATAAGATACCACGAGAACTAAATAATTTCACTGATGAAGAAGGATTATTCCGCATTATAAAAGCGGTGTAGGGACTTGCAGAATCAGATCTTAGATAAATACCATTATAAACTTTGCGAGAAGGCCTTGCTGTATCCGGGTCTGGTAAATCAATAATTATTTCTAAAGGATCTATTTTCGTAGTTGTCATAACCCAATCGGTCTTTAAAAAAGGACAATCCGCAGTGATATGTATACTACCTCTTACAGTTAACATTGGGTCAATAGATTCCATATTAACAATTCCATAATACTTGAAACGTGGACTTAAATAAAATTCAGATTCAGGTAATAATTCTCCTTGAGCTACAATATGATTGGCAGTATCAACATCAATTCTCCCCATGGGGATGGGCCAAATAACATCCTGTTCATCACGATATTGATATGTTCCATTACCGTATAAATTATTTCGACCTCTAATTTTTAATTCTGCATTTACAATATTGTGATACTTGCCCAATCTACTTGCTAACATTGAAGCATTATTTAACGTTTGCATTAAGGCATTCTGCTCAATAGTTACTCTTCCGCTGTCTGGATAAATTCTTGAATCTGCGACATCTATTGACGGAACTCCAAAACACTCAAGTAAACTTGGTGTTAAGTAAAATTTGGCATTCTGTGCAAGGAAACTCAATCCTCCCTGATTGTCATGTGTTGATGTTAAGCGGGACTCAAGATTAGAACTTTTGCTAATTGAAACATACTTTTCAATGATATTCCATTCTGCCCGATCCATATTTGCCCGGTATTTGTTTCTTGGAAATATTAATGTGTTATCTCCATCCTGAAGCTCAAAAACTCCTTTGTTCGTGACAAAATCGACCTCAGATATGGCATTATCCATTTGAAAACTCCATTCGCTCATTTCAGATTCACGTACGCGAAAGTTAGCACTTCCACTTTGTATCCATTTAGAAAATAAGCGAATCACTTCTCCTTCGAGCTCTGCATTATTAAATGCAAGTAGACCTTTAGCATCAAGGAATCCCGGGGTATATTTTAATCTACCAAAGACATCCATTGACCTATCCGAATAAGTATTAAAAGGTTGATCCATGCTTGTTGACCACCAGGTATTAAAATTTGGTTCCCATTGCATATGAACAAAATCACCTGTTACACCAGGGTGTCCAGCACCCCGGGGTAATCCTTCCATTGGATTAAGATGAAAATCCCCATTGCCTCTAAGAGTATCAGGGAACAGTTCAAATCTAGAACTAGTACCAACAGCTTCTTCAAATGAAACGCTTCCATTCAAGCGCAGTCCAGCAATTGATAATTTCACGGCCCCTTTAACTAAACCTTTACCTCCAAATGTAGACCAACCGACATCACCTGTTTCTTGTGTAAACCCAAAAGAATAATCATCTTGGACACGAATATCTTGGCGTCTTGTTTCAAAAATATCTGAACTTTTAAATTCACCCTTAAAAACCAGACCCTCAGTTGTTGTATTATCGAGAGAGTCTATCTGGAATGGGTCAATATTAACATAAAACTTATCACGCTCATAAACGCCGTCATATGATCTATCGTAGAATATTTTCGCAGATTTTTCAGATTTAAAAATTGGATATTTAGGATATCGTTGATAGCTAGATTTATTTGATGGGTAGTCAATTAATAATTCTCCAGATATATTCTCAATGGTATTCCTTACCCTCACTAACGGTCTACTTCCATCTTCCATTTGTTCAAAACTTGGAACAGAAAATCTCATCGAATCAATTACTGGCATATTAAATCGAAAAAGAGCATAGTCAAATTTATTTTTCCGACTGTAAAAAGTAAACCTACCTGCTTCTATTCTACCATCAAAATCAAAATTTAAATTTTCGTGAATCAAAACCTTGTTCGACTCGGGATAGAGAGCCACTTTCTGGGAGTCTGAAAGAGCTATTGTACTTACTCCAAAAACTTCCAAATCAAAATCTAGTAGACTAACTTTTGCATTCATGCCTTTACCTACATTACTTAAAAATCTTATTACATCAAAGTCACGTCGATTGGAATGATTTAATATATACTCTGTCGTTTTTGGCAATACTTCCACTTCTCTTCTGTCTAGACTATACCTTACAAAGCCATCAATTGCAAGTTCCATCATAAACCGTTCGCAAGACTCAAGCGGCATCCCTAGGCCAACAGCCATTTGATACACTCCTATGGACCTATAACCAAAACTCTTTCCAACCTCCTCTATCTTAACAAGTGGGTTCTCTAGATCAAGACCCTGCAGTGCTGCATACCTGGAGCTTCTAAAATATTGATCAGACTCAATTATTATTGGAGAACCATTCCCCATATTGAGTCCACCCAGAGTAAACATAGGATCAGACGTTCTCCATCGTATCTGATCCAAGTCCATTATTAAATTGTGATAACTATCAGCGAAAGGTGCAAGAGACATTCCCTTGCTAGGTCTATCAATTCTTAACATTTGATCTATCGGGTCATAAGAAACTTGACTTTTAAGATGATACAATGAATCTCCTCCAAGTTTAAATGAGACCTCCGACTCACTAGAAATAAGTTCATCTGATCTAATTACAAATCTTTCAGATCTTATATTCAAAACTTCAAGAGTATCATACCAGAATTTAAACTGAGCCTTTAAATCTTTTGTTCCAGAAGCGAAAAAACGTTGTCCAATTATCGAAAAACCTCCCTTATAGTCAACACCTTCAAAGAAATTCGGTATTTCTAATTCATTGTTAAATGCCTCAAATCGGGGGAAAATGGCATTATTTGCCTGATTTCTTGCAGTCATTCTATCTTCGAAAAAGCCTAAAAGAGGTTCTCGTAGATAATACGAACTAAACAACTTTACTGTATCTACAGAAAAACCAGGCTCACTAAGATCCACATTCCAATTACCAAGGTCAGCGTACAGCTCTCCTGAGCCAAAGCCTGCGCGAAGCCACTCCACTTGACCCATTTCTGCAATAACCCTTGTCTTGAATGGATTATATATACCTGAAACATCATTTATTTCGATTGAATCATTTTTAAATCTTCCAACAAGGCGTCCGCCTTCTATCCGATACAAAGTGCTGTCAGATACTTCTGCAGAGTCTAAATCCGCAACAGAAACAATTCCATCCTGAAGCCACCATGATAATTGTCCATCATCAAATAAACGAACTGAAATAGACATGTCACTTCCATTAAGTGCTGAAAACGTATGTAAGAATTTTTCAATTTCCTTACGAGAAGATCGATCAAATTCTCTTTGAATTTCTCGCCAAAATCGTTTAGATATTTTTTTTGGATAATTTAATGATGAACTAGACCATTCTTTAAATAAGTCCACTAACTCAATCCATGCAATTGGTTTTACAACACGTCGAATAAGCATTTCATTCGCAATATTTTTAAAAACCTCCTTTTCATTTAACTCCTCATCCCCACTGAAGCTGTCATATAGTTCCCAAAACTCTTGAGATGAGCTCTCCCATGTTTTTTTTCCAAGATTATTAGACAAGTGCTTATCGAATAATCTCTTAAACTGATCGTCCTCTAAAAGAAAAGTTTTAAAAGACTGAGCACCCAAATGGCAATTAAAAATCCCAAAAAAGAAAATTAATAGACTCCATTTTTGGAGTCTTATGAATTCGAATGGTTGGATATTTTCAAGTCTCTGAATGATAATTCAAAGTAAGGTGAATCCATCCCTCTTTTGATGACTGACTTACTAAAAAATATCCACAATCTTTTGCACGTTCTAAAACCTTGTCAACATCATCTAAATAAAAGCCGCTAAGATGTAAAAGAGTTCCGCTAACCGAGTTCTTTGCATACGAATCCATATCTGAAAGCAGAGTATTCCTATTTATGTTTGCAAGAATGTAGTCGTAACTGCCATGAGCTATACCCGCAGGAGATATAAGCTCAACTCCTCCTACATAAATATCAGAATTATCGGATACATTATTAGCCTGTATAACCTCTAATGCATTTTCAGCAGAATAAGGATCAATCTCAACACCAATTGCCTTAATAGCGCCCATCTTTACTGCCAAAACAGTCAATATACCCGTACCGCAGCCCATGTCAAGAATTTGCTTTCCCTTTAAATCAATTTTGAGAAGCTCCTGAATCATAAGATATGTAGTAGGGTGGTGACCCGTCCCAAAAGCCATTTTTGGATTAATCTCTATGAGATATTGATACTTGTTTATGTCAAGACCTAAATGAAATGGTGCTTTTATTAAAACTTGATTTTCAACATAAACTGGAGAAAAATTTGACTCCCAATTAATATTCCAGTTTTGATGAGGTATTTCAACCGTCTCAATCTTTAATGGACCTTTTGAGAGACCGAGAGGGAAATCATCAGTTGTTATTACTTTATATTGGTCTTTTGGCATATAAGCCAAAACATCTAAACCCTTTACTTCAATGGACTCAACAGGTTTGTCTTGTAGGTCAGCAATTACAAAATCAATGGCATCTAAATCTGAAACTCTGATTGAAATCTGGATATAATTCATTAAGATTTTCTCAATTTCTCTACCAAAAGAAGAAAATCATCAGCGTTCAGCGAAGCCCCGCCAATAAGACCACCATCCACATCGGGTTGAGCAAAAATATCATCTGCATTAGAGGGTTTACATGAACCTCCATACAATATTGGTAACTCTCCAGTTCCAAATGTCTCTTTCAATTTACCCCTAAGAAAAGCGTGCATTTCCTGAGCTTGATCGGGGGAAGCCACTTCTCCAGTTCCAATGGCCCAAACAGGCTCATATGCAACAACCACATCTGCAAGACCTTCTGGTGAAAGATCACTCAAAGCGATCTTCAGTTGTGTCCATGTGTCATTGAGAAAAGTTCCAGACTTTCTTTGTTCTAATTTTTCACCGACACAAACAATTGGAATCAAATGATGCTTTAATGCAGCTTTAACCTTTAATGCAACTAAATCATCCGTTTCTTTGAAATACTCTCTTCGTTCTGAATGGCCTAGTATCACAGCATCTACTTCTGAATTTAAAAGCATTTCTGGAGATATTTCACCGGTAAATGCCCCAGAATCTTTATGGTGGCAATTTTGCGCTGCAACTGCAATCTCAGGGTTCTCCCAGAGTTTTTCAACGGATGGAATTAAATGCAATGAAGGAGGGGCAACTACAACTCGGACATCCCCAACTACCTCATTAGTTAATAAATTAGAGATTTTTTCTAGAAGAGAGATACCCTCTTCAGGAGTTGTATTCATTTTCCAATTCCCTACCAAAATTTTCATAAAATTTTATTTATTTAGAACTATTAAAGAAAAATTACAATGATTATGCATAATTAAGAAAACAAAATTTAAGATCTGCTTTTATATTCACTCTCAGATAGCCTCGGATCAATCCAGCGATATGATATTTCTACAAGCCATTGAATTATTACAAAAACGGCGGATAACGATAAAACACATCCCATTACGACTGGGAAATCTCTAGACTCAAGAGCATCAACCATCATTTTACCTGTCCCGTTCCAACCAAATACTGATTCAACAAATACTGCTCCCGAAAAAAGTCCAGCTAACCAGCCTGAAACAGTAGTAACCAATGGATTTAAAGAATTTCGCAGAACATGCCTTTTCAAAACTTGAATTTGTGTTAAACCTTTTGAATAAGCTGTTCTAATATAATCTTGAGATAAAACCTCAAGAGCTGAGGATCTCATCATTTGAGCAATAACTCCGAGCGGTCTTATCCCTAGGGTAAATGATGGTAATATTATATGGTGCCAATTATAGATCTCATACTCACCAAAATCATCTAATTCAATGAGGTTTCCTGTCATGGGAAGTCCTGTCCATGGACCAAGGATGAAACCAAAAACCCAACCTATTATGACAGCACTGAAAAAACTAGGAAGCGCCATTCCTGTTGTCGATAATATTACTACGAGTCGGTCAATCCAAGTTCCTGATTTTATTGCTGCTAAAAGACCAATTGGGATTCCAAAAAAAAGAGCAAAGCACATGGAAGTTAACGCCAATAATCCTGTATTTGGTAATGATTTTGCTAACATTTGAATAACAGGAACACCTTTATTTTGATACGATGTCTGAAGGTCAGGCCAACGAAATCCCCAAGACATATCATTGCGATAACCAATAGGTGATAATCCTTGTAAATAATCCCAATATTGAATTGACAGAGGCTTATCTAAACCGTATTCTGCGCGAAGAGCTTCCAAAGCTACAGGATCTTCTACCTGCCCAAGCATCATTCGAGCAGGGTCTCCGGCGACAGCATGAAAAAGAAAAAAAACTAAGGTTACAACCCCTAGGAGAACAATTGCAGATTGAAAAATTGTTTTCCAACGATCTTTCATTCTGGAAAATATGACTCAGCCCCTTTTGAGTTGAAAACAGCATCATTAAAATGAAAATGATTTATAATAACACCGTTTTTCAAAATTGTAACACCAGGATTTGAGCGATTGATCGTCTTCAATGCTGTACCATCCATAACTGCCCAAGGGAAAGAACAAGATGTTTCATTCATTAATTTAGATATATCCTCATCAGAAGAAGAAGTCATTCCAACTACTTTAAAATCAGATTTTTGAGAATAATTACTTAACTCTTTTGTTAAGCGCTTTAATTCACTGTAATTAGCCTTATTAAAATCATAAGCCACTAGCCAAATAACATCACCTGATACATACTCTTGAGTTTGATCAGTACCATTTATATTAATTGTGAAGTCATGTATAGGGGGCTCGTAACCATCACTAATTTTTTTTGAAAATGTTCCATCAGGATCTATAGTGAAATCTTTTTCCCATAACTTTTCTTTGATATAATCTGTTCCTGAAATCTCAAAAGATTCATCATCTCCTCCTTTCATAGTGTAATATGTCTCATACACTGGAGGATCTAAACCTAGTTCTTCCGCTGACATCATAGCCTCTGAAACATCTGTTCCTGGTTTATAAGCACGGAAATCCCAAACGGGGAGGTGGTTTAGAACAAAGTAAGAAAAGCTCACACTAGCTATAAGACCCAAAGCTATGATCACGCGATTAATACGAATACTTAAAAAAGGTTCAATACTATTTCTTCCCCATATCAATATAGCTATTAAAATGCTCAAAATCACATCTTTACCAAAGCTTTCCCATGGCTCTAATGGAATAGCATCACCAAAACAACCACAGTCAGTTACCTTTTCATAGTAAGCACTGTAAAAAGTTAAAAAAGTAAAAAATGCCATCATTCCAGCCAAGCTGGTTAAAGTAATTTTTTTCCAAACCCCGAGAAGAAGAGTTACCCCAAGTATTACCTCATAGATGACTATCAGCACTGCAAGATATAATGCCAAAGGCTGCAAAAAAGTAAGATTCAATACATCCTCACCAAAGTATTCATCCAACTTAAAGCTAAAACCAACAGGGTCGTTCATTTTTATAACTCCACTGAATATGAACAATAGTCCTACAAAGAATCGAGAAAAGTTGACTAAGAAAGTTTTCATAAATACTATTTGTTTGAAAGATGTATTAAAGCGAATACTGCATAATTAACCATATCCATATAGTTAGCGTCAATACCCTCGCTTACTAGAGTTTCTCCGTTGTTATCCTCAATTTGTTTAACTCTTAAAACTTTTTGAAGTATTAAATCTGTCAGCGATGGAATTCTCATATCTCGCCATGCTTCACCGTAGTCATGGTTCTTATTTTCCATAAGATTGTAAATATGTTCAGCATGCTGATTATAAAGTATCAAAGCCTCTTCAGAATTCAAATCAGGTTCATTTACGATACCTTTTTCTATCTGGATAAGTGCCATGATCGAATAATTAATAATCCCAATAAATTCTCCTTCCATTGGGTCTTCAATTTTCTGGCTTCCAGATATTTGGATTGACCTTAATCGATTGGCTTTTATAAAAATTTGATCTGTAAGAGAGGTTAAACGCAGTATACGCCACGCCGTCCCATAATCTTGGCCTTTTTTTTGAAATAAATCCCGGCACATTTCCATTATTGCCGAATACTCTTTCTGGGTCTTTTTCATAACTACCTTTATACTTGTGAAAGATACTGCATTTCGTCCATTTTATTTAAATATTTCGGGTCAAATATGGCATGCGAAACAACCTGTAATTGTTGGAGTTATAAATGCTACTCCCGACTCTTTTTATGCGAAAAGTAGATCTATCCAAACAAATGATATAATTACAGCGGCAGAGAATTTGGTTTTAGATGGAGCCGACTGGATCGATATTGGTGGCTGCAGCACAAGACCTGGAGCTGACACACCGAGTATTGAAGAAGAATGGCTAAGGATAGAATCAAGTCTAAAGGAGCTAGTCAAAAAATTTCCAAATGTCCCAATTTCTATTGATACTTTTCGTTCTGAAATTGCGCAAAAAGCCATTGATGCAGGAGCATCTATTGTTAATGATATTTCTGGAGGCACGATTGATCCTAAAATATGGAATGTAGTCGCGAAGAATAAGGTGCCTTATGTATTAACACATTACCCTCAGGGATCGACTCCAAAAAACATGCAAAATGAACCTTTGGGATCAAAAAAAGTATTTAGTGCTGTATTTCAAGAACTCAGCGCATCAATAGATAACCTTCATAGCTTGGGAGTAAATGATTTATTAATTGATCCTGGGTTTGGTTTTGGAAAAACTATTGAATCAAATTACAAACTTATGTCTGACTTATCGGGCCTAAGAGAATTAAATCACCCTATTTACATCGGGATTTCAAGAAAGAGCATGCTTTGGAAACTTCTTGACAGCAGCCCGAATGAAATGCTACCCGCATCAAGCGCAATTCACTTATATGCTTTAGAAAAAGGTGCACAAATATTGCGCGTTCATGACCCAAAAGAGGCAAATCAAATCAGGACGATCTGGAAAAGCCTTTGTCAGTAGACACCATCTTATAATTGAAAAAAAATCAAAATTTAATCGGTTTTGATTTTGGATAATAAAAAGTTAATATTTCATCAGCAGAGTATCCAAAATTTGCCATTCTTAGGCCACCTTCCTGGGACATCCCGATACCATGACCGTACCCCCTACCCGTTAAAGTAATATTGTCACCTCCATTGTTTTCGACACTAAACCAAGTTGACCGAAGAGAGAAGAATTCTCTGAAATATCTTAAACGCTTTTTCTTCCCTTTGAACTCAACAAACTGAACTCTAAAAGGTTGCTTGAAGGATAGCGCAAATTTATTTAAGTCAGCATCTTGCATACTTACACCAAATGAATCTGACATGTATTTCAACCATTTCATTTTATTCACGGTCTTCTTCCAATAAGTTTGAGGACACTTAAGACTGAAAGTATCCAAGACACTTATGAGGGATGACCTGGGGTTAAAGTACCAACCGCAAGGCATAGTCTGCCCTCCAGAATTAGCATGAAACAGGGCATCAATTGGATTGCCATTAATGTCTGCTAGTATTGTTTGAGATGTGGAACGCACAGCCTCTAAAAGCCTATTCAATCTATTTAAATTCTTTGGCCATCCATGAAATGCTTGAGATCTCACATCATCAGTAACCCCATATGGAAAACCATCTTTTGAAAACTTATTATAATTTTTACAAATCCAGGTTCTCGCCAAAATAGCTTGAGCTCTCCATAATTCTGGATGATCTAACCTTCCCAGCTCGGCATCCACAACACCAATTAAATATGAATCCAATGACAGCAATGCGATGGATAACAAATGTGTCTTATGATATTTAAATATTAAAGAACCTGAAATACGTCGTGTAGTTCCATCTAAATTCTTAATATCCAAAACACTTTTAGAGGCAATCAGCAAAGAGTCTGCATGCTGCCAATCCTCATTGATTTTGTAAGCAACACTTTTACCCAAACCGATAACGCTTATCTCATTATCAAATATGGTATCTGTTTTGATATTTTTAAAAACTATTACTTTAAATCGCGTTCCTCTGATATCAAAGCCTCCGGAAAATTGATCAGAAAATATTTGAACCCGTAAAACATCTGGAACATCTTGTGACCGCAACTCTACGCCCACTAAAAAGAAGCATAGAAAAGGAAATACTCCTTTATAAATTATTCGCAACATAATTGGCTACAGATAACATTGGATTTTGATTCAAGTCTAGTTTAAGTCTCAATTTTTCATAGGATATTTTTTGCTTACTATTATCATTTAAAAGTTTTTCTAAAGCGAGAAAAAGAGCCTTAGAATTACAAGAATTTTGAATGAATTCTTTTACTACTTTATCTTTAAGAATCAAGTTCACTAAGGATATATGGTCCACTCTTATAAAAAACTTAGCAATCAAATATGTAAACCACGATGTCTTGTATGCAACAACTTGAGGTATGCCCCTTAGAGCTGTTTCTAATGTTGCCGTACCGGATGAGACAAGCGCTATCTCAGCACCTTCCAATGCATTGACTCCAATAACAATTTGATCTGAATCAAAACTTTTTCCAGAATATTTTCTCAATATTTTTATATACTCTTCTTCTCCAATATGCTCAGGTCGAACCCACTTAAAGGATTTTTTTAATTTAATTGCAGTCTTAAAAAAAATAGGAATATGTTTCGATAATTCTTGTTTTCGACTTCCAGGTAATAAAGCCAACCAACCTCCTTTTGTTGCATTAATTTTTTTTACTCTTTGGATTGCAGGATGACCAAAATAGGGAGCATCAATACCTTCTTTACTCAAAAGTTCTGACTCGAAAGGAAGTAATGGAATTACTGCATCTGTATACTTTCTCAAACCAACAACCCTTCCTGGACGCCATGCCCAAAACTGAGGACTTACAATTTGAATTAGTTTCGTTCCACTTTTTCTAAGACCACTAATCGTAGCCCACCTTGCGAGACGGATATTGAAAGTTTGATAATCGATACATACAATTAAGTCTGGTTTCCATTTTGATAAAAATATCTTTAATTTCTTTTCCTGTTTCAAGACTCGGGGAATGTGCCTAGCAACTTCAAAAAAACCCATTAGAGAAAGCTCATTTAAATCCACTTGAGGCTTCTGGCCTTCAAGAGCCTCTGTCATTCCCTTGCCTCCCCAAAAAATAAATTCAGCTTTGGGCCAGTTATTTTTCGAATATTTTATGAATTCAGAACCTAAAACATCTCCGGAAGCTTCACCAGCTAAAACAAATATTTTCTTCTGTTTAATCATAACCACTCCCAACGAAAATATAAATAGAGGGAAAAATATATTATTGAAACAAATAAAATCATTCTTACCATAACCGTGCGTTTTAAAAAAACACCCAAAACCAAAAAAAGAAAATTTATCAAGGTTGAGAACACAAGAACCCGAAATAACAAAAAAGACCATAGATCAGGATCTATTTTTTCAGTTGTTGGTAATTTAGGAAATCTAGCAAGTAGATACGTCCAAATAAATAATGGTGTACCTGCAGCAATAACAAACCCAAGAGTCATGTCTAAAAACCCTCTTTTGCTAACTATCATAGTTCCAAAATTTTGTTGATATCAATAATTGACTTATGCGAAGTCAGATCAAACTGGACCGGAACGACTGTTACATAGTTTTTATTTAAAGCCCATATATCAGTTTCATCCGAGCCATCCATATCTTTAAACTCCCCGGTCATCCAATAGTAAGATTTTCCGTTGGGATCCATACGCTTGTCAAATTTCTCCATCCATTTACCAATTGTTTGACGACAAACTCTTATCCCCTTGTATCTTTTTGCTGATATTTTTGGGATATTAACATTCAGACAGACTCCATTTGGCATACCCTTTTTCAAGACCATTGAAGCAATTTTATAAACATAATTTTCAGCTTCAGAAAAATCAGCATCCCAACTGTAATCTAGTAATGAAAATCCAATAGATGGAACTCCCTGCAATGCCCCTTCAATTGCAGCCGCCATAGTACCACTGTAGAGAACATTTACCGAGGCATTGCTGCCATGATTGATCCCGGATACAATCATATCTGGTTTTTTTTCAAGGATCTCATGGACACCTATTTTTATGCAGTCTGCGGGAGTGCCACTGCATGAAAATTCTCTTTGAGGTCCTGAATCCATAAATATAGGCTCACAACGAAGAGAGTCACTTATCGTTATCGCATGACTCATTCCACTTTGCGGAGAGTCTGGAGCGACCACCACCACATCACCTAATCGATTCATTTGCCTTATTAGGACTCGAATACCAGGTGACGAAATGCCATCATCATTTGTTATTAATATCAGTGGTTTTACCATTTTTGTCATACTTCAAAACTACATTTTGACAGGTTATATATTACGGCATTGAATTTGTACTTTTCCACAGTAAATAAATAATATAATGTTCATACTAATAATTGTTGTCTTTATGGCCCTTGGGTTTTATGTCCAAAACCGCCTAAAATCTCGTTTTAAAAAATATAGTAAAGAGCTCTTACATAATGGAATGTCTGGAGCTCAAGTTGCCGAAGCGATGTTAGATCATTACGGAATCAGCTCCGTAAATGTGGTTTCCGTTCCCGGTAAATTAACTGACCATTATAATCCAGCAAATCGAACCGTTAATTTATCTCCTGAGGTCTATGAAGGACGAAATGTAGCTTCAGCAGCTATTGCTGCTCATGAATGTGGTCATGCAGTGCAACATTCTACGGCCTATTTCTGGCTTGGAATGCGCACGAAAATGGTACCTGTGGTAAATGCATCCAGCCAAATAATGAGAATGGTATTTTTTGCTTCATTATTTGGAATGGGATTATTGGGTTTAGGATATTCTAACATTCTTATACTTTTGATTGCAGTACAAGCTGTAATTGCAAGCTTTGCTTTTGTTACACTGCCAGTCGAGTATGATGCATCAAGACGTGCTTTAGTATGGCTCAAAGGAGCAGGAATAACAAATCCCCACAATCATGGAATGGCTGAAGATGCTCTAAAATGGGCAGCTAGAACATATTTAGTGGCAGCTATTGCTGCAGCAACTCAACTACTTTATTATGTAATGTTATACATGAGAAGAAATTAAGTGATTATTTTCAAACTAAATTACTGAACCTGGGTTATTTAAATATGAATTGGATTATTGGAATAGTAGTTTTAGCAGTTACATCATTTATTGGGTTTACGTATTACTCCTCTCAAAAATTGGAAAAACCCAATTATGAAGTTTTAGTGAACGAGGGTGACTATCAAATCAGGTTATACAATAGTAGCCTCTGGGCTGATGTAGAAGTTTCCACAACAAATCAGGGAGATATGTCAAGGGAAGGATTTCGTCCCTTGGCCAATTATATCTTCGGAGGAAACGCAGAGAATAAAAGTTTGAGTATGACGGCACCGGTCGCAATGGTTAACGATTCAATAAACCCCAGTATGAGGTTTTACATGCCATCTGATCGGAATATCAAAAATCTACCAAAGCCCAACGAAAATAACATTCGCTTTGTAGAGCTTCCTGAGAGAAAACTTGCAACCTTGAAATTTGGCGGTAGCCTCAATGAGGGCAGCAAAAAAGAAGCTATGAAGAAATTAAAAATATGGTGTGAAGAAAATAATTTAGAAATAATCGGACCGATGGAAGTTTTTGGGTATAATGCCCCTTATGAAGTCATCAAGACCAACGAAGTAGCATTCCCTATTAAAGATTAGTTAATCTTCAGGGAAAATCTTTCCAGGGTTCATTATTCCTTTTGGATCTATAGAATCTTTAATCGCCTTCTGCAAGCTTATTGCAGCCTTATTAAAAGCAATGTCCATGTAACTTTTTTGAACAAGACCTATTCCATGCTCCCCGCTGATTGTTCCGCCCATTAACTTTACTTGTTCAAATATTTCTCTTATTCCTGATTTTAGATGCTCCCCATCCCATTGATTATCAGTCATGTCTCCTTTTAAAATATTGACATGTAAGTTTCCATCACCTGCGTGACCGTAGCAGACCGACTCAAAACAATAATTAGACCCAATTGATTTCACCGCTCTCAGCAGCTGAGGTAACTTAGCTCTTGGGACCACAGTGTCTTCTTCCTTGTAAATACTATGAGACTTCACCGCTTCACCCACACTTCTTCGCAACTTCCAAATTGCATCACGTTCTTTTTCCGTTTCAGCAAAAAGAACTTCCACAGCACCATTGGAGTCCACTACTGAAGATATTTCCTCTGCTTCTCGCACTACAGCGTCATTATCATGCCCATCTACTTCAATTAGAAGATGAGCTTCTATTTTATCATCAGTAGGCAGATTAACGTTCTCATTGTATTTAAGTGCCCAATCAATAGCTGCTCGCTCCATAAACTCAAGTCCAGATGGAGTTACTCCAGATCGAAATATTTTTTCTACCGCAGCGCATGCCAGATCAGAAGAATGAAACGGAACTAACAAAGTGTATGAGAATTTTGGGTATGGTATTAAGCGAACTACTATTTTTGTAACTACTCCCAAAGTACCTTCAGATCCAACGAAAAGCTGTGTTAAATTATAGCCTGTTGAATTCTTAAGAGTATTTGCTCCGGTCCATATTATTTGACCATCGGGCAAAACTACCTCTAGGTTTAACACATAAGCAGATGTTACTCCATATTTAACGGCTTTTGGACCGCCTGCGTTATACGCTACATTCCCACCCAATGTCGAAGAGCCCCAGCTTGAAGGATCAGGAGGGTAAAAAAGACCTTTATTCTTACAAGCATCATGAAAAACTTGGTTAATTACACCAGGCTCAACTGTGGCTTGGGAATTTGATTCATCAATTTCGATAATCTTTGACAAACTTTCCATACTTAAAGAAATACCACCAAAAACAGGAATCGAACCACCTGAAAGCCCAGTCCTCGCAGCTGCAGGAGTAACTGGAATACCAAATTTATTTGCTTCTCTTAAAACAATAGAAACATCTTGTGTAGATTCTGGACGGACTACAACTTCGGGTAGATTGCTTATATCTTCTGTTTGGTCGTGAGAAAAATCTTTTAAACGCTCTGGATCAAAAGAAATTTTCTCTTCACCAAGATGCTCTTTTAGAGCCTGAAGCCAATTTGGTTTATCTTCGAGCATATTTGAAAATTAATTGAACAAAAATAAGCTTTCAATGCAAAAAAAACTCACTATTCTTTTATTCTTTTCATCTTTAGTTTTAGTAGCTCAAGAAGGACCAATAAAACGTTCTGTTGAATTTGATGATGTATTTGCATCAAGAGTGTTTGCATCAAAAGGGGTTTATGGCTTGCGGTCAATGGAAGATGGTTTGCATTACTCAAGGCAAACTAAAAAAGGAATAGAAAAATTTGAATTTAAATCTGGAAAATCTAAAGGTGTATTAATTAGCAATGGGGATGCTTTAGATACTCAAGGAAATGATATACCGCTGAGATCTTATACTTGGATCAAAGGTGAAACAAAAGCCATAATAGAGACTGAAATTGAGTCTATTTACCGTCATTCTTACAGGGCGAAAACGTATGTCTATGATCTTGAAAACAAAAGAACTTCGGAAGTTGCTTCACACCCGATTCAAAACCCATTGATCAATCCCAAAGGGAATAGCATTGCATACGTTTATCAAAATAATATTTATATCAAGTCTTTAATTGATTCTTCAGCACTAAAAGTCACAAATGATGGAATCTTAAACGAAATAATCTACGGGGCTCCAGATTGGGTTTATGAGGAAGAATTTGGATTTCATATTGGAATAAGCTGGTCTGATAATGGCAGGTACCTCGCATACTATCGTTTTGATGAAACAGAGGTTCAAGAATTCAGTATGGACATCTACGGAAACGAGCTATATCCTCATCCATATGTTTTCAAGTACCCAAAAGCGGGGGAAGAGAATAGTAAAGTTGAAATTTGGGTCTTTGACACTAAAAGCAAAAAGCACAATAATGCCTCAAGTGGAATTAATTATGAATATATCCCTCGCATAAATTGGTCTCCACTCGGAGAATTGATAATATCTACTTTAAATAGACATCAAGACAGTCTGAATTTGATAAGATTTAATCCAGTCAATGAAGAAAAAAATAATCTCCTTCTAGAAACTGAAGACTCCTATGTAGACGCTGATCATGGTATTACTTTCTTGAGAGACGGCTCATTTATTTGGATGTCTGAAAGATCTGGATTCAATCATATATATCATGTTGGCCCAAGAGGGAAAAAGATAAAGGCTATAACTCGTGGTGATTTTGATATAACAAAGCTTTTTGGAGTAGACGAAGTTAATGGAGTGGTCTACTATCAAGCTGCTGCAATTGACCCTTCGCAGAGAGAGGTTTATAAAAGTTCAATCAAAAGAAAAAGACCAATAAGAATAAGTCCGAAAAACGGATGGAACGGCGGAACTTTTAGTAGCACTTTTAGTAATTACATTTTAAACCATTCTGATGCTAACACCCCAGAAAAAATAAGTTTATGTGATAATTCTGGCAAAGTGATAAGAATATTAGAGGATAATTCTGATTTACGAGAAAGACTCGGCAACTTTAATCTGAGCCCCAAAGAGTTTTTTAAACTCAATACTGATAATGGACAGGAACTGGCAGCATGGCAAATTAAACCCCTCAATTTTAATGAACAGAAAAGATACCCAGTTTTGATGTTTGTATACGGAGGCCCAGGAAGTCAAACTGTTGAGAATAAATACGGAGGAAGAAACAACTGGTATCAAATGCTAGCGGCGCAAGGTTATTGGATCATCTCTGTTGATAATCGCGGCACAGGGGCAAAAGGTCGCGATTTTAAGAAATGTACATATTTAGAGCTGGGAAAACTTGAAGTTGAGGATCAAATTTCAGCGGCTCGTACATTGGCAAAAAATGTTAATGTTGATTCGAGTAGAATTGGAATTTGGGGATGGTCCTATGGAGGATTCATGGCGGCGAATTGCATACTTAGAGGTTCTGATGTTTTTAAGACAGCTATTTCAGTTGCTCCCGTATCAAACTGGCGTTTTTATGATAATATTTATACAGAGAGATATATGAGAACTCCAAAAGAAAATGGAGATAGCTACGATGAAAACTCTCCACTGAGTCATGCAAATAAGCTGAAAGGAAATTATTTACTCATACATGGAACCGGAGATGACAATGTTCATGTACAAAACTCCATGCGTTTATCTGAGGCACTTATTCAGGCGAATAAACAGTTTGACTTTATGCTTTACCCTGATAAAAATCATGGGATTTATGGAGGGATGACAAGTGTGCATCTTTATTCAAAAATCTCTAATTTCATCCACGAAAACTTATAATCTGATTATCTTCCGCATTCTAAAAATAAATATTAATCATGTCAACATCTAAAATCACCCACCCCAGAGGTCTATATTCTCTATTCTTCACAGAAATGTGGGAGCGATTCAGCTACTATGGTATGCGCGCTCTTTTAGTTTTATATCTAACTACAGAATATGCACAAGGAGGGTTTGGGCTGGAAAGGGCCAGTGCTTTAGAGATTTATGGAATATTTACTGGTTTGGTGTATCTGACTCCAATCGTAGGAGGAATGCTTGCAGATAAATTATTAGGTCAGCGAAAAGCTATCTATACCGGTGGAGTTCTAATGGCAATGGGACAATTTTCTTTAGCTGCTTCTCATGTTTTCATGAATGATGAAACCCAGAGAACATTCCTTTTCTATTTAGGTCTAGGTCTTCTTATGATGGGAAATGGCTTTTTTAAACCAAACATATCTACTATTGTGGGCACCCTATATAGCGATAATGACCCAAGAAAAGACTCTGCATTTACAATTTTTTATATGGGAATAAATTTAGGTGCCTTTTTAGCGCCAATCATTTGCGGAACCCTGGGTGAACAAGTGGGCTGGAGTTATGGTTTTGGTGCTGCAGGCATCGGGATGTTACTCGCTTGTATTTGGTTTTATTTTGAAGAAAATAAACTTGAAGGTCAAGGAATGCCTCCCGGTAGAATTGGCGAAAAAAGATTAAAAGGTAAAGATTTTATAAATGTTTTAGCTTACATCATTGGCTCTATTGTTTTTGTCTATGGATTCCTTATTCTACAAGATTCCATTTCAGAAAACCTTATGAGTACTCTAATTAAAATAGTTGCAGCTTTAGGTATTTTATCGCTGGGTTATATTATATATAAAGGCACTAATGGTAATGAAGAATGGAGTAGAGTTAGTGCTATTTTTATTTTTTCTATTGCCAATATTTTCTTTTGGAGTGGCTTTGAGCAAGCTGGCGGAACCTTTAATTTATTTGCAGCAGACGAAACGAATCGAATGATTGGAGAAACAGAGGTTGCGGCATCTTTATTTCAATCTATCAATGCACTAGCAATATTTATATTCGCTCCTCTACTTGCCTCATTTTGGGTGGCTCTCGCGACACGAAATAGAAACCCCTCTACTCCAGCTAAATTTGGATGGGGATTAAGCTTCCTAGCTCTTGGTTTTGTCGTTATGTCTTTGGCCAGTTTTGCAGCAGAAGGAGAAGCATTAGTAAGCCCAATGTGGTTAGTTGGTGTATATGTAATACATACTTTCGGCGAACTTTGTCTTTCACCAATTGGGTTATCCATGATTACAAAATTAGCGCCGCCCAAAATTGTGTCTGTAATGATGGGGTTATGGTTTGCTTCCATGGCATTAGCTAACTATATGGCTGGCATTATGGAATCTCTTCTCGAAGGCATTTTCCCTGGTATGAATTTATTTGTTTTTCTAACAATAACGGCAGGAACAGGAGCATTGATGATGTTTGCCTTGACTCCGGTATTAAAAAAATTAATGAAGGGTATTCACTAAATAGCAAGAAGTTTCAAAATTAAAAATACCGTTAAATAGACGGCATTTTTAATTTTCAGAACAGTCAACTGAACAGTCAACTATTGATAAACAAAATCATATCCTTTCAAAGATAGAGTTCTATACTTTTTCTCATCGAACATGTATAACCTAGAGGGACGCTTTGCCCTTGAAGAAGAATGGACCATATTTCCAGTATCAATAAGAAGTTGACTCTTTAGTAACTTTCTTCTGAAATTTCTCTTATCAAAAGACTTTGTTAACGCACATTCATATAAACGCTGAATGCTATACATGGTAAATTCATGCGGCAATAAACTGAATCCAATAGGTCTTCTTTTCACTCTGCGCTTGAGTCTTTCTTTTGCATAAGTGACTATTTCATTATGATCAAAAGCAAGTGTCGGAATGTCATTTACATTCACCCAAGTATATTTCTCGCGTACCAAATTATCTTCAAGATCCCGATCTAAGCGAACCGTACAATAATAAGCAATGTTAATTACTCGTCCCACAGGATTTCTGTATAGATCTGCAAAACCATTCAATTTCTCCAGTAGCCAATCGTTCCTTCCTGTTATTCGATTTAATAATTCTTTGGCGACAAAAGAAGTTTCCTCATCTGTATTGACCACCGAAGAAGGAATAATCCAGGCACCTTCAAATGGGGTTCCAACTTTTTTGGATAAAAGAAGTTTCAAATTCTCACCATCAAATCCAAATACTATCACAGAAGTTGCTATTGCTACCTTAAATTGCTCTGGTAAAAAGTCTACGCGCATATTAAAAATTTATTATTTATTTTTCATTAATACCACCATAAAAACAAATACTCTATTGAAAAAAGTGTGCCATTTTTTTATCCCTACGAATTTAAATGGTTGATATTAAAAGAACATTATGTTCAGATTAATATTCTGTTAATTTTAGTAAAGATTATAAAAATATTAAACTATTTAATTCCAATTTTATTATTTAATAATATGTTTCCCTAGATATGTCAAAAAATGATGTTCCCTTTTCTTTTTGGGAAAAGAACCGATCACTTTTTCAAGGTGATGTAATAATTATAGGCGGCGGTCTTGTTGGTCAATCTGTAGCGATTGCTCTGCAAAAAAAGAGAATTAAATCTCATCAAAAGCCATTAAAAATTTGTATCGTAGACAAGCTACCTACAGGAAAATCAGGCGCCAGTACAAGAAATGCTGGATTTGCATGCTTTGGAAGCCCAACAGAAATTCTTGATGATATGAATCAGGAAACTGAAAATAAAATAGTGGCAAGAATGAAAAATAGAATTGCTGGCATTTCACTCTGGAAAAATTGGGTGTCTCCTGATATTATAGATTGGGAAGATCATAATGGATATGAAGTATTCGAACCTCAAGAAATAAAATCATATGAGGAGGTTTTGAATCAATTAGATAATCTAAATCGTATGGGTAAACTAGCCTCGGGGGAAAAACAAATATATTCGAAAACATCACAGATTTCTACGAACTTACCCTACTCTATCAAAATTAATGGTGAAGCCAGTCTCAACCCAGGTAAAGCGCACAATGCCTTAGTCGAAATTAATAGATCCTTTGGAACAGTCTTTTTCAATGGAATCCGAATCTCAGGAAGAAAAAATTGGATAAAAACAAGAAATGGATGGACCATACCGAGTAATCAAGGAGATTTTAAGGCCTCTAAAGTTGTCGTTGCAACAAATGCCTGGACCCCAGAGTTAATTCCAGGAGTAGACATCACTCCAGGAAGAGGCCAAATAATTTTAATAAAACCATCTCAAACTACTATTTTTAAAGGGGTCTGCCACGCTAAAAAAGGTTATTTATATTTCCGAAATTTGAATAACTACCTATTGCTTGGTGGGGGAAGAAACCTTTTTCGGCAAGAGGAAACATCTTTAGACATGTGCACAACAGCTAATGTTCAAACTTATTTGGAATCATACATTAAGGAGGTACTAATTCCAAAGCAAGAATATACCGTTATAAATAGGTGGTCTGGTATTATGGCATTTTCAAGATCAGGTGAGAAATCCTCGTTAATTTATTGGGAAGAGCCAAACCTATTAATTGCTGCCAGAATGGGAGGAATGGGAGTCGCACTGGCACCAAAGGTCGGGGAAGATGTTGCTAAAATGATACTTACCTAAATCAAAGTCCAAAACATCTTAAAAAGACAAGGGCGATAATCGTAATTATCGCCCTTTTTGTTTATCCCGGAAAGCCGGTTTATTCAAAAATCCCGTAGGACCGTCCACCGCAAATAAATTCTCTGATTTCTCAGATACTATTGGTGTCTTTTTCATCACCTGTCATTTACGATTTTCCTGTTAAACAACCCTGTCCGCATCGGTTCAAAGTCTGGACTTTATTTCAAGCCCCAGTATAACAAGACTCTGTCTATTTGAATTGCTCCAAACACTGGCTATCCAGTAGAATAATTACTCGTCGAAACCAGTATTTATTCTTTCAAGAGTTCAGAGTGGCGTCCTAAAGACCATACTCTGAGTTTCAAGATTTGAGTCTGTACTTTTTTTCAAAAGTATTTGTCATTTCTTGCTGCCGAATTTTACTTTTGGTAGATCTTCTTGCGAAGATTTTCCTAACGTCCACCCGAGGGCTTCTTTTCAGCAGTTCTCCAATGTTGCTTAAAGCTCCTTCTTTCGAAAAGCAAATTGTGTTTTCTATCTTGCGACTTCGACGACACAAATTACTCATTATGAGACACATTTCGATGACCCTTTCGCATCATTGAACCAGATCAAACCGTTGTTTTTCTCTGTTTGTGTTCATTGAAAGTAGAAAAAAAAATATCGCATCACACCCCTTGTTAATAAGTTTGTTAAAAAGAATAATTTTATATTTAAAATACTCTATTTGAGTATTTTACGAATTAATTTAATTTGATGTTTAAACAAATAGAGTCACGAATTGACTTTACTAATACTATAAATATTTCGTCAAACTTCCTGAATATTCAATTTTCACATCCAGAAACTATTTTTTTTATCAGAATAAAATTATTTAGGAGCCGAATAAGCTTTCAAATAAAACAATAATTAAATATCCAGAAAAATTTAATCTATATCCTGACCTGGAAAATAACCTGAATTTGATTTTCTAATAAACCATTTATATCCCTCGTAATGCCGTAATCCAAATGAAATTTGGCATTGTGGCCTCTATGGTAATAGTTAAACCCTAAATTAGTTACCGATGTTGCTACAAAAAGACCACCTGAATAAGTATCAAATTCGGGATAAACAATGGAATAATTTGCCGCAAGACTGAAGTTTTTTCGAATCAGAATCTCAGCAAGCAAATTCCCACCTGTACCCAAAACTAAATAACGGCTGATCTCCTCAGGTAATAAAATATCCGATGGAACTGGTGAGTGCTTGAGACCTGTTAATGAATTGGCGGTAGCTTGACCTATCTCAAATAGAATAGAAACACCTCTATACTTCAACAAAGCATCCAAATACCACTTCCGATAATCAGGTAGGTCACGAGAGCCGTTGGCTCTGTACATAGTAAAATCTCCATGCGACTCTCCAACCGGACCAGAAGCACCATAATTATACGACCCAGCAACACCTATGAGCATTTTTAGTTTTTTCTCGAAGAGCAAATCAGCTGAAAAATTTGTATTACCCTCGGAGAAATCCCCAAAAGGCGATAAGTCTATGCGAAATGCGTACTTGTAACCGCCGATATCTACATCTCTTGAATCGTCACCAAATGAATTTCTTCCGTCCCCAGTGGTTAACGCTAACTTAGGTTGAATCTTTACTTCTCCAATATTAAACTCCGCCTCAAGCTTCACTCCTATCTCCCGTCCAGTTTCACAAAACCGACTACTAAAAAAACTTCTACTGGTAAATGAAAGTTGATCCTCATAGAATAACATTTCACGATTATTTCCAATATTTGGCATTTGCCCAATTGTTAGTTTTATTCTTTCAACAGGCTTATAGGATATCCAGGCATCCATTAAAAGATCATTCCTAGAATAGTCTGATTGAATAAAAAATTCCAGCTTTTCTCTCAAAGCAAATCCTTGAATCCTTAGAAAAGTCAATTCTGGAGAAAAACGAGTATCTACCTGTTCCGAATTATCTATAAATGAAAGTTTTGGCTGTATTGCCCCCCCCAATTGAAATCCATAATTATAATCTCGAGATGCGATTTTCAAGCCCCCACCGAGACCATAATCTCCCAGACCTTGGGCGTGAGAGACTTCAGCGCATAGAATTATAAATATTGAAAATAAAAGTGATCTTATCATGAAAAATATATTTGTCTTAGTATGCATGGTAACGATAATATTTTAATTTTTTATTTAAACCCGTATGAATTACATCAAAAGCAACATAACTACTAGTGGCCTCAGGCTCAAACAATTCAAATAAATGAGCTCCGCGAACTTGAGATGTCGGAACATATAATAATTCAAAAGGCTGTTCCTTTTCTAAAAGTCTCAACTCTGAGGTTACTCTTTGACGACGTACTCTAAATTCTGGTATACCATCCTGCAGATATTTAGTGATATTATATGAATAAATTCGATTTGGGTCTAAAGTCTCTGAGCTAACTAGCTTATACTTGATTCCTAGAACATCGAACTTCGGCTTAATCAAAGGAATAAGCTCTTTTGTTAGCAAATATGCCAAAGGAAACGAACGTGTCTTTATGTTTCTTTGTTCAGATAAGTCTCTGACTTCAAACTCAAAGCCCTGAACGGATTTCTCTTCCAAATCAATAAAATTCATAATTCTATTTTCAGTCAAGTATGAAGATGAATAAACAACCCTTCGATTTGTATCAGTTAGGTGTACTAAAACTTTTCTCATATTATGTTTTGATTGCACTGCTGATTTTAAAAAACTCATCCCAACCTCCTTAACACAGGCCACTCTCCTTTTAAAAGATGTCCTACCCAAGCCCACACCTCTTATTTCAATTAGCGAACTAACACAGTTACTTAAAGCATACGATGTTGATGATGATCGAGCACTTATAGAGCCCTCACGGATACGGATAGTCCCTAGATGCTTTTCGGTGGAGAAATAATTATGATGAGTATATCCTTGTTTGTCAAGGTCAGCTTGGCAGGGGGTAATAAAAGAATCTTCTATTAACTCTCTTAATTTTTTTGGGACATTGGGATTTGAAGTATGCAAAAACATTACGTCATACATCGATGTGACACCAAAATTACCAAAATTGACAAAGTCCCGTCGAAAGGGTCGATATTCATGAAAATCTAGAGCCAATTCTGGATCGAATAAATTAAATGTACTCTTCAAATATTTGGTTTCCGGAGCACTTATAATTGTATGATCTCGATTCAAGTCCATCCCATTTTTTGCATACCGGTTCTCTTTTTTATAACCATCTGGGTTAGCAACAGGAATTATCATCATTTCAAATTCATCTAATAAATCAGAATTATTGAGTAATTCATGTATCAGGAATAAAAGACCCTCAACACTACCCATTTCATTGCCATGCAAACCACCTTGAAGCCATACACGTATAGGATTCTTAACAGGGTTTTTACCAACCAACCTAATAGCAGGTATCTCAATCCCTCCCTGGCTTTTGCCAATAAAGGAAATACTCAGCTGGTTTGGATTTTCTATGGATTTATTCTTTAAAAAACTTAATAATTCTGTAATTGATGTGTATCCCTTTTTTTTTGAAAATCCAGGGGTAGGGATTTCTATATCTGGATCTGGAAAAAAAATTTGAGTTATTATTTTAGGTTGAATTCCTAACTGCAATACCGAAGAAGAACTGCATAAAACAATTACAATAAAAAGTATTGAAGTTTTTATGAATTTCATATCAAAATACTCGTTATGAACTGAATAAACCATTCAGGACGAGTTAAAACCTCCCCAATAGGTGAGGTTGCGCCATCTACTGAAAAACGTGTTATCGAACTCTGCATTTTGAAACCATACCAGCGTACAAAGTATTTCGAAAGTCCCAATGTAATCGCTTCCGGACGACTATAAAACGTACCATTATGTAAAAAAGAATATTCAGGTGCTTGCAAATAACAGTAGCGTGCATCAAAAGAAACACCGTTTTTTAGGATATAGCCTCCCTGTATATTGTAACCGTGGCCTACCATCATTCTGTTTTTCACATAGGAATCAACATTTTGAATACCATCTATCAAAAAGCTACTCGACGTAGAACCATCATTTCGAACGCGGTAACTAATGTCAGAAGGTACAGAAGCATCAGCATATACGTATTCTCCAAGAATAGAAACACCCCGAAATTTAAAGAGGAAATCAGCACCAAGTTGCCAATAATTTGGTAGGCTCGTTTTAAAATCTTGATCTAAATATAAAATACTCCCTTGAGCTCTTCCCCGACGGCTACTAATTCCTTCATTAAAGCTTCCTCTTGCCCCAAACACAAGTTTTGGGGTTCTTTCCCTAACTAAGTCAACTTGACGATATTGACCATAGCGAGTAAAGAGACCATTTGGCAAATAGTCCAAACGAAGACCGTACTTCAATCCCCCGATATCATTTCCCATTGGGACGTCTCCATCTCCAGAGGTTATGGATGTCAGAGCTCGCAAATAGCTTCTTGAATTTAATCTGATTGTGCTTTCTGAAAATAGACCAAATTCAAATATTGTATTGAACGCAGATGTTAATTTACTACGATCGACCAGCTGCATAGTACCTGAATTCATTGTCATTTCCCGACTATTTACTGGATTCACTTTCTGACCAATAATTATCCTATGGCGTTTGTTAAACCGGTATGTTAAATAAGCATGCAGCAATCTAGTCGATTGAGAATTATCAACCTCTGGAACGCCACCCAGATCAACTTGTATCCTGTATTGTATTCTAGCAGGTTCGTATTCACCATTAATTCGAAGTCTCAACCTTCGTAACCTGGCTCTGGTACTATTAGGGTCAGCAATAGAATCTTCATTATACTCAACATCTATACTAGGCTGAATAAGGCCACTTATTTTCATTTTATAGCCACTCGAGCCAGAGAATGTCCAGCCCTCCCCTAATGTATAATCATTCGCTACCAAGTAATCATCCTCAGTTATTTGAGCATTCATAACCGACGATAAAAAAGTAATTACCAATACCCAAATATTTTTAGACGCGATTTTTTTCATTTTTATCATTCTAATGAAATCATTTCTCCCATTGCAATTACATTTTGTAATTCCCAAGAATCATTAAAAACACAAAAATCAGCGTCAGCTCCAACCTTTACTCGACCTTTATGATTTAAGCCTAAATTATCTGAAACATTAGATGTAACTATGGACAATGAGTCCGAGATAGAAATTGCTTCTGACTTAACTAGACTTTGAAACTCTGATAAATTCGCAGATATCGGAGCGGGCTTGGTACCAATAATATTTTGCTTATCATCTTTTAAATCTAAACCGGCATTACCATCTGTTGAGAAAGTGATCCGATCAATAGAAAGATTCTGCTCCAATGCCATAAGGACCGCTCTATGGGGATCAGTGAATTTTGAGGCCCCAGTAGTTATGTCTATTCTACCTCCCAGCTTACCAAATTCAATTGCCGATTCAAATAATTCCGAAGTACGAGCAACATGTGTTGGAGAAATTGACTCGATAGGAACTTGGTAATCATTAACCATTTGAAAAAGAGGATCTAACTTACTCGGGGAATTACCTAGATGCACATGTAAAATACCTTTTTTGCCAGCAAGCATGGAACCAACATATACTTCTCTCCATTTCTTTAAAAGTTCCTGAACTGTTGGAAATGATGATCTAATGTCTGAAATAGCTATTTTACAACCCAAGACTTTGTCAATAAAAACCAAATCATCCTGAATAGAATTCATTACATGAATTGGGTCTAGACCATAATACCCAGTATGCATATAACCGGTCATACCTTGGTCGTCAAGACCTTTGACTTTCGCATACAATGATTTTGGACTTCTTGTAACTCCATCTGTACCCAAAAGACCTACAACAGTTGTTGTGCCTATGGAAAGCAAATCTTTAGCGGTTAACTCATTCGTCATTGAACCAAACCCACGCTTACCACCTGCTCCAAGAACATGAACATGTTGATCAATAAATCCTGGAGTAACAATCTGATTATTTAGATCTACAGTTGTATAATTTAATCCGGTAATAGATAAATTTTCCTCTATTGCGATAATAGCTGAACCCGAAACCAATATATCAGTATTTCCAATTTCTTTTGGGGAATACAATCGAGCATTTTTAAATAAAATCATAACAACATTATTTGAATTAAAAGCATTAACATCAAAGCAACTGTTATTGGAATTGCATTTCTTTTTACAATTTCCGAAACTGAAACATCTGCTATAGAAGACGTTGCTAAAATAACCCCACTGATAGGAGAGACAGTTCTACCTAGAGAAGCAGCTAAATTCATTGGAAGAATAAGATTAATACTATTTACACCAAACTTAGCAGCAATACTAGGAATTAATGGACCAAAGGAGAAAAATGCTGCATTTCCACTACCCATAAGAATTGAGGATAAGAAAACCAATAAAGTAAACACAACTAAGACCAAGGAAGACCCCAATCCTAAATACTGAGCTCCATCAATCATAGCTTGAATAAAACCCAATGATATAAGTCCTTTTGCAAATACACCAGCGGTAATAACCAATGTAACAACTGACACAAAAATATTAGACATCCCTTTCCAAAAAACCTTGGAACTATCCATAGCGCTCTTTATAGATTTCTTTTTTAATGAGAAAGCAATCAACGCAATGGTCCATGAGATAATCATCGCCATGGTGGTATTCAAAATGACAGAAAACTCCGTGTACTCATTGACCATATAGACGGAAACCAATAATATTATGGGTATTATTGGTATCAAAGAAAATAATGCTGGAACCCCGTTTTGCTTATCCAAATCATCTAAGGGTATTGCAGGTGAATTTTTAAATATTTTACCTTGCTTGGCATCAAAGTATTTATTGACCAAATAATAAGAAATAGCCATCACCAACATCAGTGGCCAAACAGTTGGGATTTGATGTTGAATAAAATAATCAACTATCGGTATGTTAGCAATTGATGAAGCACTGGCCGTTATTGCTGAAGCAGGTCCCATTCCAAAGGCTGTGCTCCCAGTAATCACTGATACTGCTGATGCCCTGCTCACTCCCAAACCAACTAAAACTGGAAAAACTGAAACCATAAAAAGACATGCGCATCCTGCAGCGGAAGGGATACAAACAAAAATTAATTGCATTAGTGGAAGAATTGCAATACATGTCAGCGATGGCGAAAGCTTCAACCTTTTTACACCACTCAGCGTCTGTCTCACCAATTCATTTGAAGCACCAATATGATCAGAGTAGGCTACAAATCCACCGATACTCATTATCATTAAACCAACACCACTTAACGATTTCGAAAATTGCGATGATACGACAGTCATCACACGGACAAAAGAAAAGTTACTTCCATCATTGAAACCAATCAAATAATCATAACCTAAAAAACTTGCTATAGTCAGCATTAACATTCCTGAAAACAATAATACTGCCTGAGCAGGCCAGCCCTTCAAAAGGGTCCAGCAAACCCCAAACAGGATTAGAAAGACAAGAAAAATACCCACCTGAATCAGAATAAAGAACCATCACTTTTTGTCCCTGGGGAAAAAAGCAAAGTACTAGCGGTTGTGTGCTGAACAAGCTCACCTATCAAATCAGGAGAACGCGTGTACGACTCGTTAGGGTTATCAGACAAAGGAGTTATATCAAGTTGAATCATTACACTATCCGATGAATTAGTTATTGTCAGCACATCTCCTGAATTATTAAGATTCATCATTCCTGTGGTTGTAGCCGATATTTGTGCACCACCAAATGAACCCGTTGGTGTTCCCCCGCCAAACAATACATAAACCCCTCCAGCAGGAAGGATTGTTCCACTGGGAAATTCATGGCGCGGTGAATTTGAAGAAAGTGCAGTAGCATCATAAACTTTATATCCTGACAAATCAATAGATGCAGATCCAATATTTACCAATTCGATAAATTCATCTTCATTTTGCACATATGTACCATCTCCATTTGCATCACCATCTAATCCACTGTTGTAAGGATCATATAATATTTCATTTAAAATTAAGGAAGCTAGGCCTTGACCATCATCATCATCAAGAATAACGGAAACTGAAGTTTGACCAACATTTACAGCATTTTCTAATTGGAAAAGAACTGTAATATCTTCAGTGCCCTCAATATCTTCATCGTTGATCCCTAGCAAGAAGACACTCGCTAGAGTATCTCCCGCTGGGATAACTATTTGTGTGCTACTCACACTGTAATCAACACCCTGCGTTGCAGTTCCCTGAAATTCTAAAAAGGCAGTAACACTAGTAGTAGTTATATCATCTAAGCTTAATTCAAGAAGCACACTATCCCCATTATTTTCTGACAAAGTCAGCTGGCTCACATTTAACTCAGCAGTGGGTGCGTAAGGGACATCATTGGTTTTACAGCTATTTAAAAAAGAAACAAAAAATAGTACCCATAAAATCTTCTTGACCATAATGAAAAGTTAAAAAAATCAATTAATGATTAACCACAACTTTTTCCTCTGAAACAATTCCGTTAGAAAATAATCTTACAATGTACATTCCATTGGGAATATTCGATGTATTCAAAGAACATTGTCCGCTAACAATAGTAGAGTTCAAAATCTGTTGACCAGTCGTTGATAAAAGCTCAACAGTAGCTCCTTCATTTGCAAAGTCTATTTTTAACAAATCATTGACGGGATTAGGACTTATGGAAAACCCAAAGTCATACTTTCTGTCTTCACCAACCCCTACTGTGGAGCAATCGGTATCACAATAATTAAAGCAGAAAGCAAGAGTGTCTGCTGCTGATCCCACCGTGTGAAAACGATTGGTGAATCCACCTGAAAGTAGAGTACAAGCAGAATCTAGAGCGCTAAATTGCTCTTGACCTGCCCAGTTATCCGCTATGAACTTATAAAAAATAGGCGTATTCTCATCGATCATTGCTGTGTACTCCCAAATATTATCACCATCAGTATCAGTCATTGGCCATGCAGTTGGAGACCAGGCATTAAAAGATCCAGTTAAATATGGCTGAGTAAATGAGGAAGGAGCTTTTGGACTATTCATATCTACCATAAAGTGAACACTTTGCGGAACTGCTGGAGCCGGACAAACTGTATCTGGCGAACATGTTCCATAGCAGAAACCTAAGGTTGTGTCTTGTGAGAAAACAGGCAAGGTTCTATCACTAAAAGCTGCTGGGTCGGCACAGGGAAGACCAGCAATATTCTCTTGAGTTGCCCAATTTGTGCTATTCGCAGGGCTGTTTAAAAATCTAAATTTCCCAAGACCATCACCGGAAAGAGTATCTGTTCCTTCCCAAATACCATCTGCGTCAGGATCGGACAAAGCAAGACCGGTAGCGCTTCCATATAAGCCTCCACCTACATAGATACCATTGGGTCCGACAGTGATATTCGCGGTATTGACTTTAAAGGTAACTACATGAGTCGCTGCTGCTGCTGGACAAACTGTATTAGGTGAACAAGTTCCAAAGCAAAACCCTAATGTTGTGTCTTGTGAAAAGGTAGGTAGAATTCTAAAATTGAACATTGCAGGGTTAGCGCAAGGGAGACCTGTAAGGTTCTCCATGGTTGCCCAGTTACTATTGCTTGCAGGGCTGTTTAAGAAAGTGAAATTTCCTCCAGCAGTTCCATCTAGCGTATCTGTTCCTTCCCATATACCATCTCCATCAGGATCAGACATGGCAATAGCCTGAGCGACACCGGGCTTACCCAGGTACATACCATTGGCACCAACAGTAATATTTGCGGTGTTGACTCTAAATGTCACAACATGAAAAGAATTATTAGAGCACTGAGGATATGGGCAGCTAGAGGTTGAAACTGAAGTGTCATTATCCGTGCAGTTTGGGCCTCCATAAATCCATCCATTCGGCCATACCATTCCTGATGTATCCTTAAATGCCCACGAATCTGTGTAATCCCAAGATGTTCCTGTACCATCAACATTAACATCTCCAAAAGTTTCCAATAAAACACTATCCTTAAATAATTCAATAGCATCATCCCCATTTTGAGACATAGAATTATTACCAGGGATAATAACTTCAAAAGAGGAAATACAGGAACCAAAATATGATGCTAAGGCAAGAGAATCTCTATATAAAAGTATATCATCACCTTGCTGAACAGATATTGAAGGAAAGAAAAATTCCATGCCATCAGTTCCATTACCATTATTGGCAACACCCACAGAATAACGACTCAAATCCGAAATTGACGAATCCGCTTTAAATTGAAGAGCTTTACCTGCAGTTCCAGTGCCATCAAAAAAATCCATGACTCCTTGAATACTCAACTGAGCGAAGGAAGAATATGACATCCCTAGTGAAATAACTATAGCTGTAAAAATTCTTGAATATTTTTTCATTTTTATGTTTTTTGAAAGGTATTTTTGGGTAACATTAATTCAGTGACTAATATAAAACAATTCTAAATTATTTAGATCAAATATAGAGATGATTATTAAGCCATTAAAAAGAAAAATAAGACTGCTGGTGTTTCTACTAATTGTATCTCTAATATTCCCTTCATGTCTCCCCGACACCAACCCTAACCCCATTGAAGGAAACCCACTAGGTGTTTATGGTAGCGGTTCTTTTTCATTTAATGGTTATGTCAATTTTCAAGATAAACCTGTTAATTGCTACTATTTTATTCCTGAATCTGCAACGGATCAAACTCCAATTATGTTTTTAATTCATGGAAATGGTAGAAATGCCCAATCATTATTGGCATCACTAAAAACTAGCGCAGAATCATCAAATGTCATTTTAATTGCACCTGAATTAAGCACTCAATATTTTAATTTTAATGCATTCGGTTTGTGCAACGTATTTCAAGATGGAGAAAACGCTTCCGGTTTAAATGAATATGGTGATTGGAGTTTTAACCTTTTGGATCCGATATTTTATGATTTTAATTCGTTAATTGAATCTAATCAATCAGAATATGACCTTTTTGGTTTTTCAGCAGGAGCGCAATTTGTTCACAGAATGACTCTTTTAGATTCAACCAGCCATGTGAGAAATTTTATATCTGCCTCTGCAGGCTGGTATACTCTGCCCGACACGACAATAAATTTCCCTTATGGTTTAAAAAATATTCATGGAAGTCAAACCCAAAGGCAAGAGCAATTATTTCGTTCTTTTTCAAAGAAACATTTTATTATCGTTGGCTCTGAAGACAATGATCCAAACTCTTCAGACCTAAGACATACCTTAGAAGCTGATGCCCAGGGATCAAACCGATATGATAGGGCACACTATTTTTTAGCACAGGGAACATCTATTTCGGATCAATCTCAAATTCCATTTTCATGGAACCTACAGGTGGTATCACAAGTGGGTCATTCTGGACAAGGAATGGGTTCCTATGCTATTAATATGCTATATCCATAAACCCCAAACTTTACGATTGCCCAATACACAGAAATAAATATCCTTAACTTGCAACATTACCTTGACTTTGAGCGTAAAAAATATAGCTATTCAAGTTTATGGATATTAGAAAAAATATTTTTACTTTAATTTGTGCTTGCATCTCTGTAATGAGCTTTGGTCAATGCCAATACATCTTGACAATGTATGATACGGGCGGAGACGGTTGGAATGGCAACTCTATGACCATACAAACCAGTGGATACCCTGCCACAACGGGCTTAACTGTCGCTTCTGGGTTGGGGCAAAGTTATCTATTAACCATAACACCAGGGGATACATTAAATTTTAATTGGCAGGGAGGTGGCTCTAAACAAAGTGAATGCTATTACACTTTGGAAGAATACCCTTCCTATAATTTGCTTTACACATCTCCCACAGGGGACCAAATGTCAATAAACACTCCAGAGTTTGAAGTCTTTTGCTGTAATGCTGTCAATAACTTAAGCTTCAGCTACACCAATTCTGGAAGTCAGTTCTCTTTTATTGCCTCTCAAAATGGTGCATCAAGTTATTATCGATGGGACTTTGGAGATGGTAATTTTGGTTCTGGAACAATGGTTTCGCATACCTACACTTCCTCAGGCACCTTTGATGTAAGTCTGGAATCTTTAAATAATTGTGGGGATACATTGAATATAACCATACCTATTATTTTCTGCCTTGATTCGATTCTTGCCAATTGGACTGCAACATTAATTTCTTCGGGTCCCTTGGGTATGAAGATTGAATTCAATGCCAATGTTTCACTTGGAGCCTCGTCCTACAAATGGTTTTTTGGAGATGGTGATTCTGGCGTTGGAAAAGTCGTTACGCATATTTATGACACTCCTGGATTATTTTACAATGTGACATTAATTACCTCAAATAACTGTGCTGGCTCAGCTAGCATCACAAAATCCTTAACAACAATCGGAACCATAGAAAAAGAAATTTTACCATTAAAAATTTGGCCAACAACTCTCATGCCAGGCCAAAAAATATACTTTACAAACAATAACTCCGCAGAGCCAAGAAATAGAATTAAAATTTTCGACTCCAATGGAAGGTTAATGAATGGTCATAATATTTCTGATGGAATTGAAATTCCGTATCATTGGCCCATTGGAAGTTATATATTATCGATTAATCATCATATTTATAAGTTCATCTTAACGCAATAAATATTAAAAAAATCAAGCACTTTTCAGTGCTTGATTTTTAATGATCAAAGAAGAATATTGTCGGGATGACAGGACTTGAACCTGCGACCACACGACCCCCAGCCGTGTA
>CAJWKU010000019.1 GCA_913043005.1 uncultured Cryomorphaceae bacterium
TGAAAAAAATCTTTACACTAGCGTTGGCATTAATGATGTCAACAATGGCCTATGGTCAAGTAGATGTCGTATATCATGTAGACGTAGCAGACTATGTTGCTTCCGGAAATACGATTGCTGCAAATGGAATTCGTGTCGGCGGTAATTTTGCTGCTCAAGGAGGTACTAATGGATCTAACGCGATGTTAGATTGGAACCCAACGGATTCAAATTCTGCAATGATTGATCTAGGATCAGACGTATGGCAGATCACAGTAACTTATCCATCTACTTCAATTGGTGTTACGCAACTTTATAAGTTTGTCAATGGAGATTGGGGAACTAACGAAGGAACGGATACATTAACATCTACTATTGCAAGTGATAATTGCGGTATCGATGATGGTGCAGGGAATATCAACAGGGAGCTTGTGGTGCCATCAGTGAATGGAACAATATTGAAATATTGTTGGGATAAATGCTATCAGTGCGATGGTTCAGCAGCTTCTATATCATTAGATGAGGTAATCTTAGAGGGCCTTTCAGTTTATCCTAACCCTTCTAATGGGCCAGTTTCTATAAGTTTTGATTCCAAGACAGAGGAGTCAGGAATGATAAATGTTTATAATGTTTTGGGGCAGCGAGTGAATTCATTTAGTCATGATATTTCTGTTGGAAAAAACATTACAAATTGGAACTTGAATACTGCATCGGGAAAAATAGTTCCAAACGGAACTTATCTCGTTGAGGTAATTGTAAATGGTGAAAGATCAATCCAGCGAATTGCTGTGAGTATATAAATCTATCTCTGAATAACTATAAAGGCCGGCATGTCCGGCCTTTATTTTTAATAAATAATTCATATGAAATATTTCATTTGTCTCGCTATTTTACTATTGACTTTTTCTGGTTCCGCAAATGAACCTTCGGAAATTAGAATTGACCCTCCCCATTGGTGGGCGGGAATGAATTATAGTTCTCTTGAATTATTAATAGAGATAAAGCTTAAGTCAAATGAAAATTACATAATTTCAGAAGTAATAGGCAATGATATTTCGATGGTTAAAGATGAAGAAGCTCAGAATAGAGACTACCATTATGTGACTCTGAATATTGAACCTAATGCCCCTTCTCAGAAGTTAAAAATTATGGGCTGGCGAATGGGAGATAATTCTAGGGTCCCGATATCAATTACTTATGAGTTTAAGAGTCGAAGAAAAAACCTTCATGAGTTTATTGGCTTAGACCAAAGGGACTTAATATATCTGGTTACACCGGATCGATTTGTAAATGGCAATAAAGACAATGACATAGTAAAAGGTTTGAGAGAAAAAACTATAAATCGTAATGAAGGGTTTTCTAGACACGGGGGTGACCTTCAAGGATTAACTAGTCACCTTGATTATATCAAATCTCTTGGTGCTAGCGCGGTGTGGACAAATCCTATACTAATTAATGATATGCCTGTTTATTCTTATCATGGGTACGCAATTACAGATCACTATAAGGTTGATCCTCGTTTTGGCGGAATGAAGGCTTACAAGAAATATTCAAGAGAATTGCATAAGCGAGAAATGAAATTAGTGATGGACGTGATTCCCAATCATATGGGCACGTATAATAGATTATTTCAGGATCCTCCTGATTCCGCTTGGATAAATTCTTGGCCGCTTAATTCTGACTTAGATGAAAGAGGTGAGGTGGACAGCACAGCTTTAACGAATCATCGGTACACCTCAATTTTTGACCCATATGCTGCCCCCATTGATAAGAAGCAATTCACAGATGGTTGGTTTGTTCATTCCATGGTTGATATCAATCAAAGAGATCAAAGGTGTTCAAATTATTTAATTCAAAATAGCCTTTGGTGGATTGAAGAAGTTGGAGTTGATGCATTTAGGGTTGATACATGGGTTTATCCAGATCAAAATTTCATGGATAATTGGTCAAAACAGATTCATAAAGTTTTTCCGAATTTTTTTATTTTCAGTGAGGCTTGGGTGCATGATGGAAGCTCACAAAGATTTTATTTTAACGAAAATAAAACTTTGGACGGGGCAGCTGACTTTATGATGTATTCCTCATGGAAAGATGCTTTAGAAAATCCAACGACATGGAATAGTGGCTTGAACGCATTTTATAAAAATTTAGGCCTAGATTATCAATATAAGTCTCCTTCTAGGTTTATTACATTTTTAGATAATCATGACGAGGGAAGATTTTTCGGAAAGATTAAAGAGGACATGTCTCTTTATAAAATGGGTGTGGCCATGTTATACACAATGAGAGGGATACCATGCTTATTATACGGAACAGAAATACTACTGAAGGAGCTTGATGATCATGGAAAAATTCGAGAAGATATGCCCGGAGGTTGGGTAGAGAAAAAGGGAGATCGGAATGCGTTTAACAATTCAGGTCTCAGTCAAGACGAAAGAGATGCTCTAAGTTTCGTTCGCGAAATGGCGCAAATTCGAGAATCATATCCCTTAATTAATACGGGATCTTTTAGACATTGGGCTCCTTACGATAAAGTATACGCATATTGCTGGTATGATGATAATGAGATTGTATTGATTTTGATGAATCGCAGTGACAGAGAAGAAATTTTTGACATGAATAGAATGACCGAGTTATCTTTTAAGGATATCAAAATAATTTTGGATACTCAGCTTCAAATGGACTTTAATGAAAGTGAGAGAGTGTCTAAATTTAATAGAGTAGAGCTGGGGTCAAATGGATTAAAAATTCTCCATTTAACCCGATAATATCCTCTAATGGATAACAAAGAGCTTCGTATATTTGTAAATCAATTAGAATACAATTAAATGATCAATGTTTCCATTGAGGCCGCTAAAAAAGTGACATCTCTCATGAAAGAAGATGGTAAAAACACTGACTCTTCGTTTGTTCGAGTTGGTGTTAAAAGTGGTGGTTGTTCTGGATTGAGCTATGACATGGATTTTGTTGATCAAGCTAAAGATGGAGATCAACTCTTTCAAGAGAATGGCATTAAAGTTTTAGTTGAAAAAAAGAGCTTGCTGTACCTTATCGGAACGACATTAGAGTACAGTGGTGGACTTAATGGTAAAGGGTTTGCTTTTAATAACCCCAATGCCTCCCGAACATGTGGCTGCGGAGAAAGCTTTTCATTGTGAGCGATAATGATAAGATCATTGATGAGGTAACATCCAGTGATTACAAGTACGGTTTTTCGACAGAGATAGATTCTGACACAATAGATCCTGGCCTAAGCGAGGATGTTATTAGGCAGATATCTCTAAAAAAGGATGAACCACAATGGATGACGGATTGGAGATTAGATGCCTATAAGGTCTGGAAGGAAATGGATGAACCGGACTGGGCCAATGTGAGCTATTCAAAGCCTGATTTTCAAAATATATCTTACTATTCGGCTGTTAAGAAAAAACAATATGATAGTCTCGATGAAGTAGACCCTGAATTACTCAAAACATTTGAAAAATTAGGAATTAGCTTAGATGAGCAAAAAAGACTTTCTGGAGTTGCTATGGATATTGTAGTGGACTCAGTTAGCGTAGCTACAACATTTAAGAAAACGTTAAAGGAAAAAGGAATTATTTTTTGTTCTATGAGTGAGGCAATAAAGGAACATCCTGAATTGGTAAAAAAACACTTGGGAACTGTAATCCCGAAATCAGATAATTATTATGCCGCATTGAATAGTGCTGTATTTACAGATGGGTCATTTTGTTACATTCCTAATGGTGTTAGATGTCCAATGGAACTTAGCACCTACTTCCGTATAAATGAAGCTGGGACAGGTCAGTTCGAGCGAACTCTGTTGATAGCGGACAAAGGGAGTTATGTTAGTTATTTGGAAGGGTGTACGGCACCGCAACGGGACGAAAATCAATTGCATGCTGCAGTAGTAGAATTAATAGCTATGGACGATTCTGAAATCAAATATTCAACTGTCCAAAATTGGTTCCCAGGTGATTCTAATGGGAAAGGCGGGGTCTTCAATTTTGTCACCAAAAGAGGAATTTGTGAAACTCAAGCTAAGATATCATGGACTCAAGTTGAGACAGGGTCTGCGGTAACTTGGAAGTACCCTAGCTGTATTTTGAAAGGGGATAATAGCATAGGCGAATTTTATTCGGTAGCATTGACTAATAATTTTCAGCAAGCAGATACTGGAACAAAAATGTTACATCTTGGGAGCAATACCAAGAGCACAATAATTAGTAAAGGAATAAGTGCTGGGAGAAGTCATAATAGCTACAGAGGTCTGGTTAGAATGGGGCCAAGAGCAAAAAATGCAAGAAACTTTTCTCAATGCGATTCTCTTTTGATGGGAGATAAGTGTGGGGCTCATACATTCCCATATATCGAAGTAAAAAATTCAACAGCTAAAACAGAACATGAGGCAACAACTTCAAAAATAGGTGAAGACCAAATTTTTTATTGCCAGCAAAGAGGTTTGAATCCTGAAGCGGCAATTGCCCTTATAGTAAATGGATATTGCAAAGATGTTTTAAATCAATTACCGATGGAATTTGCGGTGGAAGCTCAAAAGTTATTAGCGATTAGTCTTGAGGGTTCTGTTGGATAATTAAAATATTATGTTAGAAATAGTTAATCTTCATGCGAGCATTGATAATAAGGTGATTCTTAATGGAATTAATTTAAAAATCAACCTTGGCGAGGTCCATGCAATAATGGGCCCCAATGGATCAGGAAAGAGCACATTATCCAATGTTATAGCGGGACATGATGGATATGATATAATTAGTGGAGATATTCTTTTTGATGGTGATAGTGTGTTGGATTTTCCTCCAGAAAAACGGGCACATCTTGGCCTTTTCTTAAGTTTCCAATATCCAGTGGAAATTCCAGGAATTACGGTATCTAATTTTATCAGAACTGCGCTAAATGAAATTCGTAAAGCTAAAGGTGAAGAGTCTTTAGGAGCATCACCTATGTTAAAACTGATGCGTGAAAAAATGAAAGTTTTAGAGATGGATAAAGGATTTTTAAGTCGGTCTTTAAATGAAGGATTTAGTGGCGGGGAAAAGAAAAGAAATGAAATTTTTCAGATGGCGATGCTAGAACCGAAAATGGCAATTCTTGATGAAACTGATTCCGGACTGGATATCGATGCTCTAAGAGTTGTTGCTAATGGTGTTAACGCTTTGCGCAGTGATAGAAACGCATTCATAGTAATTACTCATTATCAAAGACTCCTTGATTACATTATTCCAGATTTTGTTCATGTTCTATTTAATGGAAAAATCGTAAAGTCAGGAGGCAAAGAGTTAGCCATTGAACTGGAAAAACGGGGTTATGATTGGATCAAAAAGGAGCAGAAATGAAGGATCGTTTGTCCGCTTTTTATTGGTTAAATGAAACACAATTTGCCCAAGCATCAAGTGAACAGATTACCTCTCAGCGCAGAAGTGCAATTGAAAAATTTGAGATTGAGGGATTTCCATCAGTAAAAGATGAGGAATGGAAGTATACTTCATTAAAAAAATTAATCACCCCAGATTATCTTTTTCCTTCGCCATTTGTTCCCCTTGATCAAGAAGAACAAATTGATTTCAATGATATCAAGCAATTCCTTGTCAATGATATAGATTGCTACCAGGTAGTATTTATTAATGGACGTTATTCATCATGGCTTTCTGAGACAACGCATACTAATTATGATATATGTACTTTGGGAAGTGCATGGAAAAAGTATCCAGAGGTTGTTGAAAGTTATTTTAATAAACTAACAAAGGATGACGGCCCATTAGTTCAACTAAATACCGGTTTAGCCTGGGAAGGTTTATATATAAATGTCCCTAAAAATATAATTGTTGATAAGCCAATTCAAGTCCTTTACATTAGCACGGGAGATACTCCTGTATTTAATCAAACAAGGAGTTTGATCATTCTTTCAGAGGGTTCAAGTGCTGAGATAATTGAACGACATCATTCGTTGACAAATCATGAAACATGGACAAATGCTGTTGATGAACTTCATGTTGGTTCAAATGCAAAAATACATTGGGTCAAACTTCAACATGATTCGTCTAATGCCTCTCTAACGCAACATAGTAAGATTCATCAAGAAAAGGATAGCACAGCAATAGTGCATACTATTTCAACTGGGGGAAAACTTATAAGAAATAATTTAGATTTTTCTTTGACTGGAAAAGGAGCTGAAGCGAGAATGTTTGGACTTTCTTTAGGTAGTGATCGTCAACTTGTTGATCATCATACGCGAGTTGATCATATTGCCCCAAATTGTTCTAGTCACGAGGCTTATAAAGGAATTTATGATGAATCTTCTCGAGGAGTTTTTAATGGGAAAATATATGTTCATATTGATGCTCAAAAAACACAGGCATATCAACAGAATAATAACTTAATTCTAAGCGAAAAGGCGACTATTGACACTAAACCTCAACTTGAAATATTCGCAGATGACGTAAAATGCACCCATGGCTGCACGATTGGCCAGCTTGATGAAGATGCTTTATTTTATCTAAGAGCTCGGGGCATAAGAAATAAAGAAGCAAAGGCATTATTAATGTTAGCTTTTGCAAATGATGCGATTGCGGATATTCAGCATCCAAGTTTAAGAGTTAAGCTTAGCCAACTGATAGGCCGTAAACTTGGAGTTGACATGAGCAATGCTCTTTAACTCATATAAAGTTCATTGATCTAAGTCATAATAGTATCTTAGCGGTTCTATTTAATAATTTCAAGCTCTATGAATCTCTCTTTCAAACAAGTCAATTCCCTTATGGGTTGGGTCACTTTCCTGATTGCATTATTCACTTACGTAAGTACTTTAGAGCCTACGGTGAGTTTTTGGGATTGTGGTGAATACATTGCTACTTCAGTAAAGCTTCAAGTTGGCCATCCCCCTGGGGCTCCGGTGTTTCAATTAGTTGCAAATGTGCTTTCACAATTAGCCTTTGGAGATGTCTCAAGACAGGCTTTTTATGTAAATATGGTTTCAGGACTTTCTAGTGCATTTACAATTCCTTTTCTGTTCTGGACTATTACGATGCTTGGCAGAAAACTATTTGCTACAGTTGATATATCTAAAGGCCAAGAAATTATTTTGATAGGTTCAGGATTAGTAGGTGCTTTAGCATTTACATTCAGTGACTCATTCTGGTTTTCAGCTGTGGAGGGAGAAGTTTATGCAATGTCAAGTTGTTTTACAGCTATAGCTTTTTGGGCAGTTTTAAAATGGGAATCTGTCGTAGATTCAGACGAATACGCTAATCGTTGGTTACTCCTAATTGCTTACCTCACAGGGTTATCTGTCGGGATTCACATACTGGTTTTCTTAACAATTCCATCAGTTGTAATGATCTATTTCTACAAGAAATTCCCTGAGGTGAATTGGAAGAAATGGGTTCTTGCTAATGCTGCCTCAATAGGAATATTAGCGCTAGTTTTTGCAGTTATAATTCCTTTTGTTCTTTCGCTTTTTGGCTGGTTAGAAATCACTGCTGTGAATTCACTTAGTATGCCTAAAAATTCAGGTTCTTTTATTGCAGTCTTATTGTTAGGTGGGTTTATTTACTTTGGAATACGTTGGGCAAAGAGAAATAACCGGCCATTGATTTCACAAGGTATTCATGCTTTAGTTTTTCTTCTTATTGGTTATTCTAGCTTTATCGTTTTAGCTGTCAGATCTAATGCAAATACTCCCATCGATGAGAATAATCCAGAAGACGCCATGGCTCTTCTTTCTTATTACAATAGAGATCAATATGGTGATTGGCCTATTTTATTTGGACAAAGCTTTAATAGTCAGCTAGACAGTAAAAAGCCTTATACAGATGGACCTCCTGCATACGCGTTTAGTAAGGAGTCTGGTGAATATGAAATTACCAATAATGGAAAAGCATCAAAACCTAATTATTCAAAAAATGATATTAGTTTCTTCCCAAGAATGTGGTCTGATCAGGCAAATCATGTTGAAAATTATCAAAAACTTATGGGGGTTAAAAAGACAGATAAACTGGAATTTAAAGACCATTTTAGATTCTTTATGGATTACCAGGTTGGTCAAATGTGGTTTCGGTACTTCATGTGGAATTTCTCAGGAAGACAAAATGATGATCAGAATAGATATGAATTAACCAAGGGCAATTGGATTACCGGAATATCATTCATTGATAAGATGAGACTTGGGCCACAAGACAATTTGCCCGCACATTTTCTAAGTAACCCCTCGCGAAATGTTTATTTTGGACTCCCCCTTATCCTGGGATTAGCGGGACTTTACTTCCAGGCTAAGCGCGATAAAAGGAATGCTTGGGTCGTTTCATTATTATTCCTATTTACAGGGCTAGCTATTGTAGTTTATACAAATCATAAACCTTTTGAACCTAGAGAAAGAGATTATGCCTTTGTAGGATCATTCTATGTTTTTGCAATATGGATTGGTATAGGAGTTATTGCTATTTATGAATGGTTAGGTAAATACAGAAGCTCAATATCTGCATCAATAATAACGGTTATAGCATTAGCAATTCCTTCTCTAATGGCGGCTCAGAACTGGGACGACCACGACCGAAGTGATCGGTATACAGCCAGAGAGATTGCAAAAATGTATTTAAATAGCTGTGAACCAAATGCTATTCTTTTCACGAATGGGGATAATGATACTTTCCCGTTATGGTATGTTCAAGAGGTTGAGGGATATCGAACAGATGTAAGGATTGTCAACTTGTCTTTATTAAATACCGATTGGTATATTGATATGATGAAGAGAAAATTTTATGATGGGGATGCTGTTCCTTTTACTTTAGAGAAAAAGGATTATGTTCAGGGGACTCGAGATGTTCTTTATTATCAAGATTTAAAAATATCTGGAAGATGGTACGCTCAAGACTTCATAGATTATGCTTTGCGTAATGATGATGGTGTTTTTTTCACAGCATTTCCAAACACTCAGAGTCCAAAAAAATTACAGTTTTTCCCGATGAAGAAATTTCGTATACCAGTTGACAAAAGTGCGGTTATTTCAAATGGTGTTGTGTTAGATTCATCAAAAATTGTCGATTTTATTGATTGGAATTGGAATTCCAATGTAATCTCAAAAAGAGATCTCATGTTGATAGATTTGATTTCGAATAATAATTGGTCAAGGCCAATTTATTTTTCTACCACTGTGGGAAGCTCGGCTAGTTCTTTCTTTTGGCTGCAAAAGTATTTTCGCCTGGAGGGGCTTGCGTACAGGTTTGTTCCAGTAGTAACAGAAGGATCTGGAAATCAGTTTGATTTCGGCTCGGTAAATGCTGATAAAATGCTATCTGTAATGTATAATCCTGAAGGCAATGAAAGTAAGTTCAACTTTGGGAATATGGAAAAGCCAGATGTATTTCTAGATGAGACAGTTAGAAGATCTAGTTTCAATTTGCGTATTAATTATGGGAGACTCGCTTCCGAACTTTCTAGTTTAGGAAGAACGGACGAAGCATTGAAAGTTTTAGATTTTGCTATGGAAAAAATGCCTGTGAATAAATTGGGTTATGATTATTTCTTCCTGAACCTAATAGAAGGATATTACCAGGCTGGCGCTAAGGAAAGAGCTATGAATTACGTACAGGATTTTTCTAATGCAATGGAAGAAGAATTGAGATACTATGCTCAGTTTAAGGGTTCGGATAAAAGAGCTATTCAAAATGAAATCCAGACCGATTTGCAATTCATGCAAATGCTTGCTAGAATGCTTATGCAATATGAATATAATAATGAGCCCTTGACTCAGGAAGAATATAAAAATGTTGAGTTGATCAGACTCTATGAGGAACTTGCTGAATTATGCAGTTGATCTTTAAGGAGATTAATTTTTGATTAGCTGAAAGTTGGGAATATATTATAACCAGATTCATGGTTTCAAGTATTCTTATCAAAGAATCCTTTTAATGGCTTATTGAGTTAGTAATTATAACTACTTTCGCGCGCTAACTAGTTTAAGGAAAATTGAAATTAATCACTGAGTTTTTTCAAAGGTCTCAAGGGACCATTAAGGATGACATTTTATCGGGGATAACAGTTGCTTTAGCTCTTGTCCCAGAGGCTGTTGCTTTTGCATTTGTAGCAGGGATACCTCCAGTAGTAGGCCTCTACGGAGCATTTATAATGGGAATTGTCACTTCGATATTTGGAGGTCGACCAGGTATGATTTCAGGAGCGACAGGAGCAATGGCTGTAGTTATGGTTCACTTGATCAATGAGGGTAACGCTTTGGCCTCGGGAGGGGAATTGATCGGATTACAATACTTATTTGCAACTCTTATCTTGACAGGAATTTTTCAGACTCTTGCTGGATTTTTAAAGATGGGAAAATTTGTTCGAATGATACCTAGTTCAGTAATGATGGGGTTTGTGAATGGTTTAGCGATTGTAATATTTTTATCTCAGTTAGAGATGTTTAAAACTCAGGGAGAATGGCTTACCGGACCCTCTCTTTATATTATGCTTGGACTGGTCATTCTAACAATGTTAATTATGTTTTTTTTACCTAAACTGACTAAGAATATACCAGGAGCATTAACAGCTATTGTCTTCGTTTCATTAATAGTGATTCTCGGAGATATAGACACGTCATCAGTAAAGTCATTTATTAATGAAGGCGGTGGTAAAGGAATTAAAGCAGGCTTGCCAAGTTTTAATATTCCTCTTATCTCATTGAATTGGCAGACACTGCAATTTATAGTTCCTTATGCTTTAATTCTTGCAGCAATAGGTTTAATCGAGTCATTAATGACACTGAATCTTGTTGATGAATTGACAGAGACCCGAGGTAGTGGGAATCGAGAATGTATTGCTCAAGGTGGGGCAAATATTTTAAATGGACTTTTTGGTGGGATGGGAGGATGCGCCATGATCGGTCAATCAATAATAAATATTAAATCAGGAGGTCGAGGAAGATTGTCAGGTATTGTTGCAGCTTTGGCTTTATTATGCTTTATTCTTTTTGCTTCTGCATATATTGAAATGATTCCTATAGCAGCGTTGGTAGGGGTTATGTTCATGGTGGTTATTGGAACATTTGCATGGAATTCGTTAAAGATTTGGAATAAAGTGCCTTTGACAGATGTCATCGTAATTATTATTGTAACCGCAATGACTGTGCTTTTTGATTTAGCCATTGCTGTAATTTCGGGAGTAGTTATTTCAGCATTGGCATTTTCTTGGCAGAATGCTTTAATGATAAGAGCAAGAAAACATATTGATAAACATGGAATCAAGCATTACGAAATTTTTGGTCCTTTGTTTTTTGGATCTATCAATTTATTTAATTCCAAGTTTGATGTTAAAAATGATCCTAAAGAAGTGGTAGTAGATTTTGCAGAATCTAAAGTTGTAGATCAATCAGCGATCGAGGCGTTAAATAAATTGGCAGATCGATACCTTAACAATGGTAAGTCAATTCATTTACGTCACCTTTCTCCCGATTGCGTAAAATTGATTAAAAAAGCAGAAAAAATCTGTGATGTTAATGTATTAGAAGATCCAAATTATTTTGTCTCGATAGACAATTATAGAAGGGCTATGACTAAAATACACTCAGAAAGTGATTTTTAATTTTAGTAAATATTATAATGGTATTATTTTTGAATAAAAGGTAAAATCAAAATCTTAATTATATTTAAAAATAAAAAATAAAACTATATAATGATAACTAAAGATGATGTAATTCAGGTCCAAAAATTATGGGGCGCAGGCGTTGTTAAAATAGGCTCATTAAAGGATCAAAGATCGAATTGTGAGGATTTTACAAGTGCGTTTTTAGATGATCTTTATGGTTTTGAGCTGGGAGCCGTTTTGTTTAAGCCAACAAAATGTGAAGTAGAGCAATTTAGACCTTCAAAAGCTGACGCTTTATCATACTTTATTGCTGGAGATAACCGTGCATGTAATGAAGATAAAGGGTTTGCAATCCAGCCATGGACGAACGTAAGATTTGAAAATTCAAACTTTATTTTGGAAGAGAATCGTGCAATTGCAATGGGGAACTATTTTTTCACTGATCTCGATAATAACGAAGCTAAAGTTGAGTATACTTTTGGATATAAATTGGTTAATCAGAAGTTAAAAATTGACCTTCATCATTCATCATTTCCCTATAGTCACAGTTAGTAATTTAAGTGCATATATCTCTTGTTAATTTAGTTGATCTTCAAAACATATCTATACTTGCTTGGATATAAATTTGAGTGCTTGCACTGTGTCAAGCAGGATGTAGAGAAAGTCATTATTATATGTGATTGAGAACATCGAGTTAATGGTATCATTGACAACAACATTTTTAAGTCTGCTTTTCTAAAATTAAAAAGTATGAATCTTAGATTAAGACATTTTTTTTGCGGATTAGCTTTTTTTTTAGCTCTGACGCCAAACTCTGCGGATGCTCAAGATAGTGATCTTGGGAATTGGTTGATTTATATCGGAAGTAAAAAAATAAGTCAAAATTGGAATTGGCATCATGAAATCCAGAATCGAAACTACAATACTTTTGGCGACTTGGAGCAGCTTTTACTTAGGACTGGACTAGGTTATACTCTAAGAGATAAAAATCAAAATTTGCTTTTAGGCTATGGTTACATTTTATCTGAGAATTATAATGATTTAGATGAGAAAACTCCTATCAATGAGCATCGAATATTTCAACAATTTATTTCAAAACAAACAATTAACGATTTTAAGTTAGGTCATAGATTTCGACTAGAGCAGAGATTTATAGAGTCAGAATTTAAAATACGTTTCCGCTATTTTTTAAATGCAAGGCTTCCGCTCAAAATAGGTGGGAACAATAGATTTTATTTATCAGGTTATAATGAATTTTTTCTCAGTTTTGAAGAGGATTTTTTTGATAGAAATCGACTTTATGGAGGCATCGGATATAAATTATCAGAAGGGATTAACCTCGAGTTAGGTTATATGAATCAATTTTTAGGGTTTTCCAGTCGTGATCAGTTAAATCTGATTATGTTCTTGAATCTATAAATCTGTTTTATAGCGTTCCTCTATTTTCTTGTTCTCGTTCAATTGCTTCAAACAATGCCTTGAAATTCCCTTTCCCAAATGATTTGGCTCCTTTTCTTTGGATTATTTCAAAAAATACAGTTGGTCTATCCATTAATGGCTTTGTGAATATTTGTAATAAATACCCTTCCTCATCTCTATCAATTAAAATCCCTAAATCCCTAAGAGGACTGAGTTTTTCATCAATTTCTCCAACTCTATCTATAACATCATCATAATACGATTTAGGTACTTGAAGGAAATCAACACCTCGATTACGTAATTCGGTTACTGTATGAATTATATCGTCAGTAGCTAATGCTAAGTGCTGAACTCCAGGGCCATTATAGAAGTCTATGTATTCCTCAATCTGTGATTTTTTTCTACCCTCTGCTGGTTCGTTAATTGGGAATTTAATTCGACCATTTCCATTAGTCATAACCTTTGACATCAAGGCAGTATACTCTGTTGAAATATCTTTATCATCAAAGGACACGAGTTGAGCAAACCCCATAACTTCTTTATAATACTTTACCCAAGTATTCATCTCATTCCATCCAACATTTCCAACCATGTGGTCGATAAACCTAAGTCCTGTACTGTTCGGATTATATTCTGAGGAATATTTAATAAAACCGGGTAAAAATGTGCCATTATAATTGGACCTTTCTACAAAAACATGGACGGTGTCACCATATGTTTTTATGCCGGAAAGAATTACATAGCCTTGATCATCTTTTATTTTATAAGGCTCAAATGCAGACTCAGCGCCTCTGCTTGTAGTTTCTTTCCAGCTTTTTGTTGCATCATCAACCCAAATCGCCATATTTTTAACACCGTCACCGTGTTTGACAAGATGCTCGTTTATTTCATTTTCAGTAATTAGAGATGAGGTTAAAACTAAAATAATTTTATCTTGTTTCAAGACATATGAAGTTCTGTCTTTAAGTCCAGTTTCTAGGCCTGCGTATGCATAATCTTGAAATCCAAATGCTGTCTTAAAATAGTGTGCAGACTGTTTAGAATTACCCACATAAAACTCAATATAATCGGTCCCATTTAAAGGAAGATAATCCTCAGCTTCAATATTTTCTATTGGTAGCTTCAAGGAAGTGTTATCGTAATTCATATCTTTTCTTCGTTAATTATATATTATTCCTAATGTTTAGCATCTCAATCAAGCCAGGATTTCCAATATTCTTTAAGTTCAATGTCTAGTGCTGCCTGGGTCACTTTTAAGGGGTTAAAGGTATCAACCATAACCGCTAGTTCTGAGGTTTCTTTTTGACCAATGGATCTTTCATAAGCCCCAGGGTGAGGACCATGAGGAATACCTCCCGGATGTAGACTGATATAACCATTCTCAACATGATTTCTTGACATAAAGTCACCATCAACATAGTACAATACTTCATCTGAATCTATATTACTATGATTATATGGGGCAGGAATAGATTTTGGGTGGTAGTCGTAAAGTCTTGGTGCAAAAGTGCAGATTACAAAATTATTACCCTCAAACGTTTGATGAACAGGAGGAGGCTGATGAATACGTCCTGTTATTGGTTCAAAATTTAAAGCAGAAAATATATACGGAAAGCAATAGCCATCCCACCCGACAACATCAAAAGGGTGGCTTGCATAGCTTATGTCATGGAGAAGTCCTTCTTTTTTTATTTTAATAAGAAATTCACCCTTTTTATTATTTGTTTTCAGATTTTTAGGCAATTTTATATCTCGCTCACAAAAGGGCGAATTTTCAAGAAGTTGACCGAATTCATTCCGATATCTTTTAGGAGTAACGATGGGAGATTTGCTCTCGATAATGAATAATTTATTATGATCATTATCAAATTCAATTTGATAGATTGTCCCTCTCGGAATAATCACATAATCTGCATATTTAAATCTTAATTCACCAAACATGGTTCTAAGAGTCCCCTCCCCTTTATGAATAAAAAGGACCTCATCACAGTCGGAGTTTTTATAAAAGTATTCGGCTTGCCCTTTTTTCGGTGAGGCAAGATCTATTTGTACATCATTATTGAAAAGCATCGGGTCTCGCGACTCGATAAAATCTTCTTTTGGTTTAATATTAAACCCTTGAAGCATCCTACTGACGATATTATTATTTATCGCTGACTTTGGATTTAGATCAATACTATCTCCTATTTTCGATACCATTGTTGGACGGTGATAGTGATAAAGAAGAGAGCTTACACCATGGAAACCTTCTGTTCCAAATAGTTGCTCGTAATAGAGGTCTCCATTTGATTTTTCGTGAATAGTATGTCTTTTCTCAGGTATGGAACCAAGTTTATGATATAACATATGGACTATTTTTTTAATGAATGTGATCGATAGAATCTCTTATCTCGTTTTTCTGTGCCTCTTTTGCGTCGAATTAATATCTGCTCTTCCTCCGGTAAATTAATAATTTTTTGACACTCGCTTGAGCAAGTTAATTCTGTTTCATCCTGACATTTCTTACATTGAATAAATAGTAAGTTACAAGACTTATTCGAGCAATTTACATGAGTGTCATTTGGCTCACCACATTGGTGACAGTTTGAAATCACATCTTTAGAAATAGCCTCACCAAGGCGTTCATCAAAGACAAAATTTTTCCCTTTAAATTTATTTTCAAGCCCTTCCTCATGAACCTGTCTGACATAATCAATAATTCCACCATGAAGTTGATTTACATCCTGAAACCCGTGATGCTTTAGAAAAGAAGATGTTTTTTCACATCGTATGCCACCTGTACAATAAAGAAGTACAGGGTTGTTTTCTTTACCTTTTAGCATGTTCAAAACTTCCGGTAATTCCTCTCGAAATGTTTCAGATTGAGGAAGAATAGAGCCTGAGAAGTGACCTATTTCACTTTCATAATAATTACGCATATCAACAACAATGCTTTTCTCGCTCTCCATAAGATCATTCCATGATTTCGCATTCAAATGTTTTCCAACATTGGTGACATCATAATCCTGCATTGTTAATCCGTCAGCTACTATTTGTTTACGCACTTTAATGCTCAGCTTGAAAAATGATTTCCCATCATCTTCTATTGCGATTTTGAATGCAATATTTTTAAATTCTTCCCATTCTTCGAGCTGATTTATAAATTTCTGCCAATTATGCTCAGGGATACTCATCTGAGCATTTATTCCTTCATGAGCGATATAAATCCGTCCAAAGCATTTTAATGATATCCATTTTTCGTATACAGAATTGCGAAATTCTTCTGGATTTTTTATTTCTACATACCTGTAAAACGATAAAGTCTTTCTAGAGAAAGACTCCTCATTAAGTTTTCGAATTAAAGTATCACGATCTAATTTATTATGAAGGATTACTTTTGATGTTTTAATAGGCATGATTACAAAGGTATAAATTCAATTCAGGAAAGAAATTAGAGAAATTGCATTAAGGTTTAAATAATAGAGATTATCTAAACCGATAGACACTGTTTCATCGGTACATTTGGAAAATGGAAAAATGTCTTGTAATTGGAGCTGCTGGCCAAATTGGGACAGAGCTGGTATCTGCGCTGCGTTCAAAAAGAGGTATTGATAATGTTATTGCCGCTGACCTTCGAGTAGATAATTTATCATCTCCATTCTATGAATTAGACGTGACAAATGAATCTGCTCTGCTAGATCTAGTTGTGAGTGAGGGAGTTACAGAAGTTTATCATCTTGTTGCCATACTGAGCGCAACAGGGGAAAAGGCACCCAAAACAGCGTGGGAATTAAATATGAAAACATTATTGAATGTACTGGATTTAGCAAAAGAAGGTATAATTCAACGTGTTTTTTGGCCTAGTTCGATTGCTGTATTTGGCCCAAGCACCCCTCGGGAAAAGGCGCCCCAGTATACTGTAATGGACCCTAATACTGTTTATGGTATTTCAAAATCAGCAGGTGAACTATGGTGTCAGTATTATTTTGAAAATTATGGGGTTGATGTTCGAAGTATACGTTATCCTGGTTTGATTTCGTGGAAAACAATGCCTGGTGGAGGGACAACTGATTATGCTATTGAAATATTCCATTCTGCTCGTAAAGGAATTGATTTCTGCTCATTTTTAGCACCAGATACACGCTTACCCATGATGTATATGGATGATGCTGTGCGGGCCACAATTGAAATAATGGAGGCAAAACAGGAATCTATAAAAATCCGAACAAGTTATAATTTATCAGGTGTAGACTTTACTCCAAGAGAATTATTTAATGAGATAAAGAAAATTTATCCAGAATTTAAGATCACATTTAAACCGGATTCAAGACAAAAAATTGCTGATTCTTGGCCTGGAAGTATAGATGATAGTGAGGCTAAATCAGACTGGGATTGGAAGCATCGATTTGACACTAAATCTATTGTTAAACTAATGTCTGAAAATATTTAAATATATCATTTGGTATATATTGATATTGACTTAGCTTGCTCAGCTAGAGTAATAATAGTCTTCCTCCAGGGTCGATACGTAAACCCAGTAGCTAAAGATTTTCCTGCATCATATTTTCTTTTCACTTTACTTGCGCGGATGGTATCAGCTGACAGTCTTTGCTTGTAAAGGGTAAATCTGGAATAAGCGGCTTCGATTAGAGAGACTGTTTTTAATAAAAAATATGGAATTTCCCATTTTGCAGGTTTACAGTTCATTTCCAAAGCAATGTCTTTGAAAACCTCTTTAAAAGATCCATTATGGCCATTTAATATATACTTTTCTCCAGATATTCTTTGAGGCATTATTTGCAAGATAAAATCTGCCACATCCTGTGCATCAACCCATCCAGTTTCTCCAGAAGGATAAAATGACAATCCTTTTTTTATTTTTTTTGGAATTAAGCTGGTTCCGTTTTCCCAGGCTGGACATCCAATTATAACGCTCGGAGAGACTGTGGAGAGAGAAAGTCCTTCCGCTTGATATTTCCAAGCAATCAATTCTGAAGCCCATTTGCTTTTCCCATATGGGCTTAAGCTTGCTGGCTTAGTTTCAGATTTTTCATTAGTATAATCCTCATTTGGATTGTATGAAAATGTTGAAATACTGCTCACATGAACTCCATGGATAATTTTATTTTTTATAGCGGCAGACCAAACATTTTCGGAGATTTCAGGATTAACTGTTAACATAGAATCGGCATCAGAAGTGTTAAGGGAGACAAATGCAGCGCAGTGGATAATATACGTTGCTCCTTTGATTGCTTCTTCAGTTTCGAATGCATCTATTAAATCAGCTTGAACCCATTCTATGGATTCAAATTTGTCTTTTGCTCCTTGTGCTATATAACTGGTTTTAACAATTTCTAAAGATTTTGGATTTCGATAAATTCCTCGAAGAGACATATCTCCTTTCCTTGCGGCATTAAGTAATATTTGTGATCCTAATAAGCCAGATGCTCCAGTAACTATTAACATGTGAACAAATGTACTTTTTAAATCGGTGTTCTGTCCTCCAGCTCTTGTAACTTTGTATCTATGAGTACTTCATTTATCGAAGAGTTACGCTGGCGTAAGATGTTACATAATATAACTCCTGGAGTTGAAGAGTTTTTAGCTTCAGGTTCAAGAAAAGGTTATATCGGCTTTGATCCCACAGCAGATTCTTTGGGAGTTGGAAATCTTGTCCAAGTAATGATGCTAGTTCATTTTCAAAGAGCAGGACACGAACCGGTAGCATTGTTAGGTGGAGCAACAGGAATGATTGGAGATCCTTCATTTAAAGCCGAAGAAAGAAAATTATTGAGTAAAGATATTTTGACCGAGAACCTCTCTTCTCAAAGGCTTCAAATCGAGAAATTATTAAACAATTCAGCAATTGTTTTAGATAATAATGAGTGGTTTAGAAATTTTAATTTTTTGGATTTCATAAGAGATGTGGGTAAGCATATCACTGTTAATTATATGTTGGCTAAGGATTCAGTTAAAAGTAGACAAGATTCAGGTATAAGTTTTACAGAGTTCAGTTACCAGTTAATACAGGCGTTTGATTTTCATTTTTTATCAAAAAATAAAAAAATTCGTTTACAAATGGGAGGTAGTGATCAATGGGGGAACATCACAACTGGCATAGAGCTTAACAGAAGAATGGGAGGAGAAAATTCATATGCAATAACAACTCCATTGATAAAAAAGGCCGATGGAACAAAATTTGGGAAAACGGAAAGTGGAAATATCTGGCTAGATCCAAAGCGAACTAGTCCTTATAAGTTCTATCAGTTTTGGTTAAATTCTTCAGATGAGGATTCCAGTGATTATATCAGGATATTCACAACTAAAAGTAAAACGGAGATAGAAGATATAGAGGAGAAACATAGAAAAGAGCCTCACTTAAGGATTCTTCAAAAAGAGCTTGCTCTAGATGTAACAAAAAGGGTTCATTCGGAACAAGATGCTAATAATGCGACAAAAACTAGTGAAATATTATTTGGAAAAGGGACAACGGAGATGCTCAAGGAGTTAAGTGAAAACGATTTATTAGATGTGTTTTCAGGAGTGCCTATTATTAATGTTTCGTCCGAATTATTTAATCCTGGAATATCAGTTATCAATCTGGTAACTGCCAATAGCAGTCTATTCAAATCTCGAGGCGAGGCAAAGAAATTGATTCAAGCCGGAGCTGTGTCCGTAAATAAATCAAAAGCATCGTTGGATGACTTTATAAATCAAACAGATTTTTTGAAAGATAAATATTTAGTCGTTCAAAAAGGCAAGAAGAATTACGCTTTAGTGATCTTAGAATAAGGATTCCCCATTTTTATCGGTAGTTAAAATATCAGACATATAATCTAAGAACGGACGGATTTCTTTTATTGCAATTTCGATTTTATCGATAAAATCTTTTTGACAAACTTTCTGATCGGAGTAGGCAATTGAAAATATAAATTGCTTTTTCCGAATTAAACTAATGTCAGCATGAGATTTATCTACTCCTCTAGGGGCTGTTTTAAGTTCATTGCCTTTAAGTTCTCCCCAAATTTTTTTGATTGAGCTTGAGTTTATTAAATCTTTAAACTCACTTGAGTCTATAATTAGTTCTTCTCTAATTCTATTGAGGTCATTAGAATTAGGGTCCCAAAATCCACATGCTAAAAAATTATTACCAGGGCTAATATGAAGATAATAACCGCCTCTATATTTTGGTTTTGTTCGTTTCCATGTCAGTCCAAAATGAATTTTATAGGGAGTTTTATCTTTTGAGAATCTTACGTCTCTGTAGATTCGAAATAACTTAAAGCTATCTATTTTATCACTTAAGTCAAGTCTGCTTTTCACATCTTCTCCAAATTCTTTTATATGTTTTTCTTGGGATTTAAAATTTAATTTGTTCGTTTGAAACCAATCCCTGTTATTGTTTAATCGTAGTTTTTTTAAGAATACAAAAATTTCATTTGATAATGTCATAATATGAATAATGTTTTGCTTTAATCATAGAAGGGCATAAGGTCATAAGCCATGACTTCATAGCCTTCGGATTGATTCTTATTGGGTTTCCCAAAATGATAAAGCGATCCGTAAGGTTTTTCCTCAAAAAGTTTAATTTTTGGAAAATCTAATTTTTCTTTTTTTGAGTCAATTTTTGAGACAAGTACACATTGTATTGCAGAGGTTCCTCTCGTGAAAATTATCATCCGAAACCCTTGGTTTTCTTTGTTTAAATAATCCCGATAAGGCAAAACATAGACATTTAGTCCTGCGTCTGAAATTTCTTCTGGCACACTACTTTTTTTGTAGTGAACAAAGTTAAATTTCTTTAAATACTCCTGAAGTGTAGGCCAAAATGCGCCGACTCTCTTTTGCTTCATGAGTCGAACTAAAGCTTTATCTGGCCATGAATTTCTTATGAAGGATGAGGAATTTACATCCCCTTTTATCAATATCGAGACATATTTTTTTGCTAGACGTCGAGTTGTGGGAGTAAATGAGTCTGTAAAAATCAAATCGTCAAGTGTTTTACCTATTTGAATACCCTTTGAATCAAGTAGTACGGAACCTTTTTGAAGAGAGTTATTTTGAATAGAGGACTTATTCACTAAAACTCTCTTGAAAATCGTAAAACCATTATTAGTTCTTTGTGCACGTACAGTGGTACTATCAATGAATTGGAATGCTTGTCCACCATCAACATTAATTGCTGCCCAATCGTGAATCCATTGACCGTTTAAGGAACTTGAGCATAGGAATGTGTTCAGTAAGAGAAAAAAAAAGCTAGTAGGTATTGAGATATTAAAAGGTAAACTCATGTTAGATTAAATATAATTGTATCAGTTGAATAAATAGGATTTTTAATCAGATTGAAAGAAGAGAGCAACCCCTTTTGTCAGATCCATCAATTCTTCCAATAACTTCAAAGCATCCATTTTCAAATACCTTGCCGATATCATCTGTAGCAATAAAAGCACATGAGTCTGAATTTGCTAGGTCTATTATATTTAATCCTGAAACCTCATTTAGTTCTGAATTTATTAATGGTGTTTCAAGTGACCTTGGGATAACATTCATTTGGGGTGGTGGACGAAATAGCCCGTCTCCAAAACTATAAGCTTGAGAGAGTAATTCAGTCATCCCGTATTCGGAATGAATTTTATTTACACCAAAGAAAGAAGTCAATTTCTTATGAATTTCATTTCGAATTGGTTCTTTTCTTCGGCCCTTCATACCGCCAGTTTCCATAATTATAGTATGACCTAGTTTCATTGGAGAAAGGGTTTCGGTTAGGTCTAGAAGTGCAAAAGTGACTCCAAGTAATATTGTTGGAATGCCATTTAATTCTAGTGTGTCAAGCCTGTACTTTAATTCATCTATTCCTTTAATAAAAAATCCACTTTCATCATGTTCTGATATTGATATAAAGTATTCTGCCATATCAATTAATGACGATCCATCTCTTTCTAGATATCCTGGTAATAGGCATAACCAGGCATAATTTTTTGCTGGGCCATAAAATTTTTCAAAGCTTAATTGAGCATTTTTTAAATAAAGTTTTTTACTTGAAACCAGGTGCTTAGAATCTATGGCGCCACTCGAAGTATAAATAACTTCAGGAATGAAATCGCCAGTTACGACCTTATGAGTTTTAAATGCACTGACCGGAAGGAATGGTATTTCAGATATATTATTTGTACTCTTTATTTTATGTGTGTCCCAATTCAGAGATTTTAGCCATGAATTAAAAACTCGATTATTTTCAGCCTGATATTGAAAAATAGTTAAAGCTAATTTTTCAAAACTTTCATCAATAAATGGGAAACGATCGGAGAGCATTATTCTCTTGGTCCATTTAATTCGTAGACATCTTGGCGTAAACTATCAATTATCCACTGGTAGAATTGGGACATTTGCTCTGGATTAGAGTGATAATAGGAAAAACTATTTCTGACTTGTTCTTTTGTAACTCCCATCTTATGATAAAGATGTTCATAATAGTTCCGTAATGATATGGAATCTCCGAGAACCGTTGTACCTGTCCTTGCCCCTTCCAATAATTGCATTTCGTAAAGGAGATTAACAAATTTTTTTTCTTGAATCAATTTTTGTGGAGTAGATACAGGACCTTGAACATCCATAGAGTTATTGCATGCGCAGAAAATAACGGGTAGGAATAAAAAATATTTAACTGCTTTCATTTTCTCTCAAATTGCAATCGATGCCCATTTGTATTACCTAAAATCTCACCATATCGATAATTCAAAACTCCATTTATAAAAGTGTGAGTTATTTTTGAGTTGAATGTTTGATTTTCAAATGGAGACCAAGAACATTTACTTAATATATTTTTTTCTTCTACGGTTGTAGAGTTTACTGGATCCAGGATAACAACATCAGCATGGTAGCCTTCGCGCAAGTAACCCCTTTTGTTAATTCTAAATAGATCTGCTTGATTATGACACATTAACTGAACAACTTGGATAATATTCATATCTGTTTGTTTTGCGATCTCTACCATAGCTAAAAGAGAGTATTGAATTAATGGCCCCCCGGCAGGTGCCTTTGAGTATGGTCTCATTTTCTCCTTTAAAGTGTGCGGTGCGTGGTCAGTAGAGACTACATCAATTCGCCCATCTAATAAGCCTTTGCGCAAAGCAGTTCTATCAAAATCAGTCTTGACAGCTGGATTCCATTTTATTTTATTCCCAAGAGATTTGTAGTCTTCATCACAAAACCATAAATGATGGATACAAGCTTCTGAAGTTATCTTTTTTTCGTTTAAAGGAATTGAGCCGTTAAATAAATTCAATTCACTTGCAGTGCTAACATGATAAACATGGAATCTAGCACCAGTTTTTTTTGCCAGATTTATAGCTTTAGATGAGCTTAAGTAGCATCCTTCAGAACTTCGAATTGTAGGGTGATCAGATGGTATCAGTCCATTTTCTCCTTTTCTTCTAATTAACTCTTCTAAATTTTTTTTAATAGTTTGCTCATCTTCACAGTGGGCAATTAATTGATGATCTACCTCTGAAAATATTCGTTCAATAGACTTTTCGTTATCTACCAACATATTTCCAGTTGATGAGCCCATGAAGATTTTAATACCCGCAATATTTTTTTTAGATGCTCGCTTTAATTCTTCTATATTGTCATTTGTAGCGCCTAAGTTGAAGCTATAATTTGCCCAAGAAACCTCAGAAGCACGTGAGTATTTTTTTTCTAGTTCAAGAATTGTTATTGCGGACGGAATGGTATTAGGTTGCTCGATATAACTTGTTACTCCTCCTGCGATGGCCGCCATCGATTCTGTTTTAATCTCTCCTTTATGAGTTAACCCAGGTTCACGAAAATGCACTTGGCTGTCAATTACTCCAGGCAAGACATAAGAGCCTTTTGCCTCAATAATATTTGTGAGCGTTTGATCTTGATTAATAGAACTATCAATTCGTTCAATATGACCATTTTTAATTAGTAAGTCACATTCTTTAATTTCACCATCATTAACTAATGAGGCATTTTTTATTAAGTAATTTGATGATTTACTCATTTCCGAAATAAACTCGTAATTTTTAACAGAATAACTCCAAAAATCGCTTCTCGAATAATTCCGTTGGACATTTTACTTTGGCCTAATTTTCTGTCTGTGAAAATAACCGGAACCTCAGTGAGATTGAACCCCTTTTTCCATGCACGAAACTTCATTTCGATTTGGAATGCATATCCTGTAAATCTTATTTTTTCGAAATCAATTGACTCTAAAACAGATCTTTTATAGCATTTGAAGCCTGCTGTTGTGTCGTGAATTGGAATTCCTGTTATGAATCGAACATACTTTGATGCACAATAGCTAAGTAATACTCTGGACATTGGCCAATTAACAACATTTACACCACTTGAGTATCTTGACCCAATTGCTAAGTCTGCCTTATCAGTGACGCATGCATCAAGTAATTCAGATAAGTCATTTGGATCATGAGAGAAATCAGCATCCATTTCAAATATAAAATCATAGTCTTTTTCAAGAGCCCATTTGAAACCATATATATATGCAGTCCCCAAGCCTAACTTTCCTTTTCTTGACTGTAAGTGTAATTTTCCAGAATGTCTGTTTTGAAGACCACGAACAATGTCTGCTGTTCCATCTGGTGAATTATCATCAACAATCAATATGTGAAATTCATCATTTATATTAAAGACAGCCTCAATTATAGCGTCAATATTGTCGCGCTCGTTAAATGTGGGAATAATGATGAGACTTTTGTTAATCATACCGTAACATCAAAAGTAGCGGTTTAGGGCCGTATTTTTGAAGAAATCTGATAATTAGTATGACTCAACCTCGACTTTATTTGCTTGATGCTTACGCTCTGATTTTTAGAGCATATTTTGCATTTGCTAAAAACCCTAGGGTTACTAGTAAGGGGATGGAAACATCTGCTATTTATGGCTTTTTATTGGCTCTATTAGATGTTTTAGAAAAGCACAATCCGAGTCATATAGCTGTGGTATTTGATATCGGGGGAAGTGTTGCACGTGAAGAACTATTTTCCGACTACAAGGGGAATCGTGATGAAACACCTGAAGGGATAAAGGTTGCAGTTCCATATATATATAAAATTTTAGAAGCTATGAAGATCTCTGCACTTGGGGTAAAGGGATTTGAAGCAGATGATGTAATTGGGACTTTGGCTAAAAAAGCAGAAAAATCTGGATATAATGTTTTTATGATGACTCCGGATAAGGACTTTGGTCAACTCGTAACAGATAATATAAAGATGCTTCGTCCAGGAAGAGGGGGCGATCCGGCAACAGTTTTAGGCCCAAAAGAGATTTGTGAAAAGTGGGGGATCTCAAGGGTAGAACAAGTGATAGATGTTTTAGGTTTAATGGGTGATTCTGCAGATAATATTCCGGGGATCCCAAGTGTAGGTGAAAAAACAGCAGCAAAATTATTAGCTGAGTATGATTCGATGGAGGGAATTCTTAATAATGCTGATAAGATAAAAGGTAAGCTTGGTGAAAAAGTTCGTGAATTTGCTGATCAAGGAAGAATGTCAAAAGTACTAGCTAGAATAATCACAGATGTTCCCATTGATCTCAATGAGGAAGATTTGATTCGTAAAGACGCCAATGAGACTGTATTAGGGGACTTGCTAGATGAATTGGAATTCAGGAGTTTATCAAGACGATTAATAAATAAAACAAAGGACTCATCACCAACGAAAAATATTAGCGTTGTAAAAGATCAAAACCCTAAGGTCAAAGTTAAAAAAGACGGCCAGATGGATTTATTCAGCTCTTCTATTGATGCTGAAATCGAAGATATTTCATCCATCTCTAACAATACTTTACATGATAATGATTATGTTTTAATAGACTCTATTCCTGCTGCAGGTTTATTGAATCGAAAGCTTCTAGATCAAAATTCTTTTTGCTTTAGTTTTCAAATAGAATCGACATCAACTATGAAAAATATAATCGTTGGATTGGCTTTTAGTTATTCTTCAAAACGTGCTTATTATGTACCACTATCAGATTACAAAGATGGGACTTCTAAATATTTAGAAATATTTAGAAATATTTTTGAAGATGAGACCATTAGAAAAGTCGCTCATGACATAAAAGAAAAATCAAAATATCTTTTGAAGCACGGTATTATACTTCGTGGAACTTTTATAGACACCATGATAATGCATTATTTGATAGAGCCAGATCAAAGGCATACAAAAGAGAAATTATTTGTGAATTATTTGTCTCACCCCGCTGAATCAAATTATTTATATTCTTATCATAAAACGGATAAAAAAACCGCGAATTTTTCAAACTTTTCAATAAAGGAGATAAGTCGGTTAAAGTGTGAAGAGGTCGATCTAGTTTTCCAGGTATCTCATATTTTACAAATTAAACTCAAAGAGTTAGAATTAGATAAACTTTATTATGATGTGGAATCATATTTAATTTCTGTTCTTTCAGATATGGAGTCATGTGGGGTGAGTGTTAACGAACAAGGTCTGAATAGTTATTCTAAAGAATTAGAAATAGAAATGACAAACCTTGAGTTAGAGGTTCATAAAATTGCAGGGCGTGAATTTAATTTAGCCTCTCCAAAACAACTTGGCGAAATTCTTTTTGATGAGCTAAAAATCGGAAAAGGTAAAATCAAAAAAACAAAAACAGGTCAGTATGCTACTGGAGAAGAAGTAATTGAGAAATTATCTAAAGAGCACATAATTGTGAAAAAACTTTTAGAATGGAGACAATTAGGGAAGCTAAAAAGTACATATGTAGATGCTTTACCGCAGTTGGTTAATTCTAATACTGGAAGAATTCATACTACATTTAATCAAGCTGTAGCTTCAACAGGAAGATTATCTAGCGCTAACCCTAATCTGCAAAATATCCCAATTAGGACACCAAGAGGGAGGCGGGTGAGAGAATTATTTGTTGCCAAAGATTTAAATCATGTTTTATTCAGCGCGGATTATTCTCAAATTGAATTAAGAGTTATTGCTTCGATGAGTCAAGATAAAGCGATGCAGGAAGCATTCTTAAGTGGTGAAGATATCCATGCTAAAACGGCATCTAAAGTCTTTAATGTCCCCTTGAATAGTGTATCACGAGAACAAAGAGGAAATGCAAAAACTATTAATTTTGGAATAATTTATGGAGTTTCTGCATTTGGACTTAGCCAACAGTCTAATCTTTCTAGAACCGAGGCAAAAGATGTGATTGAAAGTTATTTTTCGTCCTATCCAGGAATAAAAAAGTATATTGATGAACAGGTGATTTTTGCGCGTGAAAAAGGTTTTGTAGAGACGTTAATTGGTCGTCGTCGATATTTAACTGAAATAAATTCACCCAATAGGGTTATGAGAGGACACGCAGAACGTAATGCCGTGAATGCTCCTATTCAAGGGACCGCAGCTGATATTATGAAATTGGCTATGATTGGCGTTGATAATAGAATGAAAAAAGAGGGATTCCTTTCAAAAATGATCATTCAAGTTCATGATGAATTAGTTTTTGATGCTATTAAAAGTGAACTTGATGAGTTAAGGTTGTTAGTGACTCAAGAAATGGAAAACGCTTTTAAACTAAATGTTCCACTTATTGTCGATACTGGAGTTGGGAACAATTGGCTAGACGCTCACTAAGTTAAAAATAATTTAATACTAATTATTTGATTCTAGATTCTCCTTCTAGCACCTCTGGGTCGATGCTACCAGTTTCTCTAATAACTTCCCCAAGGGTGCGATGATCATCTTTTTCTTGGTGGCGAACCATTCCCCAGGCCATTATACTACTGCTTACAAGTATTATATAGAGTAAAATCCCATTATCAAATTGAGTTATGGTCATGTTTTCAGGGATTGCATAAAACAATAAAATTGTAATTAAACCTCTAGGAGCCAAATAGTTTAACAACAGGGTAGGCTTCGAAACAGTCCATGATACTGCCATTTTACGAATTTGATAAATTCCAACTAATGAAAGAGCCGCAAAGAAAATAACAAGCGGATTCCCTAAAGAAGTTAGATCAATACTGTAACCAAAAACAACGAAAAAAAATGTTCTTACGATAAACGCAGTTTCCCTTGTGATTAATTTAAAATCCTTGAGAAGTGAATTGACTATATCAGCCTTGAGTAATCGTTGAAGTCTTCCCGGAAAGAAGAGCTTTGGATTATTGAGAATCATTCCGAAAATAAGGATTACTAGCAAAGAGCTTAAATGGAGTAATTTCCCAACTGCATAAAGAAGGATTAAAACAGAAATTAAAAGAAATAATTTAAGTTGTGTTTTTATGTTTTGAAGTAGAAGAACGAGCAAGTAAGAAAAAACAGCAGAGACGATAACACTAATTCCAAAAGACCATCCAAACTGCAATAACCACTCACTGACGCTACCGCTGGGGTTCTCAAATCCTTCGACAAGGAAATAAAATAGCATAATTCCAATTATATCGCTGAAAGTGGATTGATATATCATGAACTCTTTTAAGTCTTTTTTGAAATATTCAATGCTAGGAATAACGATTGCAGAACTTAAAATGCTTAAAGGAACCGCATACAGTAGAGCACTTTCCCATGTGGCATCCATACCTACATGAAATAGTCCTGCAAGAAATAAAACGGTGAATCCCATCTCAAATAGTGTTAGCATCAGGCTCCTGCCTACGAGACTTCTTCTATCTCTACTAAATTCAAGATCTAATGCAGCTTCGAGAACTATCATTATTAGACCTATGCTTCCTAGGATCTCAAGTGAAGGTTGAACGTTAGGTTGGGGAACAGAAAAGTAGTTCCCGACAGTGCTTAGTATCATGCCCATTCCAAGAAGCATTAAAACACTTGGAACTTTCGTTCTCTTTGCGAGCAGATTAAATAGGTAAGACACTATAACAATTGCTGCTAGAGCGATAAGAACAGATGGAGTGTTGATTAAATTGCTCAATATTTTGTTATTTAATATGAATGTACAAACTAATATTCATGCCATTAAATGGTGATGAATGTAATTTTTTAAATTCTATTAAATCTTAATTCTCAATTTTTATTTTTTTTAAGCTTTCTTAAGCGTAAACTTTTTGGAGTTATTTCAACTAACTCATCTGATTGAATGTATTCCAGAGCTTCTTCTAAACTTAGCTTTATTGCTGGAGCTATTCGAACCTTGTCGTCTGTTCCAGAAGCTCTGACATTTGTTTGCTTTTTAGCTTTTGTTAGGTTGACATCTAAATCACTCCCTCGAGTGTGCTCGCCGCAAATTTGTCCTGCATAAATATCTTCTCCAGGCTCAATGAAAAATCGACCTCTATCTTGAAGACGGTCGATGGAGTATGCTATTGACATTCCTTGCTCCATAGAAACTAGTGAGCCATTAGTCCTTCTTGGAAGATTTGGTTTTAATGGTTGGAATTCAATAAAACGATGATTCATGATTGCTTCACCAGAAGTAGAAGTCAAAAGTGAGTTTCGTAATCCAATCAATCCTCTAGATGGAATTTGAAATGTTAAAATCATGCGGTCACCTTTAGGTACCATATTTAGTAACTCGCCTTTTCTTAGTGTTGCCATTTCTACTGCTGTTCCGCTCATGGTTTCGGGTAAGTCGATGACTAATTCTTCAACAGGCTCACATTTAACACCATCTATTTCTTTTATAATTACTTCAGGATTTCCAATTTGAAGTTCGTAGCCTTCTCTTCTCATAGTTTCAATTAAAACCGACAAATGAAGCACTCCTCTACCAAAGATTCTAAAAGTATCAGCGGAATCTGTTAATTCCATTTTTAAGGCTAAGTTTTTTTCTAATTCTTTTTCAAGTCGGTCTCGTAAATGCCTGGAGGTCACATACTTTCCTTCCTTTCCAAAAAACGGAGAGTCGTTGATTGTAAATATCATGCTCATGGTAGGTTCATCAATAGATATTGGAGGTAGACCTTCAGGTGTTTCCCAGTCAGCTATGGTATCACCAATTTCAAACCCCTCGATTCCATTAAACGCACATATTTCTCCTACACCAACTTTCTCTGTTCGGACTTTACCTAGCCCCTCGAATATAAATAGTTCTTTAATTTTTGTTTTAATTTTTTTGCCATCACGTTTCACAAGACAAACAGGCATGTTTTCCGATAGTTCTCCTCTATGAACTCGTCCAATTGCCATTCTTCCTGTATATGAAGAGAAATCTAATGAAGTTATCAGCATTTGGGGAGTCCCCGGATTTGCTTGAGCTGTAGGGACATACTTTAAAACCATATCAAGCAATGGTTCAATTGTATCCGTTCTCTCGTTCCAGTTATTGCTCATCCAATTTTGTTTGGCTGATCCATAAACACATGGAAAATCAAGTTGCTCTTCTGAAGCATCTAGAGAAAACATTAAATCAAAAACAGCCTCATGTGCAGATTCAGGATCACAATTTAGTTTATCAACTTTGTTTACGACTACAATTGGCTTTAATCCTAATTGAAGAGCTTTTTGCAGTACAAAACGTGTTTGAGGCATCGGACCTTCAAAAGCATCTACAAGCAATAAAACACCATCTGCCATATTTAAAACTCTTTCAACTTCCCCTCCGAAATCGGCGTGTCCAGGAGTATCAATAATATTGATTTTAACATCTTTGTAAGTGACGCTTACATTTTTGGAAAGGATAGTTATTCCGCGTTCCCTTTCTAAATCATTACTATCAAGAATTAATTCACCCGTTTCTTGGTTAGATCGAAATAGCTGACAATAATGAAGAATTTTATCAACCAGAGTAGTCTTTCCATGGTCGACGTGAGCAATAATTGCAATATTTTTTATTTCAGTCATAATCAGTGGCCTGAGATGTTATTCGGCCGCGCAAAAGTACTCTTTTATTAAACTATTAACTCTTAATAAAAAAACAGTAGAGATAATAGTGATAAATCTTGTTTAAGAAGAACATTTTTTATCGTACAATCTCAGATCAACGAACTAATAGTTTATTTGGAGATTTAATGATGATCTATGGTAAACCCTCTATTTAATTGTTTGAAAAAATTGATAAAAGCTTTCGGGATTATCCATGACTCCTTTTGACCAGTTCACTCGAATGTTGATTTTTCTATCTTTAGATTTATCTAAAAAGTCTTCTAATATTTCTACAATATCATCATCAATATAAACGGTTTTTCTAACGTCTAATTCTAAAAAAGTATTATTTGGAAGATTGTCTAACTCTTTAAGAATTGCACCTTTATTAAAAAATGTCACTTCTTCAGCAAGAGTCATTTTTATTCTACTTGTCCCATTACTTTTATCTTCTAAATGTAAAAAATGGGAGTTTTGAAAACTTTTAACTATTACGATTAGAGCACTTACTGCAAGACCAAACATTATCCCTAATAGTAAATTCGTAAAAACAATACCAATAATTGTTACAATAAAAGGCACAAATTGTTTCCACCCTTTTTCAAACATAACTTTAAATAACGCGGGTTTTGCCAGTTTATAGCCCACAATGAATAGTATCGCCGCTAAAACAGATAATGGTATCTTATTTAAAAAAGTCGGGATTAAAACAACAGAAATTAATAGCAAGAATCCGTGAAGTATGCTAGCCATTTTTGTTTTTCCTCCAGACTGAATATTAGCGGAGCTCCGCACAATTACCTGAGTAATGGGTAATCCACCGATTAGACCGGAAATTATATTTCCTGACCCCTGAGCTAGTAATTCTCTATTTGTTGGAGTAACACGTTTTGTCGGATCTAATTTATCTGTAGCCTCAACACATAACAAAGTTTCAAGGCTTGCTACTAAAGCTATCGTGAAAGCAGTAATCCAGACTTGAGAGTTTGTAATAGCTTTGAAATTGGGAAAACTAAACTGGGAAAAAAACGAACTCGCATCTTCGGGCACTGGAACACTGACTAAATGGTTAGAAGAAATACTCCAAAAATCGTTTCCAGAGGTTATTAAGAAATAGATAATCCCAACCACTACAGCAACTAAAGGACCTTGAATAATTTGGAATATTTTACCTTTTTTTGAAAGTACATTTCCCCAGATTATCAAAATAAATAAGCTAATCATACCAATGACTGCTGCGCCAGGGTTAATAAAACTAAAGGCATTGGTGATTCCTGAGAACGTATTTTCTCCATTTTCTTGAAAAAACGCAAAGTCTCCTCCTGGATCAGTGTCATAGCCAAAAAAGACAGGGATTTGCTTTAGAATAATAATAATTCCAATACCAGTTAACATGCCTTTTATGACGGACGAAGGGAAGTAGTATGCTATAAGACCCATTTGAAGTAATCCAAAAAGAATTTGTATTGCACCGCCTAAAACAACAGCTAACAAGAAGCTTTCAAATCCCAGATCGCCAATAGCTACTAATACAATGGCAGCAAGGCCTGCAGCTGGCCCGCTAACTCCTAGTGAAGATCCACTTAAGGTTCCTACTATAATGCCTCCTACTATTCCCGCTATTAATCCTGAAAATAATGGGGCTCCACTCGCTAGTGCGATTCCTAAACATAAAGGGAGTGCTACGAAAAAGACGACAATACTTGATGGGATATCGGCTTTAAGATTTTTGAAAGGATTTATATTATTCATAATTTTTTTTATCAATTCAAAGAGAAAAACTACGTTATGATAGATTTGCGAACCAAGTCGGTATAAAATTGAACTATACTGTTCTCTCCATCTTCAACATCCGTTAAAGATGGAATATGCTTTTCGAAATATTTTTGATGATGAGCTCCTTCAATGACTGTAGAGATAAGCATGTGTGGGAATTTAAAACTTGGATTGATTTCTAAAATAGTATCGCTTACACGTTCAACAACTCGTTTGTATGTTTTGTAGAACCCTTTTTCATTTTCAGTATCTATATCCTTTGTGTAGTATGCTTTTACAGATTCAGAGATTATAATCTTATTCAATAAGAACTCATTTATAAATAAATAATTATCATCTTTTTCAACGGGTTCGGTAAAAAGTTGAATGGCATTATTGAGCCTGACATGAGGGGATGCTAGGTTATTATTTAGAAAAACCAGTTTATACTCTATCCAACTCCAATACCAATTGATTAGATAAACTAATAGGGTATGTTTGCTTTCGAAATACCTGTAAATGGAACTTTCATTTGAACCTATGGATGCACCTAATTTTTTGAAGGTGAACTTTTCAAAACCTAGATCATTTATCATTTCTATGCTCTTACAAACTATCTTTTTGCCTAATTCTGAAGATTCAGGGTTCTTAGTATATAAATTAGGGCTTATAGAAATTTTTACAGATAAGTCTTTCATACGAAGTAACAAATATATAATAGTATTACTATTATTTAAGAACGTAAAGCTATGTTTTTAAAATATCAATATTGTTTTTAGTATTTAGGTAAGCTAATTTCTTGCTCTTTTGTTTAGAATAAACTTGTTTTTTTAATTAATACTCCGAATTGTAACAAATGGCGAGAATTTCACGATGATGAATTGACTTTTGTTACCTTGAACTCTACTATGAAAAATTTATTATCAAATTTTCGTGGAGATCTATTTGGAGGTATTACTGCAGGCATTGTTGCTCTTCCTCTGGCTCTCGCCTTTGGAGTTCAATCTGGATTAGGGGCTACAGCAGGGCTCTACGGCGCTTTATTTATTGGTTTCTTTGGCGCTTGGTTCGGAGGCACTCCAACCCAGATAAGTGGTCCTACAGCTCCAATGACTGCTGTCAGTATGGGGGTTATTGCCACAATTATAGCTATGTTGGATGGTCAGCTAGATAAGGCATTGCCAATAATTTTATCAGTTTTTCTTTTAGCAGGAATTATCCAAGTTTTAATGGGAGTTTTAAAATTAGGCATATATGTAAAATATATTCCATATCCTGTTGTTTCTGGATTTATGACAGGGATTGGTGTAATAATATTAATTACACAAATATTCTCATTAGTTGGATATATGCCAATAAATGATAAGTCATTAATAGATTCATTTATACCTCAGGCTAAAGAGGTGATTCTTGAAAATATCTTGGCAGAAGAAATAGGTGAGGGACTGCAAGTATTAAAAGATCTTGAACAAACGTCCTTAGTGGCAAAAAAAATTGGGCCGGATGAAATTTATATGGAGGCTCGTGCTTTAATGAAGAATGATTCATCTGGGGTTATCGGAAGTTTAAAGTATATGCCGCGTGCGCTTTCTAACATTGATAGATTTAATTTGATCTTGGCAATTCTTACTATTTTCGTTATTTACTCTTTTAAAAGGGTTACAAAAAAAATCCCAAGTACTCTAGTCGCACTCATATTAATCACCAGTTTGGCATATTTTTCGGGTCTGGAATATCAATCAATAAGTGATATTCCAAGGGGGTTCCCAGTCCCACAATGGACAATTTTTACTGATTTAAATGTATTTCTTATTTTACCTTTTATCGGTTCAGCATTTATGCTCGCAATTTTGGGAGCAATTGATTCTCTTTTAACTTCAGTAGTCGCAGATAATATGACAAAAACTCGTCACAGACCCAACAAAGAATTAATCGGTCAAGGCATAGGAAATAGCATTGCTGCAATTTTTGGAGGTATTCCTGGAGCAGGAGCTACTATTCGCACCGTAGTCAATATTAAATCGGGTGGCAAAACAAAAATATCAGGCGCAATAGCTTCAATTTTTTTACTCTTGGTTATTCTTTTAGTCGGTCCTTTTGCTGAGCAGATTCCGATGGCTGTTCTCGCTGGAATTTTATTTACAGTAGGAATTAGTGTTATGGATTTTAAGGGGCTGCATTCGTTAAGGTTTATACCAAGAACAGATGCAGTTGTATTGATCATAGTTTTTTTACTAACTGTATTTTGGGATTTAATTTTTGCAGTTGGAATAGGGCTGGTTTTATCATCGCTTTTTTTTATGGCAAAAATGGTGGATACGGTTTTGGATAACGCCAATGTTAAAGGTTATGAAGATCCATCAAATGAAAATGATCATTTATTTATTAAAACTATAGATGGGCCTATCTTTTTTGGCGCAACAAATGAACTTACTGCGCTTTCAAGAAAACTTCCAAATTCGGCAAAAACCTTATGTATTGACTTAACACGGGTGCCATATATTGATCAATCAGGACTATTTGCTATGGAAGACATTTTTCTTAGTCTCAATGAATCTTCCATAGAGGTGCGCTTAATAGGGCTCAACTTGCAACCGGAAAACAGATTTAGAGATTTGAGGATAGTCCCAGACGCAGTTCCGGAGCATTTGATTTTTAATGATTTGGACTCCGCTATTACATATCAAGCCGATCGAGAGAAAACTATTGCCGAAGAAAGAAAATGAGCCCAGATGAGTTGCTTTTTAAAGCGAACCTTGATTTATTCGTCTAGTTATTTGAATTTCTAGCAATTATCGTTGCAGAAGCTTGTTGGGTAGGCAGTATTAACACATCTGCAACGTTTACGTGCGAGGGTGTGTTTGATATATAATATATCAAATCAGCTATGTCATTTGCCTTGAGGGGACTCATATTTTTGTATACTTGTTGCGCCTTCTTTTTATCTCCGTGAAATCGAACTTCAGAGAATTCAGTTTCTACCATTCCAGGACTTATCTGTGACACCCTGATTTGGTGTTGTGATAAATCTTGTCGCATGCCGCGAGTGAGAGCATCAACTGCAAATTTTGTTGCATTGTAAACATTACCATCGGGATATGTTTCTTTCCCTGCAATACTGCCAATATTTATAATCTGTCCACTTTTTCTATTGACCATTTCTGGACTTATTACTTTTGTTACGTAAAGAAGGCCTTTTAAATTTGTATCTATCATTTGCTCCCAATCT
>CAJWKU010000020.1 GCA_913043005.1 uncultured Cryomorphaceae bacterium
TCTCATGCTGGTGATTCTCATGCTGGTGATTCTCATGCTGGTGATTCTCATGCTGATGATTCTCATGCTGATGATTCTCACGGAGGTCACGAAGATCATGGGGCGGCAAATCGCCCATGGTCTGCTTTTTTGGTGAATACAATATTCTTCTTAGGTATTGGATTGGGTACGTTATTCTTTTTAGCTATCCAATATGCGGCACAAGCAGGATGGTCGGCAGGAATTCTGAGGGTAATGGAAGCTGTTTCACTATTTGTTATAGTTCCTATACTTGGCTTACTGTTTTTAGCTATCACTGGTTCCATGCATCAACACCATATTTGGCATTGGATGCAGGAAGGAATAATGGATCCATTGAGTTCTAACTATGATTCTCTGATCGCAGGAAAGGAAGCTTATTTAAATGCTCCATTTTTTATATTGCGTACAATCATATACTTGGTTATATGGGGAGGTGCTGCTTACTTATTCCGAAGAAATAGCCTTCGAGAGGATCGACTGCCCTCAGGTCAGAATTTATTCTTTACTCAAAGAAAATTAGGAGCGGTATTTATAGTATTGTACGCGGTGACATCTTCAACAAGTGCGTGGGATTTTATAATGTCTATTGATGCGCACTGGTTCTCAACACTTTTTGGATGGTACACTTTCGCTGGAATGTTTGTAACATCATTAACGGTACTGAATTTATTGGTTATTTATTTGCGAATTGGCGGATATTTGCCATGGGTTAATTCTAATCATCAACATGATTTGGGTAAATTCATGTTTGCTTTTAGTGTTTTTTGGACATATTTATGGTTCTCCCAATACATGCTGATTTGGTACTCTAATATACCGGAAGAAACACCATATTACTTGGCTAGGTTTGGGGAATATAAATTGCTTTTTATAATAATGGTTGTATTGAATTTTATTATGCCTATTTTGGTTTTGATGTCTCGTGACGCAAAGCGTATCGCTGGATTCATCGGACTTGCGGCAGTATTTGTTTTAGCAGGTCATTGGATGGATCACTATATCATGATTATGCCAGGTTCTGTTGGATATAATTATGGTTTTGGATGGGTTGAGATAGGTGGCTTTTTATTTTACGCAGGTATCTTTATTTATATCGTCTTACATAATCTTTCTTCTGCCCCCCTTCTGATGAAGAATCACGCTATGATTCATGAAAGCAAACTGTTCCACCAATAATATTATATTGATATGACCGGTCTTCTAATAGCCATTGTGCTATTCCTATTAGTTCTTGCAATTGCGCAAATTATTCGTATCTACGAGCTTGCCACAAAGGCCAGCAAGCGAGATGAATATGTAGTCACCAATAAAGACAATAATTATCAGGGTAGACTAATGCTCCTCTTTGGATTTGGTCTTTTAGCCTCATTTGTATGGATGGTAAATACTTGGAGTCCTTTGTTTCTGCCCAAGCCATCATCTTTGCATGGAGTAGAAATTGACATGTTATGGGATGTTTCAATGGGACTTATTGTTGTTACATTCTTTATCGTTCAGCCGATTTTATTCTTTTTTGCATATAAGTATAGAGGTAAAGAAGGGCAAAAAGCTACATATTATGAACATAACAATAAATTAGAATTTGTATGGACAATAGTTCCAGCGATTGTTCTCGCTGTGTTAATTGTTTACGGTATGACAACTTGGTCAAATGTCTGGAATCCTGATAATGATGAGGAACCCATAGTAATTGAATTATATGCTCAGCAATTTAAATGGATCGCAAGATATTCTGGGGATGACAATACTCTGGGCAATGCAAATGTCCGTCTTATTCAGGGAGTTAATACCGTAGGTGTTGATACGATGGATGTTGCTAGTCAAGATGATATAGTTGTCAGTGAGTTGCATCTTCCTGTTGGCCGGCCTATTAAGTTTTTGTTTAGATCACAAGATGTGATTCACTCTGCATATATGCCCCATTTTAGAGCCCAAATGAATTGTGTTCCAGGAGCTCAAACTTCATTTCAGTTTACACCTACAATTACGACCGAAGAGATTCGAACGGATCCCGATGTGATTCAAAAAGTAGAACGAATAAATAAAATCAGATTAGAAGCTGGAAAAGAATTTTACGAATATGACTATTTGTTGCTTTGCAACAAGGTATGTGGTTCTGCTCATTATAATATGCAAATGCCCCTAATTGTAGAAACTCAAGCAGAATATGCCCAGTGGTTGTTGCAACAAAAGACTGTTAAAGAATCAATATAAATCGTTGAGCTATGGCGAAAAAAATAAATGAAGAGGTCATTTCTAATGATGATCACGAACATCATGTAGAGAACTTTTGGACAAAGTATGTGTTCTCGATGGACCATAAAATGATTGGGAAGCAATTCCTGGTTACTGGAATGCTGATGGGAGTATTGGGAGTCTTCATGTCAATGCTATTTAGATTGCAATTAGCATGGCCAAATGAAAAGTTTGTAATTCTTGAGTCGATTCTCGGAAAATGGGCACCTGAAGGTCAAATGGATCCAAATATTTATTTGGCCTTAGTTACAATTCATGGAACAATAATGGTATTTTTTGTACTGACAGCAGGTTTATCTGGAACATTTTCAAATCTTTTGATCCCGTTGCAAATTGGAGCTAGGGATATGGCGTCGGGATTTTTAAATATGTTATCCTATTGGTTTTTTGCTGCATCTTCAGTTGTAATGGTAGTCTCACTTTTTGTTGAAACGGGACCGGCATCTGGTGGTTGGACAGTTTATCCTCCCTTAAGTGCTTTGCCACAGGCTATGCCCGGTTCTGGTGCTGGTATGACACTTTGGTTAGTTTCTATGACATTATTTATTGCAGGATCATTATTAGGGTCTCTGAACTACATCGTGACGATTATTAATTTGAGAACAAAGGGGATGAGTATGGATAGACTTCCTTTGACTATTTGGGCGTTTTTTGTTACAGCAATCCTTGGTGTTCTCTCTTTTCCCGTTCTATTGAGCGCAGCTCTTCTTCTAATGTTTGATAGATTGCTGGGCACAAGCTTTTATTTGTCGGATATAATGGTTGCCGGAGAGCTTCTCCATAATGAAGGTGGTAGCCCAGTGCTTTATGAGCACTTATTTTGGTTCTTAGGGCACCCTGAGGTTTATATTATTCTTTTACCTGCTTTGGGAATAACATCAGAAGTTATTGCCACTAATTCTCGAAAGCCAATATTTGGTTATCGTGCAATGATTGGTTCAATATTGGCAATAGCTTTTCTATCTTTTATCGTTTGGGGCCATCACATGTTTATTACAGGTATGAATCCGTTCTTAGGATCAGTATTTACATTTACTACTCTGCTAATTGCTATTCCTTCTGCAGTTAAGGCGTTTAATTATATTACTACTTTGTGGAAAGGAAATATCCAATTCACACCTGCAATGTTATTCTCAATTGGCTTAGTTAGTACTTTCGTCGCTGGTGGATTAACAGGTATTATTTTAGGAGATTCTGCATTAGATATTAACGTTCATGATACATATTTTGTCGTCGCTCATTTTCACATTGTAATGGGTCTTTCTGCGATCTTTGGAATGTTTGCTGGAGTATACCATTGGTTTCCTAAAATGTATAGAAGAATGATGAATAAGACTATGGGCTATTTCCATTTTTGGTTAACCTTTATTTCTGCTTATGGAGTCTTTTTCCCCATGCATTTTACTGGTCTTGCTGGTCTACCTAGAAGGTATTACAGTAATGCTGAGTTTCCAATGTTTGACGAATTGCAAGACATAAATGTTATTATCACAATGTTTGCCATTTTTGGTGGTATTGCTCAGTTAATATTCCTATTCAATTTCTTTTATTCTATGTGGAGAGGTCCCGTTGCTCCAAAAAATCCGTGGCGTTCAAATACTCTAGAGTGGACAACAGAAGTGGAGCATATTCACGGTAATTGGGAGGGAGAAATTCCGACAGTTCATCGTTGGCCATATGATTATAGCAAGCCAGGACATGATGATGATTTTGTCCCGCAGTCTATCCCTAGATTAAAAAATGAACCTGGACATTAATTATTGTTGAAAGAGTTTTTTAAGGGCCACCAAATCGGTGGCCCTTTCCTTTTAAATTTGTCTTAATGGTACGTTTTGAAGAAGAAGGATTATCACCTAAAGATGAAGAAGCTGAACAACGCCTGAGACCTGCTAGATTTGATGATTTTGCCGGACAAGAGAAGGCTTTGGAAAATTTAAAAATATTTGTTCAAGCCGCTCGAGAACGAGGAGAAGCCATGGATCATGTTTTACTGCATGGCCCTCCGGGTTTGGGAAAAACTACTTTAGCGCATATCCTAGCGAATGAACTGAATTCGAATCTACGCTTGACATCTGGTCCTGTTTTAGATAAGCCAGGGGATTTAGCTGGATTATTAACAAGCTTGGAGGAGAATGATGTTTTATTCATTGATGAGATACATCGCTTAAGCCCTGTAATAGAGGAATACCTTTATTCAGCAATGGAAGATTTTTCAATTGATATTATGATTGAGAGTGGTCCTTCTGCTCGCTCAGTACAGATCGGTTTAAAGCCATTTACTCTAGTTGGTGCAACAACCCGCTCTGGAATGTTGACTGCTCCTTTAAGATCTCGTTTTGGAATTTCAACAAGGTTAGAGTACTATAAAGTTGAGTTACTGAGTACTATTGTTGAGCGCTCATCAGGAATTCTAAATATTAAAACAGAGCAAGATGCCGCAATCGAAGTTGCTCGAAGAAGTCGAGGTACTCCGCGTATTGCAAATTCATTGCTCAGAAGATTAAGGGACTTTGCGCAGGTAAAAGGGAAAGGAGTAATTGACCTTACTATTGCTCGATACGGTATGGATGCGCTGGACGTGGATGAGCATGGCCTTGATGATATGGATAATAAGATTTTGACTGCTCTCATTGATAAATTTAAAGGAGGCCCTGTAGGTTTAACCACTTTAGCCACAGCAGTTTCTGAACAATCAGAGACTTTAGAAGAAGTATATGAGCCATATTTAATCCAAGAAGGTTATCTCGCTAGGACTCCTCGAGGTAGAATAGCTATGGATTTATCTTATGAGCACTTAGGAAAAAAAACACCAAATCAAAAGGGTCTTTTTGATTTAGAAAAATGAGTGCCAAGAAATTTTTGCAGCAAGAGGCAAATAGGTTAGGCTTTTTGTCATGCCGGGTCGCAAAAGCTGAATTCCTTAAAGATGAAGCTCCACGCTTGGAAGAATGGTTAAAGCACGGTTACCACGGTTCTATGGCTTACATGGAAAATCATTTTGATAAGCGTTTAGATCCAAGAAAACTGGTTCCTGGCGCTCGTTCTGTAATAAGTCTGGCCTATAATTATTATCCAGAAAAGGATATCAGAAAGACTGACAATTCACTCCCTAAAATCGCGAAATATGCATATGGAGAGGATTATCACATTGTAATAAAAGAGAAATTATTTGAATTACTGGATTCGCTTCGTTCGAATTTTGGCAATGTAGAAGGAAGGTGTTTTGTTGATTCAGCTCCAGTAATGGAGCGATCCTGGGCTGAAAAAAGTGGAATAGGTTGGATAGGCAAGAATAGCTTATTACTCAGAAAATATGAAGGGAGTTTTTTCTTTCTTGCAGAATTAATAATTGATATGGATCTGCCAGAAGATAATTTCGAGAATGATCATTGCGGGTCTTGTACAAAATGTATAGATGCATGCCCTACTGATGCTATTGTTCAACCTGAAGTGATTGATAGTAATCGCTGTATAAGCCATATGACAATTGAACTCCATGGGGCTTTGCCTTCTGATTTTAAGGAGTCAATCTCACCTTGGGTTTTTGGATGTGATATTTGTCAAGATGTTTGCCCTTGGAATCGTCATTCAAAGCCTCATAATGAAGATCGTTTTAATGCTGGAGTTTGGAAAGATTGGAATGAGAATGACTGGAAAGAAATTACTGAGGAAACCTTTGGACGTGTTTTTAAGAAAAGTGCGATTAAACGAACCGGTTTTCAAGGGTTAAAACGTAATCTAGCTTTGGGAGTAATATCCTCTAAGGATATACCAAAGTAGACCCTGGTTGAATAACTTTATAATTTGATTTATCATATAATAGTATCACCCACTCACATTCTTTAGCATTCAATAGGGGGTCAAGATTAGACGTGATACTCCCATTAAATATTTGGCCTACTTCCCCACCATTTTGAGAGATTAAATTACCCAATGGTCCCAATGGGGCATTACGAAAAACATTTTTGTGAATATATGTTTCATTTCTTGCGTTATTCGGCATCAATTGAGGCGCAATTATTTCAGACTCTTTGATATAGACTGCGATCCAAAGAGGATTTGTTTGATTTGAACTTAGCTCTACTGAATAATTTAACACAGCTGTTCTACTCAAACTATCATATTCAGCATTTAAAGAAAATAATGCTTCTGGAGACTTGGCTAGCTCTAAAAATGTTAAAGCAGACCATGCCGAGTAGGTCTTTTGATGCGAATTGGGATAATCCAATCTTTGAACAAGCCCCATGGGAAGGGCGAAAATCCCAAAATGCGTCGCTATATCATCACCTTCCTGAGTTGTAAAATCAATCGGATAATCATTATTAGTTCCAGTAAAATTTGAGGGGCCTGCATGAATAGCCAATGGAACTATTTTAGATCCAAATAGACTATCCAATTCTCGTATTGCTTTTGATGCTTTCGGGCAATTTTTACATCTATGCCCAGTAAAATCCTCAACTATGACTGCTCTTTCTGTTTGAACCAGAGTGTCACCAATAATTGTAGAAGATGTATCTATAGGTATAAAGGTATTGTCTTTAAAAGGTTCATCTATAACATCACAACTATTAAAGAATAAATAGCTAGAAAATATAAACAGTATAAAATATTTTAAGTAATGCATTATAAACTTGTTGTTAAAGAGATACTCAAACCATTTGAAGGGGGCACAACCCGACAAACTCCTCCGACACAAAATACTCCTTGCTGTTGTCTTCCATATCCCACTTGAACCCTAGTTGGTCCGTTAAAGTGTATAAGTGAGACTATGGGGTAATGAATACGTCGGCTTGGTGTTGGGTGACCGTAATTATAAATATCTTGAACAGCTAAAGTCAAGTCATGATTAATTGTCCATTCGATTAAAGCCATGGCCATATCTCCTCTAAATCCATCTGCGATAGACCATTGTAGTTCATTTCGAATTGTCTGCCCATTGGAAAGTTTAAATTGATTTTCCAAAACAATAGCATTTATAGTTATAACGGAATCCATACCTGGGTTTTCTAAAAGGGTGATATCACCCACTCCATCATTCAAAACCGTTTTGTTATATTTTAAACGAAAGAAACTGATTTGACTTTTATGTTTTTTTGAAAACTTATGTGAAATGGAGCCATTTAAATCTCTAAAATAAATTGTAGGTCCAAATTTAAAATATTCAGATATGTATCCCTGAGTTCCTTTTTGACCTCGAGTTCCATCTGCTAAAACACTTTTATCAATACTGTTTGATAATGCTGAGTTTATACTCAATTTAGTTCCATATTTCCCTCCTAGTGGGCTCCCTCTGGGAACCATATAATTTATTTCAAATTGGCCGCCAATTTCTCCATTAATTTGAGTTGCATAGGGATAGAGGGCAACAAGAGCATAAGTGTGAGGTTCAGAAGTTGGAGGTAAGAAGTTTATAAAAAGATCAAATTGTTGCCCATTGCGATCGGAGCGGAAACTCATGTTATCAATTCGTTTAATTGAGGCTAAAATCCCCAACCCTTTTTTACTATAACTTATTGTACTTACTAAACCATTTCCCGGTCTATAGATATAACCATTATCATAACTGGGGTCATTTATTTTATAAGCCCATTCTGTGCCCCAGTTAACTCCTTTAAAATTTAAATTTGTTCTAAAAGCAAAGGCTCCAACATTTTGGGGTAAATTCAAAATTGGATCAAAACCTCTTTGAAATTTACTTACAAAACTTGCCCCGGTGCTAAAGAAAACACCTTTCTTTCCTAAAGCTGGTATTAATTCGTTGGCGGACCATTCAATGTCTGCACCTCTAACCACACCTTCACTTTTTGTAAAATATTTTCTCTGTCGTCCAAGAACACCTTTAATTTTTATTCCGCCATTTAGTTTTGTTATAATCCTAAACCCGTCCATTGCATTATCTAAACCAAGTCCACGTTCCTCGTATGATCGAAAAATAAGTCCAGACCCAAACTGCTCATAAAAGTTCCCTACTGTAATATCCCAATTCTCTTTTCTGACTCGCGCGTAGCGATAAGTAATTCCTTCACCTCTATACCCCGTAGGAAAACCAAGCATGACATTTTGATAATTTTCGTATCGCATTCCTGCTTGAAAGTCTCCATCGGTGTAGGTAAAAAGTGCAAACCCTTGACCCAGTAATCTTTCATTAGGAAAGTACTCTCCGCTGGGATCAAGAATTTCGTCTCTAAGGTACCATTGGGCATCAGATTGAATGATCGCACGAATTTTCTGCTGCTGAGCAACTCCAATAAAAGGAATACAGAGAGTAAAGATGAATAGAATTAATCTCATTTACTTTTTTCACCAAGCTTTTTTTGATACATAGATATCACTTTTTTTGCTAGCTCTTCCTCTTCTCCTGGGATGTATTTGTTGGCTTGCCAAACTACAGAACCCTTATCATCAATTAGGAATGTATGGGGAATATTATTTACACCCATTGCTCTTCTGAAATTACTATTGGGATCTAAATAAACTTCGTAATCCCATGCTTCGCCTGCTACAAAGGGAGCCACTCTGCTCATTGTGCGAGAATCATCGATGGAAATTGCCAGAACCTTGAGACCTGTGTATTCAAGGTCAATAAAATAATCATGAAATGCATTGAGTTCGTTGATGCATGGTTTGCACCATGTTGCCCAAAAGCTAATTATTAAAGGGCTTCCTGGATTCTTTAGTTCTGCGGCATCTATAATTTGACCTTGCAGATTAACTAATTCTGCATTGGGTAAATTTTGAGAAAATCCATAGTTCCATGTAAGAATGGAAAAGAATAATATTAAATACTTCATATAAAAATTAACCTGAAGAGCAAGGCTCTTCAGGTTAATGGATTGGTTAAATTAGTGAGTTACTGTGAATCTCAAGTTTTGAACTTTACCATTGATTGAAATCCGTGCATTGTACACCCCATTGGGTAATTCTGATACGGGCGCTTCCAATGTATGGTTACCAGAATGTAGTTTTTGTGAATCTACATTTACAACTTTTTGTCCTGAAAGATTATAAATAGAAATGGAAACATCTGACTCACTAATTAGTTCAAGATTAAACTTTGCAAGATTAGAAGTTGGATTAGGGAATATGCTCAGGTTGTCGGAAATAAAATCTTCTTCAGATCCAAGAACATTTGTAGATACCCATATATTATCTAAATATAAACACTGACCAGCTGCAGATGTTCCTTCGAACTTTAACATAATGGCACTTCCTGTGGCATAATTAGCTAGAGAAATTTTATGTGTCAGCCATTTCGTTGGATCTGCCCAGTAGCGGTATTGAGATCCTGGGTCTGTTCCTGTTGCTAAAGATGCGCCAGAGGGTGAAAATATATTGGTCCACGATGACCCACAGTCTGTAGATATATAAACTTTCAATTGATCGTTTGAATTGCCTCCTCGTGCTGCATATGATGTGGAAAGATATAGATTGGGGTTGGATATTGTCGATAAAGAGATCTTTTCTGTGATTAGGCTGATAACCGTTCCTGATGCTATTGTTGGGAAATCCCAAAATATTGACGTTGCGGATTGACCCCATGCTCCCAGTTCTTGCGGAAGATTTTGAACATTAGCTTTACTTATACCCCCAACCATTTCTCCTGGGATCGATTCCTCTTTAATCATATTTGAGGGAATAGTGCCCAGAGATAAGCCTTCAAAATTTTGATCATATGGCGCATAAGTTGGAGTATTGCTTAAGACGTTAACTTTAGTTGGTGCTGATGTATTATTAATTGGCGCATAATCTGCTGCACCATTAGGGAATTCAACTAATCCAATAATTTCATTGGCTCCTGTTGACAAAGTTGTTTGGGGAAAAGCAACCGTAGCAGTTTGTCCAGCTGCAATACTACCTGTCCAGTTTTGAGAAACTTGGTTTCCTCCATTTACAGTGTAGGAAACAGTTGCAGAGGTAATTGTCATAGATCCAGAATTTTGGATAGTTATCGATGGTGTTACATTCGGATCACAATAACTATTTGTAGTTGCATTCATACTAGCTAAGCTCACATCCGCTAAACCACTGACGGCTTGCTTCGGGCTAAAAGCAGCATTTTTAATTTCTTTATTGGAGTCATCTTGAACGAATGCTACAAACGCTATTTCCCCAAGATTAGCAATGTATGATGGCAGTGGAATAGTAAATTGATATGTTTGATTTTGACCTGCTGTCCAAGTATCGGATAGAGTTGTACCATTGGCATTAGGGATCATCTTTCGCATCACATTATGAAAAACTGTTTCTCCATTTGATCCAGGAGCAGATGAATAGTTAATCGTTTCTTCAACTAAAGCAAGATGTAATTTCAAGGATCCAGCAGACCCTGAGGTTAGAGTAGATGTTGATGAATTTGACACTGAAACGGCAATTTGGACGGAATCATATCCGCTTGTGAGCTGATGAGTCAGAATAACAGACATATCAGGCGTAACATTATATCGAGCGTCAATCTGAGACTGGCTGATGTTTGCCGGTGAGGATCCTGCAGGGACTACGGAGATATTTCTGACACTTGGGACACCAGTGACTCCATAATAAGAAACTCTGGAAGCTACTTCGTTTGGATTGGCAGCGTTCATAGGATCTGTCCCAGGCCATGATGTTTGATAAGCAATTTTAACTGCCTTTGACGTGTTTGTTGCCAAAAGAGCTGCGAACGGTGGATTTTGAGATGCGCATGGTCCACATGATGCTTGGGTGAAGTGTTCGAATAAAACTAGTCTTGTAGCCTGAGAATAAAGTGCATTAGCTGACAAGAGTATTGTAAAAAGGAGTATGAATTTTTTCATGTTAATATATTAGAATGGAAGTTGAATGGCCTAAATATAGTTATCGATACACCCAATGACCTATTTTTTGGCAAATTTGTAACATAGAATCATTCTAAATATAAAAAATTGTAATGTATCTCAGTGATCTTAAGGTTGGTCAGAAGGCTATTTACAGCTAGAACAAAGCATTTTTATTTATAATTGAGGACTCCATCATGTATTTGGTCTTTACCTTTGAGTGAATTAAGAAAATTAAATGCATTTATTATGCTTAAAATTTTATCGTCCCTTTTTGTTATTTTTCTCTCGCTGCAGATTTCAGGACAATCTTTAGTTATAGATTCAAAAGATTCGATAGCCTGCGTTAATAGTGTAGTCGGTCAGCAGGCTGAAGGCCACATTGCAATGAAAAATATTTCCTCTTTGTCTAAAGATTATTACTTGGTCCGAAGAAAAGTTGGTTTGACTGGTTTAGTAGACTCCAATTATTTCTGCTGGGATTTATGTTACCCAACGTGGGCATCTCAAAGTCAAGGTAATGTAACTGTTGGCGCAGGTTCAATAGCTTACGATTTTTCAGGATACGCATATGTGCGAGATACAGATGCGGTTGGGCAAGACACCATATGGTATACAGCTATAAATGCTGCAGATACCTCAGACACCCTTCAAATATATATGGTCTATTGTTTCTCAAAGACTTTTGATTTGCCTGATAATGCCAAAGACTATTCTAGTATCTTTCCAAATCCAGTAGGAAATGAATTGCTAAATATTGCATTATCACCTTTGGATATCTCTAGTGAGTTATTAATTATTGACCTAAGGGGAATAGTTGTTTCAAGAGTTTCCATTGCACCCTCTGCAGATCATGTTAGTTTTAATCCATTTGATCATCGCTTAATGCCTGGACTTTATTCTTTGCAAAGAAATAGTTCTTTGGGGAATTGGAATTTGGAAAAATTAATAGTTCGCTGAAATACCAAAATCTAAATTCTGTCGTTAAAGGAATCTAATGTTTCATCATTTCGTAGGACGTGTTATAGAAAAATCGCCAGCACACATAGTGCTTGAATGCGGTGGTGTCGGATATTATCTCAATATATCTTTAACAACATTCGGTCAGATTGGTGAAGCGAAAGAGGTAAAATTATTGACCCATGCTGTTTATCGTGAAGATGCTCAGTTACTTTTCGGTTTTCATACAGGAGTTGAAAGAGATGTTTTTCTCCTCTTACTAAGTGTTTCCGGTGTTGGTGCAAACACTGCAAGAATGATTTTATCGGCACTAAGACCCAATGAGGCAATACAAGCTATCTCGAATGGAGATAGCGGAACCCTTCAAAGAATAAAAGGAATTGGAGCTAAAACAGCTCAAAGAATTGTAATTGATTTAAGAGATAAAGTAGGTGGTGTTTCTACGATAAAAGGTTCAGGAGATGAATCAGTATCATCTGTCAGGGCCGAGGCAATTCAAGCTTTAATTGTATTAGGTTTTTCACGCTCAATAGTAGAAAGAATAGTTTCATCAATCCTTTCTAAGGATGGTGACCACGATCTAGAAGACGTTTTAAGAATCGCCTTATCCCAGTTGTAATGCGATCATATCGCGTTTTTTGCAGTTTTTTCTTTACTGTGATTCTTTCGGTGGGTCTAAATGCCCAAGTCGTGGACTCTAATCAGACAAATTGGTCTATGCCAGGGATTAATACACCCAATAATATCAAAACAATTTACACTTATGATTCTATCACAGGATTTTATATTGGTCAAAGATATATTGGTAATATCCCTATGGGATCCCCTATTTATTTATCAAAAGAGGATTACAGTAAAATGATATTTTCACAACAAGAGATTGATGGTTGGAAAAGTAGATGGTCGCAGGGTAGTTCGGCAGATAAAAGAGAAGGGAGTAGCATTGTTCCAGATATGAATTTATCAAATAACTTGATAGAAGATATTTTTGGTTCAGATGAATTAGAGATAAGACCTCAAGGTACAGCAGAGCTTAGGTTTGGATTGAGATTTCAGCACATAAAAAACCCTATCGTTCCAGAGAGAAATAGAAAGACTCTAGCATTTGATTTTGATCAAAAAATGCAGGTAAACGCAACAGGAAAATTGGGAGAAAGACTAGATCTTCAGATCAATTATGATACCGAAGCAACCTTTGGGTTTGAAAATAAAATGAAGTTAAACTTTAAAGGTTTAGAAGATGATATTATTAAGTCTTTGGAGATGGGAAATGTCAGTATGCCAACAGGTAGCAGTCTTATCACGGGTGCTCAAAGTTTATTTGGACTGAAAGGAAAATTTCAATTCGGGAAAACAATGGTAACAGGAGTTGTAGCTGAACAGCGTAGTCAAAGTCAAAGTTTAAATATCCAAGGAGGAGCAACAACTCAAGAATTTTCAATAAAAGGAGATTCATATGAAGCGAATCGACACTTTTTCTTAAGTCATTATTTCAGGGATCATTATGAACAATGGCTTAGCACTCTTCCAGTTATTCAAAGCCCAATTCAGATAACAAGAGTTGAGGTCTGGGTTACCAATAGAAGAACAACACCCACTGAGGTTCGTAATATTATTGCATTTACCGATTTGGGTGAGGGAGAGTCTAAGGCCTGGAGATCGACGAATGCCAATCGAAATGGTGATGTTATTTTCCCTGGACCAACGATTGATCCATTACCCAGCAATAGAATAAACAGACTTGATCCAAAAGAACTTCTTTTGAGATTTCCAAATGTGCGTGACGCTGCCACTGCAGGGACGTCCTTGATCACCTCTGGTTATGATGCTAATGTTGAATATTCTGAGCTGACCAACGCAAGAAAACTACAGGCTAATGAATATACTTTTCATCCTCAATTAGGTTATATGACGTTAAATACTTCTTTAAATCAAGATGAAGTACTTGCGGTTGCTTATCAGTATACTGCCAATGGCAGAACATATCAAGTAGGGGAATTTTCAAATGATGGAATAATGGCTCCTAAAAGCCTAATTCTAAAATTAGTAAAACACACTCTTTTAAATGTGAAGTCACCACTATGGGATTTAATGATGAAAAATGTTTACAGTCTTAATGCGTTTCAACTATCAAGGGAAGATTTTAGGCTAGAAGTAATGTATATGAATGATGCGACTGGTTTACCCATTCCATTTTTACCGAAAAGCACAGTAAAAGATAAGCTTCTCATCCAAGTTTTGGATATGGATTATGTAAACAATAATAATGACCCCTTTCCAGATGGGCTTTTTGACTATGTTGAGGGTGTAACAGTTTTGAGTCAAAAAGGTCGAGTGATATTGCCAGTTCTCGAGCCATTTGGATCAAGCCTATCAAATAAATTATCAAATCAAGATGAAAAAGATAGGTATGTTTTTCAACAGCTTTATGATTCTACTCTTTTTAGAGCCCAAGAGCAAACTCAATTAAATAAATTTCTTATCCGAGGAAGATACAAAAGTGCTGGAGGCTCGGTCATTCAGCTGAATTCATTCAATATCCCTAGGGGTTCTATCTCCGTAACTGCTGGCGGGAGCAAGCTTGTAGAAAATCAAGATTTTACAGTGGATTATTCATTAGGGCAAGTTCGAATTCTTAATGAGAGTTTACTGCAATCCGGTATGCCTATCAAAGTTTCATTTGAAAATAATACAATGTTTAATTTTCAAGCGAAGACATTTTCAGGACTTGCGATAGAACATGAAGTCTCGAAAGACTGGAAAATCGGAGGGACATTTTTGAGATTGGCAGAAAGACCTTTGACCCAAAAAGTAAACTCTGGTGATGAACCGATAGCAAATAGTATTTGGGGATTTCAAACCCAATATCAAAAGAATTTACCGGGATTGACGCGCTTTATGGATAAATTGCCCTTCATTTCCACAAATGCACCTTCCAGGATTCAGATACAGGCGGAGGTTGCCCAATTGCTTCCTGGATCACCAAAAGGGATTAAAATAAATGGGGATGCTACAACTTATTTGGATGACTTTGAGACTAGTCAAACTACAATAGACCTAAGAGGAACTACAACTTGGCACTTAGCTTCAACTCCTGAGGGTCAAAATCAATTGTTTCCAGAGGCTTCATTGAGTAATGACTGGGCTTATAATGCGAATCGTGCCAGAATGAGTTGGTATATTATTGATCCTTCTTTTTTTGCAAATAATAGTCAGACTCCCAATAATATCAGAAATAACCCCGGAATTACATCTGATCATCGACAACGTCTCGTTCCTCTTGCGGAAGTTTTTCCAAATGTCCCCTTGCAACCAGGTATGGCAACCAACATAGCCATGTTTGATTTGCAGTTTGATCCTAACGAGAGGGGGCCATATAATTTTGATGTATCCGGTTTCTCTAACTACAGTAAGGGTTTGAATCTTGATGGGTCTTTAGCGGATCCAAAATCGAGATGGGCTGGGATAATGCGACAACTTTCAATAAATAATTTTGAAGAACAAAATATCGAATTTATCCAATTTTGGATGATGGATCCATTCCTAGATAATCCCACTGCAATGGGTGGTGATCTTTATTTTCATTTAGGTAATTTATCCGAAGATATTCTGAAAGATGGTCGTCAAAGTTTTGAGAATGGTTTGTCTTCATCAGGTCTGCCAGTAGACGTAGATTCCTCTGTTTGGGGTTATACATCAAAGTATCAGCCCGTAGTTCAGGCTTTTGATAATGACCCAAGCTCTAGGGTTCACCAGGATGTTGGATTAGATGGTTTGGGAGATATTAGAGAAAGTCGATTAAAGGGTAATGTTGGTCAAACATATTTATCTTCATTAACTGATGCTTTTGGGGGAAATAGTATAGCTTACCAAAAAGCTTTTCAAGATCCCTCTGGAGATAATTTTTTATACTACAGAGGGCCAAGTCAAGATTCAGCAGATGCTGATATATTGAAACGATATCGTTATTTTAATAATCCGGATGGGAATTCCCAGACCACCTTAATTAATGGCCTTCCCGCTACTTATACTAATTTACCTGATAAAGAAGATGTCAATAGGGATGCTACACTGAATAAGTCAGAGCAGTACTTTCAATATCATATTTCGATGCGGCCTGAAGATTTGGTTATTGGAAAGAATCATATTGCCGATATATACGAAACTCAAACAGATTTGCTTCCTGATAACACCAGAAAATCTGTTCGATGGATTCAATTTAAAATCCCAGTTTTTGAACCATCAAAAAGAATAGGAGGAGCGTCAGACTTTCGATCAATTCGTTTTATGCGGATGATAATGAAAGGTTGGGAAGAGGCAACAGTTTTGAGATTTGCTCGCTTGGATCTTGTGAGAGGCGAATGGCGAAGGTATCGATTCTCCCTTGAAGAGTCTCGAGAATTAATACCGGTGGACGCAATGGATGAAACAACATTTGTGATGAATGCAGTTAACCTTGAAGAGAATGGGGGTAGAAAGCCAATTCCGTATGTTCTTCCTCCAGGGATTCAGAGACAAGTGCTTTTGGGGAATACTTCGTTGGTTCAGCAAAATGAACAATCATTGAGCATGAGAGTTTGTGGTCTTCGAGATGGTGATGCACGAGCTGCTTTTAAGAATACTTCTGTTGATATGCGTATGAATAAACGTTTAAGGCTTTTTGCTCATGCAGAGGCAGGAAATCAGTTTGAGCAGCTTAATGATGGTGATTTAAGATTATTTATTCGACTTGGTAATGATTATAGTCAAAACTATTATGAGTATGAAATCCCTTTGGAAGTAACCCCATGGGGCAGTAGTGATCCTGGAATAGTCTGGCCCTCTTCAAATGAAATTGATATTGCCTTTGAGGAATTCACTAACCTCAAACTAAAGAGAGATCAGGCTCAAATTTCAAACTCCATTGTTTACCAGGAGAATAAAGATGAGGGAGAAGGAGTAATAAGAGTCTTAGGGGTCCCGAACTTAGGAAATGTCAGAACGATAATGATGGGAGTTCGCAATCCAAAAAAAAGAAATACAGGCAGCTCTGATGATGGTATGGATAAATGTGCTGAGGTTTGGGTAAATGAATTAAGAATGACTGACTTTGATAATCGGGGAGGCGTGTCTGCAATAGCTCGGACAACCACTCAGGTTGCTGATCTTGGACAAATAGCTTTGAGTGGAACATATAGTACAGTTGGATTTGGATCTTTAGATATGAGTCCACAAGAAAGAAATAAATTCTCTGCTGCTACTTATGATTTTCAAACAAATTTGGAACTCAGTCGCTTTTTACCATTTAAAACACGTCTTAAACTACCATTATTTATAAATAACGCTCAGGATTGGAAAACACCAATGTTTAATCCTCTAAATCCTGATATTGAAATGAGTAAGGCATTGGAAAGCCTAAACAGCGCTCAAGAGAGATCTGACTTAAGGGCTATGGTTGCAGACAGAACAGTTCGGCGGGGATTTAATTTCACTAATGTTAGAGTTGAACGTTCTTCTGGTAATAATACGTCTAGTCCAAATGTTTCAAGAGGTACACCAGTTAACCCTAACAAGTCAAATAATAAGACAAAAAATAAAGAGAACTTAAAGAAAGGCGCTCGTGCACCCACACCTTTTGATATAAGTAATTGGACAGCTTCATATTCATTTAATGAGGTACTGCGAAGTGATGCAAATACCTTAAGAGATGATAGAGAGGATCATAAAGCATCTCTTATTTATAACTTCCAAACGAATCCTTTCAATATTCAGCCTTTTAAAAAAATAAAGAATAAGAATTTAACATTAATTAAGGATTTGAACTTGAATTTAACTCCCTCGAAAATAAGTGTTCGTGGAGATTTAATAAGATCTATTCAAACTATGAAAATGAGGAATGTGGATAACCCCACATTTCAATTACCAGAAATGTTCAGTAAAAATTTCACAATGGACAGAAATTATAACGTTGTATGGGACCTAAGCAAGGGCATAAAACTCGACTATACCTCTCGCATGCGCGTGCGGGTAGATGAATTACCAGGATCAAACTCAGTTGATTCGGTAAAATCATTCTTATTAGATAACATTAGAGCAGGCGGCAGGCCTGTTGAGTATCATCATACAGTTAATACATCGTGGAATATTCCGATAAACAAGTTGCCATTAATGGATTTTGCTCAACTTCAATTGAGATATACAGCAGATTATGATTGGAAAGCTAATTCATTACTCGCCTCTCGACAATCAATAGATAGCTTGGATTATGGAAATATCATAGAAAATTCTGGTAAGTGGAATGGAACAGCAAATCTAAATTTTGCTACTTTTTATAAGAATTTCTCTTGGTATAAAAAACTGAAGCAAGGAAACAATTCAAAATCAAGAGGAGCGAGAACAGCTATGGAGCAACGTTTGATAGGTAATAGCCCAAAGAATACAAAAAATAAAGAAAATCAAAAAACCGGTTTAGGCAAAAAAATATTAATCGCAGTAGTGGATATTGTCACAATGATAAAGTCTGTTAATCTAAGTGCAACATTGAATACCGGTCTTTACCTTCCTGGCTTTACCCCGTTGCCTGTCTTTAGTGGGTTTTCTCCAGATGCTGCAATGTCACCTGGGATAGATATGCTCTTAGGATTGCCTGTTGATATTGCCACTCGAGCGAGTAATCCAAGTAATAATTGGCTGATAAAAAATCCAAATCAACCAAATAGGTACTTAAGCACATCAACTCAAACATTTAATGCTCGTGCTCAACTTGAACCAATTAAAGATTTTAGAATAACTCTTACTGCAACCCAAAATTATGGTTTGCAAGAGAGCAGTACATACCGATATACTGAGGGTCTTGGTGTAGACTCACTTTACAATAAAGGTTTTCATCATTTTAGTCCTCAAAATATGGAGACGTTTTCGACATCCTGGCTGTCGTGGCGAAGTGCTTTTGATACAAGCAGTGCTCCGGGTTATGGTAGTGATGCATTTGAAGATTTCATGAAAAGTAGGCTAGAATTTTCTAAACAGCTCTCCGATAGTGCGGTAAATCACATTCCAGGATATATTCAATCTTTTATTGAAGAAGTAGATTCTTCGAGATATGGTTTTGATGGATACTCAGTCCTTCAGAGTGATGTCTTATTAAATAGCTTTTTTGCTGCCTATGGCTATCAGGATTCTAAAATGATGAATCGAATTGACTTCAATTCGGTTATTCCTATGCCAAATTGGTCAATTAACTATACCGGTCTTATGCGTTTAAAATCTTTTCGAAAGGTTTTTACCGCTTTTGCTTTAAGTCATAAATACTCAAATAATTTAACAGTTCAAAATATTCAGACGAATATGCTCAGGGCTCAGGATATTCAAAATAATCCCAGTAACCAATTTCCTAGAAATTCAAATTTAGATATCCTCTCAGAAATGCAAATCGGTCAAGTCTCAATCTCTGAGTCCTTGTCACCATTAATTGGGATTGATGTTAGGACAAGAAAAAACACTTCATTTAAATTTGAGATTGGAAAACAACGCCAAGTTGCCCTTAGTATGGCTAATAATCAAATTACAGAAAGCAAGGCAACAGATATAACTGTGGGTTTGGGCTATATAATTCGAGATGTTCAATTCACTATCGTTGATGAGGCCGGTCAAAGAAATAATATTAAATCAAACCTTGAATTAAAATTAGATGTAAGAATAAGTGATAATCAGACAGTGATTCGTAGGATTCTTGAGGGGTTTAATCAGCCTACTGCTGGCCAGAGAAGGACTACGATAAAACTAACTGCAGATTACCGTTTAAGTAGAAGGCTTGCGGCCCAATTTTATTATGATCAAACTATAAGTACGTTTAAAACTTCTATGGCATTTCCCACAAATCAATGGCAAAGTGGAATTGCTTTGAGGCTCAATCTAGGAAACTAATACTGTTAGTATATTTGCACCTTAAATTTTCAAAATGAATGTTCCTACTGATCTAAAATACACGAAAGACCATGAATGGGTGCGCCTAGAGGGTGAAACAGCATTGGTGGGTATAACTGATTTTGCGCAAAGTGAACTTGGTGATATTGTCTTTGTTGATATCTCAACAGAGGGAGAAAAATTAAATAAAGAGGAAGTATTTGGATCTGTTGAAGCTGTTAAGACTGTCAGTGACCTCTATGTTCCAATGGAATGCCAGATTTTAGAGGTAAATGAGCTTTTAGACGCCAATCCAGAACTAGTAAATGACGATCCATATGGTAAAGGTTGGATGGTTAAAATAAAATTATCCGATGTGGGTATGATTGATAACTTAATGAGTTCTGATCAATATGCTGATCTTTTGGGGAATTGATTTTGATGAGGATTGAGCGTAGATTATGGTTAATATTAGGTTCATTGTGGTCTTTCATAATTATTTTTTTGAGCCTCATTTCTCCTTCAAGTTTGCCTGAAATATTATATAGCATAAAAGATTTTGTCTTACATTTTGTGGCTTATTTGATTGCCTCATTTTTATTTTCAATGGGATCAAAATCTATTTATGGGCCATGGAAGCCAGCTTTACTTTGTTTATTCATTGGTTGCGGTATAGAATTTATTCAACCATTGATGTCAAATGGCCGATCTTTTTCCTACCACGATATAATAGCTAATACTCTTGGTTTAATTTTTGGTATCATCCTTGCTCGACTTTTAGGGAAGCGTATCTTTACAACATAAAATTTAACCGAAATGAAGAATCGGAAGACATTTAAAGCAGATTTAGAAAATAAAACAGGCCTTTTTTTGCAGATAGGTTTGGTTTTGGCTTTGGCAATCGTCTGGGGTGCTTTTGAGTGGAAAACATATGCAGATGGTCCAGGCAGCTTGGGTAATCTTGATGCTTTCATTGACGATGAAGAAGTAGTGATTACTCAGAGGAATACACCACCACCACCACCACCACCGCCAGCTCCTCCCGAAGTCATTACAATTGTTGATGATAAATTAGATATTGATGAGCTGGAAATGGAGTCGACTGAAATCGATAATAGTGACGAGATTGAGCTTATTGATGAAGTATTAGATGACGACATTTTTAATTTTGTCAATGTTGAAAGTAAACCCATATATCCTGGATGCGAGGATTACGCAACGGAAGACGAAAGATTTAATTGCTTTAATATCAAAATTCGGCAGTTTGTTGGCAGGAAATTTGAATTTCCTGAGATGGCAAAGCAAATGGGTATCCAAGGTAAGATCTGGGTATCTTTTATTATTGAAAAAGATGGCAAAGTTTCAGATATAACAATTGAACGTTCAGTTGATAAATTGTTAGATGATGAATCTTTGAGAGTTGTTAGACAACTTCCGAAAATGTTGCCTGCAAAGGTTGGAGGTAGGCCTGTTAGGATGAGATACAGCCTTCCAATCAATGCAAAACTTCAATAGTAAGTTCTGGGTATAAAAAAAGCTCCAAAATACCGGAGCTTTTTTAGTCAAGACCACCTTAAAATTAGATACCTGAGCTAGACCATGAAACCTTTTATAAACTCCCACATAACTCCAAATGATATTTTGAATGCAGTTTATCTTGCAGCAGATGCAATTATGGAAGTTTACGGCCAGGCGGAAATTAAATCAGAAAAGAAAGATGATAATAGTCCCGTTACGATAGCAGATATTAGAGCGCATAATATTATCGAAGAAACACTCATCAAGTCTGGCTGGCCAATTTTATCGGAAGAAGGTGAGCATGCGAGTTATGAGGTACGAGAAAATTGGGATTATTTCTGGGTAGTTGATCCTTTGGATGGAACAAAAGAGTTTATTAAGGGGAATGGTGAGTTTACTATTAATATTGCTCTTGTCAAACGTGATGCCCCGATATGGGGTATAGTTCATAGTCCAGTTTTAGATTGGACATATATCGGAGGACCAAAAGTTGGATCTTTAAAAAGTACAGGTAGGTTAAATTATGCTCAAATAAACGAAAAAGGCCAATCTCTTCCTGGGAAATTGCCCAAAAAATTAACTATTGTTGCAAGTCGTTCTCATGGTAGTCCTTTAACCGAGTCTCTTTTAAACAAGTGGAAAAAAAAACACGGTGAAATAGACCGTATTTCTATGGGAAGTTCACTCAAGATTTGTTTAGTTGCTGAGGGTAGTGCTCACGCATATCCTAGAGCTGCACTCACTATGGAATGGGACACGGCAGCTGGTCATGCAATAGCTCTTGGGGCTAAATGCCATATGTTCCGAATGGAGGAATTAAATAAGGAGTTGAAATGGAGTCATCCAATGGTTTACAATAAGCAAAATCTATTAAATCCTTTTTTTATCGTTTGTGGTGTAGAATACCTTTGTGGGGATGCGTGATATAGGTCTCCTTTTAAAATTTAGACTTGCTTTTACGGTTGTTTTTTCAGCAGCAGCGGGATACTTGTTGGGAGCATCTAACTTTTTGTGGAGTGAATTTATATTACTAATTCTAGGTGGCTTCGCGATTGTTGGATCGAGTAATGCATTTAATCAAATATGGGAGATAGATACTGATGCTTTAATGGATCGTACAATGTCAAGACCTTTGCCAGCAGGTCGAATGACTAAATCTGAAGCTTATTTGTGGGCAATAGTTTTGGGAGTTTTAGGCACTATCGCTCTTGGTTTCCTAAATGTAATCACTGCTGTATTTGGTCTGGTTTCAATGTTATTATATGTTTTGGTCTACACTCCAATGAAAGCAAAGTCGCCATTAGCGGTTTTAGTTGGTGCTTTTCCAGGTGCTATTCCTTTTCTCTTAGGATGGGTTGCTGTAACTGGAGATTTTGGTATTGAGTCGGGTACGCTTTTTGCAATACAGTTCTTATGGCAATTTCCGCACTTTTGGGCAATTGCATGGGTTGGATATGATGATTATGCAAAGGCAGGTTATTTTTTATTGCCAAGCAGAAAGAAGAATAGTACGGTAACATATATGAGCATTGTTTATACACTTTGGATGATTTTTGTTTCAATACTTCCTGCTTTTGGTTTGACAGGTTCGCTAATGTTATCTCATGCTGCTGCTATAATAGTTTTCATTCTTGGAATTCTTGTTTTAAGATTTGCCATAATTCATCATCGGTCTCCTTCTAACTCGGCAGCCCGTTCTTTAATGCTTGGAACTATAGCATATCTTCCATTGCTTCAAATCACCTATGTTATTGATCATTATTTAAACTAACTATGAATAAGAATCGAAAGGAAATCCGTGAAAAAACATCAAAGCCCCTTTTATGGATTGGAATGGCAAGTATTGGAATGGCATTTGCCGGGCTAACTTCTGGTTATGTGGTCTCAAAATCATCCCTAGTTTCAAGGGGTGCTTGGCAAACTATTGCATTGCCAAATGAATTTCTTCTGAGTACAATATTCATAATTTTATCAAGTCTATTATTGGTTTATGCGTCTAAAAAAATAAGAATTGGCCATTATAAGTATTCAACTTTATTGGTGGGATTGGCTCTTTTATTTGGTATGCTCTTTTTATTATGCCAAGTCTTAGGATGGAATAATTTAATTGAGAACCAAGGTGTGTTTTTCACTGGTAAAGAAAGTCGGCCTGCGGGAAGCTGGCTTTATGTTATTACATGGTTTCATTGGATGCACGCTTTAGCTGGCGTTATTGTTCTTTTAGTGGCATTTATACGCAGTATTAGAGGATATTTCACAAAAGAAAATATGCTTCAATTTAGCCTGTCTTCTCAGTTTTGGCATTTTCTTGGGTTTTTATGGGTTTACTTGCTTCTGTTTTTGACCTTTCTTCGCTAATTTCGCTTCACTTTAATTGACCAAATCATTTTTAGTTTTGAATTATGAGTAAAAATAAGATTGCTAGTGCTTGGAGTGGAGGTAACGAGCCTATGAATTCAGAGTATGGAAAAATGATGATGTGGTTTTTTTTAATCTCGGATGCTCTTACATTTTCGGGTTTTCTAACGGCATATGCATTTGTGAGATTTCGATTTGAAACTCAGTGGCCAGTTGCTGAAGATGTTTTTACTCATTTTCCAGGACTCAAAGGTGACCAGCCACTTCTCTATGTGGCATTCATGACATTTGTTTTAATAATGTCTTCTGTGACTATGGTATTGGCAGTAAATGCAGGACATCAATTAAAAAGAAATGTTACCGCGTGGTGGATGGTTGCCACGATAATCGGTGGTGGTATTTTTGTTAGCAGTCAAGCGTGGGAATGGTATCATTTTATAATAGGGGATAAAGGCGCAATTGAGCTTTCAACGAGCGAAGTAATGAAAGTCGCGAATAGAGACGGTAATGTACTTTCTTTATCTCAAATTGTGCAAGGAATGGATAAAGGACATTCTGCAAACCATGAACTGCTATTTTCTGATGAGGAGGTTTTTGAATCTATTAGAGCGAATAATAATTTAGTTTTACAAAGTCCCGGTAAGGATCATACCCCCTTTAATAGAGAGGCAACAATAAAAGCTCTCGACGGAGCACACGTCATCCAAGGGGCAAACATGTATCATAATGAATATGGAAAGCAGCAGTTTGCAAATTTCTTTTTTTTCATAACAGGATTTCATGGTTTTCACGTTTTTTCTGGTGTTGTTTTAAATATTATGGTTTTCTACAATGTGATGCTTGGAACCTATGATCGAAGAAAAACATACGGTATGGTTGAAAAAGTCGGACTTTATTGGCACTTTGTGGACCTTGTTTGGGTATTCGTTTTCACCTTTTTTTATCTAGTTTAAATAATTCTATTGATTATGTCGGATCACGAATCACCCCAAGGAACAGCATGGATTTGGAAAATATTTTGGCTTTTACTAGTTATCACTACAGTTGAAGTTGTTTTGGGTATTATTAAGCCAGAAATCCTCTTGACCTCCTTAGCAGGAACTTCTATTTTAAATTTGATATTCATCGGCCTTACACTTGTAAAAGCAGCATATATCGTTCAGTATTTTATGCATTTAAAGTATGAAGTGACCTCATTAAAATATGCCATATACCTTCCTGTATTGATCTTAATTCCCTACTTGACATTTATTTTAATTTTTGAAGGTCAGGCTATTTTTGAATTTTGATGAACTCAAAAAACAGTAAACGTATTGTCTTAATTGGGCTTCTTATCATTCCGGTTACCATGTATTTGGTTTCCATAGCGGTAAGTGGTGTCGTTAATTTTAGAACACTGGAAAACTTAGGTCCTCCGAGTTTGAATTCTGACTCAACATCTTTTATGAATGAACTTGGTGAGAGTTGGTCTCCAGATTCATCTTCAGGAAAAATTGTAGTCTTAAGCTTTTTCTTTACTACCTGCCCTACGATTTGTCCCGCGATGAATTTTCATCTAAAAGAAGCTCACGATCGTTTATATGGTTTTAAGGATTTAATATTTATTAGCTGTACGGTGGATCCCACAACAGACACTCCCGAAATTTTATATAATTACAAAAGAAACTTGGGTGTTGAAGAATCTAATAAATGGAGTTTTATCACAGGTGATTCAGATCAGCTCTATTCCTTGGCTAATTCTTATTACCTAACAGCCTTACGGGATTCAAAATCTGCTGGTGGTTATGCTCATTCTCAGTCAGCTGTTTTAATAGATTGGAGTGGAAGTTTAAGGAGTCGAATAACGGATCAAGGAAACATCTTAGGAGCATATGATCTTTCGGAGGCATATTTAATTGATCAGCTTGTAGATGACGTAAGAGTTCTGGTAAAGGAGCACCGCAAGGTAAAAATGAGGCGCAAATGAAAGGAAATCCAAAGGATCGTTTTGTAATACCCATAATAGTCGGCTTAAGTATCATCGTGCCTATTGCCGTTGCGTCACTTTTTTTACTTCCAGAAGATTGGAAACTCCAATTTGGTAATGCTAATATCAGAAGCCTTCCTTTTTTTCACGCAATACTGAATGGTTCGACTGCGATACTATTGCTAGTGGCCTTTGGTTTGATAAAAACCAAGAATGTTGCATTTCATCGCCTCGCTAATATATTTGCATTTTCTCTCTCGGCTATTTTTCTAGTATCCTATGTTGTTTCCCACATTTCTAATCCTGATGCTCACTTCGGGGGGCAGGGATGGATTCGGTATTTATATTTTTTCATATTAATTACTCACATTACTCTTAGCATCCCGGTTCTTCCATTAGCGATGCTATCAATTTACAGAGGTTGGAACAATCAAATAAGTGCTCACAAGAAATTAGTAAAATGGACATTTCCAATATGGATGTACGTAGCAATAACCGGTGTATTAGTCTATATATTTATGGCACCATATTATCCAATGTAATGAAAAAGATTATTTTTTTGCTTTTTATATTCAAGTCTTTTTGGGGTAAAGCACAATGTGCAATGTGTAAAGCAACGGCAGAGAGCAACGCTAGCAATGGAGGAACTCTTGCAGATGGGTTAAATGAGGGCATTTTGTATCTGATGGCATTCCCTTATCTAATCCTTGGTGCAATCGCTTTTGCATGGTGGCGTCATGAGAAGAAATAGATAGAACTATCTTTAACATGATAATTGTAACCAGTTTTTATCAAAATTGAATTTTAACAGAATGGTTTTAAGAGCAGGTATTTCTTTTTTTTTAAAAATTTCATTAATCATATCTAGTATTTTTTCTTGTGTTCAAAATTTGAATGCTCAAGAAATGATGGTTTTAAACTTGAATGATTGTGTTGAAAAAGCTCTAGATTATAATTATAGTGTTCGTCAAGCTAAGAATAATATTATCTTATCGAAGTCTGATAACATAGCTGCGTTTGGCGCTATGCTTCCTCAAATTTCAGCTAGCTCAGGTAATGCATGGAATACGGGCCTCACAGTTGATCCTGTAACCAACATTATTGACCGCGTACCTCTTTCTTCAGCAAATGGAGGTCTAGGATTTAGTGCGATTTTATTTGATGGATTTCAAACTCTGAATACCTGGAGACAAGCAAGGGTAAATGCGCTGATAACTCAGTATAATTTAGATAACACGCGGAATACGGTAGCTCTTAATACTGCTTCTCAATACCTTTCTGTATTGATGGCAAAAGAGGCCTTAAAGGTTGCTTTAGACCAGCTTAGAGTGACTCAAATAGGAGTATCTCGGCTCCGAAAATTGAATTCAGCTGGAGCTATTCCTCCCAATGAACTTCTTCAAATGGAGGCTCAACTGGCTCGTGATGAACAAAGAAAATTGACTGCTGAGAATACTTTAGGTTTGACTAAACTAATACTTTCTCAAGGTATAGGAATCAAAGCAAAAGAATTTAGCGTAACAGATATACCATTAGAGGGAATTAATGAGCAACCAGCAATTATTCGTGTCCAACCAGAAGCAATTTTTGTCTCATCTATTGATGCCCAACCTAATGTAAAGGCGGCCCAGTTAAGAATTGAGTCCGCTAAATTCGCGGTTAAAGCGGCCAATGCTAGTCGATTACCTCGTCTTACAATGAATGGGCAAATAGCTACTTCATATTCGAATCAAGCAAAAAATATCACAAGTGAATTACAGGTTTTAGAATATGGCTATTGGTTAGACGGCTTAGGAAATAATATACCAGTTTATATTGAAGCAAATATTCCTACTAGCTTTGAATTAAAACCATTCCAAAGCCAACTTACAAGCAATGTAAGGCAATATGTTGGGCTTAATTTATCTCTTCCAATTTTCAATGGTTTTCAAATTTCTAATTCTATTAAAAGGTCTCAAATTAATAAACTGAATGCTGAACTTCAATATCAGCAGGAAGTAGACAATTATCAGCAGACCGTTGAACGAAGTCATTCGGATGCAACATCTGCATGGAAACAATACTTAGCAGCTCAAAAAACAGTGAATGCTGCGAACAAGGCTTTTACTGACGCAACAATTCGTCGACAAGAGGGGACTCTGACAGTATATGATTACTCTACAGTTCAGAATACATATCTCGCTGCAGTCTCTGATGCGTTAAGTGCTAAGTATGATGCTCAGTTTAAGGCCTTTATTTTGAAATTTTACATGCAATCGCCACTAAACCAGACAAAAGATGCTAGAGATAATGAAAAAATTAAAAAATGAATAGAAGAGTTATAATTGTGATTTGTACTGTGCTTGTATTAGGCACTGTGGGAGTTATAGGTAAGAAAAAAAACTGGTGGGGTAAAAAAGGGAATACCATCTCTGTTGAACTTGCTTTGGTTGAAAGACATACAATTATTGAAACAGTTAATGCTTCAGGGAAAATACAACCAGCATTAGATGTAAAAATATCTCCAGAGGTGTCAGGAGAGATAATTGCATTAAATGTGCATGAAGGACAATCTGTTAAAAAAGATGAGGTTCTTTTAAGAATAAACCCAGACATATATCAATCTATTGTTAGTCGTGCAAATGCAAGTGTTAATCTGTCTCGATCGTCAAAAGCACAATCCGAAGCTCAGTTTCTCGAGGCTCAACAAACTTATAAAAGGAATCAGACTTTGTACCTACAGAAGGTTCTTTCTCAGGCTGAATGGGATGCCGCAGAGCGAATGTTTAAAGTTGCTGAGTTAGGAGTGCAGTCTTCTGAATACCAGCTTGAAAGTGCTTTGAGTTCATTGAAAGAGGCAAAGAATAATCTAAAAAGAACAGTTATAAGAGCTCCTATGAACGGAATTGTTACCGGCTTAAATATAGAGGTTGGCGAGCGTGTTGTTGGAACAGCTCAAATGGCAGGCACAGAAATGATGAATGTATCCCAACTTGACGTAATGGAAGTTTTAATTGATGTTAATGAAAATGATATAGTCCGTGTAAATATGGACGATACTGCCATTGTGCGCGTTGACGCTTTTTTGGGACATGATTTTAAGGCTGTTGTTACAGAGATAAGTATTGCGGCAAAAGGACAGCAAACGGGAGTGAATCAGGTAACGAATTTCGAAGTGGAATTAGAGATATTACCAAGTAGTTATGGAGAATTAAGCACCCCTCAAAGACAACAACCTTTGCTATCGGGAATGACTGCCACTGTCGATATACGTACTAAAAGATCATTACAGGTTCGTTGTGTTCCTGTGGAATCAGTGACAACAAGAGAAGATTCATTGAATAAAAATAAAATGTTGGAGGTGATCTTTGCAGTTGAATCAGGTAAATCTAAGATGTACACTGTTAAAACTGGGATTCAAGATGAAAAATTCATAGAAATTATTTCAGGTATAGATGATGTTAATAAGGTTATTAGAGGTCCCTTCGATGCTGTAAGTAGAAGGTTATCTGACGGTAATGAGGTCATAGTTAAAGACCCAGTTAAATTTTAATAGTTATTTTGTGAAATCAAAATTTCTTATCATCGACACCTCATCTCGATTATGCAGTGTTGCTATTACTCATGGTTCTGAAATTATTTCGTCAGCTTTTGAGATTAATGAAAAAGGTTTTTGCCATGCTGAAAAATTACACATACTTATTGATAATTCTTTAAAAGATGTATTTGGCTCTAAGCATGCTTCAATGAAAGAATTAGATGCAATAGCAATTGCTAATGGTCCTGGGTCCTATACCGGTTTAAGAATAGGGGCAGCAACTGCAAAAGGTTTAGCGCTTCCATTAAATGTCCCCCTTATTGCCTACTCATCACTTGCTGCTCTTGCTCAAGCAGCTAAAGCTAAACTCTCAAAGGAAGTTAAGGCGGATGCTTTTTGGTCAGCAATGGATGCTAAACGTCTTGAAGTTTATTCTTCACTTTTTGACAAAAATCTTGTTAGGATCAGTGAAGACAAACCACTTGTTCTTAATGAGCAGCCTATTCCTCAAGAGTGGATGAAATATCAAAACATATGGGCTAGTGGCGATGGAGTTAAAAAAGCATTAGAATTTTGGCCACATCTGAAGGATGCTAAGATTAAGTATGCGCAGGCAAAAGATGCCATTTCCCTAGTACAATCCGCATGGGATAAGAGTGATTTTGTTAGTATAGTCAATTGGGTTCCTAATTATTTAAAGACATATAAACCAGGTAAGGCTAAATTGGGACTTCCAAAAAATGTTTAAAAACAAGAACTTGATAAGTTTCAAACATCCCAATTTTTAGATATCTCATCTATTGAGTTATAAGTTATTTGACAACTATTCATAGTACATACTTCAGCTTTAAAGTTTTTACTATTACTTGGTCCCCATAATGGACTTTTAAAAAAAGGTAGTGGATGTATGCTATGATCACCAGTTAGTTTTAAGTGCATTGAGTCTATTTTTGAAAATGGGAATAGGTTTATCCATGTGGAATGGCGATCAGGACTATCAAAGGCTCGATTACATCCATTACGAATCATATATTCTCCTTCTTTCCTTTTTTTCTCAGAGTTCAAGAGGTGACCAGTAACAATTAGACATTCTGCCAAAGCTGCCATAGAGGAGGGGATGGTGTCATCCTCCCAATCTTCAAAATCAATAAATGTCCGGTTTAAATCATTTAACCGTTGATAAGAAAAATATCCTTTCTTTGAATCTTTGAAATGATTCAATATGAAGTCTATAAGACTTTCACATTTCATTAACCAGTTTAAATCAAGGGTGGCTTGACTCATTCTCAGGGCAAGAAGAGCACTAAATGAAAGGTCATCTATAAAAGCATCATTTTTTTTTGTCGAGTCTGGGTAACATATATGAATAGGAGTTTTGGTATCTAATTGAAATTCTAACCAGTGAGTCCTAGCAGATTTAATCGTAAGATTATAATCTTCTCCAGTTGCTAAAAATCCCTCAAGAAGAGAAATGCAAGCCAATGCATTCCATGAACAAATACTTTTATCATCTCTAAATGGAAGGTCTCTGTTAAGTGCAATCGGTTTTAGCTTTTTAAGAGCTTCATTCCATTCTAACATATTTTTTTCATTTGATCCATTATGTATGATCCAACCTTTATTGTTGAAATTCATACTATGATCATTAAGTTGTTTTTTAAAATCATCAGATAACTCTTCTAATGCAAAATCTAATTGCTCATTTGTCCAAACATAACTCATGCCTTCTTCTCCATTAAAGTCGGCATCAATTGCGGCAGCAAATAATCCAGAAGGAAGAGTCATTTCTTTAAAAAGCCAATTTTTTGTTGCTTTAAATGACTCGTAAGCTAGAATGCTTTTATTAAAGTGAAATGTTCTTGTTGTAAAGCGAATCCAAAGAGCATTATCGTATAACATCTTTTCAAAATGAGGAACCATCCATCTGCTGTCTGTACTATATCGAAATAAACCTCCTCTTAAAATATCATATGATCCTGAATGATAAATATGCTTTAAGCTTTTTAAAGCATGATTCTCAAAATCAGGAACGCCACTTAATAAGTACTGCATGAGAGTATTAGGCATTGGAAATTTTGGGCTCCCTTTTGTCCCTCCAAAATCTGAATCCCACTTAGAAATGGTCTTTTCTTTAAAATTAGTCCAGCTTATATTTTTATTTGATCGGTATGACTTTTCTTTTTCATCATTGAGAGCAACAATTAATTTCTCTGCGTATTCTTCAGCGATATCTGGTGATTTAACACTTATTTCATGCAATTTATTAATTGCACGAAGCCAATTTTCTTTGGGAAGATATGTACTCGCCCAAATTGGTTTTGCATTAGGGATACAGACCATATTTAAGGGCCATCCACCAGTTCCTGTGAGTGCAATTGCGGCTGACATATAGGCATTGTCAACACCTGGATATTCCTCTCTGTCAACTTTAATATTGATAAAATATTCATTCATTTTATTTGCAATATCTCTGTCTTCAAATATTTCTTTCTCCATTACGTGGCACCAATGGCATGTTGAATAACCAATACTTATCAAAATCCACTTATTTTGAGAAACTGCTTTATTTAATGTTTCCTCGGACCATGAATGCCATTCTACAGGATTAGTCGCATGCTGCTGAAGGTATGCACTTGGTTCATTGGCGAGTTGATTCATTATATAAGGATACGAAAGTTGAATCATCTTAAAAAGACAATTTCACTTTAGTTCATTTTTCTATGACAGTTAGTAATTCACGTATTTTTATTTAAATGCTGAATATTATTCGAGCTATTAGATCAGTCTTTAATATTCCTTTTCACAAAATTTGTTTAATCCAAATTTGCACTATCTATTTTTTGCAAAATATTTATAAAATAGCGGGATAGTTTCGATGCCTTTAAAATAATTGTCTAGACCAAAATGTTCATCAGGGGAGTGAATTGCATCGCTATCCAGTCCAAAACCCATTAGTATACTTTTTACTTTTAGTTCACTCTCAAATAATGCTACAATGGGAATACTACCACCACTTCGAACGGGTACCGCTTTTTTATTAAATGAATCACTCAATGCTCTCACAGCAGCGTCATATCCAGGATGATCTGTTGGACATACATAAGGTTGGCCACCATGATGAGGAGTTATTTTTATTTTTACTGAATTCGGTGCGATCGATTTGAAATATTTGGTAAATAATTCTGTTATCTCCTCTGGGTCTTGATGAGGTACAAGTCTCATAGAAATCTTTGCATATGCTTTTGATGCAATAACGGTTTTTGCTCCGTCACCAGTGTACCCCCCCCAAATACCATTAACATCTAGGCTCGGTCTTATGGAATTTCTTTCTGCTGTGCTGTAATCATTTTCACCATCAACATTAGCTAAGTCTAAGGCTTTTTTATAGTCCTCTAGTGAAAATGGTGCCTGTGCAAGCTCTGATCTTTCCTGTGCGCTTAAATTTGCGACTTTATTATAGAAACCAGGAATGGTTATCTTTTTTTTGTCGTCATGCAGACGTGCTATCATATTTGAAAGGACATTTATGGGATTAGCGACAGCCCCTCCATATAATCCCGAGTGTAAATCTCGGTTGGGCCCTGTAACTTCTACTTCTACGTAGCTCAAACCTCTTAGCCCTGTCGTTAGAGAGGGTACTCCAGGAGCTACCATTCCGGTATCAGATATTAGCACCACATCACAGGATAAGCGTTTATGATTTTTTTTCACAAACCATGCTAAATTTTCAGAACCCACTTCTTCTTCACCTTCTATCATGAACTTAATGTTACATGTAACATTATTGCCAGCTACCATTGTCTCAAATGCTTTAATATGCATAAAAAATTGCCCTTTGTCATCGCATGCTCCCCTTGCGAAGATTGCTCCATTGGGATGAATTGGGGTATTTCGTATTTCGGGATCAAAAGGATCTGACGACCAAAGTTCAAGCGGGTCGGCTGGTTGAACATCGTAATGCCCGTAGACAAGAACAGTTGGAAGGTTAGATGAAACAAAATAGTCACCATAAACAACAGGATATCCAGGTGTTTCGCAAACCTCAACTGAATTTGCTCCTGCATCTTTCAAGAATTTTGCGGTATGTTCAGCAGCTTTTAAAACATCTTTCTTGAAAGATGGATCAGCGCTGACACTTGGTATTCTCAGCAACTCAAAGAGCTCATCTATAAATCGTTTTTTGTTATTCTGTATGTACTTATTCATATGGCGAATATAGGTATGCGAAAAATGATTTTCTATCTTCGACCTTCCATTTATGGAACTAATGAAACTTACATTTTTTAAATCATTTAAATTCATCTTCGTTTTTCTAGTTTTTACAGGAACTGGTATTTCTGTTTACGCCCAAAACATTACGGTTAATTCTTCGAGCCCAAGCAATGATCCAATGTGGCTGGTTCAAAATGTCTTCGTTGGCCCTAACCTTACAGTATTTTCTCCTATTGGGCCATTGGGAGTTCCAAAGGTTCAGCCCAGCTCTGTTCAGTTTGGGAAATTCAGCATTAATAATCCTGCTTTTGGGTTGGATTCTGGGATAGTAATTTCAACGACTGACGCTATAGATGCAATACCAGGACAATCAGGTACTTTTACTAATAATACGTCAACCCCTTCTGCCAATCTATCTACAGTTTTGAGTGCCATCGGAACAAGTGGAAATTTATATGACAAAGGGGCTATTGAATTTAGCTTTGTTGCACCTGGTGATTCTGTAAAATTTGATTATGTATTTGCCTCCAAGGAATACACCGGCTTCACATGTTCCCCTTTCAATGATGTTTTTGGGTTTTTTCTAATTGGCTCAGGAATAAATGGGAATCCAAATATGGATACGGTCAACTTGGCTACTATTCCAGGGACTAATGTTCCAGTGGCTATAAATACCATTAATCAGGGATACCCATCTGCTAGTTATCCAGCATCCAATTGCCTTACAGCAAATCCAAATTATGTTGCTCATTCGTCTATGTACAATGCTAATTCTCCTTCCGGAATAGTAAACTATCCGGGATTTACAGATGTTTTTACTGCAGCTGCTGAGGTGTCATGTGGATCTTTGTATACTATTAAATTATTAATTGCAGACGTGCTTGATGGAGCATATAATTCTGCAGTATTTCTTGGCGCCAGAAGCTTTGAACTTCCTACAATTTCATTAAACTCCACTTTTAATCAAGGAAATACTTTTAATGATACTACAATTGTCGAAGGATGTAAGCCCTCTTATTTATACTTAAATCGCACTGGCGCAGTCAATGATACAATGACCATAAATTTTAACTATTCGGGGAATGCCATTTCAGGAGTTGATTATGCTCCGCTTCCAACATCAGTAACTCTTCTGCCTGGGGTTGTTTTAGATTCCGTTCCGATAACTGCATTTGATGATGGAATAGTTGAAAACTTTGATACCATTCGTTTTGTTATGCAACCTGTAACTACAAATTGTGCGGTCTATCCACCTCAATACAAGACTTTCTTAATTGCAGATAAAATTCCACTGAATGTGAGTTCGAGTATTACTCAAGGAAATGATACAATCACATGTCCTGGGGAGCAAGTGGTCTTAGATGGATCCTATTCAGCTGGACAGGGAGTTACAAATGGATGGTGGGGGACAGATACCACAGGCCCAAGTCAACTTACGATAACTCCATTTACCACCACCACTTATTATTACTCAGCGATTGATGAATGCATGTCTGTTGCTTTAATTGATAGTATAACTATTTATTTACAGGCATATGACTCGATACAAACGATCAGTGACAATCCCTATCCAATTTGCCCTGGGGAGTCAGTAGAAATATTATCGGAAGCAAAAATGGGAACTCCACCATATTCTTTCCAATGGGATAATGGACCCAATGATTCGTCTTGGACAATTACCCCTGGCAAATCAGCTTGGTATTCATTTGAGGTAACTGATGGCTGTGGAGTCAGAGCTAAAGATTCAGTCTGGGTAACGGTTGCTCCTTTTCCTTCAGCAGCCTTCGCTTATTACCCAAGCCCGGGATTTCCTTTAAATGTCCAATTTAATAACCAGTCGAGTGATACCAATTATGTCAAATGGTATTTTGGAGATGGTAATATTTCTAATCAGGTCAATCCATTTCATTCTTATGCCCAACCAGGCAAATATCAGGTGGGATTAGTAATCTCTAATTCTATTGGTTGTAAGGACTCTATTTCTTTAGAGATAGAATTAAAAATGGATTACTATGTTTACGTTCCAAACACATTTACGCCAAATGGAGATATAATTAATGACAGAATAAAAGTTG
>CAJWKU010000021.1 GCA_913043005.1 uncultured Cryomorphaceae bacterium
CACAGTCCAGTTAGTCGCAGACGACGCTGGAGAATATGTGATTATTGAAGGTGCGGTTGAGCTACCTTGGAATGTGATAGTGTTTGTGCTAGACGCTCCTGTTACTGCCGACAAGGTCACCTGCTCTGTATAGGTTCCCGACGCAACATTGAACGTAACTGCACCACTCACTCCACTGGTAGACAAGGCAGCAGTCGCCGCCCCGAAAGTTGTGTAGTTGCTCGTCCCGGTTCCGTTGGCGTCAATGGTATATGACCCCGAAAGCTGGGCGAACATCGGCATCGATAGCACACTGAATGCTAAGGCTCCGAGTAGTCGCTGTGTACGATTTTTCATAAATAGGTTGTTTAAGTGTGAATTGAGTTAAGTCTTTAAAAGTAGGGATTTTTCAACAAAGAATAGTTAATAACCTCAAAAAAAATCAAAAAAAGTCTTTATTTACTTGCTTTTCAGAGGGGCGTATCCTCCCTTTTTTCGATTGCGATTTATATCATCTGTGGTCAGAGGATCACACTTTAATAGGTCTTTTTTATAGCTTGAAGGTAGAGCTTGATACCATGAGGTTCCTTCTGTTTTCCACTTGAGCATTTCATTAGAAACTGGCTTTACTACTTTTCCTGGGTTACCAACAAAAACAGACCTTTCAGGTACAATCGTGCCTTGCTTTACAAATGTCAAAGCACCAACGATAGACTCTTTTCCGATAACGGCATCATCCATAATTACTGCGTTCATTCCAATCAACGAGTTCGTCTCAATTGTTGCCCCATGAATTATGGCTCCATGTCCAATATGGGATGACTCTTTTAAAAGAACATTTTTTCCCGGAAAAACATGAATTGTGCAATTTTCTTGAACATTGGATCCCTTTTCAACGGTGATTCTGCCCCAATCACCTCTTAAAACAGCTCCTGGACCTATGTATACATCTTCATTTATCCATACATCTCCTATAACCGTTGCTTGTTCATGGACAAATGCGCTAGGGTGAACAACCGGCTTAATTCCTTCAAAAGAGTAAAACATAGTAATAAAATTTACTGACGTTCTAAAATAACGGCAAAACCTTGACCAACGCCTATGCACATGGTAACTAACGCATACCTACCTCCAGACCTGTTGAGTTCTTTGGCGGCGGTTAAGGCCAATCGTGCTCCGGTCATTCCCAAAGGGTGGCCCAATGAGATTGCTCCTCCATTGGGGTTTATCCGCGGGTCGGTATCCTCTAAGCCCAGCTCTCGAGTGCAAGAAAGAACCTGGGCAGAAAATGCCTCATTGATCTCGATTAAATCCATTTGATCCATAGTGAGACCTGCCATCTTTAGGGCCTTTTTTGAGGCCAGAACGGGCCCGATCCCCATCGTTCTTGGCTCAACACCAACAGAGGTACCACAAACAACTCTAGCCAAAGGGTTAGCGTTAATTGTTTTAACTCCCTCCTCAGATGCGATTAATAAAGCACAGCTTCCATCATTAAGCCCGCTTGAGTTTCCTGCCGTTACCGTTCCTGGAGAGCGAAATGCCGGCCTCAACTTAGAAAGTCCCTCGATAGTTGTGTTGGGTTTTGGGAATTCGTCTTCTGAGACGATAATGTCCTCTGATTTTCTCTGTGGAATTGATAGTGAAGAAATTTCTTGAGAAAAAATACCGCTTGCTTTTGCCCGCTGTGTTTTTTCCTGGCTCCAACAAGCAAACTTATCCTGATCCTCTCTTGATATTGAATATTGCTCTACCAAGTTTTCTGCTGTTTCTCCCATTGCCTCCGCTCCATAGGTAGATTTCATCCTGCTATTAACAAATCTCCAACCAAAGCTTGAGTCATACATTTTACTATCTGTTCCAAACGCCTTACTGGACTTGCTCACTATATAGGGCCCTCTGGTCATATTCTCTACACCCCCCGCGATGAAAAAATCTCCCGCGCCGGAATTAATCGCCCTTTGGGCATGCAGAACTGAACTAAGGCCTGAGGCACAAAGCCTGTTGATTGTTTCTGCAGGTACCGAAGCGGGTATTCCCGCAAGTAGCGATGCCATTCTTGCAACATTTCTATTGTCCTCTCCTGCCTGGTTTGCACAGCCTAGATAAATATCCTCTATTTGCTCAAGGTCAAGACTTTTAAACTTTGAAATCAACGAAGACAGGCTGTGTGCCCCAAGGTCGTCGGTCCTAACGTCACGCAACACTCCACCAAAAGAACCAATTGGGCTCCTTGTTCCCTCTATAATAAATGCATTCATTCCCATAGTTTTTCAGTTATAAATACTGTTCCGCGAAAAAGAGCAACAACGTCTTGTTCATTTCGAACCTCAACCTCAAACCTTGCCAGTCTATTGGACTTATCCTTGAGCTTTGTTGATGCTTTTAATGTATCGCCTGCCTTAACCGGTTTGGTATGTGAAATACTTGTTTCAATTGAAACCGCTTTACTTCCTAAGCTATTGCTAGCAAACGCCAGAGCTGAGTCAGCTAAAGCGTAGGCGATACCTCCGTGCGCGATGCCAAAACCATTGGTCATATCATCACGAACTTTAAGTTCAACCACAGCAGAACCGTTTGAAGCAGTGAGAATTTCCATCCCTAGCCACTGACTAAAAGCGTCGTTGCTATACATTTTTTTCGGGATGTCTTCTGTGTCCATATCTGCTATTCTTATTCTGATTTTTTCGCCTCCGGAATGTCTACAGCCTCTTCAAAGCAACCGATTAAAACATCTACCAAAACCATTAGGTTGTGTTGTTGGCCTTTTCTTTCTCTAAGCCCACTTTTAAGCTCTTGATGAAGAAAGTTTCGTAGCTCTGAAAACACAAAAGGGCTGCGCGAAACTTTTACCATCTCTTCCAAGTTGGGGCCATCTTCTGAATCTATCTTTTCCACATTTTCTACAACTTCGCGAGTGACATCCTGAATAATAACACTGGTTATTGAATTTATAGTAAGTGCGGCCAATCTAAAGCCCTCGCGAAGGAGCATCGCTGTTCTAACTAGCTGCTCATGTTCGTCGTCATCAAACTCCTCAGATAGATTCATTAAAAAACCAAAAAGAGCGGGGTGTTCATCCATAAAAACCGTTAACGTTTCACCATACTCCTTGTCACTCATAGAGCGAATTCTCGCAATAGCTAAATCAAATGTTACTGGATTGGCCATTTTATAATATTTATTTTATTTCAAGCTTTCCCTTGGTTACCCAATCTTTAAGAAGTGCGGTAGGTCGATACCTGCCGTCTCCTGTATGGTCTAGAAGGTCTTTTAATATTTGTAATATTTTATCTGGACCTATTTTTTTTGCCCACTCAATGAGGCCTATTGGATAGTTTACTCCTTTAACCATGGCTGTTTCTAGGTCCTCCAGTGTGCATAGCCTATCTCCCAAAGCTGAAAGAGCCTCGTTAATGAGCAAAGCAAGTATTCTCTCGAGAATAGCATTTCCTAAAGCTTCATCCTTTATTGGGTTAGAAACAGCGGAGCCCTTTTCATAAGTGTAAAACCCTCGGCCAGTTTTTCTTCCAAGCCACCCCTGTTCAACAAGGCGCTTCTGAGAGATGTTTGGTCTAAACCGTGGCTCAAAATAAAATTGAGTCCAAACTGATTCTGAAACTGAATAGTTTATGTCTTGACCAATAAAGTCCATCAATAAAAATGGCCCCATTTTAAATTTTCCTATACTTGTCATAGCCCAGTCAATGGTATCTGGGCTGGCAATCCCCTCTTCATATATGTTCATCGCCTCGCCATAAAATGCTCTAGCCACTCGATTTACAATAAAGCCAGGGCTGTCCTTAGCAACTACAGGTGATTTTCCCATTTGCGTTAGCCAACTTTTACAACCTGAAACAATCTCTGGCCCGGTAGCCATGCTCGGAATAATTTCAACTAAAGGCATTAATGCTGCGGGATTAAAAAAATGTATACCAATTAATCTTTCCGGATGGTTTAATCCTTTCGCAAGTGAGGCTATCGACAATGATGATGTATTGGTGGCGAAAATGGTGTCTGCAGGCAAAAGGTCTTCTAGTCTCTGAAACAAATCTCTTTTTAACTCGATATTTTCCGAAATGGCCTCGATCACCACCTGCGCCCCTTCTGCTTTTTCAAGAGCTTCGATAGGTGTTATTCTTTTTAGGATTTCCCTAGACTCAGGGCGCTCTAGCCTTCCTTTTACAACTAGCCTTTCCATTACTTTCTCAAGCTTCTCAAGTGCTTTTTTCACCCCCGCTAAGTCAATATCGTAAAGAAACACCGTCGCTCCAGCCTGGGAAAGAACCTGAGCAATACCTATACCCATTGCTCCAGCGCCCACAACAATTGTCTTTTTAAAGGTTAGATCGTTTTTCATTTAACTACTTGTTCTCTATTAGAACCAAAGTTCTGCAATTAGGCGTCAATGACATTATTTGCCCTTAAAATTTGGTCGGCGCTTCTCTAAAAAAGCAGCTACCCCTTCATTAAAGTCTTGGGTTTCTCCCATCTTATTTTGAAGCCCTCGCTCCAGCTCTAATTGATCATTTAGGCCTGAAAATAAAGAACTATTCAAAGCCTTTTTAATTCCCGCAAATGCTGCTGTTGGCTGTGTCGCAAGGTGCTTAGCAATACTCATCGCCTCCTCAAGGAGATTCTCTTCAGGAAAAACTTTATAAACCAATCCCGAACTTAAAGCCTCTTGGGAGTCTATCTTATCGGCCATCATCATCCATGCGCTGGCTTTTGCAAAGCCAACCAATCTAGGCAAGGTATATGTTCCGCCAGAATCTGGAATAAGTCCTATTTTGCTAAAAGCCTGAACAAATGATGCTTTTTCAGAAACAACAACAACATCTCCCACAAGAGCCAAATTGGCACCTGCTCCTGCAGCGATTCCATTAACTGCAAAAATGATAGGCTTTGGGATTTCTCTGATTTGGCTTACTAAGGGGTTAAAGTGCTCTGAAAGAATCTTATCTAACCCCGGCCCATCAGGGTCTATCGCCTCTTGAAGGTCTTGCCCGCTGCTAAATGCTTTTCCTTTTCCTGTAATTAAAATGGCTCGAACAGCATCATCTTTAGCGCCTTGTTCAATACTTTTCTGCAGAGACAGGGCCATTTCTTTATTAAAAGCATTATAACTCTCAGGCCTATTTAACGTGAGCTTCAAAACTCCTGATGTGAAATTTTTTATGACCGTTTCTGACATGTCTTTAGTTTTAAAGGCACTTAAAATAGTCAAATGGCTCGAGACAAGCATTGCATCGGTAAAGGGACTTGCATGCCGTCGAGCCAAAAAGAGAGACGCAAGAGGTGTCGTTAGACTTACACCTTGGGCATGCAATTTCGGGCGCACTCTGAAAAAGTTCTCGTTTTTGATTCCCCTCATTTTTAGGGGGAGCAATACCGTAATCCAAAAGTTTTCTTTTTCCGTCTTCTGAGATCCAGTCTGTTGTCCATGGTGGGGTTAAAACCGTGTTTACCTCCACCTTGCTTACTCCCAATTTAATAATGGCCTCCTCGACCGAAGAAGAAATCACATCCATAGCAGGGCACCCCGTATAAGTAGGAGCTATGTCTACCTCGACATGTGATTGATTAATTCTTACATCTCGTATAACCCCAAGATCGATAACGCTTAAAACAGGAACCTCTGGATCCATAACTCCTGAAAGGGTATTCATTATTGAGTCCTCAGAAACTTCTGCCATTACCATTTTGCATCTGGATAAGATCTAGCAACCGATTGCATCTCGGCTAAAATAAGACCATGTTCTTCAGAGTGTATTCCTCTTTTACCCCCTTTTTTTGCAACAGCATCAGAATTTATATCGTCGAGTGTTGCGATATTTAAAACCTCTCTGACCTTTTCTATCCATTTATCTTTGAGCTCCCTAACGTCAGGGCCTAGGTTAAGGTCGTGAGCCTGTTTGTCAAATTCTGTTGTCTCAAAAAACTCTAAAGCATATGGAAAATGATGCGTGATGCTTTTCTGTACTCTTTTTCGACTTTCTTTTGTCCCATCACCAAGGCGTATGATCCACTCAGCACTGAACTGAGCATGGTAAGTCGTTTCTTTTAAAGCTTTTGTGGCAATTTCACGAAGCCTAAGGTCTTCAGATCTCGTAAGGTGCTGTAATTGAAAAAAATGGAATGTATCAAAATAAAATTGCCGAGACATTGTGTCGCCCCAGTCTCCATTAGGTTGCTCTACAATCAGATGATTATAAAACTCTCTGCTTTCTCGAAAATACGCCAGTGAATCTTCCGTAGTGTCTCCTCCGATAAGCTCTGCCGCATATTGGTAATATTGTCGAGCAAGGCCTATCAAGTCAAGAGAAATATTACTAATGGCAATGTCTTGTTCCAGTATAGGTCCATGTCCACACCAACCGGAAAGCCTTTGACCTAAGACCAACGCATCATCCGCCAGATGTAAAACATATTGAGTTTTAAAATCACATGTGTCCAACATCATCAGGAATGTCATAAAATGTTGGATGGCGGTAAGCTTTATCGTCAGAAGGGGCAAACAGTGGCTCTTTGTCGTCAGGTGATGACGCGATAACAGAGGAGGATAAAACAACCCATATGCTCACACCCTCGCTGCGGCGAGTATAAACATCTCTTGCGTTTTTTAGAGCCATTTCTTGATCCGAGGCGTGGAGGCTTCCCGCGTGCTTGTGGGCAAGACCGTTTTTGCTACGAACAAAAACTTCCCAAAGAGGCCATGGCTTGCTCGTCTCATTTTTCATGCTGCCGAATCTTGTGTCTCTTCTTCTAGCTTTTTTCTTCTGGATTGTTTCTTGGCGTAAGCAGAGGCTGCATCACGAACCCAGGCTCCATCATTGTGTGCCTTTTGCCTTGCTGCAATCCTTTCTGCATTGCAAGGCCCGTTCCCAGCAATCACATCGAAAAACTCAGTCCAATCAATTTCTCCAAAATCATAATGTCCTGTATCCTCATTCCATTTAAGGTCCTTATCTGGAATTGTTAAGCCTAAATATTCTGCTTGTTTGACCGTTTTGTCAATATACTCTTGTCGAAGCTCATCGTTGCTCTTTCGTTTGATTCTCCATCGCATACTCTGAGCTGAATTTGGGCTGTTATCATCCGATGGTCCAAACATCATGACGCTCGGCCACCACCAGCGATTTAATGCATCTTGAGCCATCTCTTTTTGGCCTTTAGTTCCTTTACTCAGGTTCATCATTATTTCAAAACCTTGCCTTTGATGGAAGCTTTCTTCTTTACAGATCCGAACCATCGCTCTACTATACGGTCCATAAGAGGTTCTACATAGCATTACCTGATTTGCTATTGCAGCACCATCAACAAGCCACCCGACAGCGCCCATATCAGCCCATGTTAATGTTGGATAATTAAAAATTGAAGAATACTTTGCCTTTCCAGTTAACAGATCGTCAATCATTTTCTCTCTTGGGGTGCCCAAAGTTTCAGCGGCACTGTATAAGTACAACCCATGGCCAGCTTCATCCTGAACTTTAGCCAATAGGATTAATTTCGAACGAAGGCTAGGTGCTCGTGAAATCCAATTGGCCTCAGGAAGCATTCCTACCACCTCTGAATGCGCATGCTGACTAATTTGACGAACGAGTGTTTTTCTGTATGCATCTGGCATCCAGTGTTTTGGCTCCACTCTGTTTTCCTCTGCGACAAACGCTTCAAAGCGTTCTTCTATTGATATTGATTCTCCCATTGGTTGAGACATTTAAACTGCAATTTAAGGCGATTCGAACCGTAAACGGTAAAATAGCGTTCTATTAAAAGGTTTAACAACCTATTTTTGTTCACTCGAAACTTAATCTTGCTAAAAAGATGTTAGGATTTTTTAAAAAAAACAAAGCCGATTCAACCATTGGCTTGATGACAACTGTTGCGGCACAAAAAGGCTCAAAATCGAGGTTTCACAAGCTACGTGTTGCTGATATTCGACAGGAGACCGAAGACTGCGTAAGTGTTTCTTTTGATGTTTCTGACACTACGGCCTTTAATTTTGTCCCTGGCCAATATCTGACTTTTAAACAAGAAATCAACGGCGAGGAGCTTCGTAGATCTTATTCAATCTGCTCAAGCCCTCTAGAAAACGAACTTAGGATTGCGGTAAAAAGAGTTCCAGAGGGTAGATTTTCCTCTTGGGCAACAAACGATTTAAAAGTAAACGATGTCCTTGAGGTCATGCCACCAATGGGCAACTTTATACTTGAGCCCACCCCGGCTCAAGAAGAAGAGTATATCGGTTTTGCCGCGGGTTCGGGAATAACACCCTTGTTATCAATGATTAAGACTGTTTTACAACACTCACCGAAGTCTAGATTTACACTTTTTTACGGTAATAAAAAGACGGCGTCCATAATTTTTAAAAATGAACTGGAAGATTTAAAAGATAAATATTTAGGGCGCCTTGATATTCATCATGTTTTGAGCAGAGAAGACCAGGGCAATGACCTTCTTTTTGGCAGAATTGACGAGGCGAGGGCCAAATCACTCATCGATAAGCTGCCATCCTCAATTCTTCCAGCTGGGTATTTTTTGTGCGGGCCAGAAGAGATGATTCATAACGTTAGTGACGCAATCAAAAATTCTGGTGCTGATCAGAAAAAAATCCATTTTGAGCTGTTTTCCTCAGACCAAGCTTCCTCAAAATTAAAAGAAGAAAAAAAGGAAAGTTCATCGAAACAAAACCTTTCAAGTGTTACTGTTGTTTTGGATGGCGAGAAAACGCACTTCGAGCAAAAGCCAAATGACTTTGTTTTAGACGCCGCCCTTGCTGCGGGGGCCGACATTCCATACGCATGTAAAGGGGCTGTTTGCTGTACTTGCCGAGCCAAAGTTTTAGAGGGAGATGTAGAAATGTCTATGAATTACTCGTTGACAGAAGAAGAGGTTGAAGAAGGCTATGTTCTTTCATGTCAAAGCATGCCTAGGTCATCAAATGTTGTTATGAGCTTTGACGATTAATCCCAATAAAAAATAATCTTACAGTTTTTTGTCGAAAAAATAAAGGAAAGAAGCTATGGATGCTGAACCTAGTTCTAATTCCCTTGGGTGCACGGATTTTATATCATCTTGAGATGTGTGATGGTAGTCAAAATACCTTTGGCTATCTGCGCGGTATCCGCATAAAATAACGCCATCATCTATTATTTGACTAACATCTGCTCCCGACCCCCCTTGAGTCCATTCTTTACAGCCATAGCGGGCAAGTAAATTATCTAGCTCCTTTATTAATTCCGGGCTTTTGTCATGAATAATAGCAGGTAGGCTAAATCCTCTAGGGGCTCCTGATCCCCCATCAGACTCTATGCATAAAATGTGTTTTCGATTCTCTTCAAGGCCTTCTTTGGCATATTTCTTGGCCCCATCCAAGCCAAACTCTTCGTTTGCAAAAAGAACAATTCTAATGGTATGACGAGGCTGGTAGCCTAAGCTCTTTAAAAGCCAAACAGCATGCATCGCGTGAGCAACGCCTGCCCCATCGTCTTGAGCACCCGTAGCCAGGTCCCAGGAGTCTAAGTGCCCCCCAACAAGTATGACTTCATCGGGCTTCTCGATTCCTTTCCATTCAGCAATAACATTAGCTGAGTTTTTCCTGCCAATGTCATGTGAGCCAAGAATAATCTTGACTTTTGAATGGGGGCTTTTCAATAGTTCTTTACTCAACCACTCTGCTCCGTTTGTAGAAATCGCTGCCGCAGGGATTTTCTTTACCCCCTGTTCATATGTCATAGCCCCTGTATGAGGAAAATCATCTAACCTGTGGGTAAGTGATCTTACAAGAACAGCAACAGCTCCGTATTTTGCAGCTTCTGAAGCTCCGCCCCACCTTTGCCAACCCGCCTTTCCATAAGCTGATCCTGTATTAATTAACCAAGGGTCCATTGGTTCATTAAAAAACACAACCTTTCCTTTGAGTTTGGAGCCCTTTGCGTATAAGTCTTTTCTGTTTTTAACCTCTACAACTTCAGCCGTAATTCCGTTTCCTGAATCTCCACCAGGAGTAGAAATAGACCCACCCAGAGCTGTAATATTAAGTGCTTTTCTTTTGCCTTTTGACAAAAACTCTGCGGTTTCTATGCCTCTTACCCAGTGCCGAACATCAACCTCTTGCTTTAATACTTTTTCATAGCCAAGAGTATCCAGTGTTTCCACAGCCCACTTAACCGCTTTTGCATCCCCTGGGCTTCCCGCCAAACGAGGTCCAGCTTCTTTACACAGATCCGATAGCCAAAAATAGCCCTGCTGATCGCCGAGGGCTTTTTGGTATAAATTCTGAATAAAAACAGGATCAGGCTCCGATACTTGACCAGATAAGCTTAAACACATAAATATGGTCAATAGTGATAAATAATTTTTATTCATTTCATTTATGTTAAATCATTAATGAGCCCGGGTCCCCTGAGGCTAAATACATGAGTAACCCTGTAAGCCATCCTCCATATGTTCCAAGCGCATATCCTAAAACCGCAAGAAGCACCCCAACGGGAGCGAGCGAAGGGTGGAATGCAGCAGCGGCAACAGGCGCTGATGCTGCGCCCCCAATGTTTGCTTTGGAACCAACAGCAACAAAGAAAAAAGGAGCTTTTATCCCGCGAGCGACAGCAAGCAAGATCAAAACATGAAACAACATCCAAATTCCTCCAACAAGAAGGAGGCCGGGAGACTTAATAACTTCTAATATGTCCATTTTCATTCCAATGGTACCAACCAAAATATATATAAAAACTGACCCCAAACGGCTAGCCCCAGCGCCCTCAAGGTTCCTAGCTTTTGTAAAAGAAAGCGCTAAGCCAATCGTTGTTGCAACAATAACAATCCAGAAAAACCCGCTTGTTAGGCTAAAGTTTGCTGTATACGGAGCGTTTTTTTCAAGCCAGGGCCCAAAAGTGTCCCCAACCACATGACCAAGCGCTACTGTTCCAAAGGCTATTCCTAAAATTTTCATAACCTCATGAAATGTTGGGATTCTTGATGTTCGCTGAGTAAAGTCTTCCATTTCTCCCTGAAGAGCTTTAACAGATGTATTGTCCGCATGAAGCCATTTATCAACTTGGTCACTCTTTGCTGCGCCAAATAAAATAATAGCCATCCAAACCTCGGCAACAACAATATCGACGGTTATCATCGCGGAATAAAGACCATCTGACGGTTTAAATATCTCATACATTGCGGCTTGGTTTGCCCCTCCTCCAATCCATGATCCAGCAATTGTAGACATGCCGCGCCATACGGCCTCTGGTCCAGCGCCTCCCACAAGATCCGGAGATATCGATGATACGACAAGTATAGCAAACGGCCCCCCTAAAATAATTGTTGCCGTTGCTGTAAAAAACATAATTAACGCCTTGGGGCCTAGTCGAAAAACTCCTTTTAAGTCAATGCTTAGGGTCAACAAAACCAATGAAGCTGGAAGAAGGTATCTAGAGGCGACAAAATAGAGATTCGTGTCTTTGGGTACTAGATTAGTATTTGTTAGAACTGCTGGCAAAAAGTAGCACAACAACAGAGCTGGCACCCACTTAAAAAACCCTTTAAACGTAGGGTTGTCCGCAGCCCAAAAGATAGCACCCAAAAGGGCCATTAAAATCCCAAAAACTACCGCCTCATTTGTTATTAGGGCCCCTACCTCTTTTTCCATTTTGCTTGTTTTTTATTTTGGCTTTACTTGCAGTGTCTTTTTTGTTCTCAACGAATTTAGCATTTTGTTTATCATGCCCGCCCACTTGATTTTTTAAAAGTTTTGGGGATTGTTTTGTTGACGCACCCCAGTGAATAAAATCCTTTCTTCCCGCCCAAGAGGTGAGCACCCCACCAAAGCTTATTAGGAACTTGTCTTTACGGATGTCCATTATTTCTCCAGCCTGTCTGCCTGGCCCAGAAATCAACCTGACTTTATCTCCCAAATAAACTGGGAGCTGCATCAGCTTTTCTTGCTCTTGTCTTTCTATTTTCTGTTTTTTTGTTTCCTCGCGCTCTTTCCTAGAATTAATTTCTTGATTTCTTTCAGATAAAGCTCTTATTATACGCCCCTGTAATTCTTTTTTTAGCTTTTGTGTTTTTGCTTTTGTCCAAGACTTTGACCATTGCTCCATTCGCTTCCCCCAAATCAGTTGTTGATTGGCTTCCGCATTTTCTTCTCCTGTTTTTAAAAGTTTTTTCTCAAGCTTCTCAATTTGCTTCTCATTCAAAATCTTTAAAGACTCTAACTCCTTTAATCTTTTGCTTACCTCTTCTCTTGTTCTCTCTAGTGATGTTCTTTGTTTTTGCAGGCCAACGATAAGATTGTCAACAGATATTGTTTGGCTCTTAAGAGACTTCTTAGCTTCTGCCATAATATCGGCAGAAATCCCCGACCTTTCAGCGACTTCAAAAGTGTACGAAGACCCGGGCGTTCCTTGTCTTAGCAAATATAAAGGCTGTAGGTTTTTTACATCAAAAGCCATATTTGCATTACCTGCCCCATCTAACTCTTCCGCCAATGCTTTAATATTATTAAAATGTGTTGTAAAAACCCCAAAAGCTTTTGACTTGTGTATTTCAAATAAGAAAACCCTTGCTAGGGCACTTCCTAAATCTGGGTCAGAGCCACCCCCAAACTCATCTACCAAGCAAAGGCTACCAGAGTCGGAGGTGTTTAAAATCTCTCTCATTTTTGAGAGCTTGCCGCTATATGTGGAGAGTTCATTTTCTATACTTTGCGCATCCCCGATGTCTGTCGTGACCCTCTTAAACCATCGCATTTTTGAATCCGTTGCGGTGGGGATTAGCATTCCACATTGTAACATAAGCTGAAATAGGCCCACTGTCTTTAAAGCCAAAGACTTTCCTCCTGCATTAGGACCGGAAATAACAACGAGCCGCTGATCACCACTAAGGGCTATATCCAGCGGAACCACCTTTTGGTTGTTGGCGCTTTGGGTCTTCTTTAAAACTGGATTTGTAGCCTTATGCAGATATATTTCATCGTCTGTTATTTCGGGGAGGCAAGCACCTTCTTTTTTGGCAAACTTAGTTTTGGCAATTAGTATATCTAAAGCCAAAAGTCTTTTGTCGGTCATTTCTATTTCCTTTCGGAAAGGCGAGATCTCTTTAGTTAAGTTTAACAGTATTCTCCTTATCTCTCTTCTTTCTTCTTCTAACAATATCCCAACCTCAGCATTGATCTCCAAACACTCGCTAGGCTCTAAAAAAACGAGAGTGTTTTTTGCGCTACTACCATGAAAGGCCCCTCTACCTTTGTTCTTGTCGGCCGCCTTTACCGCCAACACCCTTCGGTTATTGCTTACCGATTCACGAGTCTCTCCAAGCCAACCCTCTTTTTCATATCTCTTTAGTGCCTTATAAAAAAGTTTGTCTGCGCTTATTCTCTTTTTTAATATTTCTCTGCGCAAACCTTGAAGTTTAGTCGATGCGTTTGACTTCACCTGACCATTTTTTTCCAAAGCAACATCTATCAGTTTATGAATTCTTTCTTCTGGCGGAAATGCTTTGTATGTGGTTGCCAAAGAAGGTATTTGCTCTTCATTTACCTGAGAAAACCGATAAACCTCTTTATAACTGTGTGCTTGGTCTCTAATGGCCATGAAGTGCCCCACATCTAAAACTGAATTCCTAATTTTCAAAAGAGGAAGTGCTTCGTTAATCTCTGATTTAGAAACGGCGGGCGGGTTCGTCCCTAAGTTCATTAGCTCAAGAAGCTCACTCCCTTGCGCAAGTTTTTGTTCTACTTCTATTTGATTCGGGTTTGGGAGCATTTCGACGATTGCCTGTCTTCCGTTTCTAGAAATGGCAAATTTTGAGACCATTTGCTTCAGCTCGTTAAAGTCTAGCGCCTCATAAGCAGAGTCTGGATAAAGCATTTTACTCTGCCTTTTCTTGTCTCATTTGAGGGAAAAATAACACCTCCTGGATACTTGTTTTTCCTGTCAGAAGCATTACCAGCCGGTCCATGCCTATCCCCATTCCTGAGGTTGGAGGCATTCCGTACTCGAGCGCCCGTAAAAAGTCTTGATCTACAAACATCGCCTCATCATCTCCTTTTTCCAGTAACCTTAATTGCTCTTCAAATCTTTCTCTTTGGTCTATCGGGTCGTTTAACTCACTGTAGGCGTTTGCTATCTCCGTTCCATTAATAAAAAGCTCAAACCGTTCTGTAAGCCGATCATCATCTCGGTGTTTTTTACAAAGAGGGGACATCTCGACAGGGTAGTCGGTTATAAATGTTGGTTGGGTGTAGTGCTTTTCGCATTTTTCGCCAAAAATCTCATCTATGAGTTTCCCTTTTCCCATTTCTGCAGAAACCTCTATTCCTATTGATTCAGCGATTGACTTAATTTCCTTTTCGCTTTTTCCTAATAAATCATGACCTGTGTGAGTTTTGATGGCTTCCAAAATTGGGACTCTTGCATAAGGCGCCGCCATGTTTATGGTTTTACCATCAAATGAAATCTTTTCAGACCCTGTTATCTTGTGCGTTATGTTTTCGAACATCTGCTCGGTAAAGTCCATCATCCACTTGTAGTCTTTGTACGCTACATATATTTCTAAAATAGTAAACTCTGGGTTGTGTGTTCTGTCCATGCCCTCATTACGAAAGTCTTTAGCAAACTCATATACTCCGTCAAACCCCCCAACAATAAGTCTTTTTAAATAAAGCTCATTGGATATTCTTAAATAAAGAGGAATATCAAGTGCGTTGTGATGAGTTTTAAACGGTCTTGCCGCGGCGCCTCCTGGGATGCTCTGGAGAATAGGGGTTTCCACCTCCAAATAACCTTCATTATTAAATACCTCGCGCATTGAATTAAAAACCTTTGTTCTTTTTACAAAAACATCTTTTACTCCCTCGTTGACGATTAGATCTACATACCTCTGGCGATGGCGTAATTCTGGGTCAGTAAAGGCGTCGTGAGTTCCCCCTTCTGAATCTGTCTTAACAACAGGAAGGGGCTTAAGAGACTTGCTTAGTACTTTCATGTGAGAAACATGTACGCTTATTTCTCCTGTTTTTGTTGTAAACACATGCCCTTCGAGAGAAATAAAATCTCCAATATCCAACTGTTTTTTGAAAACATCATTGTAAAGCGTCTTGTCCTCTTTCGGGCAGATAATATCTCTGTTTATATACCCCTGTATTCTTCCAGAAGAGTCCATTATGCTCACAAAAGAAGCCTTACCCATTATTCTTTTGGTCATTATCCTTCCGGCCACACAAACAGAAGAAAAGTTTTCCGGCGTGGTAGGAAATTCAGACTTTATTGTTTTTGACAAAAAATTAACTGGGACTTGGTCCGCTGGATATGGATTTATTCCCGAGTTTCTCATTGCCGCCAAAGCTTCGCGGCGAAATATTTCTTGTTCTGATAACTGTAAGTCCATATTGCAAAGATAGAAAGGTCCTTCAATGTGGGTTACCTTTGCGGGTCTAAAGAAAAACTTTATGAAAAATAGTCGGGTTCGGGTCCGTTTTGCGCCCAGTCCAACGGGGCCCCTTCATATGGGTGGCGTTAGAACCGCGCTCTACAACTATCTGTTTGCAAAAAAACATGGTGGTGACTTTTTGTTGCGAATAGAAGACACCGATCGGTCTCGCTTTGTTCAGGGTGCAGAAAAATATATTGTTGATGCCCTTGGGTGGTGCGGAATAAGCCCAGACGAGGGTATCGGCGCGGAAGATAAACTTACAAATGGAGGTAAACATCATCCCTACCGACAAAGTGAAAGAAAAGACATATACGGTCCTTATGTGCAGACATTAATTGACTCTGAATTGGCGTATTTAGCTTTTGACACCCCCAATGAACTTTCAATGGTTCGAGAAAGGGCTATGGAGGCCGGTAACCCCAACTGGCAATACAACAGCATTACCCGAACATCTATGAAAAATTCTTTAACCCTTTCAAAAACGGATGTTGAAGAAAAAAAGAAAGTGGGTGAACCATATGTTGTTCGCGTAAAAATGCCCCGCAATGAAGAAATTAAATTTCATGATGAGGTCCGTGGCTGGGTAAGTGTTAATAGTATGAATGTTGACGACAAGGTGCTCCTAAAAAGCGATGGGCTACCCACCTATCACCTTGCAAATGTTGTTGATGACCGGTTAATGGAAATTACACATGTAATTAGGGGTGAAGAATGGTTACCCTCCGCCCCTCTTCATGTTTTATTATATGACTACTTTAATTGGGAGAGGCCGTCGTTTGCACATTTGCCTCTTTTGCTTCGCCCAGATGGTAATGGAAAGCTTTCGAAGAGAGATGGGGACAAGTTAGGTTTTCCTGTTTTTCCCTTAAATTGGAATAATTCCGAAACAAATGAAACCGCATCTGGATATAAAGAAGCTGGATTTTATGCTGCAGGGTTTGTCAATATGCTTGCTTTTCTTGGGTGGAACCCAGGAACAAATCAAGAGGTGTTTTCATTGGATGAGTTAATTTCTAGCTTCCGCCTTGAAAAGGTTAGCAAGGCGGGTGCACGATTTGATTTTGACAAGGCTCGCTGGTTTAACCAACAACATCTTCGCTTGCGACCAAAAAAAGATTTATTAAAAGAATATTTGGAGCTTTTAAAAAAAACGAGTGGACATGTTCCTGAAAAAAACTGGGCAAAAAAGTCTCTCGATCTATTTATGGACAGAGCTGAGTTTGTAAAAGATATTATTAGCGAATCAACTTATTTATTTGAAGACCCTAAATCTTATGATAATAAGGTGGTAGAGAAAAAATGGAATTCGGATTCTCCTGTTTTTATTAAAACTTTGAAAAGCTTGTTTTCTCAAACAAACTACACAAGCGAATCTTTAGAAAATTGTTTCAAGAAGTATTTATCATCATCATCTCTTAGTTTTGGGCAAGTTGGCCCCGTGTTGCGTCTTGCTGTTGCCGGAACAACCCAGGGACCGTCAATATTTATGGTAATGGAGCTAATTGGCCAAGAGTCTACAGAAAGAAGGATAGATTCCGCATTAATGAGGTTACAATGATGCAAAAAATAGAATTAGTCAACCAAAGAGAGTATGCTTATCATGGTTGCCTGAAAGAAGAGTCTATTATTGGTTCGGATTATATTATTGATTTAATAGTTTTTGCAGACTTAGCAAACTCTGCAAAAACAGATCAACTAGATGACACCGTTGATTATGTTGGTTTAAGACAAATAATCACCCAAGAAATGTCGATAAGATCAAAACTTCTGGAAACTGTCTGTCAAAGAATAGTTTTAAGAATATTTGACGATTTTCCTTCTGTTTTAAAGATCGAAGTGAAGGTTTGCAAACTTAATCCACCTATTGATGGAGATGTTCAAGCCGTCTGCGTGAGTTTTTCTTCAGAAAAATCCTAGCTCAAAAGCTAATTGGGTCGTAATTTTGTATTTTAAAAGGTCTCGTGGCCGAGTGGCTAGGCAGAGCTCTGCAAAAGCTTGTACAGCGGTTCGAATCCGCTCGAGACCTCATAAAACCCCTTCACAAGAGGGGTTTTTATTTTAATAGACTTTATTTCTAAACATCTAGTCTTCTTAATTTATTAAGATAATACCTTCTTATAGAGTTTATCTTTGTCATCATTATTTAATATTTTATTATGTCTCAACCCACTTTAAAAGAAGCTTTAAATAGTTTATCAATAAAAAACAAAAACGCTGGCACCTGGATAGGTTCTTCTTCTTTATTTTCTGATTCTATTATATCTAGCTTTTCACCGGTAAATGGATCTATTATTGGTACGGTAACAACTACAACTGATTCCCAATATGAAGATGCTATTATTTCAGCACACAAATCTTTTCTAGAATGGAGAAATACACCTGCTCCTAAAAGAGGAGATGTTGTTCGTGTTTTTGGAAATAAACTTCGAGATAAAAAAGAAGCTTTAGGTTTATTAGTTAGTTACGAAATGGGTAAGTCTTATCAAGAGGGATTAGGAGAAGTTCAAGAAATGATTGATATATGTGATTTTGCTGTTGGATTATCCCGTCAATTAACTGGTTTAACTATTAAAAGTGAACGTCCAGATCATTTTATGATGGAGCAATATCATCCTATTGGAATTATTGGAATTATATCTGCATTTAACTTTCCCGTCGCAGTTTGGGCTTGGAATGCAGCTTTAGCATGGGTATGTGGTAATGCTTGTGTTTGGAAAGGTTCAGAAAAAACTCCTCTATGTGCTATTGCTTGTCAAAATATTTGGAATGATGTTGCTTCTGAAATGAATTTACCTAAGGGATTATCTATTATCATTAGTGGAGGTCGCGAATTAGGAATTAAAATGAGTGAGGATAAAAGAATACCTGTTATGTCTGCAACGGGGTCCACGAAAATGGGTAAAGATGTTGGAGCTAAAGTAGCGTCTAGATTAGGTCGTTCTATTTTAGAATTAGGAGGTAATAATGCTATGATAATAACAAATTCTGCGGATCTTAAAATGACTATTACGGCAGCTGTTTTTGGAGCTGTTGGAACTGCTGGTCAAAGATGTACAAGTACACGAAGATTAATAATCCACGATAGTATATATAACCAAGTATGTGATGCAATATTAAATGCATATCAACAAATTATTATAGGTAGTCCATTAGATGAAAAAAACCATATGGGTCCTTTAATTGACGGTGATTCTGTAAATAGTTATATAAAATCATTGGAAGATGTGGAAAAACAAGGTGGAATATTTTTATTAAAAGGAAAACAACTTAAAGGAAACGAATATTCTAGTGGATGTTATGTTAGTCCTTCAATTGCTGAAGTCAAAAATATTTGGGATATAGTGCAGCATGAAACTTTTGCTCCTTTATTATACATAATGAAATATTCTGACTTACAAGAAGCTATTAATACTCAAAATAATGTTCCTCAAGGCCTGAGTTCAGCTATTATGACAAATTCTATGCAAGAAGCAAATATTTTTCTTTCAGCAGGTGGATCAGATTGTGGTATTGCTAATGTTAATATAGGGACAAGTGGAGCTGAGATAGGAGGTGCTTTTGGTGGTGAAAAAGAAACAGGAGGTGGAAGAGAAAGTGGATCAGACGCTTGGAAAGCATATATGAGAAGACAAACAAATACTTTAAACTACGGATCATCTCTTCCATTAGCTCAAGGGATAAAGTTTAATATATAAATAATATACTTTTTTTATAAGGATAAAGTATAGTAGTAATGTTCGGTTGATAAGGTTGAGAAACATTTGTAAAAAATTAGGTTATTAAATTATAAACAAATTATAAACACTATATATTTATTTAACTATATGAATATAAGAGTTTTAATAGTTTATATTTTGGAAATAATAAGATAAATTATAATTAAATTGTTTATAAATAATACAGTTGAGTTTTTTAATAAAATAATATTAATATTTAATAAATTTTTATAAAATGTTAATTAAAAAAATAATAATTAAGTAATTAAAATTAATCAACATAGTTATATAGGTTATGAACAAAATATTCACAATTTCAATAGGTAATGACCACGCTGGATATGATTTAAAGTTTGAAATAAAAAAACATTTAGAAGATAAAGGATTTAACGTTTTAAATAATGGATGTGATGGCCCAGAATCAGTAGATTATCCAGATTTTGGCCATGCTGTCGCTAAAGATATTATAGGAAAAAAAGCCGAAAGAGGTATTGTTATTTGCGGTAGTGGAAACGGAATAAATATGAGCGTAAATAAACATATAGGTATAAGATCTGCTTTATGTTGGAATAGTGAGCTTGCGATATTAGGTGTAAAACATAATAATGCTAATATATTAGCTCTCCCAGCAAGGTTTATTTCTAAAGAAGAAGCGCTTAAGTGTGTAATTGAATTTGTAAGCAATGAATTCGAAGGAGGTAGGCATGAAAAAAGAGTTAATAAGATTAACTGTTAAAAGGTGTTAACGTTTAACGTAGAGATATCAGATTGGAAGTTCTCTCTTGATAAAAACAAAGTGAAGTTTTGGATTAATCAGGTGGTTAATATTGAAAAGAAAGTGGTGGCTCGTATCGATTACAATTTTGTCTCAGATGATGAATTACTAGAAATGAATAAAAAATTCCTAAAGCATAATTATTATACGGATGTTCTTACTTTTTCAGAAAATAGAGGTAACCGTTTAGCTGGTGATATAGCTATAAGTATTCATAGGGTTAAAGAAAATGCTGCATTAATAAAAACCACTTTTGACCAAGAATTAAAAAGGGTTATAATCCACGGTATTTTGCATTTATGTGGGTATAACGATTCGACAGACAAGGAAAAAGAAACAATGCGAAAGAGAGAAAGTAAATATCTAATGATTTATCCAGTTTAACAATGTTCCACGTGAAACAATGATGTACGATGTAGTAGTAGTTGGAGGAGGGCACGCGGGCTGTGAGGCGGCAAGTTCAGCCGCAAAAATGGGCTCTTCGGTGCTGTTGGTAACAATGAACTTACAGACAATTGCGCAAATGAGTTGTAATCCCGCAATGGGGGGTGTTGCTAAGGGACAAATATTACGAGAAATTGATGCCCTTGGGGGCCTTTCCGGAATTATTACAGATAATACAGCAATACAGTTCAGGATGCTTAACAGGTCTAAAGGGCCAGCAATGTGGAGCCCGAGGGTACAAAGTGACCGTATGAGATTTGCTGAGCAATGGAGACTTGCGCTTGAGCAAATAGTGAATTTAGATTTTCTTCAAGCCTCAGTGGAAGGTTTAGATGTGACCAACAATAAAGTGTCTGGTGTTTTTTTAAGTAACGGCAATAGAATCAGCTGTAAAACTGTCGTGCTAACAAGTGGTACGTTTCTAAATGGGGTAATGCATATTGGAGAAAATAAAACTCATGGAGGAAGAAGCTCGGAGTCGTCATCTAAAGGAATTACTAAATGTTTGGAATTATTGGGGTTCGAAAGTGGAAGAATGAAAACAGGGACCCCGCCCAGATTAGATGGTCGCTCCTTAAATTATTCTGCCTTTGAAGAACAAAAAGGTGATGAATTTCCCGGTAAGTTTTCTTTTACAGAAACCCAACCCTTAACAAAACAGAGGTCGTGCTGGGTTGCGCACACTTCTGATGAAGTTCACAATGTTTTACGAAAAGGTTTTGACAGAAGCCCACTGTTTAACGGGGCGATAGAGAGCGCGGGGCCTAGATACTGTCCGAGTATTGAGGATAAAATCAATCGGTTTTCAGACAAAGAGAGCCACCAAATGTTTATTGAACCAGAGGGCTGGAAAACCGTGGAGGTTTATGTAAACGGATTTTCTACATCGCTTCCCGAGGAGATACAAGAAGAGGCATTAAGGAAGGTCTCGGGTTTTGAAAACGCAAAGTTTTTCCGACCTGGGTATGCTGTTGAGTATGATTATTTTCCACCAACACAATTAAAACACAGCCTAGAAACAAAACTTGTTGCAGGGTTGTTTTTTGCTGGACAAATAAACGGAACAACCGGATATGAAGAGGCCGCTTGTCAAGGTTTAATGGCCGGAATAAACGCTCATAAGGTAAATCAAGAGGAAGACCCTTTGATACTAACAAGAAGCCAGGCGTATATAGGTGTTTTGATTGATGATTTGATAACAAAAGGGACAGATGAACCCTATCGAATGTTCACTAGTCGTGCAGAGTTTAGGCTCACATTACGTCAAGACAATGCAGATATGCGTTTAACAAGAATAGGAAGAGAATTGGGTTTAATATATGACCAACAATGGGAGCGTTTCGAAAAAAAATGTGAGGACATTGAAAAAGCAAACCAATGGATAGTTAGTAAAAAAGCTACGCCAGGTGTGTATAATTCGTTTTTAGAAAAAAAACTTAGCGCACCTTTAAAACAACAAGGGCCATTGACTTCATTAGTTTTGCGTCCAAATATTTCTCTTAAAGAGTTATTAATCCAAGAGCCTGAGGGTTTAATACAAATGAGTGAAGAGGTTTGGGAGCAAGTTGAAATAAACCTTAAATATGCAGGTTATATTGAGAAAGAGCTTGAGCGGGTAGAAAAAGTGAAAAGGTTGGAAAGCTTAAGAATTCCTACAGGGTTTAGTTTTAACAGTATAAAAGCACTAAGTATAGAGTCTCGAGATAGGTTAACTAAAATTGAGCCAACAACACTAGGACAAGCAAGCCGAGTCGCTGGTGTTTCTCCAGCGGATATTCAAGTTTTATTAGTTCACCTCGGTAGATAGTGTTTCACGTGGAACAAATGGAAAAAGATATACACTGTCCCCTTTGCGGCTCAATAGAGTCTAAATTCGAAAGAGCGATTGTAGACCACATGGTGTCAAAAGAAAAGTTTAGTTTGCGGTCATGTCTGGATTGCAGATTATTAAGAACAGACCCTCGTCCAAGCGAAGAAGAGATAGGTGGATATTATGATTCACCTTCATATTTGAGCCACACGGAACAAGGAGTTGGTGTTTTTAGTAAGATATACAATGTGCTGCGGGCATATAACTCAATGAGTAAGGTAAGAATTTTAGAGAACGCAGTACAGAAAAAACCGAATATTTCAAAGCTGTTGGACGTTGGTTGTGGAATAGGCGTTTTTTTAGAACATGGAAAATATCGAAAATGGGACGTTTTTGGGGTGGAATTGAACGAAAAAGCAAGAAAAACAGCTGAAAAACGACTAAAAACGTCAATTTTTCAAAAACTAGAGGATGTTAAATCTGAACTAAATTTTGATGCTATTTCTTTATGGCATGTCCTGGAACACCTACCACAACCAAATGAAGTTTTAGAAAAACTTCATAGCCTTGCGGCTCCAGGGGCTGCATTAATTCTGGGCCTACCCAATAGGGAGTCTCATGATGCAGGTTATTATAAGGAGTTCTGGGCCGCGTATGATGTTCCAATTCATTTTTGGCACTTCACAAAAAAAGACATTAAGGGTATTGCGAAAAAAACGGGCTGGATAGTAGAAGCTATAAAGCCCATGCGTTTAGACGCTTTTTATGTGAGTCTATTAAGTGAGTTGTATAAAACCGGCCGGAAACGCTGGGTACACGCTTTTTTAAGGGGACTCTACAGTAATTTGAAGGGGGGGCAACAAAATACCAGTAGTCTAATATATATTCTTCGCAAGCGTGGCTAAAAAATCTCCATCATTCTTATCCCCGCATCGAAAAGAACTATTTTAGGATTTAGATTTCTGCCGATATCTATTTTTCCCTCGTCAAACACAGACATAAACATGGGTAAATAACTGTACTTTAACAACTTAGAGAACCCTTCTGTTTTAAAGGAAATTTCAGGAAACCAATCAAATATAACCTCACCACTACCCATTGACTTGTATTTGGCAATTTCTGAAATAACCGTTGAAGAGAAAGTAAAATATTCTTGCGTTTGTCCCCTGCCCCAACTTCCTAATTCTTCGACCCATAAATGGAGTCCTTGAAAGTCTTTTTTGAATGAAATTTTCATACTAGAAACAAAAGCCTCGGCAAAAACCTTTAAGTTTTCGCGGTTTTCCAAATAATCCAACGCTAGGCCAGGATCACCACAGGACATTTTAGATAATACACGAGCTGTATCGGGGGCTACATTTCTTTCTTTATTTAACCAACGCTCAACTTGTTTACCCCCTAGTGGTGGTATAGAAAAAACAAGGCATCGGCTAATGATGGTGGGAAGAACCCCAGAGAGATCATGAGTGATTAGAAGTAGAACGGTTTTTTCGTTAGGCTCTTCTATTGTTTTAAGGAGTTTGTTCGCTGCTGCAGAGCTCAGCTTTTCCGGAAGCCATAAAACAAGAATTTTGTATTTTCCTGAATGAGATTTTAAAGATAATTTACTAAGAACAGCAGAAGACTCTTTAACTCCTATTTGAAGAACCTTCTTTTGCGCGCTAATTGAGCTAATCCAGTTTTTAAACATAGGAAAAGGGTTCGTTTTGAGGTATGTGCGAAATTCAGGTAAATATTGGTCTGATGTTTTTGAAGAAGCCCCCTCTCCGTCTCCACCAGAAATTGGGAATGCAAAATGTACATCAGGGTGGCTAAATAAAGATGATTGAACACAAGCATCACAAAAACCACAAGCCCCCCCATTGGGATTCGGCTGGTCACACATGACGCGCTTGATGTATTCCAGAACAGCCAGCCAGGCCAGGCCTCCGTTTTTGGAAACAATAAGCTGGGCATGAGCAATTTGTCCTGACTTTATGTGATCAAACCAGCTTTTATATAAAGAGTTTTGAAAAAATGAAAAATTATCACCCACAAAGCGAAGGTAGAGTGCTAATTTTGAACATTGAAAAAAAAATGAAAACAATACAAGATTTAGAAGTTTCTCAAAAAAGAGTTTTAGTGCGATTTGATTTTAATGTCCCATTAAATGAAAATGGCGAGATAACAAATGATAAAAGAATAATTTCTGCCCTTCCAACAATTTTGTCCATTATTGACAACGGAGGAAGACTTGTTATCCTTTCGCACCTTGGTCGTCCATCAGGGAAAATAACGGAAGCTTTGTCTCTGTTGGTTGTTGCCAAGCGGCTTTCCGCAATATTGTCTAGACCCGTATCCTTTTCCGAAAAAACAATAGGAACAGAGGCCGTTGAAGCAACAAACATCCTAAAGAACGGAGAGGTGTTAATGATGGAAAACGTGAGGTTTGACAAAAGGGAAGAGGATGGAGACGAAACATTTACTCACGAACTCGCAAAGTTGGGAGATATATATGTGAATGACGCTTTTGGTACGGCCCATCGGCCGCACGCATCTACAACTCGTTTAGCCAGTCTTTTTAAGGGCCGGTGTGCTTTTGGTCAAGTGATGTTTAAAGAAATAACGAACGTGAATCGGCTAATGGTTTCAAAAGAAAGGCCAATTGTTGCTATCGTGGGTGGATCTAAAGTTTCGAGTAAAATAGACGTGTTAGAAAGCCTTCTGGAGCGTGCGGATCATATTATTATTGGGGGAGGCATGGCCTTTACGTTTATTAAGGCCATGGGTGGCCAAATCGGAGATAGTATCTGTGAAAACGAAAGGACACAAACGGCTCTGAAAATATTAGATGAAGCAAAAGCAAAGGATGTTAAAATTTATTTACCAACAGATACGATTGCAGCAGATTCGTTTAGCGTTAACGCAAAAACACAAGTTTGTGATATATTTAAAATACCAACCGGTTGGCAAGGTCTAGATGCAGGGCCCAATACCATAATAGCTTTTTCAAAAATTGTAAACAAGGCTAAAACATTGTTGTGGAATGGTCCCCTGGGAGTCTTTGAGATGGAGCCATTTTCAAAAGGGACAAGAGCCATAGGAGACAGTATAGCAAAAGCAACAGCAGAAGGGCTATATAGCCTTATTGGAGGCGGAGACTCTGTTGCTGCTGCAGAGCAGTTTGGCTTATCTGACAAAGTAAGCTATGTGTCTACAGGAGGAGGGGCTATGCTTGAGTATCTAGAGGGTAAAACCCTTCCAGGGATTCAGGCCATTATTGATAACAGCTAGACACTTAATTCAAGGTTTATAGGGCTGTTTTTGTCGATGAGTTCACTTGAGTTGTTTAGAAAAAATTCTCCAACAGATTTTAATAGATCAAAAAATACAGAATTCCCCAACCAAGGCGCTAATCCGAAAAAAGAAGCAAGCTGATTGTTGTAGACTACGATAATTATAGCTAAGAGAGCAGCCCCTTTAAGTAGTCCCGACACCCCCCCAAGTAGTCGGTTGAGCCAGTTAAGCCAGACAATTTTTAGAATTTTGGTTATTAAAGTCCCAAGCGCGGCCACAGTAAAATAAGAACCGAAAAACAGAATAAAACGGGCTGCGATAAGAGAATAACTTAATGAAAAATCTAAGGATTTGATGAGCCATAAATTAACCGCTGGCCCATAAATAATTGCCATCCAGTAGCCCCCCAATATACCCAAAAGACCGGCCCACTCATTGACAAACCCACGCCACGCCCCTCGTGCGGAAAGCACAAATAGAAAAGTTAAGCAACAGAAGTCTACAAGATTCACAACATACTAAAGGTATGGTAGCTCAAACAATAAAATTAAAGAAAATGGGCAGCTAGTTTAGCAACCAGCAACACCAACTACATAAGGTAGAACCACGATTTTCATGTTAACTACGCTATCGGCTTCAAGCTTAATATAGCCACAACCAAAAACAGCAGGAGGGTTATTTCCTTTTTGCGCTGTAACTTGAAGGACAGCAGGCATGTTATACTCAAAAAGAGAAACCCCATCTATATCGGTCATAATACCATCAATTCCAGTTTGACCATTAAAGTCAGGAATGGAATTTACAACAGGGGCTGTTGCTTGAACCGTTGCGTTTTGAATCGGTATTCCATTTTCATCCACCACTTGAATCGTAAATTGGAAAACCGGAGAATCACTTTTTTCACAACTAGTGAAAGCTAAGGCAGAAATAAGTAGAGAAAAAAAGATTTTTTTCATTGCGGACAACCATTATTTACGTCACCATAGGGTTTAATGATAACAATTATTTCTGAAGTTTGACCCTGTTCTGCATGAACAAAATTACACCCTTTCCAGCCACCTTTTGATGCTTCAACATCTAGATAAGCTTCACCATAATCAAATCCTATTAATGTGTCAATCCAGCCATCTAATCCTGTTTTTCTCCAATATTGACCCGATGTTGCCGGGTCAGTAAAAACCGTTGATCCCCCAGGAGAAAAAACATGAACCCACGCATTTTGAACAGGAATAGAATCAGAGCTCATAACACGAACACGAACTAAAGATTCCGTACTTTCGGTCTCGCAAGAGCTAAATAAAGAAATAAGACCTAAAAACAGCAAGCTAAAAGTTAATGTTTTAATTAAATTCATTAGAATTATTTGATATTATGGTACTTAAAACGAAGCAAATATAATAGATTTCCTCCCCATGCTTGAAATTATAGAAGAACACCTCAAGGCAATTAGCCTTGTAAAGATCAAAACTAAAGAAGAATCGGAAAGTTTCCGAATCAGTTATTTGGGAAAAAAAGGGATTCTTCAGGCCTTGTTTTCAGAGTTTAAGACTGTCAAACCAGAAGATAAAAAAGCCACGGGAGCTGCGTTAAACACTTTGAAAAAGGCAGCAGAAAACGCCTTGTTGATCGACATATCGGATACAAAAATTAATAAAAACCACAACCAAGAGGACTACACTAGGCCGGGATACTCCAATCTTCCAGGAGCTCAGCACCCAATATCTTTGGTTAGAAATGAAATTGTAAAGATTTTCGAACGAATGGGTTTTGTTACAACTGAGGGTCCTGAAATAGAAGATGATTGGCACAATTTTTCAGCATTAAACTTTCCCCTGGAGCACCCCGCTAGAGATATGCAGGATACGTTTTTTCTATCAAAAGATCCCGACTGGGCATTGCGCACCCACACATCGAGCGTGCAAGTAAGAACAATGGAAGAGCAGACCCCCCCCATTAGAATAATTGCGCCAGGAAGGGTATTTCGTAATGAAGCAATATCATCAAGGTCTCACTGTGTTTTTCATCAGGTTGAAGGCTTATACATTGATAAAGGGGTTTCTTTTGCGGACTTAAAGCAAACTCTTTTAGCGTTTTCTAAGTCTTTTTTTGGAGAAAAAACAGAGATTAGGCTTAGGCCAAGTTATTTTCCATTTACTGAACCTAGTGCGGAAATGGATATTTGGTGGGGTTTAGAAAACGAGGTTGACCATAGAATGACAAAAGGAACAGGTTGGCTAGAAATAATGGGATGTGGCATGGTTGATCCTGCCGTTCTAGAATCCTGCGGCATAGACTCTAAAGAATTCACGGGATTTGCTTTTGGAATGGGAATAGAGAGAATTGCGATGCAACGATTTCAAATACCTGATATTCGTGCTTTTTATGAAAATGACCTTCGGTTTTTAGCAAACTTCAAGGGAGCTTAAAAAAATTGTAACCTAGGCGCCAATTTGTTTTATCCTCATGGTGTTTGTCATTCCGCGCTTTTTGATCGGCATGCTCGCAAGCTGAATGATTGTGTCTCCGTCTTCGATTAAAGAGAGCGATTTCAGCATTTTAGAAATTTCTACAAATGTTTGATCGGTCGACTCCATACTGTTATAGTAAAAACCAGTAACACCCCAAAAAAGACAAAGTTTGTTTAAAATAGAACGGTTAGAAGTGAAAACATAAACATTAGATTTAGGTCGAAACGAAGAAATTAGTTTTGCAGAATAGCCACTAAATGTAAGCGCGCAGATAGAACGAGCTTCAACGAGATTAGCGGTTTTAGCCGCCTGATAGCAAAGAGCATTGGAGACAAACCTCTTGTCCTCTGGCTGAGGTTTACGGCCCTTGATTCTAGTAACACTAGACAATTCGGAGGCCTTAACTATTTTACTCATAGCCTCTACTACCTCAACAGGATATTGCCCAACCGATGTTTCTGCAGAAAGCATAACTGCGTCTGCGCCATCTATTACAGCGCAGGAAACGTCGTTAACTTCAGCCCTGCTCGGCGTTAAGCTGTTAATCATGCTTTCCATCATCTGTGTTGCTACAATTACAGGTTTTGCACGGGAGATAGCTTTTGAGATGATCATTTTTTGAATCAAGGGAACAGACTCCATAGGAACCTCAACACCTAAGTCTCCTCTAGCAACCATAACGGCGTCAGTTTCATCAAGAATCGCATCAATATCTGAAACAGCTTCAGGCTTTTCGATTTTTGCAACAATCCCAGCACCAGATTTTTTTTCATTTATTATCTTTCTTAGGTTTTTTATGTCCTGCTTACCCCTTACAAAGCTCAATCCCACCCAATCTACCCCAGCGTCAAGTGCTATATTTAAGTCATAGATATCTTTATCTGTTAGGCATGGGAGAGAAACACGAGTATTGGGAAGGTTAACACCTTTGTTGGACTTTAGTGGTCCTCCTTGTATAGTTTCAGCAATAACTTCGTTTTTAGAATTGGTAGAAACAACACGCATAAGCAGTTTACCGTCGTCTAACAATATCATTTCTCCCACCTTTACATCTTTTGGAAAAGAATCATAAGTCATAAAAACTTTTTCTTTTGTCCCGCTACAGGGTTTATTAGTAAAAGTCATCAAGTCTCCAGGGTCCAGAAAAGCCCCCTCTTCAACAGTTCCGATTCTCAATTTTGGGCCCTGAAGATCTGCCAGAATCGCAGCATGGCGTTTTGTTTTTTTTAGGATCGCTTGAATTTTTAAAATGGTTTTACGATTTTCTTCAGCGCTTCCATGAGAAAAATTAACTCTAAAGACATTAACACCTTGATAAAGCATTTTTTCCAAAACCCGACTCTTTATAGAGGATGGTCCCAAAGTAGCTACTATTTTTGTGCGTTTCATATTTATTACTTTATCGGTTCAAAAAGGAGGTTTTCACGACCTCGTATACTCAACCAAGGGATCTGTTTATGATTAACTACAGATGGTGACATCAAAAGTTTATTCTGTAAAATTACCATTTCATTTTGAGATAGCTCCGGATCAATTGTAATAAGGGCGCTTATATTTTTTGGTTTTATAATAAAATTTAACAGTGGGGCATCTTCTGTCTCTTTTGAAAAAAGGCCAGTTCCTTTATTATTAGATTTTGAAACCCATTCCGAATCTTCAGGATAATTCCAGAAAAGGTTAACATCAGAACCGGAGTAACTACCTCGGAACAATGCGTGACGAGCTATGATTTTAGAATTACGACAGAAGGCGTCCGCAGATCTAGAAAGGGCAAAACCTAGGTTGACGTTTAGCTCATAAACAAGCTGGATATCCTTTGCAGAGCTTGTAATCCCTATGACAAAAGGGGAATAGCACTCACTTAGAGCGTCTAGAACTAGGCGCCCCAATTTGATTTATTTTAAGTTTTTTACAAGCAAACTTAGCAGCAGCTTCTTCTGCCATTTTTTTGGACTGACCGTGGCCGGTAGCTAAGGGTTCATCATCTACACTAATCGTTATGGAAAAACGTCTGTGATGTTCAGCGCCATTTTCATCCACAACCTCGAAATTGAAAACCTTCTTTTTTCTTTGAAACCACTCGATTAGTAAGCTTTTATATGAGACAATTTCACGCTCAACCTGGCTAAAATTTATATGGGAATCTAAAATATTTTGATAAACAAATTTTTTGGTTCTACCCCATCCTTTATCAACATAAATTGCCCCAACCAGAGCTTCCAGAGCACTTCCAGGAACAGAAGTTGTTCCAGAACGACGACCTCTTTGATTTGAGCTTATCCAGCGAGGGATTCCCATTTTTATTGCGACTTTATTGAGAGCTTTACGAGACACCACCTTGCTACGCATGCTTGTCAAGTAGCCTTCATTTCCTTTTGGGTATCGTTCATAAAGGTATTGCGCCATTAAGGAGCCCAAAACCGCATCGCCGAGATACTCAAGGCGTTCGTAATGCATATTTGTTTCTTTTTGGGTTTGATTTTCAACTTTTTTCCTGAAAGCAGACAAATACAAAAGAGGGCTTGACGGCCGGACACCAGTCATTTTTTTGACAGCAACCAAAAAGGGCCGATGTCTTTTGGGATGGGGTTTGATAAAATTTAATAACGCAGGGAACATTGTCGAGTTTATGTTGCTTTTTTGAAAACAACACAAGCATTATGGCCTCCAAAGCCAAATGTGTTTGAAATTGCAGCCCTTACGGGGCGTTTTTGAGATTTATTAAAAGTGAAATTTAACTTTGAGTCTAAATCAGGGTCATCTTTAAAGTGGTTAATTGTAGGAGGTATAATATCATTGTGGACAGATAGACATGCAACTAAGGCCTCAAGGGCTCCTGCCGCCCCCAGCAAGTGTCCAGTCATCGACTTGGTGCTGCTTATGTTTAAAGAATAGGCGTGTTCTTTAAAAACATTAAGAACCGCCTTAGTTTCAGCAATATCTCCTAAAGGCGTTGATGTTCCATGAACATTGATATAATCTATATCTGAGGGAGACATTTCAGCGTCTTTAAGGGCGTTAAGCATCACATTCATCGCCCCAAGGCCCTCAGGGTGAGGAGCAGTTATGTGGTGAGCATCTGCAGATGTTCCTCCTCCCGCAAGCTCTCCATAAATTCGTGCTCCTCGACTGACAGCGTGTTCGTACTCTTCTAGCACAAGAGAAGCAGAACCTTCACCTAAAACAAACCCTTCACGATCTAAGTCAAAAGGTCGAGATGCAGTTTTGGGGTCGTCGTTGCGCGTCGAAAGAGCTTGCATAGCATTAAATCCACCGATCCCCCCTGGGACTACTGCAGCTTCAGACCCACCGGAGATAATAGCGTCAGCTTTACCAAGACGAATCATCATATGGGCGTCGATCAAAGCATTTGTTGACGATGCGCAAGCCGAAACTGTAGTGTAGTTAGGTCCCCGAAAATTATATTTCATTGATATATGGCCGCCACAGATGTCCGAAATCATTTTAGGAATGAAAAATGGATTGAATCGAGGGCTCCCGTCTCCGGCGGAAAAATTTCTTGCCTCCTCAAAAAAAGTTTCAATTCCACCAATTCCAGAGCCCCAAATAACCCCTATTCTATCGTTATTGAAATTGGAATCTAAAATTTTGGAATCTTGAATTGCTTCATCTGCTGAAATGACTCCTAGATGGGAATAGCGATCCATTCGACGCATTTCTTTTCGATCTATATAATCTTCAACAGTTAAGTTTTTAACCTCGCAAGCAAACTTGGTTTTAAACAAGCTTGCGTCAAAACGCGTAATGGGCGCCGCGCCGCTTACACCATTAATTAAGGATTTCCAAAATTCTGGTGCGGTGTTACCAATAGGAGTTAGGGCACCTATTCCAGTTACAACTACGCGCTTTAGTTCCATTGAACCAATATACTAAGCTTTGGAGGATTCTATGTATTTCACAGCTTGATCAACCGTCGCAATATTTTCAGCTTGATCATCAGGTATTTGAATATCAAACTCTTTCTCAAACTCCATGATTAACTCTACCGTGTCCAGAGAATCTGCCCCAAGATCATTTGTAAATGAAGCCTCAGAAGTAACTTCTGATTCAGAAACACCGAGCTTGTCGACGATTATTGCTTTAACGCGAGACGCTATATCTGACATAACAGTTTATTTTAATATTTGATTTAATATTTGCAAAGAAA
>CAJWKU010000022.1 GCA_913043005.1 uncultured Cryomorphaceae bacterium
TTCAGTTGCTTCTTCAGTTGCTTCTTCAGTTGCTTCTTCAGTTGCTTCTTCAGTTACCTCTTCAGTTACCTCTTCAGTTACCTCCATGGTTGCTTCTTCAGCATTGTTACAAGCAACAAAGGCAACCATTGCCAATGCGCTTAAAAATAAACTTACTTTTTTCATAATTCTTTGATTTATATAGTTTAAGGCTCCTTCAAAGGTATGAAAATATGAACTTCATACAAGTAACCTATCAATTCAAACTTTTTTTAGAAGAGCCTCTATGGAAGTAGTATTTTTAATAATGTTCGAAAGGTCTTTTATTTCTACTCGGTTTTGGCCCATGCTATCTCGATCCCTAACAGTTACAGTATTATCAACCAATGACTGATGGTCAACAGTTATGCAAAGAGGAGTACCTATGGCATCTTGACGACGATATCTTTTCCCAATAGCATCTTTTTCATCAAAGATTAGTTGAAAATCAAATTTTAGTTGATCATAAATCTTTTTGGCGCATTCGGGAAGTTTATCTTTTTTTAATAATGGGAGGATCGCTGCTTGATTTGGAGCCAATGAATGAGGAAGCCGCAGAACAGTTCTTAAAGTTCCATCCTTGAGGGTTTCTTCTTTTAAGCATTCCGATATGACACTCAAGAACATCCGATCTAAACCTATTGAGGCCTCGATCACACTAGGAGTGAAATTCTCATTTGTAACAGGGTCGAAGACTTGAAGTTTTTTACCTGAGTGCTTAGAGTGCTGTTTCAAATCAAAGTCAGTCCGGCTATGTATGCCCTCTAGTTCTTTAAATCCAAAGGGGAAGTTATATTCAATGTCAGCAGCAGCGTCAGCATAATGAGCCAGCTTTTCATGATTATGATAACGATAGTTTTTTGGATTAAACCCTAAAGATTCATGCCAATTCATTCTTACTTTTTTCCAATGATTAAACCATTTCATCTCTGAACCAGGAGTGATAAAGAACTGCATTTCCATTTGTTCGAACTCTCTCATTCTAAAAATAAACTGTCTTGCAACTATTTCATTTCTAAATGCTTTTCCTATTTGAGCAATGCCAAATGGAATTTTCATTCGGCTCGTTTTGAATACATTAAGAAAGTTGACAAAAATTCCCTGTGCTGTTTCTGGTCGAAGAAACAAATCATTCGCTCCTTCTGAAACAGAACCTATTTTGGTGCCGAACATCAGATTAAACTGACGGACGTCAGTCCAATTAGATGATCCACTGACAGGACATTTAATTTTTTCGTCAATAATAACTTGTCGCGCTTCAGAAAGATCATTGTTTGAAAGAGCTTTTGAAAACCTACTTAAAATCTTTTTGGCTTTTTTTTCATACTCCAATACTCGAGTATTTGTTTTCCGGTACAATTCGGAATCAAATGAATCACCAAAGCGAAGAGCTGCTTTTTTTATTTCTTTTTCCGCTTTTTGAAATAATTTTTCGGCATAATCCTCAACCAAGACATCTGCTCTGTATCTTTTTTTCGAATCCTTGTTATCTATCAGTGGATCATTGAAGGCATCAATATGACCAGAAGCTCTCCAAACATCAGGGTGCATAAAAATAGCAGAATCTATACCTACTACGTTGTCGTTTAATTGAACCATAGATCGCCACCAATAATTTTTAATATTATTTTTCAAAAGCGCACCATTTGGACCATAGTCATATACCGAGCTCAGGCCATCATAGATTTCACTGCTTTGAAATACGAATCCATATTCTTTGGCATGGGAAATAACTTTTTTAAATAATTCTTCAGGGCCTTTGGACATTTTATTTATTTATAGTGAGTTCTAAAATATTTAAATATAAATTAATCTTAGGCTATTAGAGAACTAATATTGGCAGTAAAAAGTCGAACAGAAATAGCTAATAGGATTATTCCGAAGATTTTTCGAATAATTGAAATCCCTCCTTTACCTAAGATTCTTTCAATGTGATGGGTATTCTTTAAAACTAAATATACTAGTATGGCATTGATGATTATCGCTATTAAAATATTAACAGACGCATATTCACTTCGAATAGAGATTAGTGTGGTAAGTGTTCCCGCTCCTGCAATTAAAGGAAAAGCAATTGGGACAATACTTGCAGATTCTGGCTCGACTTCTTTGTATATCCGTACACCAAGAATCATCTCCAATGCCAGAAAAAATAAAATCAGCGCGCCGGCTACTGCAAACGAAGCTACATTGACTCCAAATAGCGCTAAAAGTTCTTCTCCAATAAACAAGAAAATTACCATAATTGAACATGCAGCAATAGTTGCCTTCTCAGATTGTATATGCCCAACCTTATCTCTAACGGATATTATTATAGGAATACTGCCAATTATATCAATTACAGCAAATAATACCATCGTTACTGAAAGAATTTCAGAAATATTCATTTTTAAAAAATATTCAACATTGATTTATACAGGTAAAGGTAGACCTTTACCATATGTTCCAAATTGGAAAAACTGTTGTTTCAAAAGTTATCTTTGATCAAGCTTTTTGTTGTGATTTATCTAAATGCAAAGGAGCGTGTTGCATTGAAGGAGATGCCGGCGCCCCTTTAATGCCGAATGAAGTTAAAATTTTAAGCGAGATTCAGCCAAAAATTCGTCCATACCTCCGCCCAGAAGGTATATCCGTCCTTGAGTCTCAAGGACATTTTGTTATTGATGAGAATGAAGAATATACCACTCCTCTTGTAGATAAAAAGGAGTGCGCTTATGTAATATTTGAATCAGGAGTCGCAAAGTGCGGAATAGAAAAAGCTTATGAAGCAGGAGCTATAAATTGGCCAAAGCCGATATCTTGTCATTTATATCCTATTCGGGTCACCAAATATTCAGATTTTGACGCACTAAATGTTCATCATTGGAAGGTTTGTGAACCGGCATGTAGTTTAGGTCAAGAGTTAAAATTACCGGTTTTTAGATTTTTAAAAAATAGCCTCGAACGTGCTTATGGAAAGGATTGGGTAGATGAAGCAGAATTGGTTTATAAGAAAATTGCAGATCAATGAGATGAAAAAGGAATCAAGGTTATTAACAATTGATGTGGATTATTTTCGAGGAACTGGAATAAAATAATTTGGTTAATTCAAACACCCTGGTTTTTAGGCATTTTTTGATTGCCGGAAGAATCATAAATGTTGAAAACTCCAACTTAATGTTCAAATCTATCGCTTGTAAAAACCCCGATGCTTTCCAAGATTTGTAAAGCTCACTTGCAGTGTGTTTTCGTCGGCTTTTACCGTTTCTACTGCTAATACGCACCTAGAACATACTTAAAAACCTCGCTGTTAGGCGATTAGATTAAATAAAAATGAGCAAATCAACTACGCAAAACGAACCAATTTTAAAAGAAAACCCAAATAGATTTGTGCTTTTCCCTATTGAACATAATGATATTTGGGATATTTATAAAAAAGCAGAAGCAAGTTTTTGGACGGCTGAAGAAATAGATTTACATCAAGATATTACAGATTGGGAAAATAAATTATCTGATGATGAAAGATATTTTGTAAAACATATACTTGCTTTTTTCGCAGCTTCAGATGGAATTGTTAATGAAAATCTTGCTGAAAACTTTGTCAATGAGGTCCAATACACTGAGGCAAAGTTTTTTTATGGTTTTCAAATAATGATGGAGAATATTCATAGTGAAACATATTCTTTACTGATTGATACTTATGTTAAAGACCCAAGTGAAAGAAATAAATTGTTCAACGCTATTGAAACTTTTGACGCAATTAAAAAGAAAGCTGATTGGGCTTTGAAATGGATTGATTCACCATCGTTTGCGGAAAGATTAATAGCATTTGCAGCTGTTGAAGGTATATTTTTTAGTGGAGCATTTTGTTCTATTTTTTGGATGAAAAAAAGAGGGTTACTACCTGGATTAACATTTTCAAATGAACTAATTAGTAGAGACGAAGGAATGCACTGTGACTTTGCTGTTCATCTTCATAATGAGCACCTTGTAAACAAAGTTCCTCAAGAGCGAATTATTCAAATCATTACAGAAGCTTTAGATATAGAAAGAGAGTTTATTACTGAATCTCTTCCTGTAGACTTAATTGGAATGAATAGCCGCCTTATGGAGCAGTACTTAGAGTTTGTTACCGATCGATTACTAACAGAATTAAATTGTCCAAAGAGTTATAATTCTGAAAACCCTTTTGACTTTATGGATATGATTTCTTTAGAAGGGAAAACAAATTTCTTTGAAAAAAGAGTTTCAGATTACCGTAAGGCTGGGGTTGGAATGGAACAAGAGACCAAGGAAGATTCTTTTTCATTTGACTCAGATTTCTAAAAAATAAATCTTATGATGAATGTATTAAAGCGCGATGGCCGTAAAGAAGCCATTAAATTTGATAAGATTACAGCAAGAATTCAGAAGCTTTGTTATGGCTTGAGTTCACATGTTGATGCTGTAGCTGTCGCAATGAGGGTAATCGAAGGGTTATACGATGGAGTTAGTACAAGTGAATTAGATAGTCTATCTGCCGAAACATCGGCATCAATGACGGTTAGACATCCTGACTATGCTAAGCTTGCAGCCAGGATTGCCGTATCAAATCTGCACAAGAATACGAATAAGTCATTTACTGATACGATGCGTGAATTGCATCAGTTCGTTAGTCCGAAAACAGGGGAAAAGGCTCCTTTGATCGCTGATGACGTTATGGAAATTATAGAATCTAATGCCGAATTATTAGACTCTACACCTATATATGATCGAGATTTTAGTTATGACTATTTCGGCTTCAAAACCTTGGAAAGGTCATATCTCCTGCGCACTAATGGAAAAATTGCTGAAAGGCCACAGCAAATGCTTCTGCGTGTGGCAATTGGAATTCATAAAGAAAAGATTGAAGACGCTATCGAGACATATAATGGTATGTCTAAAGGGCTCTATACTCATGCAACCCCAACACTTTTTAATTCTGGTACACCTAAGCCTCAAATGTCGAGTTGTTTCTTGCTTCAAATGCAGGATGACAGCATAGATGGTATTTATGATACTTTAAAGCAGACTGCAAAGATTTCACAAAGTGCAGGTGGAATAGGGCTCAGCATTCATAACATAAGATCTACAGGCTCATACATCCGCGGTACAAATGGCACTTCAAATGGTTTGATTCCTCTTTTGCGTGTTTTTAACGACACTGCTAGATACGTAGATCAAGGCGGAGGTAAGCGAAAAGGATCATTTGCTATTTATCTGGAGCCCTGGCACGCTGATGTTTTTGACTTTTTAGATCTCAGAAAAAACACTGGAAAAGAAGAAAATAGAGCGCGTGATTTATTCTATGCTCTTTGGATTCCAGATCTTTTTATGCAGCGCGTGGAGGAAGATGGAGATTGGACATTGATGGACCCTAATGAGTGCCCAGGCCTATTTGATACGTATGGCGCTGAATTCAATGCTCTTTACACTAAATATGAATCTGATAATAAAGGGCGTAAAACCATCGCAGCTCGTGAGCTTTGGACTAAAATACTGGAAGCTCAAATCGAGACAGGGACCCCTTATATATTATACAAAGATGCCTGTAACTCAAAATCCAACCAAAAAAATCTCGGGGTTATTCGCTCTTCAAATCTCTGTACAGAGATCATAGAATATACTGCTTCAGATGAAGTTGCTGTTTGTAATCTAGCATCAATAGCATTACCTAAATATGTTAAGGATGGAGCTTTTGACCATCAAATGCTTTACGATATCACATATAAGATTACAAAAAATTTAAATGAAGTAATAGATCAGAATTATTACCCAGTTCCGGAAGCACGAAACTCTAATATGCGTCACCGGCCCATTGGGATCGGAGTACAAGGATTAGCAGATGCGTTCATTCATTTAAGATTACCCTTCACAAGCCCCGAGGCTAAGCAGCTAAATAAGGATATTTTCGAGACTATTTATTTCTCAGCCGTTACCGCTTCTTATGATCTTGCTAAAATTGATGGAGCCTATGAAAGTTACGATGGGTCACCAATGTCAAAAGGGGAGTTTCAATATAATATGTGGGGACTTAAAGATGAGGATTTAAGTGGCAGATGGGATTGGTCGGGTTTACGAAAAAAAATCAAAAAATATGGCGTTAGAAATTCGTTACTTTTAGCACCTATGCCTACAGCTTCGACATCGCAAATTCTAGGAAATAATGAATGTTTTGAGCCTTATACGAGTAATCTTTATACCCGTCGAGTTCTCTCTGGAGAGTTTATTGTCGTTAATAAACATCTTCTTTTAGACCTTGTAAATCTAGGCCTATGGAACGAAGATGTTAAAAATGCAATTATGGCGAATAATGGATCTATTCAAAGTATTGAAGGAATTCCAGAGAATATAAAACTCTTATATAAGACAGTTTGGGAACTCTCTATGCGGGACATCATTGATATGTCTGCGGATCGAGGAGCATTTATAGATCAATCGCAATCCTTGAATCTTTTCGTTGAATCTCCTAACATGGGTAAGCTTACTTCAATGCATTTCCATGCCTGGAAAAAGGGTCTTAAGACAGGGATGTATTACTTAAGAACTAAAGCTGCATCTGCAGCGATAAAGTTTACAGTTAAGAAAAAAGAAGAAAAAGTTCCAAAGGAAGAAGTTTTTTCCGAGATGCCAATAAAGAAAGCAGAAAACACAGCAAAAGATCCTGTAAAAGAATTTACTGAAGAAGAGATTTTAGCTTGCTCAATTGATAATCCCGATGATTGTGAAGCTTGTGGATCTTAGAATAGACTTATACGAAAATGCGATAGCTCATTCTTAGTAATTAACTTAATGTGTTAATCTATTGTTATTTAGGTAAAATATTCTTACTTTTAGTAGCACTTAAATACAAATGCTTGAAGTATGGTACAACGTGACCCAAGAGAGCCTAGAAGTTCAGAAGATCGCATGTCCATGCGAGAACGTAGAGCTCAAAAGAGATTAGAAGAAGCAGAACATGATTCACATTCTATGGCAACTACTATTTTTGTTGTAGTGATGATTCTCATAATAATTGGAGCTGCAGTTTATTTAACTACATAGGAAGATTTTTCTAAATATTTTCATAGTGTACCTTCGCCAAAGTGAAAAGGTTTACAACAATTATTGGTGGAGGTTTAGGTTGGGCATTGGGCGGTCCCATTGGGGCCATTCTGGGAGCTGCACTGGGGACAATATTTTCAGAAGAAATATCCAATGTAAAGAAGTCCTCAAAAAGATTTAAAAATCCTGAAACAGACTTTCATGCGAGTTTATTGGTTTTAGCTTCGGTTGTCATTAAAGCTGATGGAAAAATTGATAGAAGAGAGCTTGATTTTGTTCGTAGACAATTTGTAAAATGGTTTGGCGTAAATAAAACTAATAAGAGTTTTAACGTATTTAAAAGTCTGATTAAAACCGAGCCAAATCTTCTTAAGATATGTCAACAGATCAAGAGTAATATGCCATTACAGGGCAGAATACAAGTCATTAGTTTCTTATTTGACTTATCTTTTGCAGATGGCACAATATCAAGTAATGAGAATAAACAAATTGCCCGAATTTCAAGTTATTTAGGTATAAGTTCGCAAGAGTTTTATCAGTTAGAGTCAATTAAAACAAAGAAAGTAAAAGACCCATACGAGATTTTGGGTATTACATCAAGTAGCTCAGATCAGGAATTAAAAAAAATGTATCGAAAATTAGTAAAAAAGTATCATCCAGATTCCTTACACGATATGGGTAAAGAAGTGGTTTTGGAAGCTGAAAACACATTCAGAAAAATTCAAGAATCATATGAAGAAATATGTCAACGGCGAGAAATAAAATGAAATTTCAATTCGCCATAAAATCTGAACTGGATAAGTTTGATAAAATTTTCCCGAAGGCATTTAGCAGTAAGGTTGCTTTGTTAAATCTAATATTGAGATATGCCATTAAGCAGAAAGGGAAGCGTATTCGTCCTGCACTAGTTTTTCTTATTTCAAAGTGCATTGCTGGAGAGGTAAATGATCGAACGTATCGGGGAGCAACTTTAGTAGAACTGATGCATACTGCAACTCTAGTGCACGACGACGTTGTTGATGAGTCATTCGTTCGTCGAAGCAAGTTTTCCATCAATGCACTTTGGAAAAATAAAATTGCCATTTTGATCGGGGATTATATGTTATCTCGAGTACTATTATTGGCAGTTGATCATGGGGATCATGAGTTACTTGGTCATATTAGTCAATCAGTTCAAAAAATGTCGGAGGGAGAGCTTTTGCAGATAGAAAAAGCAAGAAAATTAGATATTGATGAAAAAATTTATACAGAGATTATTTCAAAAAAAACCGCTTCATTAATATCTACTTGCTGTATAATTGGTGCGAGTTCTGTAAATGCAGATGAAGATCAATTAGAATCTGCAAAAAAATTCGGATTTAATTTGGGAATGGCATTTCAGATTAAAGATGACCTTTTAGATTATCAAAACTTTGGAGAAAGCGGAAAGCCCTCAGGAATAGATGTAAAAGAGCAAAAATTAACATTACCGTTAATTTATGCTTTAAATACTGCATCATTTGGGGATAAAAGAAAAATGATCCGGATAGTTAAAAACAAGAAAGATGACCCTAAAAGTATTTCATGGCTAATGGAGAAAGTTTTAGAGTTAGGTGGAATGGATTACTCAAAAAAAGTCATGGATAAATATGAAAATCAGGCGATTCTCCATCTTGGACAATTCCCAGAATCAGAAAGTAAAAAAGCATTACTTCAGTTAGTTGAATTTGTGGTGAAAAGGAATCTCTAGCTTCTCTATAATTTCAAAATCAGTATCTTTCAATTATGGGTAGAATAACTGCATCATGTATAGAGAGAATTCATGACGCTACTGTTGTTGAAGAGGTGGTAGGAGAATTTGTGCAGCTAAAAAAAAGTGGATCAACTTTTAGAGGATTGAGCCCTTTTTCAAATGAAAAAACACCATCATTTTATGTAGTTCCCTCAAAGCAAATTTTTAAGGATTTCTCTTCTGGTAAAGGTGGCTCAGCGGTTACTTTTTTAATGGAACACGAGCAAATGACTTATCCAGATGCTCTGCGTTGGATCGCAAAGAAATATCATATTGAAATTGAAGAAGAAGCCTATTCTGAGGAGGAAGATGAAAATAGAAATATTCGTGAGAGTTTATTAGCAGTAAATTCTTTTGCCTTGAAAACGTTTAGCGAGTGGCTGTGGGAAGATGACCTAGGTAGGTCGATTGGCTTAGCTTATTTTAGAGAAAGAGGTTTTAACGATGAGACTATTAAGAAATTTGAGTTAGGATTTCATCTTGAGGGAAGATCGAACTTTAGTGATGTCGCAATCGATGCTGGATATAAACCAGATGTAATTGAACAAACTGGGTTGTCAATACTCCGAGAGGACGGTTCATATATCGATAGATTTTGGGGTAGAGTTATGTTCCCCATTCACAGTATGAGTGGAAGAGTAATTGGCTTTGGTGGAAGAACATTAAAGACTAAATCTAAAACTGCGAAATATTTAAATAGCCCCGAATCTCAAATATATTATAAGAGCAAAGTTTTATACGGTCTTTTCCAAGCAAAAAAGATGATTGTCAGAAATGATCAATGTTATCTTGTTGAGGGTTATACTGATGTTATTTCTCTTTTTCAGCAGGGCATTGAGAATGTAGTTTCTACCTCGGGAACAGCTTTAACCATAGAACAGATACGATTGCTGAAGCGACTAACAAGAAATGTTACTTTGCTTTATGATGGAGATGCAGCAGGAATAAGGGCCTCATTTAGAGGTATAGATCTTTTACTTGAAGAAGGTATGTTAGTGAGAGTAGTTCCTCTTCCTGAGGGTCAGGATCCTGATACTCTAGCGAAAGCAATGAAACCTGAAGGTTTATTGGATTATTTAGAAACTGAAGAACTAGATTTTATTCAGTTTAAATTAGATTCGTTAATTCAGGTTGCTGCAGATGATCCAATTCAGCGGGCAGAAATGGTTAGAGATATTGTTCAGAGTATTTCTAAAATTCCCGATGCAATTCTTAGAGAAGTCTACATAAAAGATTCAGCTAAAAGGTTAGAAATAGAAGAAAAAAGTCTTTTCTTAGAGCTAAATCGTTTAATAGACACGGGGAATAGAAAAATTGAAAAGCAACGTCAAGAGTTAACTCTTAAAGACTCAATGGTAGTTGAGAAAAAGACGGAGATAGATACACGACCTCCTTCTGCAGAAGACACATTGATGAGGATATTATTGCTAAATGGGATTGATGAAGTGAAAATTGAAATTCCAGATGATGACCCATTTATTGGGAGGGCTGGTGAATTTATTTTAAATGAATTGAATTTCGATCAACTGGAGTTTGTATTTCCTACATATAAAATTATTTATGATACCTTAAAGATAGCATTTGATAAGCATGGGAAGTTACTTGATGCTAATCACTTTATACGATCGAATGACTCCGAAGTTGCTGCCATTGTGGCTGAATTGTTAGTGGATAAATATGTTCTTGCTGATTGGGAAAAAAAGAATATATATATACCTAAAAGAGAAGATAAACTTTCAAATCATGTGCTTGAATCTGTCTTTAGGTTTAAGGAAATAAAATTGAAAGAAATGATATTTGAAAAGCAATTAATATTGGACAAAACCATAAATGAAAAAGAAAGACTCGCTCAGCTGAAAGACTTTAATGACTTGATTGCGATAAGGAATAGCCTTTTTAAAAAGCTGAACAGAATCTTGTAAATTTTAATTGAATTACTCTATCTACAAAAGAAATACAAGCTCATCCAAGCAGATTATCCAATGTTTCTCGAGCTACTGAGTGATACCCGTCTCTTGCTTTGGAATAAATCTGTTTAGCAAACCCCTCTCTGCCAGAATTAATTAATGCTTGATATATTGGAGTAAGAAATTTTCTCCGCCCTACTTTGAATAGGAATTCCTCAATCTTTTTGTCAAAATCTTGATTCTTATAATTTTGTGAGATTGCAATTACGAGCCAAGCTGATAGTATTTCAGAATTTTTCACATTTGTGAAATTAAATCGACTATCTAGCTTTACCAAGTCGTTTTGAGTAATTTCATTTTCCCCTAAAATATTTAAAAAATGTAGCCATTCATGCGTGCTCCAGTGAGAATTATTGAAATTATATTCCGGATTAATCAGAATATTCTCAATAGCACTTTCAACAGCTAAAAATCTTTTAGGGTAAACTTTTGGGCAATTTTCAGGTAATCCAGTTCCATATATCCAGTTTTCTATATCAGCCATTTCCCATTGTTGTTTATCCAGTAAATTACTCTTTAGGTATTGCACGAATTCTGATGTTGTGACTGATTTGAATTTATATGTTTTAAAGTAGTTTTTTAAAAACAAATCAAATTTTTTACGCCCTACGAGATTTTCAATGACTAATAACAAATGAAAGCCTTTATCATAAGCAATCGCAGTTACTCCATCATCAGGATTGCGACCTACTAAATCGATTGATAATTTTGTATCATCTGGCTCAGAGTTCATGAATTCTTTGATTTCGGATTTTAAATCTGAGTACGAGAGTTTTCGAAGCATATCAGAATATCCTTTTCCATATACTGTTTCCATAATTCTATTTTCAAAATATACAGTGAACCCTTCATTTAGCCAGAAGTCATTCCATGTCGCATTAGTCACCAAGTTTCCGCTCCATGAATGTGCCAATTCATGCGCAATTAATGCAACTAGAGATCGATCACCTGATATTACAGTTGGAGTTAAAAACGTTAGCCTGGGATTTTCCATTCCGCCAAAAGGGAAGGAGGCAGGAAGCACAAGTAAGTCATATCTTCCCCATTGATAAGGGCCATAAAGTTTCTCTGCGGCTAAAATCATTTTTTCCGTTTCTCCGAATTCCCATGCTGCCGATTCTAATATTGAAGGTTCGCAGTATACCGCAGTTCTAGGACCGGTGGATTGGTAGGCTATATCTCCCACAGCTAGTGCCATAAGGTAGCTTGGTATGGGCTCATTCATTTCAAATGAATAGATACCGTCATCTGATAATTCAGTAGGGTTGGAGGCGCTCATCAATGCCATCATATCTTTTGGTGCTTGAATTTTAGCTTTATACGTGAATCGGATTCCTGGACTGTCCTGCAATGGTATCCAGGTTCTAGCTAATATTGCTTGACTTTGAGTAAATAGAAAGGGTTTGGTTTTTCCATTGGTTTGCTCTGGGGTTAACCATTGCAGAGCTTTAGCATTTGGGCTTGTTTGATATGAAATAATTATGGTATAATTCCCAGTGATTTTTTTTTGAGGAAAAATCAATAGTTCCGTTCCTAAAGTTGGATCATTTTGTCCGTAATTAAAATCAAGAGGTATAATATCTTTAGAATCTAATGCTTCTATTTTTTTTATAATTAAATCATATGAGTCCAGACGGATGGTGTCAGCATCTAGACATTTTAAACTTATGGTAGCAGTTCCCGAAAGAATTTTTTCATTAAAATTAGCCTCAAGATAAAGGTCTAAATGATTTACTACTGCCTTTTTAGGGTCAGCAAAAGAGTGTGGGTCTTTTGTAAACATATTTGCATTTGAAAATTCAATTGATTTGTTTTGACAGCTCGTAATAAAAACTATAAAAACGCTGATCAATAGTACGTTATTTTTCATAATATAATTCATTTCCCTCCCGTTACCCCTCCAGCAATTATATATTTCATTATTTCCGATGAGCTTGCATCTAGCGGTTCAACATAATCCTTAGGGACGACGAAAACTTGCCCAGAAATAGCAAGTGAATGTGGGACATAAACAGTAATAAGTGCATTATTTAAATTTCCGATATCTTTAAGGCTTTCATCAGTGACAAAACCAACTCTACGAACTTCTTCTTTTAGTGACAGCCTCAAAAGAACCGGCTGTTGAAAGCCTTTCTTTTTTCCGGTGAGCGACTTCATTACTTCACTTACTGATGAATATATAATCTTAACTAGTGGCATAGTTTTGAGCATTTCATCTAAGAACTTTATAAATCGAAATTTCAATGTAAATCCGCCAATAAAACCAATAAAAGTAATTACTACAATTAATGTTAAAAGCCCTATTCCAGGAACATTCGAGGGGATTAAATCGTCTAAAAAACTTAATACTGTCCACAGAAAATAAAAAGTAATCGCCACGGGACTGGTGTAAAGTAATCCCTGAATAAAGTAGTATAGTAGTCGTTTCATGTTATTTCAGTGAAAATGCTTTTGTTTAAAACCTATAGACGAAGTTATAACTCAATTGACCCAGTATATTAAACTAGTTGAATTCAGTGAGTTCAGATATCGGGTCCCAAAAATGTTTTTGGAAGTTTTGAATTTTATTATTGATTACTTTAATACCCTCCTGATTTAAACGGGATTCCATCTCTTTAATGCTTTTGAAATGATGCTTCCCCGTTAATACACCTATTCTGTTAACAACTCGATGAGCTGGAATATCTGGAATGTGGTGACTTTTATTCATTGCAAACCCAATTATTCGCGCCGAACCCTTTGAGCCTAATGCTTTTGCAATGGCACCATAAGATGTAACTCTACCAAATGGAATTTTTTTAACTATTTGATAAATATTATCATAAAATTTTTTTGGTAATGACATATTTTTTAATCAGGAAATGAAAATTTTAAATAGTTAATTGGTTTACCGCTATCAATCCAAATCTTCTCATAAAATGTTTTTACAGCAAATGCATTATGCTCGGGGTTATCCGATAATTGATTATAAATATCATGGTAGGATTCTTGAATCTCAAATTCACAAACCTTGATTATGCCATGCAGGTAACCATGAAGAAATTCACTATCCGATTTCAAATGAATCACCCCTCCTGGTTTAAGTAGAGTTTGATAAATAGATAAAAAGTCTGGACTCACCATTCGATGTTTAGCTCTTTGGAATTTTATTTGAGGGTCTGGAAATGTAATCCAAATCTCATCGATTTCTCCTGGGCTAAAACAATGCTTTATCCATTCAATTCTTGTTCGCAAAAACCCAACATTATTCATTTTTTCAGAAACAACTTTTTTGGCACCATACCAAATGCGTGCTCCTTTAATATCAACGCCAATAAAATTTTGATTCTTATTTCGGGATCCAAGTTCAGTACAGTATTCCCCTCTGCCACAACCTAGTTCAATGATAATAGGGTTTTCATTTTTAAAGAAATCCGAATTCCATTTACCACGCAGTGAAATCCCTTTCAATACATCATCTTTAGTTGGTTGAATGACTCGACTTAATTCATCAAGTTCTTTAAATCGTGCAAGCTTGTTTTTTCCTCCCATTCACATGACATTTTGAATATCAATTATTCGAGCTTGTAGCCTTTTCTCACCTCTAAAGTAATTCCATTCTAATATTACAGCTACATTAACCTCCTTATTTTTTGGACGAAATGATCCCCACCCAAATCCTATAGCTGGAATCTGTTTGCGAGATATAGGGTTCGTTAAAAGAGTCCTTAAATGTTTGTTTGAAGACATATATGAAGTCTTCTCCATAGTAACTTTATATAGTCCCCAAACTGGAGATTTATTCCCGATTCCAAAAGGCGCTAGCTTGTCTAGCAAAAGACAAAGATCTTCATTTAAATCCTCTGGTTTTGCTGCTGTATCGATTAATATTTCTGGAGATCTTTTCTCTTTTTGCCAGTGCTTATTTACGGAAATATTGAATTCTTTTCTAAAAGCGTAAAGGTTATTTGGAGTCAATGTAAGTCCTGCTGCGGCATGATGTCCTCCAAACTGGAGGATATATTTTGATGAGCTTTCTATCGCATCATAGATATTTAATCCAGGCACTGATCTTGCGCTTCCTGAAATGACGCCATCACGGCCCTCAGTAAGCACAATAGTAGGTTTATGAAAAAGTTCTACCATGCGTTGAGCAACTATTCCTAAAACACCTTTATGCCAATTTGAACCATATAAAACTAATGCAATGTCTTTTTCATAGATAAGTGCTAATTCTTTTGCAGCTGAACTTATTATTTCTTCTGTAGACCGTCGTTCTATATTATAATTTTCAATTTCGTTTCCCAGCTTTTCAAGAAGTTGAGGATTTGGAGTAGTAAGAAGGTCTACAGCGAATTGACCATGACTCATTCGGCCAGCAGCATTGATTTTTGGCCCAATAGCAAAGACGACATCTTCAAGAGAAATTAAACCTTCTTTTTTCTTTCCTAAAAGAGCAGAGATAGAGGGTCTCGGATCATTATTCATCATTTTCAGACCTTCTCGCACAATAAATCGATTAAGTCCAGTGATAGGGACCATGTCTGCTCCAATACTGATAGCAACAAGGTCCATTAGTGAGTCTAATTCATCAATATCAAGAAGTTCTTCTTGGTATACGGCACGACAAAGTAAATAGCCTACTCCGCACCCTGAAAGCTCTTTATGTGGAAACTCACAATCACTTCGTTTAGGATTAATTACTGCAATTGCATCAGGAAGAACTTCTCCTGGTCTATGGTGATCAGTAATTATAACATCAAGATTTTTTTCTTTTGCATAATTCACTAAATCAATAGCTTTTATTCCACAATCTAAAGTTATTAATAGAGAGGCTCCAGAATCGATAGCGGAGTCTATTCCTTTTTTTGACAGCCCATATCCTTCTTTATATCTATCTGGGATATAGGTAATCACTTTCCACCCACCTTTTTTAAGTGCTATGCTCATAGTAGACACTGCTGTTGTTCCATCAACGTCATAATCTCCAAAAATAAAAATGGTTTCTTTATTTTTTCGAGCTAGTTGCAATCGCTTTATTGCAATGGACATATCTGCCATTTTCATAGGCTCAACTGAGCCAATAGAAATCCCTGGCATCCAGTTATTTATATCCTCTATAGTATTTAAATTTCGTTGAACTAAGACCTCTGCTAAAGGGCTATACTTTTCGCCAATTATGGATTTCATTCTCTTGACTTGAATTGGATCAGCTTGAGGTTTTAGACACCATTTTTTTTGAAGCTTATTTGTCATTCGTCGCTACGTAACCCCTGGTAAATACCAGTTTGATGTTCAACGGAGTACTTATGGATTATTTGGAATAAGTCATTTATGAAGTCTTCATTTAAACCTAATTCTCTTGCTTGGGATCCTCGTTGCTTTAGTAAATCAAACCATCGCTCCATTTGAAATATTCCAGCTTTATTATTTGCTTTAATATGCCCAAGTTCATCAACAATTTTCATTCTTTTCTCTAATAATTTAACAACTCGTGAATCAAGATTATCAAGTATTTTTCTTTGTTCTGAAATAAGCTTTTGTAGTTCTAAAGGAGTTACATATTTAGATTTTGTCGTTAAGCTTTCCAACAATGATTCAAGTTGTTTCGGAGTTATTTGCTGTTCCGCATCACTGAGGGCTTGATTTGGGTCAGGATGAACTTCAATCATTAGACCGTCCATTTGTATATCCATTGCCACTTGGGCAATTTGTTCGACTAATCCACTGGTTCCAGCTATATGGCTTGGATCGCAAATTATAGGAATTTCAGGAGCTAGTCTTCTAAGATCAAAGCTAATTTCCCATTTGGGATCGTTTCGGTATGGTGCTGAATTACTTGCATAAAAGCCTCTATGTACGGCTGCAAGATTTTTTATTCCACTCTTATCAAACCTTTCAAATGCTCCAATCCACAATCCTAGGTCAGAATGAATAGGATTTTTTACTAGCAAAGGGATCTTTGTCCCCTTCAAAGACTCAGCAATTTCCTGAACATAAAAAGGATTTACCGTAGTTCTGGCTCCTATCCATAAGGCATCAGCTGAGGCAGCTAAAGCATGTTCTACGTGATGGGAATTTGCAACTTCAACTACGAAAGGAAGACCTACCTCTTTACGCATATTTTGAAGCCATTCTAATGCCTGATGGCCAATCCCCTCAAATTGTCCCGGCCGAGTTCTTGGTTTCCAAATCCCTGATCTAAAAATATCAACTTTCCCGTTGGCTTTTAATTTTTTTGCAGTATTCAAAACCTGTTGTTCTGACTCTGCCGAACAAGGTCCAGCAATTATAAGAGGATTTGAATTAGAGAAATTCCAAGATCCCCATTTACGAACATTTTCAATATCTGAGTACATATAACAGTAAAGGTATTCTTGGTAGGCTTAGTATTTCAGATCTTTTCATCTTTCCCAGAAATAATAATCACTATTTCCCCACGTGCCTCATTTTCGGAAAAATAAATCAACATATTACCAATGGTTCCTCGATGATATGTTTCATGCAGTTTACTTATCTCTCGAGCAATACAGATATCTCGACTTTCTCCTAATATGCTTTGCATCTCATTTAGGCATCGCAGCAAGCGATGGGGCGATTCATAGAAAACAATAGTTCGTTTTTCATTTAGCCATTCTCTTATTCGTGATTTCCGCCCTTTTTTTAATGGTAAAAACCCTTCAAAAATGAATCGATCGCTAGGCATTCCACTCGCGACGAGTGCAGGAATTAAAGCAGTGGGGCCTGGTAAGGCCTCGACTGTAACCTTAGCTTTAATACACTCTCTAACGATTAGAAAACCTGGGTCACTAATCCCAGGAGTTCCTGCGTCACAAACAAGAACAGTATCACTATCATTTATTTGGATTTCTTGAACTACACGATCTACTTTTGAGTGTTCGTTATGCATATGAAATGCAGCTAGTTGAGCCTTTATACCTAGTAAATTAAAAAGCTTTCCGGTTGTTCGCGTATCTTCAGCCAATACAATTCGTGCTTGAATTATATATTCTTTTGCGCGATCTGTGATATCGCCTAGGTTCCCTATTGGAGTTGGTACAAGTATCAGTTTTCCCATTTTATTCGAATCGGGCATATATAAACTCTAAAAATCTATCTACGGTTTCTTCTTTACCCTCCCAATTATAATCGGGTCGAATAGTATCTCGAATAAATAATTGACATTCTTCTTTTGATTCCATCGTGGAAAGAGCAGAAATAACCATTTCAAAATCATCATTAGAACCATTGAATAGACTATTAACATAAGCCATGCGATCATTTAATCCGACTTTTAATTGAGCGTATTTATTGTTTAAAGATTTATTAATTGATTCATTGGTGTAAGTGGAATCATGAATTTGATTGCTATTTGACATAAGGTTCTCTGAAACTCCATTTAGATCAATTTTATCATCGAGTGGTTCCGTTTGTTTTTTAATTGCAGCATTATATTTTTCTTCAGCATCAAATTTTATTTTTTCAATTGTTGCAGTTAAAACTCTCAAGTGGGCTAATTTAACAAGTTCATATAAGGCCATAATTTCTTTTTCTTCAGGAATTTCTTGATGAAGAGCTTTACGAAGTGATTCTAGAGGTTCATTTAGAGACATAAGCCAAGAATTTTAAGCCGTTGAATTAGATTTGCACGGCACTGAAAATTACAAAATGTTCCAAGAGTATACAGAAATACCCATACAAAAATCTGGTTGGATCGAAGTCGTCACCGGCTCGATGTTTTCCGGGAAGACAGAAGAGTTAATTAGAAGAATAAAACGGGCACAAATTGCAAAGCTCAAAGTTCAAATATTTAAGCCAGCTATTGATAATAGATATTCTGAAGATGAGATAGTCACGCACTCTAAATCAGCAATTAAATGTCATACTGTAAATGATTCGGAAGAGCTTTATCGTTTAGCATCAGATTTTCAGGTTATTGGAGTGGATGAGGCCCAGTTTTTTGATGCTGGAATAATTGAGGTTTGCAACAAGCTAGCAAACAATAACATAAGAGTAATTGTAGCAGGTCTAGATATGGATTTTTCAGGGAAGCCATTTGGCCCAATGCCTCAATTAATGGCAATTGCTGAATTTGTTACTAAAGTTCATGCTATCTGTGTTCAAACCGGTGAATTAGCGAATTTTTCGCACCGATTGGATTCTGATGACGATACTATTTATGTTGGTGGACAAGCCGCATATGAACCTGTTTCAAGATCTATTTTTAAGCAAATACAGAAAAACCCATCTAATGACTCTTCCTTCTGAAAGTAACAGTGAAACAATATTGTATCTCGATTCAACGGCTGTCTTAAAGAACTTAAATACTTTCAGGGACATCTTACCAAAAGATCATAAAATAATGGTGATGATAAAGGCCAATGCATATGGATTGGGTGCTATTATAATAGCTAATTTGCTTGAGAAAAATAATGTTAGCTATTTTGGAGTTGCTCATGCAAATGAGGGGGAGGAATTGCGCTTGGCAGGGATTACTACTCCAATAATGGTAATGAATCCTGGGGAAAAGAGCTTTGGTAAAATGTTAGCTCAGAATTTAGAACCTCAAATCTACAGTTGGGAATCTTTGGAAAAGTATACTGAGGTATTGACAAATAGTGATGAATCTAATTTTCAGGGGAAAATTCATATTAAAATTGATACTGGAATGGGACGTTTGGGGTTTAAGATTTCAGATGCTGATTTATTGATCAATCAATTGAATATGTCACCAAGTATTAAGGTAATATCTTTAATGAGTCATTTACCATCTGCAGAATCTCCTAAAGAGGATCCTTTTACAAAAAATCAAGGAAAAATATTTAATTCTTTTTGTGATAAAATCGAAAAGGGTCTTGGTTATTCTTGTATTCGTCATATTTCTAACACTGCGGCAACGGAAAGACACCCTAATCTCAGAGGCGATATGGTTCGTCTGGGAATAGGATTATTCGGATATAATCCAGTTATTGATTCGAAGCTCAGTCTTCTTCCTGTTGCTTATTTACGCTCTAAAGTTTCACATATTCAAAAGATTAGTAAAGGGGACAGTATTTCTTATGGCAGAGACTATATTTCCGATGGAGATAGGAAAATTGCAACGATCCCAATTGGTTATGCGGATGGATTCTCTAGGGTTTTGAGCAACGGGGTTGGAAAAGTTTCATTTAATGGAAAATTCTTTCCTGTTGTTGGTCGAGTTTGTATGGATATGACAATGATTGATATATCAGATTCTGATATAATTGTTGGTGACGAAGTTGAAGTTTTTGGCAAGGATATTTTATTAAAGGATTTTTCAGAGTTGTGTAGGACTTCACCCTATGAGGCGTTGGCACGTATTTCTTCAAGGATAAAAAGAATCCAATTTTAGATCATGAAGGGGATTGACAAATATCAAGGATTGTTAATTTCCATATGGATAATACTGCTGCCTTTTTGGGATTTTGGCTCTGGAGTCTTTTTAGGCTTAGCTTTTTTAATTAGCTGTAAGTCATTTCCACCTTTGAGATCATTATGGAAATATTCTTCACTCCCATGGCTTTTATATGGACTGGCTGTTTTTGGAAGTATTTGGACATTATCAGTAGATATAAAATATCTATATAGATTACTTCCTTTCGTTCTGATCCCTGTTGCAGTTTATGGACATTGGAGGTCTATTCGAATGGCTCTTCCAATTGGAGGATTAATTCTTTGTATTTATTTGATAATCACTGGAGTCATTTCTCTTGCTAAAACTGGAGATTTATCTATGATTTTTTATCGAGAGTTCACCGGGTCATTGCATCAACATGTGTATTTAATTTCATATCTAGGCCTAGGAATCATCTCGGTTTTTGATTTGCGTTTAAAATTAAAATACCGAATTCTTTTTCTCTTAATTTACCTAATTACAATTGGACTTATGGGGTCAAAAATAGGAATACTTGCTATTTTATTTGCTAGTATTCCGTTAATGATTGGAAGAGTTAAAAGCATTAACCCTAAATATTATTTTATTCTAGTTTTAATATTTGGAACATTTTTGCTTTCTCAAAAGTATTCTGCGGGTAGAGACATGGGACATGTTTTTAAACCAATTTCTCCATTTTGGGCAACTGGGTCTTTTGATACAAGAATAGTTCAGGGTCAAGCAGCAATTCAAGTTTGGTCCAATAATATATGGAGAGGTGTAGGACCTTCGAAAATTCAACAAGAATTAATGTCGGAGTACGATAGAATTAACTATCGTTTCGGCCTTAAACGTAGACTGAATGTGCATAATCAGTTTTTGCAATATCTATCTACTTATGGCTTTTTAGGCCTGTTATGGCTAATTATTGCTATAATTATTGGATATAGACAAAATTTCTTAAAGTCCAATATATGGATTCGTAAGAAAGGAATTACCTGGGTTCTTTTTTTTGGATGCTTATTGTTAACGGAAAGCTATCTGGAAAGATCGTTAGGAATTACAACCTGGGTTCTGGGTTGGCTATGGGCAATTCAGGAATCAGAAGATTTCGTTTCGTGATCAATTCTATCAAGGGCTCTCTTAACAATATTTCTTAATGAATCTAGCGATAATATTTTTTCACTAGTATATAAAAAACCTATGTGTAGGCATATTTCTCGATTGCAAAAATCTTGGCGCTCTAATCTATATGCTTCTCGCAACAAACGTTTAACTCGGTTTCTATCAACAGCTTTTTTAAACCTCTTTTTAGGTGCCCCTACGAGTATTTGAACGCCTCTCTCTAATTCTATTCCAGGAGCATGATACAATATTTGGACAGGGGGAATGTGAAAGCGCTTTGCTTTTGCAAAAAGATTTTGAATTTGCTTTCTTGACCTTAATCGTTCTTCTTTAGGGAAACGCTTATCAATCACTTATTTTTATTGGTTGCTTCAATAAATGAGTTCAGAGCTTGTGTCATAGATGTAAATTTGGGGGTTGGCACGGCAATATCAAGACGCAAATTATTTTCTTCTATAGCAGCTTTTGTAGTACTGCCAAAAGCGGCAATACATGTTGTTCCTTGCTCGAAGTCCGGAAAGTTTTTCAAAAGAGAACGAATCCCTTCAGGGCTGAAAAACACTAAAATATCATATTTGACTTCGCTTAAATGACTTAAATCACTAATCACCGTTTGGTACATAGTCGCGCGAGTCCATTTAATGTTAGATTTTTCTAATAGATCGGGAATATCTGGATTTAAAATATCTGATGTGGGTAGCATAAAATGCTCGCCTCGCTGCTTCTTTAATATTAGCATTAAATCTGCTAACGATCCTTTCCCTGGATAAATTTTTCTTTTACGGTATGGAACAAACTTTTGAAGATAGAATGCTACGGCCTCCGAAGGGCAAAAATATTTCCATTCGGGATTTATCGGGACTCTCATCTCCTCACACATTCGAAAGAAATGATCAATAGCTACTCTACTAGTGAATATGAATGATTTAAAATTTGTTAATGCAATTTTATCCTTTCTAAATTCTTTGCCAGGGATCCCTACAACCTCTATGAAGGGTTGAAAGTCTATATTGACTTTATGCTTCTCTGCAATAACTCCGTAAGGACTATTCGCAACTTGAGGTTCAGGTTGTGAGACCAAAATGTTTTTAACTTTCATACAATAGTTAAAATAATGTCCAAATAATGGGGCTTATTTCTAACGCACAAAGGTATGAAAAGCCTAAGTACCAAGGAGTAATGCTTTTTTTGATATAATTTACCCATGAAATAATTATTCCTAGTAGATATAATCCCATATAAATCAAACAAATAGTATTTAATAAATGCTCATAAAATATCTGATCATTTTGTCCCCAAACAAATAACCAAATTATAATAGGCAGAATAATTAATATGCCAGAAAGATATTTAAAGCGCATTCTCCAACATTCCTGGTGAAGATTTTGAGAACTCCAAATCTCTCCGCTGACAATTTGAAAAACATACTGAAATAAAGTGGTTATTATCGGTATAGAGATATATATCCAATAAGAAGAGATATTTATTTTACTGATTAATTCTGGAGTTTTAAACCCGCTAAAAAAACTTGCATAAATCCCGATTGAAACAGTTAAAAAGACAAGATTAATTAACCATAAATACTTTGGCTCTCCATCTGATTTTATTTTTTGATAAAATCCCCCCCCCAAAAAACTCTTTCTTAAATCATTTTTTTGAAAAAAATAAGCTAAGAAAAAAGTTGATAAAATAGCGATCCAAAAAAGAAAATCATTGGTTTCAACTTTGTTATTACCAATGAAATTTGGCATCAACATATTTTGGAGAATTAGAAAGTTTGGTATCACCAGTGAAAGCGCAATCCAAGCTTAACCCAGCGCCCAGCTAATGGAACGTTACCTCTGTCATAAATTTCTTCATCAAATAGATTTAAAGCATCTAGATATATAAATAATCCATCGTGATCATACGATAATTTAAGGTCTAAAGTTGTAAAAGCTGGGTATTTTGTTTCCTCACCGGAGGAAGAAATGAAACTTCCAGCTCGCTCTTGTCTTGTTCCAACAAGTCCAAATTGAAAACCATTAATAACTATACTATTTAATTCTGCCTGAAATCTATTTGCCAAATAATCTAAAACATAAATTGATTGACCATCTATGGAGCCTGTTTGGTGAGAAGCAAATTGACCATTTATCGAATAAAATAATTTATTATTTAAATTACCCATGGCTTTAAGTTCAGCACCATATATACTTACTTGGGTTAAATTATCGGCTTGCAAGAGTTGTTCACTTCCAACAGTCCTGTAAATCCAGTCAATCAAATTCTCACCGTACCTATGGTAAGCAGTAATGGAAATTTTCGAAGGTAAAATACTTTGATTCTTTTCAAATGATTGCGAAAAAGACAATTCACTATTCCAGGCATATTCTGGCTTAAGGTTTATCGAGCCTTGGGCACCTCCTAAAGTATAGTATAAGTCTGTAAACGTGGGGAGTCTAAAGCTTCTATTCACACTTCCTTTAATTGCAGTGGAATTATTAAATGAATGAACATAGTCAATATTAGGAAGCCAATCCATGCCATAATTATCATTATAATTGATCCGAACTCCAGTATTTAAATTGCCCAAATTATATTGTGTAAAAACCCCTCCATTATTGCGTAAATCTCCTTTTAAATAAAATGCTCTTTGATCTGCCATTATTGGAGTTGCTAGATCCTTTCCTAAAACATTACTAATGATATTGTCTCGCCTAAAGTCGATACCATATTTTAATGAACTTGACACTTTCCCTATCTGGATTGATATGTCTTTTGATTCATAATCAAGTCCATAAGTATGACTTCTATGATTATTATGCTCGTTGTACCAGCTTGGAGCCAAAGAAGAGTCATTAGTATTAAAGAACTGACCGTCACCTGTATATTCATAAAATCCAGCTTCTTCACGGAAAAGTTCAAAATGGTCACTGTGTTGTCTTACATATCCCTTAATTGTACCATATTTCGATTCTATTTTAACATTTGCAGATAATGATTGTATTGCCTCAAATTGGTCTGGAAAATTAAACGAATAGAAATTAAAGGCACCAAATTTTTTTGCGAGATATCCTCCGTTGAAACTTAATTTACCTATGTCCTTAATTTGTCTTTCAGTTGATAAAAAAGCTTGCCATTGGGCAAAATCTCTATTCCCCAATTCTCCAGCTGCAGCTTTATAATCAAGATCTATACGCGTGAAGAATCCCAATATTTTACCTAAGGAAAGCCCTGCTGAACCATTTTGATATCCATATTGTCCTATCCCTGCAGAGGCATACCCCCCAGGGTCACTTCCATTTTTGGTTACAATATCTATCACTCCAGCAAAGGCAAATGGACCATAGCGATAAGAACCTCCACTAGGCATAGCGTGAATGGATTTAATCGCTCCACTGGGGACTGGAAGATTCATATTGTGATGTCCTGTCTGAGGATCGGAATAAGGAACTCCATTTACTAATATTAATACTTGATCAAATGTTGACCCTCGCAGAGAAATATCTGCTTGAACGTCATTTAGGCTTCGGCTCCTTATTTCTAGACCAGGAAATGTCTCTAGAATCTCACCAACATTTTGATATGGTGAATTTAAAATATCAATTTCACTTTTGGAATAAACCAAATGACCTTTCTCTGAGGGCAAAGTGGATCCTAAAACATCAACTGAATCTAGTATAATTTTAATTTCTTCTATCACTTTGACATCGGTAGTTTCTAATTTTTCTTTATTTTTTGTTGCCGTTGTCTGGCCCAAAATTGAAATGAAAGGCAAGAAGAAAGAAAGAAATATCAATTTTCGCATAAGAATCGTGTATAAAAAAACCCAGCTTGAAAAGCCGGGTAAAAGTTATTGATTTTTTAAGTTTAAAGGGCTAGAACAGTAACTTTATTATTGGACACTTCGACTACACCTCCAACAATAGTAATATCTTGAATTCCATCCCCAGAATTGATTCTGATAGTTCCCTTGGTTAAGGAGGCCATTAGGGGGGCATGATCTTTTAATATTTGAAATAGACCATCTTTCCCTGGAAATTGTACTGCAGTTGAAACACCCTCATATAGAGTTTTTTCAGGGGTTAATATGTGTAATGATAGGCTCATACTTTAGGCTTCTGCTAGCATTTTATCACCAGCTTCTATTACCTCTTGTATACTTCCCTTAAGATTAAAAGCAGCTTCAGGGTATTGGTCTAATTCTCCATTTAAAATCATATTAAACCCTTTGATTGTTTCGGAAATATCTACAAAAACACCAGGGATTCCAGTAAATTGCTCTGCAACATGGAAAGGTTGAGATAAGAAACGTTGGATTCTTCTGGCTCTATGAACGGCCATTTTATCTTCCTCTGATAATTCTTCCATTCCAAGAATTGCAATGATATCTTGTAATTCTTTATACCTCTGTAATATCATTTTAACATCCTGAGCACAGTTGTAGTGTTCTTCACCGACAATTTCTGGTGTTAAAATTCTGGATGTCGAATCCAAAGGATCTACAGCAGGGTAAATTCCTAATTCTGCAATTTTTCTAGATAATACTGTAGTTGCATCTAAGTGAGCAAAAGTAGTGGCAGGTGCAGGATCGGTTAGGTCATCTGCAGGAACATAGACTGCTTGAACAGAGGTAATAGAGCCATTTTTAGTTGAAGTGATTCGTTCTTGCATAAGCCCCATTTCAGTTGCTAATGTTGGCTGATATCCAACGGCAGAAGGCATTCGTCCCAATAGTGCTGAAACTTCAGAACCTGCTTGAGTGAATCGAAAAATATTATCGACAAAAAATAAAATATCTTTTCCTTGTCCTGTTCCTTCTCCATCTCTGTAATATTCAGCCATAGTCAATCCAGAAAGTGCTACTCTTGCGCGAGCACCTGGAGGTTCATTCATTTGCCCAAATACAAAAGTTGCCTTTGACTCTTTTAGGTCGTCTTTATTAACCTTGCCTAGATCCCAACCTCCATTTTCCATGGACTCTTTGAAATCGTCGCCATAATTAATTATACCGGCCTCAATCATTTCTCGGAGTAAATCATTTCCTTCTCGAGTACGCTCACCAACTCCGGCAAAAACGGATAAGCCACCGTGTCCTTTCGCTATATTATTTATCAACTCTTGTATTAGTACGGTTTTACCTACACCCGCACCACCGAATAATCCAATTTTCCCTCCTTTAGCATACGGTTCTATTAGGTCAATGACTTTAATCCCCGTTAAAAGAACTTCAGTTGCTGTAGATAGATCTTCAAACTTTGGAGCTTCTCTATGAATTGGGAGATCATTGCCTTCACTAATCCCACCAATACCGTCAATATCTTCTCCAACAACATTAAAAACCCTCCCTCTTATTTGCTCACCAGATGGCATAGCAATTGGTTGGCCAGTGGCAGTAACCTCTTGACCTCTTTTAAAACCATCTGTTGAGTCCATGGAGATTGCACGCACAGTATCTTCGCCAACATGCTGCTGGGTTTCCATAATAACTCTTTGACCGTTAGGTCTAATAACTATCAGGGCGTCATAAATTTTTGGAAGAATAGAGCCTTCAAAGTAGACATCTACGACAGGGCCAATAACTTGTGCAATTTTTCCTTTTATATTGGACATATTTTTTGGTATAAAATCTTTCTAAAGAATGGGTGCAAAGTTACAAATCAAAAGTTGAATTTTTCTATTCTTTTTCTAACAAATAATATGATGAATTGTTAGCTGTAATCTTCAAGTCTCTTAATGCATTTCTTCTCAACTTAGCTGATATGCGTCTTTTAGAATATTTTCTTTTTTAGACTTATTGAAAAAAATCACCTACTAAAATATCCTGTAGATATCTTTGTGAAAATATTCATACTTACTTGAAGAGATATAATTCTATAAAAGAATTCCCAAGACAGTCAAGAGCGGTCGCTACAACCGGTACTTTTGATGGGGTTCATGCTGGGCATCAGACCATTTTAAACAGACTGGTTGCAATGGCAGAGGAATTCAAAGGTCAGTCAGTGCTAATTTCTTTTGACCCTCATCCTCGGAGGTTAATTCATCCTGAATTCCCTATGGAGCTTCTAACTACCATCGAGGAGCGGGCTGAATTAATATCAGAGCTGAAATTAGATTATTTAATTGTTCAGGATTTTGATGATGACTTTTCTAAGATTGATTCAATAGATTTTGTTCGCAAT
>CAJWKU010000023.1 GCA_913043005.1 uncultured Cryomorphaceae bacterium
GCTATATCTGACATAACAGTTTATTTTAATATTTGATTTAATATTTGCAAAGAAACGCCATACAAACAATGGAAACAATAGAAATTTCTTTAAAGTAGTGTTATTTAAAGCCGATAACTACCTTTAGGGCCATGGGGGAACATAACCACAAACCACTGATTTCGTTGGCAATTCTCGCATCCGGAAGGGGTAGCAATGCCGAATCCATAGTCCAATATTTTAGTCAAAATAAAATCATCAAAATTGTTGGAATTTGGACAAACTCATCAAAATCTGGTGTTTTAGATCGAAAAATGGGAGTAGATATAAGAATGTTTTCTCCAGGAAAAGGGGATGATTCGTTACTCGCGTTTTGGAGAAAAGAGGGTGTGGACGCAATTATTTTGGCAGGATACTTAAAGCCGATTCCATTGGTTTTTTTGAACCATTTCAAAAATAATATTATAAATATTCACCCATCTCTTTTGCCTAAACACGGTGGCAAAGGAATGTACGGAATTGCCGTCCATAAGGCTGTGCTGGCCTCAAGAGATAAAAAGACCGGTATCACGGTACATGTCGTCACAGAAAAATATGATGAAGGGCCAATTCTTTTTCAATGCGAAACAAAAACGCGGACAGAAGACTCTCCCGAGACCCTTCAGGCTCGAGTTTTAAAAATGGAACATTGGGCGTATCCAAGAGTCATCGAAGCGTATCTTCAAAATAAACCATTACCAAAAAAATCAGCGTGTCCACAATAGAGATATACACAGATGGAGCAGCAAAAGGAAACCCAGGGCCTGGTGGGTTTGGTGTTGTTATGCGCTCGGGAGAATACGAAAAAGAGATATCCAGTGGGTTTTTCTACACAACCAACAATAGAATGGAGCTTTTAGCTGTAATTGTAGCGCTAGAGTCATTAAAACGAAAAAGAAGCCAAGTGTTGGTTTATTCTGACAGCAAATACGTTGTGGATGCCATAAATAAAAAGTGGGTTGATAAATGGAAAAAAAGATCTTGGTTAAGAGTTAAAAACCCTGACCTATGGAAGAGACTTCTAAAGGTCTTAAATGAACACAATGTAACTTTTTTTTGGATAAAAGGCCACAATGATCATCCAGAAAACGAAAGATGCGACCAACTAGCGGTTCAGGCTAGTCACTCCCCAACAATGGAGGACAAAGGGTATCTGAAAAAAAACACATTATTTTGAAGAAAATAATACGTCAGCGATTTTTCTATCATTCATTAAGCGAGGGACCTTGTTTTGCGCGCCAAGCTTTCCTTGGGACTTCATAAATTTAATAAAGGCATCATTCTTAAGAGATCGTACGACACATGCTTGAAGTACTCCACCCACAATTAAGTCATCATAATAATGATTTTTATTGCGCATATTTAAATCTAGTTCTGCACAGAAGGATTCCATGTTTTTAGGCTCTTCATCAAAAGCTACAAACCACTCATGATATGGCAGGCCTCCGCTTGGTGGTGTGATTTGCGGAGCAACAGTAAATTCACGAACCTTTCCTCCTTTGCTTGAAATTGTTTTTTCCATTGCGTACTCCACTTCAGAGCCAATTACGTGCTCTCCAAAAGCCGAAATAAAATGTTTAATTCTTCCAGAAACCCTTACTCGGTAGGGCTTCAAAGAAGTAAACATGACCGTGTCTCCAATACTGTAAGCCCAAAGCCCAGCATTTGTGCTTATTATTAGAGCATAGTTTACCCCCAGCTCTACCTCTCCTATGGTTAATCTAGGTGGATTGGTTTCAAAGTATAAATCTGTCGGGATAAATTCATAAAAAATACCGTTATCAAGCAGTAATAAGAGGTCATTGCTATCAATTTGGTCTTGGTATGCAAAAAAGCCTTCCGAAGCTGGGTAAGTTTGAATTATGGGAATACTTTTCCCAAACAACTCCTTAAATCGAGCTTTATAAGGTTCAAAAGCAACTCCCCCTGTAATAAATAAATTAAAATTGGGATACACTTCAGACATGCTTTTTTTACCGGTTTTCTCCATTAATTTTTCAAAATACATTTGAACCCATGGAGGTATTCCTGAGATTACCGTCATATCGGAATTATGCGTCTCCTCCACAATGGCAGTAACTTTCTCTTCCCAATCTTCAATGCAATTCGTTTTCCAGCTAGGCATGCTGTTTTTTTGAAGATAGCTGGGAACAAAGTGTGCTGTAATGCCCGATAATCTGCCTGTTGGGACACCGTGTTTGGTTTTTTCTAACTCCGGACTTCCTTGAAGAAAAATCATCTTACCATTTAAGAATTGACTTTGCCCAGTATTGCGAATATGAGACAGAAGCGCATTGCGTGCAGACCGTATGTGATATGTTACAGAATCACTAGAAATAGGTATGTATTTAGACCCAGAGGTGGTTCCACTTGTTTTTGCAAAATATTTAGGAACCCCTGGCCATAAAACATTTACCTCTCCTGCCACCACTCGGTCTACATAATTTCTAAGCTTTTCATAATCCCGTATTGGAACATTTTTTTGAAAATCCTGAATAGAGTGAACACGTTCAAAGAAGTGATCTTTACCAAAAGAAGTTTTCTTGGCCTTTTTAATCAGCGATTTCAGAACATTATTCTGTGTCTCCAGAGGACGACGTGACCAACGTAATGTTTGAATATGAGCTATCGAAGCCCAAATTCGAGCGCCAAGTTCTTTAAATGAAGCCATTATCTATAGTCCTAAGAGTTTTTGTAAATCTAATGATTCTTCATTGAGCCAATATTCAAAATGCCCTTCAGGAATTTTGTCTTCTGGCGCATCCATAAGCAGTCCAAGAACCCCACCACGCTTTATATAGTCTCCAGGCTTTTTATTTGATGAGGAAAGAGTTGAATATCGACTCAGTGCTCCGTTTTTATGTTGAACAGAAACACTGTAACCGAGAGAAGGAGTTCCCTCAACAGAGAGGACAGTACCTTCTTTCATAGATAAAACTTTTTGATCAGCAGCGCTTTGAATTGTGATTCCAAATCTCCTTCGAGCAACATTTTGTTTTAAAACAAGAAGCCCCTTCAGGGGGACTTGAAAGTCAGCGTCAAGAGTAGTGTTGGTTTTTGCTAAGCTTTCATTTTCGCTCAATTTTTTTCGAAGTAAAAGCTCTTCATCTGATGGACTTAGAGAGGCAAGGTTAGAATTATTTTTTAATAAAAACTTCTCAACTTCCTCACTTCCAAGAGTATCATAATCTAGTTCTCCATTTAAAACCATCTGTATTCGGTTAATAAAACTTTCTTGAAAGCCGACATGACGAATTAATGAATCTGTTTTGAAATTAAGGTTTATTGCCGACCTCCTTAACTCTGTTGAAGCGTATCCCGGAATGTATTCCCTTAGTGATGAATATGCGACTAGCAAAATGGTCCCAACAATAAGTATAACAGATGTTGTTCCAATGCCCAAAAACACATTGAATCGACTTAACATCAATGAGAACTTTTCTTCAAAAGAGGATTCGTCAAGTATAACTAAGCGATACTTCTTTAGTAAAGATTTCTTTCCTTTTTTTCTTTCAGGTTTTTTTTTCATTTAATGTAAAGATATTGAGTCTTTTCACATGCGCTTTATGAAATAACTTTGTTCCATTGTCGTTGTGGTATGTATTAAGTATGAATTTAAGACAATCATATAAGTTTTTAAGTACTCTAATTTTATTTTTAGGGACCATTCTCTTGTTTTCTTGTAGCAGGACCAAAGACAGGGCCATAAATAGATATTACCATCAATTAACAAGTAAATACAACCCTCTTTACAATGGCCAAAAAGCTTATCAAGATGCGCTTTTAAGTCTTAAGCAGGAGCATGCCGATTCGTATGACTTAGTAATTAGCGTGACCCCTTACGGTATATCAAAAGAAGGAACTGCCGCACACGTAAATCTCAAGAGGGCCATCGAAAAAGCAACAAAAACAGTACAAGAACATTCTATGATGTTTAGAGGCGTTCAGAAAAACCCTGTAGTTTTTGATGCCTATCTTTTAATGGGTGATGCACAAGCAGCAATGGGCTTAGATATAGCAGCTCAGGAGTCCTATGCTGTGGTGATAAGAAATGCCGGAGAAACAGACCGTAAGCATAGAGCAGAGTTAAGCCGGATAAAAATCCTTGCGGACCAAGGAAACAGCAGAGCAGTTCAAGAGGCTTTAGATGAGGTTCAACGAAAAGGAGTGCCAGAAAGCTTTTTGTTAGATATAAACATATTAAAAGCAAGGGCGGCAACAATTGAAGGAGACTTTCTTTTAGCTGCAAACCTTTTTGAAAAATCAGCGCTGTCAATTAAGAACAGAAATACAAAATCACGAATAGCTTTCATAGCAGGCCAACTTTATGAGAACATAGGAGAAAGATCTAAAGCAAGATCGAATTATAAATTATGTATTTCAGGGCAACCAGAAACGTATGACATGCTGTTGGAAGCATATTTACGACGCACGCTAAATGGAAACATTAAATCTGTAGCCTTGTATAAAGAGCTGAATAATTTATTAAAAGAACCAAAAAACAGCTCATATAGAGATCGGATTTATTATGCTTTAGCCAGCGTTGCTAAAAATAAAGAAGACAAAGAGCAACAGCTTTATTTTTTAAGCAGATGTATAGGCCTAGGGTCTAATGAAAGGCCAATATTAAAGGCTATTGCACACTCTGAAAGGGGAGAGATCCACTTTAATGATAGAAATTATTCGGCTTCTCAAGTTGATTTAGATTCGGCATTTATTCTTTTGCCGAAACAGCACCAACTTAGAAAAACCCTTGATAAAAAGCGAAAAGGTTTAAACTCATTAGTTGAAGAAATAAATAGAATTAATCGAAATGATTCACTTTTAGCCTTATCAAATAAAAGCGAGTCAGTCCTTCGGTCTTATTTCTCTGCTTATATAAAAGATCTTAAAGAGCAAGAGTTGCTTGCCATTAAAAACGCGAAAATAAACGCTTTGAACGCGGAGCTTCAAGCAAAATCGAATTTACTTTCAACTTCGGCGCCAACAGCTGGAGGTTCATCAGCTGGAGGTTGGCTTTTCTATAATCCTGTCGCAAGAGCCACTGGAATAGCTGCGTTTTCAGCAAAATGGGGACAGAGACCCAATGTAGATAATTGGAGGCTCCAAAGCGCCTCTGGTAATTGGTCGATGACATCAAATAGTGGGCCTAATCTACAAAACTCAGAAATTGGAGAAGAAATTACATATTTAGATCCCGCATACAATGTGAATACGTATCTTTTGGCAATTCCCAGAACAGAAGTTAGAAGAGACTCGTGCAAGAATATTATATGCAAGGCTTTAATCTCTAGTGCGGCAATTTATCGTGACCAAATTGGTGACTACGAGATGGCGCTCGCCCAAATAAATAGACTTATCTCATTTTGTCCAGATGACACAGCGTGCCCAAAATGTGATCGTGAGCCATACGCGCTTTACGCACTTTATAGGCTCAGATTAGTTCGCGAAGAGCAGGGAAAAGCTGAGGTTATAAAAAAAGAAATTTTAAAGAGGTTTCCAGAATCTCTTTATGCTAAGACAATTTTAGGAACACAATTGGTCGATACGCTAGAGGTAAAAACATCAAAAGAATTCATCAATTTAACAGAGCTTTACCGCGAAAGAAAATGGGCTCTAATGCTGGAGCTTTCGAAGAAAACTATTTGGAGCGATCCTGAGGCTCCTAGAGTTGCTCTTTTATATGCTCATGCAATTGGTGGGAAAAATGGAGAACAAGAATACATTAAGGCACTAACTCTAGTTGAGAAACAGCACCCGGAATCGCCACAAGCTGTTTCTGCAGGGAATATAAAAATGGCTTTAGCAAACGCGGTTAACAAAATAGATGAGAATATAAGCCCATATAAAGAGTCGCTCGGGATTCCTCATCAATTAATAATAATATTGAGTAAAGATGGGAGTCCAAATGATGTTCGAAACGCGTTAGCCAGATTTCATCAAAAATATTTTGCTGGCAACGCAATGAGCATTAGACCCTTACCTTTAGCTGATATTGCTCAAATAATCACAATTGATGGATTTAAAAACGCCAGCGAGGTTAATAGTTACAGAACCAAAGTTATGCGAGCAACAACAGTAACTCAATTTTTAAAACCATACTCTGCTGAATATTGGCCTATAACAGTGCAAAATTTTTCTCACTTTTACACTAATAAAGATATTGAAGGCTATCGCAGCTTTGTAAAAAAAGTATACGGATTACAATGATGAACACAAGTCGAAAAAACGAAACAACAGGGGAGCATAATAGAATTGTAGAAAGGACAACGGTTCAAGGTCATATAAACTCCCCAGGAGACATTAGGGTGGATGGTCAAGTCAAAGGCAACCTAACAGTTGGAGGAAAGCTGGTTGTGGGACCAACAGGAACAATTGATGGCCATGTTAAAGCCAATGATGCTTCTATTTCTGGACGCGTGATAGGAAAACTTGAAATCAAGGGGCTAACAACTTTATCACAATCAGCAAATGTTGAGGCAGAGATAATGACAGGAAAGTTAGCTGTTGAGACTGGCGCGCAATTTTCAGGAACATGCACAATGAATAATGGAAAGGCCGCAATAGCATCTCCTCCATCAAAAATAGAACACCAAACAAAAATATCTGCAGCTTAAGTTTTAAAAAAGATGAAAAATGTCATGCGATTTTCAGGAATGGGACTTCAAATGGCAGCACTTATTTCGTTCGGTACATACTTAGGCTATCGAATAGATTTAATTGCCGGGAGATGGTCCGATACTGAAACTCCTTTAGCAACTTTGTTATTATCACTATTATTTACATTTTTGGCGTTAATACTGGTCATAAGGCAAGCTTTAAAAATGAACAAATGAACTTTTGGGTGTCGAGAATAATCATCGGCTATAGCTTGTTGTTCTTTTTTCATTTTCTGTTTTCTGAGACTATGAGACTGGGCCAGCCATTTTGGCTGGGAGATATTTACTGGGTAGGAACAGGAATAAGTCTTTTTGGGGTTGCTCAGTCAGTAGATAAATCAACTCCTGGAAAGTTTGCGGCGATTTATTTTTTTGGAGGTTTGATTCGCATGCTGTTGGGTGTAGGTATAATTATTATTCCAATAATTTTGAAGGAAGCTGATAATTATTATCAGGTTAGTCTTGAATTTGTTGGTACTTATTTGTATTGCCTTTTCTTGGAAACAATAATTGCCATTTCTTGGGTTAAGAAACAGTAGGTTTTTTATGGTCGAGCAAGTATCTTTGCATCGCATTTTGAAAAGCATATCATTGAAGAAGTTGAACCGTTTCTTTTTACTGTTTTTATTTGCATCCACTGTGATGCAGGCAACAAATGTGGAAGTAGATGTCCATGAAAGTGATACTGCAAAAGAGTCTACGTTGGACAAGGAAAAAAAAGCGTACGATCCTACTGATGATATAATGCACCACATTGCTGATAGCCATGGATGGCATTTATTTGACTGGAAAGGTCACGAAATAGGAATTCCACTTCCAGTTATATTATATACTGACAAAGGGCTTGTTGTTTTTTCATCATCGGCATTTCACCACGACTCAGAGGGGAAGCATATTGTCGAAATCAAAGGACAGCGCTTTATAAATTTCCATAACAAGATATATTATGCTTCAGAAATTCCTTCGGGGCATGGCATTTATGCCCAATTTAATGAGACAACACATGTAATTTCCAATAGCAAACCTTGGGACATATCAATTACTAAGAATGTTGCATCTCTTTTGCTAAGTGCAATTATAATTTTGTGGCTCTTTTTGTCAGTTGCAAGATTTTATAAAAGACAACAGTCGCACAGGTCACCGAAGGGTGTGGCAGCATTTATGGAGCCCATAATTATTTTTGTCCGTGATGAAATTGCAAAAGAAAATATTGGACCACACTACAAAAGGTTTGTGCCTCTTCTTCTAACTTTTTTCTTCTTTATTTGGATTAATAATGTGATGGGCTTAGTTCCGCTGTTCCCGGGGGGAGCAAACGTAACGGGTAATATTGCAGTAACCATGGTTTTAGCAATTATAGTAATGATTGTTACGAATATTAATGGAAACAAAAATTATTGGTCACATATATTTTGGATGCCGGGTGTTCCTGTTGCGGTCAAACCATTGTTAGCTGTTGTTGAATTTATCGGAATTTTTACAAAGCCATTTTCATTGATGATTCGTTTATTTGCAAACATTACCGCGGGTCACATCATTGTTTTAAGTCTCATCTCATTAATTTTCATATTTGAAACAGCCTTGGTTAGTCCGGTCTCGGTCTTACTAACTCTTTTTATTTCTGTTTTAGAGATTTTGGTAACAGCATTACAGGCATATATTTTTACTTTATTGACAGCTCTTTACATTGGAGCGGCAATGCATGAAGAACATCATTAACTATAACTATAAACTTTAATTTCAAAACCCTATAATTATGACCGGAAGTATCGCAGCACTTGGAGCAGGACTAGCAGTTATCGGAATCGGAATCGGTATTGGACAAATTGGCGGACATGCCATGGATGCCATTGCAAGAAATCCTGAAGCATCAAACAAAATTTCATCTAATATGATTATCACCGCAGCTCTAGTAGAGGGCGCTGGTTTGTTTGGTATCGTAGTATCACTTTTAAAGTAAATCACTCCTCTAAGTCGCCCGTGATTTATTTTCGCGGGAGACTTTAATTGGCTTTACTTAATTAAAAAATAAATGCAATGGATATTGTAACACCAGGCTTTGGCCTCATTTTTTGGACGTCAATTACGTTTATGCTTTTATTGTTTTTGTTAACCAAGTTCGCTTGGAAACCAATTTTAAATGCGGTACAAGAACGTGAGGAAGCAATTGATGGAGCCCTTGAGGCTGCAGAAAAAGCGAAAAATGATTTATTGTCATTGAAATCCTCCAATGAGGATCTTTTAAAAGAAGCCAGAACAGAGAGAGAACAAATCTTAAAAGAAGCTCGAGAGATGCGCGAAAAAACAATCTCAGAAGCTAAAGAGGCGGCCTCAAAAGAAGCCTCGAAAGTTATGGTCTCCGCACGAGAACAAATTGAAAATGAGAAGTTGGCAGCAATGACTGAGGTCAAAAATCAGGCAGCAAAATTGGCCATCGAAATGGCTGAGCGTGTTCTTCGATCAGAACTAAAAGATCCCGGGGCTCAAGAAGCCATGGTTTCTCGTGCTTTGGATGAAGTTAAAATGAATTGATAGAATGAAATCACTAAGAGCTTCAACAAGATATGCCAAGGCACTTTTAGATCTTTCGCGAGAACGTCAAATGATGGATATCGTAAAGGCTGATAGTGACTTAATATTGGCTGCTATTGGAGAGAGTCGTGATTTTAGGAATTTTTTAAAAAGCGCGATTTTAAAGCCTGAACAAAAAGAAAAAACATTTGCTGCGGTTTTTAGCAATCAGCTTAGCGAAATCACTATGCTCTTTGTAAACCTTCTTATCAAGCATGGCCGAGAAGCTCATCTGGAAGAAGTATTTGAAAAATACATTGTCCAATATCTTAAGGAAAACAAGATAATAAAAGCGCAGATTTCTTCGTCTTCACCTTTATTAAAAGACCAGAAAGATCGCTTGTTATCTCTTTTAAACTTTGGAGAGACATCAAGTATTTTACTTGAAGAGAAAATTGATCCTGAACTAATAGGTGGATTTATTCTCCGGGTCGGTGATCAACAAATAAACGCATCTGCTTCCGAGGCTTTGAGCCAACTGGAGCAAGAATTTAATAAGAATTTATATATAGCTGACTTTTAAATAATATACACCCATGGCAGACGTAAAACCCGCAGAGATTTCAGCAATCTTGAGACAGCAATTATCCGGATTTTCATCCGATGCTAAGCTTGAAGAAGTTGGCACAGTATTACAAGTAGGAGACGGTATTGCCCGCGCCTATGGAATGGAAAATGCACAATCGGGCGAATTGGTTGAATTTGAAACAGGCCTTAGAGGTATCGTTCTTAACCTTGAAGAAGACAACGTAGGGATAGTTTTGTTAGGCCCTGCTCAAGGAATTAAAGAAGGGTCTACCGTAAAGCGTACCGGAGTTATCGCATCAGTTGATGTTGGAGAGGGAATGCTTGGTCGCGTTGTAGATACTTTAGGAAACCCTATTGACGGAAAGGGACCAATCGAAGGTAAAAAATATAATATGCCATTGGAGAGAAAGGCTCCAGGAGTAATTTACCGCCAACCAGTTAATGAACCACTTCAAACTGGGATTAAAGCAATTGATGCGATGATTCCAATTGGAAGAGGCCAAAGAGAATTGATCATTGGAGATCGTCAAACAGGAAAGACAACTGTTGCGATTGATACAATAATAAATCAAAAAGAGTTTTATGATAAAGGGGAGCCAGTATATTGTATTTATGTTGCCATTGGTCAAAAAGGCTCTACCATTGCGGCACTAGCTAAAAACCTTGAAGAAAAGGGGGCAATGGCTTACACAACAATTGTTGCTGCTAATGCCGCTGACCCTGCACCTCTTCAGTTTTACGCTCCATTTACTGGTGCTGCAATTGGAGAATATTTTCGGGACACGGGTCGCCCTGCTTTAATTATATATGATGATTTGTCCAAGCAAGCAGTAGCTTATCGCGAGGTATCATTATTGCTTCGTCGACCACCTGGTCGTGAAGCCTATCCGGGAGATGTTTTTTATCTGCATTCAAGACTTTTAGAACGAGCAGCTAAAGTAATCAAGGACGACACAATCGCTTCTCAAATGAATGATCTTCCTGAGTCTTTAAAAGGGCTTGTTAAAGGAGGTGGTTCATTGACGGCATTGCCAATTATTGAAACTCAAGCAGGTGACGTATCTGCATATATTCCTACAAATGTTATTTCAATAACGGATGGTCAAATATTTTTAGAAGCGGATTTATTTAATTCCGGAGTGAGGCCAGCAATTAATGTAGGTATATCGGTTTCTCGTGTTGGAGGATCTGCCCAAATCAAGCCAATGAAAAAGGTAGCGGGAACGCTAAAGCTTGACCAGGCTCAGTACAGGGAATTAGAGGCTTTTGCAAAATTTGGTTCAGATTTAGATGCTGCAACTATGAATGTCATCAATAAGGGGCGGCGGAATGTTGAGATACTCAAACAGGCTGTTAATTCTCCGATGAGTGTAGAAAGGCAAGTAGCGATTATTTATATCGGAACAAAGGGGCTTTTAAATACTATTCCTGTGAACAAAATAAAGGCTTTTGAAAACGCCTTCATAGAATTTATGGAGAACAAGCATCAAGATGTTTTAGATTCTCTGCGTTCAGGCTTATGGGGCAAGAATGAAATTGAAAAGATTGAATCTGCGGCTAAAGAGGTGATTCCAGCTTACGCCGATTAATAGAGTTATTATAAAGATTAACAATGGCAAATTTAAAGGATCTTCGAACTCGCATCACATCTGTATCCAGCACGATGCAGATAACTTCTGCGATGAAGATGGTTTCTGCGGCCAAGCTTAAGCGTGCTCAGGATGCGATTGTTCAAATGCGTCCATATTCTCAGAAATTGACATTATTAATGGGAAACGTTTCTGCTGTTGTTGATGCTGATGAAAACCCATTTTTAGTTGACAGGAAGAAAGAGCGAGTGCTTATAATAACATTTACAGCAAATCGCGGACTTTGCGGAGCATTTAACTCTTCTGTGATTAAGCGGTCAAGGATTGCTGCTGAAAATTGTGTAAAACAAGGAATGGAAGTGGAGTTTTTTGCAATAGGCAAAAAATCTCGAGACCTTCTTGCCAAAACAGGGAAAGTTACCGGAAGTAATATCGATGTTGTTAACGGTGTGACCTTCGAGGGCGCTGAAGAAGTTGCACAAATGGCAATGGATAACTATCTGTCGGGTAAATATGACAAAGTTGTTCTGATCTATAACCAATTTCGAAATGCGGCTGTTCAAATACTTCAGGAAGAACAGCTTCTCCCTATTGCTTCAACTGAGATGAGCGAAACTCAGTCTGGAGACTATATATATGAGCCAGATAAGTCAGAATTATTAGACGAACTGATTCCTTTGAGCATAAAGAGTCAGGTTTTTAAAGCGTTATTGGATTCTCAAGCATCAGAGCACGGGGCAAGGATGACATCGATGCATAAGGCAACAGATAATGCGACCAACATGCGTGATGATCTAAAATTGAAATATAATAAAGCTCGTCAGGCAGCAATAACCAATGAGATTTTAGAAATTGTTGGAGGGGCAGAAGCCCTCAATAATTAAAGCCGCTTTTTAAGCAACTATTATTTATTGGCGCTTTGGGGTTATAATTGTCTTTTCAAAGTTGTAATACAAAATGTCATTTTCGTTTCGTTTCCCTATTGTAAATCTGCGTGGCCGAATTCTTTTGGCGATGTTAACTCTTGTTTTAATAGGGTTTGGCGCTTCAATGAAGGTTTTAGAGGTTTATTTTAAGGAAGAGAAATCCAAATATCGTAGGGAGCGTCTTGAAAGAAAGGAAAGGGCGATCGCCGCGCATTTATCTAGAGAGCTTGAGCGGAATATTGATGATTTGAATGAAGGAAAAGATGCTTTAAGTGTTTTTGGATCTGAACTTTCAGTTATTGCTGATATCCATAATATGGATGTTGGCCTCTATTCTATGGCTGGCGATTTATTGTTGAGCTCAAATTCTGAAATTAATGAGCAAGTAGCTTTTCCTTCTCGCCTTCCTGAAGGCCTTAGATATAATCGTAATCAGGCAATTGTATTGAGCTTGGAGGGTGATGATCGGGAAGTATTGATGTATGCCGAAGAGATTAAGGGCTCAAATGAGATCCCATTGGCAATAATGGTTGTTCCTTACAAAGATGGCCTAATCCAACCACTGGAGGATCTTAAGTTTTATCGCTCACTTGCATTATTGAATTCCCTTTTGTTCCTCGCAGCCGTCCTGTTTGCTTACTTGCTATCTAAAAGTATAACCAGGGGTTTAGAGGCCGTTTCTGACGCCATGCGACGATCAGCAAAAGGCGGAGACGCAAAGGTCAAGTGGGGATCTAAAGACGAGATAGGCGCTTTGGTAGGAGAGTATAACAGAATGATTGATGTGATAGAAAAAAACGCCAAGGCTCTTGCTCAGGCAGAAAAGGAAAGCGCATGGAAAGAAATGGCTCAGCAGGTAGCACATGAAATTAAAAACCCACTTACCCCGATGCGTTTAATGACTCAAATTCATGCGGTAAACGCAGATAAACAAACAAACGAATCAATAAAGGAATTTTCGGAAGGCATGTTAGCCCAAATTGATGCTATGTCTCAAGTTGCAGGAGCCTTCAGCCAGCTTACGAATATATCCTCAGAACACAAGAGCAAGGTTAATCTGCGAGAGCTTTTGAGAGAGTGCTCTGCCGCCTACCCCAACGCAACTCTTCTTGTTCCAAACTCAGGAGAATTCATAGTATTGGCAAATTCCAAACAGCTTTTACGTGTTCTAAATAATTTATTAAATAATGCCTTTGAGTCGGTCCCAAGAAGAAGAGATCCCCTTGTTTCATTTGGAATGAGAGAAGAAGAAGGTCGAGTTCAATTGTTTGTTCGTGATAATGGAATTGGGATAGACCAGGATTTATTAGGGCAAGTTTTTGTTCCGCAGTTCACGACCAAATCTAAAGGCACCGGATTGGGACTTGCTATTGTAAAGACAATAATAGAGTCATTTCAAGGCCGCATTTGGGTTGATAGCACGAATGAGGAAGGAACAGAGTTCATTTTTTCTCTACCCATTGCTAGCGACTACTCTTAGACTAAAGTCGTTTTATGATTAAATATTGTTGAGTACCCCCAAAGCTGGTAGAATCATCAATTGAATACTTGAAGCTATTACCATTTTGATGTGAGTATAGGCAGTACTCAAAGTACTCTTTTGAACAATAAACAGATCCATATTGTGACTCATCAAGTGAATCTTCAAGCTCTTGCATCGCTGACTCTTCGGTGTGAGGGTAAAACAGAAATTCTTCTTCAATGAATTGATGTAGAGTTAAGATTAAGGTATTTCCTCTGTCAATTGTATCCATTAATTGATGCAATGTCCTTTCAAATAGAGCTTTAGGTAGGTGCGTAAAAACACTACCGGCAAAAATGATATCCACAGGATTGTGGTCATCTATGGCATGTCCAAAATTCTCAAGTTGAAATTTAATAGCACTTTTTTTAGGGTCATTTATCAGGATCTGAGCGTTCGGGAAGAAGATATGCAAAAACCGACTCACCCGTCCATACCCACCACCAAAGTCCAATATTCTTTGAGCTTTAGGATTTTGATCATGTATAAATTCAGCGGCCTCCAATCCTGTCAAAAAATACTCTTTTAAAACCTTTAAAGACTGTGATCCATGGACCTGAAGAGGGTAGCGAAACATAGGGTCGCTGCAATGAATATTACAGTTAACTGATTTATATTTTTCTGGCAGCGCTGCTTTTGTTGCTTCCAATAACCCAGCGGGTATAGGTATGATTTTATCCATTGACCATTCTTGCAGCAAGGATAATGACGCGATTTTCTTTTCAAGAATCATAATTTGATCTCGGTTTTCACCAATTCCAATTTTATTTTGAAGCCATCGTTGAATTTGTTTTTTCACAAGCGGTTTATCGTTAGGTATATTTGATGAAACGATTTACCAAACAAGGTAAAGTAAAAGATCAAAGTACGAATATGAAATTCAGTCATTTATTACTATCGATAGAAGAGCGCATTGCAATCCTAAAATTGAATCGCCCAAAATCATTAAATGCTCTCAATCAAGAAATGATTAAAGAGTTAAATGAGGCAGTAAAGTTGCTTGAGAATGATAATGACGTTAGGGTTATCATTATTACTGGCGAGGGAGAAAAGAGCTTTGTTGCTGGGGCTGATATATCTGAATTTATAGATTTTAACAAAGAGCAAGGCCGGGAGCTTTCCGCCAATGGACACAATACCCTTTTCAATAGAATTGCGGGATCTAAAAAGCCGTTTATCGCCGCGATTAATGGTTTTGCGCTTGGTGGAGGTCTTGAGCTAGCAATGTCTTGCCATATTAGGATAGCTTCTAATCGTGCAAAAATGGGATTGCCAGAGGCCTCCCTTGGAGTTATCCCTGGTTATGGCGGCACGCAAAGGCTCATTCAATTGGTGGGTAAGGGTAGAGCTTTAGAGATGATGTTTTCTGCTAAAATGTTGGACTCCGAAACAGCAGAAAAATATGGATTAATAAACAAATCATGCGATCATGAATCATTGATGAATGACGCAATAAAAATGGCAAAGAGCTTTATAAAAAATTCTGGAGACGCTCAGGCTGCAATAATAAGAGTAGTCAACACCACTATGGAAGGTGGTGAGGGATTTAAGGCCGAAATAAAAGAGTTTGGAGAAAGATTTGAGTCTGCAGAATTTGCAGAAGGGACCACGGCTTTTATGGAAAAACGCAAACCTACCTTTTAGTTGTAAATACTTTTATACATTCACACCACCTAAACACCTAGTATCATGAATTTTTTGCAGATCGAGCATGCTGTATACCCTATGTTTTCATCAGAGTGGTTTATTGGAATAGGAATATTCACCCTTTATCTCTCAATTGTAATTGCAGCAAGTAGGATTTTAAATAAAGATCAACTTGCGATATTTGAAAAAGTCTGGGGTATTGCTCTAATAGCATTATTGGTAGGAAAACACTTTCACCTGGTTCATGAGAATTTATGGAATGTCATGGACAATATGGAACTTCACTTGTGTGGGTTTAGCAGGATGCTCAGCATTTTGCTTTTAGCTTTTGGGGTGCGTTGGGCCTTTTATCCTCTATTCTTTTGGGGTATTGTTGGAGGCTTTTACTCCTTACTAACCCCAGAGCTCACATCGGGTGACACAACATATATGTTTATAGAATATTATGTTGTTCATGGAGGAATAATCATTATCCCTCTCTACTATTTCTTTGTCCACGGCATGCGAATCGGCAGATGGACATGGTTGAAGGTTGTAATATTAAATTTAATTTTGATGATTCCTATTGCCTTTGCAAATCAAGTAACAGGAGGGAATTATATGTTCTTGAGTACAGCGCCCGTTGTTGACAATCCTTTGATTATTGGGGATTGGCCTTATTATATTATTTGGTTCATATTTTTAGGGACACTGCACTACTTGCTGTTGACTGGAATATTTTGGAAAAGTATCCGGAATGCAGAAAATAGACAACACAATTAAAGTTGGAGGCTATGACTTTAACAACCATTGAAGTTGGAAGCTTTTTTTGGTACTTCGGGTTTGGGATTCTAGCAACAATGGCCCTCTTATTTTTTGTTGCTGCTCCTAGAGCTGGCGATCAAAGTTGGTCTAAGTGGAAAAAAATTCTGGGGATCATGATCTTTTTAAATCAAGCTTTTTACTGGTTCATGGCTATTTCCGAGGGGATATTCACACTAGAGGAGAGCCTCCCTCTTCACATGTGTGGCATCAGTCAATTATTGCTCTTCGCCTACCTAACATTTGATGTGCGAAAAGTTTTTCCAATCCTAGTTTTTTGGGGACCCCTTGGTGGGATTCAGGCCTTTCTTACCCCAGGGATGGAGTCAACATTTACTTGGGCCTACATTATTCAATTTTATATGGCACACAGCTTTGTGGTTTTGGTGCCTATATACCTGATGGTTAGGGGTGGAGAAAAGCTCCCGACAGGGACATTTTGGCGCACGGTAATTATCACCAATATCGCAGGATTTGTAATGATGGTTATAAATTCTATACTGGGCTCAAACTACTGGTATGTGAACCAGCCCCCTCCTGTTAATCACCCTCTTGTTCAAGGAGAGTGGCCTTATTATTTAATTGGAATGGAGGCCGCTGTGGTTACTCTATTTTTCCTTTTTTCCCTTGCTTTTAGAAAATATAAGGCCTGATATTTTACTAGACCTGAGCTAAACAAAATTTAATAGTTGTATTATATTGCAATCATTAATCGAGTTATTACTTATTGGGCCGGGAGTGAAGTCAGTATATTTGTTAGTTGTCTTGCCTAAACAAGAATATCAAAAATCTTAAGATTTATCCTATGAGAAAACTCTACTCTACTGTCTTTTTATCTCTTTTATTTTCAGTTTCCCTTTCAGCACAAACCTATACGGGTCAGGTTTCATTAGTTGATCGATTAGGGGTTGGTGTATTGAACTATGTTCAGGGCGACACACTAAGGGTAAGTATCACGGATGCGGACCGCAATATATCTTCAACAATAGCGGATACTGTAAGTGTTGATTTAAGTAGTGAAAAGGAGACAACCGCAGAGAATTTAGTACTTACAGAGACAGGAGTAAATACAGGTATTTTTGAAGGAAGGGTCTTTTTTGATGAGACTTCTGCTGTTTCTAGTGACGGAGTTTTACAGGTAAATCGAGGCAATAAGCTTACGGCTACATATATAGATCCGGCGGACGACTTTGGCAATACATCAACGATAATAGCCAATTCTTTTTATGGCATGACGGCGGTTACTTCTGGTTCGCTTTCAGCCAATACGACATGGACAAAAACTAATAGTCCATACTTGTTAACTGGAGATGTTGTTGTGCCAAACGCCATTAAGTTAACGATAGATCCAGGTGTTGTTGTTCGCTTTAAGGCTGTAACGGATGATCTTTCTGCCGGAACGGATCAGAACCGTATTGAAATCAGAGTAGAAGGAGAACTATCCGCAAAAGGAACAGCCCAAGACTCTATTCATTTTATTTCTAATGCTCAAAACCCTTCTGCAGGAGATTGGTACGGTATCGTTACTTATGGTTCATATAGCGGAAAGGTCTCATTAAAGCATTGCCGTTTAAACAATTATGTTCAAGGAATTAGAGTAGAAGGTAATGGTCCTAGCGCATCCGCTACGGGCTATGCTAATACAGATACCATAAGTGTTTTGAATACTAAATTTTATGCAGGAGGAGATGCTTTATATACACTTAATACCAGATATTATCACCCTGTTGTATTTGAAAACAATGTGGTTAGTGGCGCGGGAATAAATGATAATATTATGAGCTCGTATAAGAGTTATGTGAATAATATGTTCACAGGAAGTAGCTACAAAGAGATTAAGATTTATAGCCGAGGCGTAACTAGCTCATCAACAAGCTATTTAAAAAGAACATCTAGGATTATATTTAAAAACAACACCGTTAAGAATGGTGTTTTACGTATTCAAAATCGAGGTTATTACGCTGGAATTGACACAGATGTTTCTGATAATGCCTTCACTTACGGGTCTACATATACCAACGTTTGGGATAATCCATTTTATATAGGCGCTTATAATTACTACAATAATCATATAGATAGTAGTAAGGTAAATATGTCAGGAAACAATTTTAGTTCTCAGGTAGAGTATTACAGAGAAGGTGAAGTTTGGTGCTCTGATAACCCATCAAGAGTGTCAATGACATCTAATAATTTTAATAGAGTGTCAGTTGTGTTGAACAGTGATCAACTTAGTAGAATCTTAGCAGAGAATAACACGATAGACAGCACTTATTATAGTGGTCTATCAATAAATCGTTTTTCAGGTCTTATTAAAGGAAACACAATAGCAACCGCAAGTAAATATGATGGTTTTGGAATCAAATTAAACTCAGACTTTAATTACCCTTCATCAGATACTTTATTGAATAATACAATAACAAACTGTGGATATTGGGCTTATAACTACACGAGCAATCAAACCAATAGGGCAGCTATAGAGGTAAATGGTTATACCCGTGTTGTTGCGAATTACAACAACTTTATTGACAATAACAACAGATGGGAGATTATTAATCATGTTCCTAAGTCTGTAATTAGTTCTCAGGATTTTAAATACAATTATTGGGGAGATAGCACTACGGCAGAGATCAATACAGGTGCTAATCCAAAAAACATAAGCACCATATATGATGAATATGATGATAACTCAATCGGATTTGTTAATTATGGAGGCCACTTAAATGCAGCATACCCTAACGGAATACCTAGTTCAATAAACTATACGGGTCAGGTTTCATTAGTTGATCGATTAGGGGTTGGTGTATTGAACTATGTTCAGGGCGACACACTAAGGGTAAGTATCACGGATGCGGACCGCAATATATCTTCAACAATAGCGGATACTGTAAGTGTTGATTTAAGTAGTGAAAAGGAGACAACCGCAGAGAATTTAGTACTTACAGAGACAGGAGTAAATACAGGTATTTTTGAAGGAAGGGTCTTTTTTGATGAGACTTCTGCTGTTTCTAGTGACGGAGTTTTACAGGTAAATCGAGGCAATAAGCTTACGGCTACATATATAGATCCGGCGGACGACTTTGGCAATACATCAACGATAATAGCCAATTCTTTTTATGGCATGACGGCGGTTACTTCTGGTTCGCTTTCAGCCAATACGACATGGACAAAAACTAATAGTCCATACTTGTTAACTGGAGATGTTGTTGTGCCAAACGCCATTAAGTTAACGATAGATCCAGGTGTTGTTGTTCGCTTTAAGGCTGTAACGGATGATCTTTCTGCCGGAACGGATCAGAACCGTATTGAAATCAGAGTAGAAGGAGAACTATCCGCAAAAGGAACAGCCCAAGACTCTATTCATTTTATTTCTAATGCTCAAAACCCTTCTGCAGGAGATTGGTACGGTATCGTTACTTATGGTTCATATAGCGGAAAGGTCTCATTAAAGCATTGCCGTTTAAACAATTATGTTCAAGGAATTAGAGTAGAAGGTAATGGTCCTAGCGCATCCGCTACGGGCTATGCTAATACAGATACCATAAGTGTTTTGAATACTAAATTTTATGCAGGAGGAGATGCTTTATATACACTTAATACCAGATATTATCACCCTGTTGTATTTGAAAACAATGTGGTTAGTGGCGCGGGAATAAATGATAATATTATGAGCTCGTATAAGAGTTATGTGAATAATATGTTCACAGGAAGTAGCTACAAAGAGATTAAGATTTATAGCCGAGGCGTAACTAGCTCATCAACAAGCTATTTAAAAAGAACATCTAGGATTATATTTAAAAACAACACCGTTAAGAATGGTGTTTTACGTATTCAAAATCGAGGTTATTACGCTGGAATTGACACAGATGTTTCTGATAATGCCTTCACTTACGGGTCTACATATACCAACGTTTGGGATAATCCATTTTATATAGGCGCTTATAATTACTACAATAATCATATAGATAGTAGTAAGGTAAATATGTCAGGAAACAATTTTAGTTCTCAGGTAGAGTATTACAGAGAAGGTGAAGTTTGGTGCTCTGATAACCCATCAAGAGTGTCAATGACATCTAATAATTTTAATAGAGTGTCAGTTGTGTTGAACAGTGATCAACTTAGTAGAATCTTAGCAGAGAATAACACGATAGACAGCACTTATTATAGTGGTCTATCAATAAATCGTTTTTCAGGTCTTATTAAAGGAAACACAATAGCAACCGCAAGTAAATATGATGGTTTTGGAATCAAATTAAACTCAGACTTTAATTACCCTTCATCAGATACTTTATTGAATAATACAATAACAAACTGTGGATATTGGGCTTATAACTACACGAGCAATCAAACCAATAGGGCAGCTATAGAGGTAAATGGTTATACCCGTGTTGTTGCGAATTACAACAACTTTATTGACAATAACAACAGATGGGAGATTATTAATCATGTTCCTAAGTCTGTAATTAGTTCTCAGGATTTTAAATACAATTATTGGGGAGATAGCACTACGGCAGAGATCAATACAGGTGCTAATCCAAAAAACATAAGCACCATATATGATGAATATGATGATAACTCAATCGGATTTGTTAATTATGGACAGAGCTCTCAAAGTCTAATAACTAAGGACCTCCTTCCTGATTCACTTTTCTATGGTGGCGACTCTGTATTGTTAAAAACAATTAATGGGACAGTTGGTAGCTGGAGCAACGGAATAGCCAGTGCTAGTCAGGTGGAATTAAATGGTTTTCAAGGGGAAATAAAAATCACATTCACCTTTTTAGGCGAGGCAACAGTGGATTCCACCTTTGTTGTAAATCTTGATAAGCTATATGTTTCAAATTCTGGAAACGATCAAAATTCTGGACGGTCTAGCGCTAAGTTTGCTACAATACAATCAGCGATTAATGCATCTGATAATTCAGATTCAATAATTGTTTCTTCGGGAACATATGCACCATTCCAAATTGATCAAAAGCAGCTTTTTGTAAAGGGAGTAGTAAATCGAAGCATTACTTCTGACGCTAAAGGATCTACAGTTCTTTTATCAAATTCGTCCTTAAGAGATAGTCTTTTACTTTGGATCCCATTTAATGGATCTGTTAAAGATGAGAGTTCTAATGCAAATAGTTTAAATGCTTCTGGTGTTGCTTTGGGCAAAGGAAGAATGGGTGAAAATAACAAAAGTGGGTACTTTGATGGGTCTTCATCTATTAGGTTAAATGGACCTATTGCGACTGGTCAAAAGCCTATGACTTTTGCTTTTTGGGCAAAATCTACAACAAACGATGACCAAGATATCATGGGTCAGTTATCAACATATGACGCCAATGGCAATCCTATTGATAAAGAGGTAAGAACTCTTTTAAACCCAATTGGACAATGTGGTAAGAATGACGGACTTGGATTTTATGGATGGAATCATGAGGCTCAAATTCACGATACTTATGACTCCTCTTGGCACCATTATGCCGTTGTAATGGGGGAAAACGGAAGCTATTCATATGAGGACATTAAATTTTATATTGATGGTGAATTGAAGAATGGCGCCGGGTCAGGGACAGGGTCTGGCAATACCAATATTAATGGTTCTGTTGATTGTGGATTTAATTGGGGAGGCTGGACCTATACAATGCCTAATAGCCCATTTTATATTGGAGGCTCAAGCACTGCTCCGAATTCTATGAATTATGCTGGGCACTTAGATGATATTGGAGTCTGGAAGAAGAGCTTAAGTGCGAGTGAAGTCGCTGAATTAATGCAAGTTAGTAGTTTGAAACCTGTCATTGACGGTGGAGACAATAAGCGATGTATCGAAGTGCTTGCCGGAACTAGTGAAGTTTACCTGGGAAATCTATCGTTAATTAACGGGAGGGCCCCTCAGACACTAGATTCTGACAGGGGCGGCCTTTTGTACAGTGAAAGAGACTCATTGTTTGTTGAAAACTGTGATTTCCAAAATGGTTTTGCGGCGCAAGGAGCCTCATATGCTATTGTTAGTGGTATAACAAAATTAATTAATTGTAATTTCAAAGAAAATACATTTAATTCTGTTTCTGGTGGCTATCGGTATGCCATGGTTTGGGGGGCTAATGCAGATTTTTATAATTGCTTTATTGACGCCAATGGTTTTGAAAATGTATTTCATTATCCTTATGGATCTCATCGGGTATATAATTCGACAATAGTTAATCTTCAAGGCCGCTTGTACACGCATCCGGCTCAAAATCAAGAATTGGTATTTAAAAATAATATTATAACGGCTTCTCAAAATCCTTTTAACTATTATTCAGTTTTTAACGATACCACCCAAAATGCTTGGGGCGGCTATGGAGGAAGTGTAACGTTTAGTAATAATCGTTTGCCTGAGGTAAAACCATCTTACTCATATCCAAGCTCAGGAGGAACTACAACAATTATAAGTTGTGATACTTTACATGTTCATTTTGTGGACTCTGCAAATGGAGATTTTAACTTGTCTTTATTAGATGATCACCATAACATTGGCGACACTACAATTTCTCTTTATGAGGATTCTCATGGCAATTCTCGGCCCGATTTAAATGGATATGTTGATTATGGAGCATTTGAGAGCGACGCGTCTTCTTGCGATCTCAAACAAGCAAGATTATCTATTGTACAAACAATTACTGCGGGTAATTCAATTTCCAATGTCACCCTTGACTTTCCAGGAAATTACACTTCTGTTTTATGGAGTACCGGGGAGGCAACACAATCTATTTTTCCATATTCTAATTTATCGAGCAATTATTGGGTAACAGCTACGGACTCAGAAGGATGCATACTAAAAGACACAATAGATTTAAAAACTTCTCAGATCACCTTTAGGGTAGACATGAGAAATCAACCTATAGATACCGCTAAAGGAGTCAACCTGGCGGGGTCATGGAACTCTTGGCAGCCAGACGCTGCTGAAATGACGGATGCTGATGGAGATTTAATATACGAAAGATCAGAAACTCTGATTATCGGAGATTCTATTGAGTATAAGTTCATCAATGGAAATACTTGGAACGATCCTCAAGACAAGATGACCTCTAATTGCTCCAGTACATATACTTCAGCAACTGCAAGTTCATATGGAAATAGGATGTATATAGTTTCAATAAATGAAACTTTAACTGCTGTTCACTTGAGTAGTTGCACCGAAGCCTCTCCAATAAATCCATTGGTAGACACTCAGCCTGAAAAATGTGATTATGTTGCTATTGATCTTTCAGCAGGCTCAAATGTCACAAACGTTTTATGGAATACAGGAGACACTACGAATACAATAAATATCAAAACCCCAGGATTATATTGGTTTACTGCTATTTATCCAGAAGGTGTAGTTGTTTTAGATTCTACAGTTGTCCCAACAGATTTTATTAGACCTGATACTTCAGTAACACACAACTCTTTGTCTTTCTGTAGTTATAATTCGGCGACACTTACAGCATCTGCAGGTA
>CAJWKU010000024.1 GCA_913043005.1 uncultured Cryomorphaceae bacterium
CCTCACTGCTGCCTCCCGTAGGAGTCTGGTCCGTGTCTCAGTACCAGTGTGGGGGTTCACCCTCTCAGGTCCCCTACCTATCGTAGCCTTGGTGAGCCATTACCTCACCAACAAGCTAATAGGACGCATGCCCATCTTTTACCGCCGGAGCTTTCCTCGCTCAATCATGCGATTGTACGAGCATATGGGGCATTAATCCGAATTTCTTCGGGCTATTCCCCAGTAAAAGGTAGGTTGCATACGTGTTACGCACCCGTGCGCCGGTCTCAAACATCCGAAGACATTCTACCCCTCGACTTGCATGTGTAAGGCCTGCCGCTAGCGTTTATCCTGAGCCAGGATCAAACTCTCCATTGTAAGGTTGTTTGATCTGGCCTCTTGAAGTATCTCATTAGAATCTTCGAGTTGGAGCTCTTTCGATTTCACAATATGTTAAAGAACGTTGAAGTCTTAATCTTCGTCTTAATCCCGTGTATAGAAGATTTAAATAAATCTATTCTTCTATTTCCGGGGTGCAAATGTAGAACGACTTTTTGATTGAGCAACACCCACAACGAAAAAAAACTATAAGTATTTGTTAACGCACTGTTTATCAGCATTTGAAAGGGCGAAAAAAAATCTAAGGAGTAGAAATTGTCACTGGCAAAACCCTACCAGCAAAAGATTTATGCCCAAAAAGAACAAATTCTGAAATGTAACTTCCCATTTGACTAGAAGTTGTTGGTGCTGAATATTCAGGGAAAGCTTCTTTCAACATTTCTGTTTGGACGGCCCCTAGGCAAAGAGCATTGAAAGTAGCTTCTCTACCTCCCAATTCCACCTGAAGGCACTCCGTAAGGGCTACAAGAGCACTTTTTGAGGAGGAGTAGCCCGCGAGACCAGGGAACTTTTCAGAGCTCTGAAAACCGCCCATACTGGAAATATTGACTACATGAGCTCCTCGATTTAAAATTGGGAAAAACTTCTGAATCAATAATGCTGGACCAATCCAGTTGACTTGTGCAAGATTTTTGAAATCTATTTCTGAAATTTCTAAGAATGGTTTATTCACTAAAAGACCAGCATTATTTACAAGCCCGTCTATCTTGACTTTTTTTTCTTTGAAGTATTCCGTTACTTTCTTAATAGAATTTAAATTTCCAGGGTCCAGAACTAATCCTATACAACCGGGTATATTAATTTCTTTTCTGCTGCAAGCATAAACCTGGTGGCCTTTCTTAGACAATGAAATGCAGATATCTCTCCCAATACCTCTTGAGCTCCCTGTTACTAAAATAGTTTTCATTTCTTTATTGCAATTCAGTTTTGCATCCGCAACTTACAGAGCATGAAGAAGAATTTTTATCCTTTGGCTTAGGGACAAATGCATAACCCAAAGAAAGGAAGAAAATTGTGTAAAGAAGTATTGCAACCATAGCCTAAAGGTAAATATATATTCTAATTATGCTAAAATACTGTAAGACAAAAATGATGCTCCATATGCCAAAATTCCTAAAATTAAAAATTGAATTGCAGCGAATTTATGGCTTCTCGTTTCTCTAGCCACGACGGCATATGTACTCATACATTGCATTGCAAAGGCGTAGAATAGTAATAACGAGACTCCGACTGCAAGGTTGAAATACGGCTCACCAGTTTCCGGGTCTTTTTGTTTTGCCATTTGCTCACGAATACTTGATTTCTCATTATCATCAACGCTGTATAACGTCGCCATCGTTCCAACAAAAACTTCTCTGGCTACAAATGAAGACAATACGGCAATTGAAACTTTCCAATCAAACCCCAGAGGTTTCATTACAGGTTCTATCGCTTTTCCCATTTTACCAACATAACTATCCTCAATGGGTATGGCTTCATAATCTTGAGTGAAATCAGGAGTTTTTCCTGGCCCAAAACTCGCAAAAAACCATAAAACAACACTTATTGCTAAAATTATTTTTCCTGCCTCCGTGACAAAACTTTTAGTTCTATTTATTATGGCATGGCCAACATTACGTAATTGAGGAAACCGATAAGAGGGCATTTCTAATAAAAACGGATTTGATTGAGCTTCAGGCATTATCTTATTCAAGGCCGCAGATCCTAAGAGTGCGGCAAAAAAACCAATCATGTACAAACTAAATAATACTAACCCCCTTAAACTCAAACCAAAAAAAGTCTGGTCAGGTATAACCAAGCTAATCAAAAGAGCATAAACCGGCAACCGAGCCGCACATGTTATCAATGGAGCCACTGCAATAGAAAGCCACTTCTCGCGACTATTCTCCATATTTCTTGTGGACATTATCGCTGGAATCGCACATGCCGTGCCCGAAACCATTGGGACGACGGATTTGCCACTAAGTCCAAAGGGACGCATAAACCTATCCATAATGAAAACCACTCGAGACATATATCCTGACTCTTCCAAAAGAGATATCAATCCAAATAATATCGCTATTTGCGGAATGAAAATTAAAACTCCGGCGATACCAGGAATAATTCCATTTGTAATCAAATGACTTAAAAACCCATTGGGTAGGTTCGATTTTAAAATATTTGATAACTGTGCAAATTGGTCATCGATAAAATTCATTGGGGCCTCGCTTCCAAAAAATAACGCTTGAAATAATAAAAACATAAGTATCAAGAGTATTATACTACCCCAAAACGGATTAACAGCCCACCTATCAAGACGGGCAGTCCATCTGCGGTCTTTTCCAGGATGTGTAACAAAAAATTCGCGCAGCCATTCATTAACTCTTCTGTATCTCTTAATAGCCTCATCTGCTCGAGCTCGAGCAATGGTTTTACCCGTACTGCTAATTAATTCTTCATATTCAGAACCACGAAGTCCAAACAGCCATGACTTATATGGTATATCGAAATTTTTATCCTCGGATACTTTGTTGATCCATTCTAAATGGAGTCCACCAGGCTGAAAAAACGGAATATTTTGTGATACTGAAGCAGTCAAAATATTATCTTGAAGCTCTTTTATTCCGTGCCCTAATCGGCCATTTACAAGAGTAATTGGTACCCCAAGAGACTCACTGAGCCCTAAAACATCAAGTTCCATTCCTTTTCGCTCCATTTCATCACTCATTGTCACTGCCAAAACTGCCGGTATACCTAGGTCTATAATCTGAGTGAAGACAAATAAACATGTTTTTAAATTCGTTCCATCTGCCAGACCGATGACTACATCAATTTTCTCGTCTACATTTTCGTTTAAAAAAGAATCCATCACAACTTGCTCATCTGGAGATGAAGGGTGAAGAGAATAAATTCCTGGAAGATCTATTATTTCTGCAAGGACCCCGGGAGCCAACTTAATAAGGCCTGTACGCTTTTCCATTGTTACCCCAGGATAATTGCCAACCTTTTGACTCAAACCGGTAAGCCTATTAAATAAAGACGACTTTCCCGTATTCGGTCTACCCACTAATGCAACCCTCAATGCTTTTTTATCAACCATTTGTCAATGATTTTACATTAGGTTCGGTAATAGGCACCAATTGAGCTAGCTCTTTCCTCATACTAATTAATGTGCCTTGAACAAGAAAGCACATTGGGCCGGAGAATGGAGCCGCATAATTTAATTCAATCTCCTCACCGGGCATGCAACCCATCTCATATAGCTTGACCGGCAGACTAATTGAGGCCTGCAGAACAATGGCCTTCTGACCAATCTTAAGATCACTGAGATACATTACAATTTTTTATATTTAGAATGATTCTATGTTACAGATTTGGACCAAAAAAATAGGCCATTCAGCCTATTCTATTTGTTTTAAAAAATTAAAGCATCATTTTCACAGGCGCTTCTAAAAAGTTCTTTAAAGAATTAAGAAAAGCAGAACCTTTAGCGCCATCTACAACTCTATGATCACAGCTAAGGGTTAGCTTCATTAAATTACCTGGGACAACTTGCCCATCTTTAACAACAGGAATAGATTGAATACCACCAACGGCAAGAATACAACTATCGGGTGGATTTACTATTGCAGTAAACTGATCAATTCCAAACATTCCAAGATTAGAAATTGTGAAAGTATTTCCTTCCCAATCTGACGGTTGAAGTTCTTTATTTTTAGCTCTCAATGAAAAATTCTTAACCTCACTTGAAATTACTTCTAGACTTTTTACGTCGGCATTTTTAACAACAGGGACTAGCAAGCCATCATCAACTGCTACAGCAACTCCAACATTAATGTCATAATTCGTTCTAATTACATCCCCTAACCATGAGCTGTTAACCTCAGGGTGTTTTTTTAAAGCCCTAGATACTGCCTTGATAACCAAATCATTAAATGATATTTTAACATCACTATCTGAATTAAGCATTTTCCTAGCATCTATAGCCGCATCCATGTCCACAGAGATTGTAAGATAAAAGTGAGGAGCTGTAAACTTGCTTTCCGCCAAACGTTTTGCAATAGTCTTACGCATTTGGCTAATTGGAGCATCTGAATATCCAGAACTCGGATATGATTTTTTAGCAACCTGTGATACCGAAGGGGTTACTTGTTGACTTTCAATATCCCGTTTTATTATTCTTCCACCTTCTCCAGTTCCAGTTACTGTAGATATATCAATACCCTTCTCATGAGCCAAGGACTTTGCCAATGGGGAAGCTTTTAGGCGTCCATCGATTGACTTTATCTCTGGAGTATCTACCACCTGAGCTGGCTCTTGGACGTCGATGACAGCATTTGAGACTACTTCTTTTTCAGGTTCAATATTTTCAGTGACTGGATCCGACTTATTTCCCCCAGATATTAAACCACTAATGTCTTCACCTTTATCTCCTAAAATCGCAAGAATAGTATCAACGGGAGCTGATGCCCCCTCATCCATTCCTCTATGCAGCAAAACCCCTTCTTGTCCCGGAAATGCCTCAAAGTCCATTGTGGCCTTATCCGTTTCAATTTCTGCTAGAAGACTTCCTTCAGTAATATTGTCACCGACCTTTACATGCCATTTTGCAACAACACCTTCAGTCATTGTATCACTTAAACGGGGCATATTAATAACTATCGCCATAGCTTATTCCTTTATAAATGGATAATCAGTTTGGACATAAACATCTTGCCATAACTCTTTACTTTCAGGAAATGGTGAGTCTTCTCCGTATTTCACACATTCTGCAACAAGTGATTTGACTCTTTTGTTTATGGATTCAAGTTCATCAGGGGTTGACCATTTCTTTTTTTCGATCACTTTTTTCACAATACTGATTGGATCAACTTTCTGATATTCTGCAACCTCATTTTTTGATCTATAAAGCTGGGCATCCGACATAGAGTGACCTTTATACCTATATGTTCTTATTTCTAAAAATGTTGGCCCACCTCCAGATCGAGCTCGATCTATTGCCTCTTGCATTGCTGCATATACAACTGCAGGGTCCATTCCATCCACTGCTGCGCAGGGCATTTCGTAGCCTAAACCTAATTTCCAGATTTCACTGTGATTGGCAGTTCTTTCAACGGAAGTCCCCATCGCATATCCATTATTCTCGCAAATAAAAACTACCGGGAGGTTCCAAAGCATAGCTAGGTTAAATGTCTCGTGCAAAGAGCCCTGACGAACTGCACCATCACCCATGTAAGTTAAAGTTACATGATTATCATCTTTGTATTTATCTGCAAAAGCAAGACCAGCACCGAGAGGAATTTGACCGCCAACTATACCATGTCCACCATAAAAATTATGCTCCTTAGAAAACATATGCATTGATCCACCTTTACCTCTTGATGTCCCAGTAACTTTACCCATCAATTCCGCCATTATTTTTCTAGGATCAACGCCTAATCCAATTGGTTGAACATGATTTCGATATGCAGTAATCATCTTATCACCGGCCTCCATAGCCAAAATAGAGCCTGCTAAAACAGCTTCTTGACCATTATATAGATGAAGAAAACCACGGATTTTTTGCTGGATATAAAGCCCAGCTGACATGTCCTCAAACTTACGCCACAGGAGCATATCTTCATACCACTTCAGGTAAATCTCTTTAGATAATTTTTTCTTTGCCATTTTTGACTACGATTCAGTGGGGCAAAAATAGTGCGCAGATGTGAAATAAAGTCTGATTTAAATATTAATCAATCTAAAATTTGATTGAGATCAATTAAAGCACTAAACCGAATAGTGTTTTCCAAAGGAGAACGCACAGTTTGATCTGCCGGGAATAAATAGGCAAAATCAAGTCCTAAAAGGCTGTATCTCAGACCAAATCCTAAGGTAAAAAATCTTCTATTTCCTTTATTCTGATGTTCATGTTGATAGCCTCCTCGAACTGCAAATTTATTGTCATACCAATATTCTGCACCAAAATTGAACATGAATTCCTGAAATAATTCTCGCGATCCATTAGGCTTTGCGTTTGGATCCCAACTTTGAATAATTCCCTGAATCACCCCTACATTGTCGTCTTTTCCACCATTTTCAACAATTTCATTTCTATCCCCATCACCATCTTCATCTAATAGATCCCTTAAAGGTTGGGTAGGTACTAGAAGTTTGTTTACATCAAATAAAGCAACAACTCGGTTATACCGGTCTAATGACCAGTTATAGCCCAAACCTAATTTCATATTGGTCGGAATAAAATCAGCATCACCGCTTTCGGTATATTTTACTTTTGCTCCAATATTAGAAATGTTCATCCCACCTAACCATTGTCCTTTTTGACCATCAGGAAGATTATTTTCTTCTCCTTGGTAATAAAAACTTACGTCCGTAGCAACCGTTTGCCCAGGTTTTGTCTGAAGATTACCAACAACTTGACCCTGAGTTAAGTCAGAGAGAGCATAGCGAAGACCCACACCTGCTGCCCAATTTTCAGACAACTTTAATGCATAGGCAACATCTAGAGCCATTTCATAAGGCCTGTAAGTTCCTTGCTCATCCCCTTGCTCATTCCTGAAGGTTATATCACCGAGAGAAAAATACCTTAAACTAGCGCCAATTCCTGCGCGATCCCCAAGACCTACAGCTACATTAGCAAACATAAGCTCAACATCGGGAACCAGTCTTCTGAGCCAAGGGGTATATGATATGCCTCCCTGCATATTACCGGCTCCCATAAAAGCTAATTTCGATGGATTCCAGAAAAGGGCATTTGCATCTGGAGAAGCAGCTACGCCAGCATTTGCAAGACCCCCCATACGAGCATCAGGTCCAATAGCTAACATTGGCAAAGCGGAAGTAACGACATTGAGTTGGTCACCGAATGCTGTGGTTTGGGCGGAACTATATTTGGTGCAAAACAAAGCAGCAACGATTAGAAAAATGAAAAATGTATTCTTCATATGATTGGCAAATATAACATTCTAATTCAACAGGATAATTCTTTCGGCAGACCCAACGCTTTGGCCGTCACTCAAACGAGTTATTTTTATACGAGCAATATACCAACCGGTCGGCAGTGTGTTTCCCGAATCATCTTTTCCTGACCAGGGAATAGAATTCAAAACCGCATCTTCTGCAATACCCATCCAATTTTCCAAATAAACAGTACTGCCGTTAGAATTATGGATTGACCATGTGGTAGACAAACTATCCCCCTTCATATTGTGTTCCACGTCGAGCTGAAAAGGCCCAATTCCAGGATTTGGATAAACCCGAAAAGCACCTAACTGAAGATTATCTTTTGACACCACTTGGAAAGAAACGCTGGATTGAGAGATATTATTGTATGAATCCCATGCTCGGATAAAAAAATCATGAGGCCCGTCTTCTAATTCAGTAAAAGGCCATGTTGCAGTACCCTTTTTATAAGTTCCTGGATCCGATATATATCTAGAATTTAATGAAAATGCCTTATTCCAATCCCCATCTAGACATCCCATCAAATCATGACCAATGCCTGTACCAATTGTATTTATTCCGCTTTCATCCATGAGTTTAACTATTCCTAAAGGACTTGGACCTGTAATACCTCCTGATACAAACGAAGTGTCATCCATGAAAACAGTAATTACTGGTCCGTCAATATCTAATGGCGCTTCGGTATCAATACCCCCTATCCAGATTCGCTGATCGCTTCCGGAAGCATCAGAAGAGTCAAATTGCGCATAGAATGAAAATTTACCTTTCCCAAGGTCTAATGAAATATCCAAAGGCAAAATCCATTGGGCTGCAAATCTTCCATTTTTAACCTTTGCCCTTCCCCGATATGCGATATTATTGCGCTGCTCAAAATTTATAAATGGACCTTGATTATCATTTTTTAATGTACTCTCTGATGAAGCCTTGTCATACAAGGTTATCTCAATCTCTCCATTGACTTGGTTCAAAAATTCGTTGGTTGAGCCACTTTCGATATGCCCGGAAATTTCATTATAACTGAGCGCTTTTAACGTATCGGCGGTTTGATCGAAAATAGAATCATTTTCAGAATTAAAATATCTTGAATTGATACTATCGACTACGACCTGATGTTCGGGTACATTTAATCGAATAGCTGGATCTCCTAATAATGAGAATCTGAGTTTATCAGAGGTAGTAGTTGAGTTTTTAGCGCTGCGTAGTATTTGACCAAAAGTTCTGAAACGACCATCCTCTTTTTCAAAAGCAACTCGAAAAATAGAATCATTTAATGTTGCTGCTCCATCAACATAGACCACTCTTGTTGTTGACAAAAGGGCTATTGCTCCCCCATTAGGATTTAGCAATAAGTGCTCCCCAGCTGATGTTCTTAATGGATCATCTAATCTGGAGAATTCGCATGTTACCGTTATAAACAAAGGCAATCTATTTGCGTTGCTGAAATTTTTGGTGTCATTTAATTGGAGTATGTTTTCCGAGCTCCATCCGACTTCTCCCCCATGACCGACATAAGCAGTGACTAGATTACCATCATTAATATTTTGAATTAGATCAGATCTGAGGTCAGGGTAGCTTTGGCTGCCACTACTTGATTGTTGCTCATAACTATCTGAGTACATCTTTCGAACATCAAGAAATGGATAAGCAGTGTCAATTCTTTGGGCAATTGCATCTGGAATTGAAGTTAAGACGGCCTCCCACCCGGCATCAACATCGTCGGAAACAAAAAGCAATTTTTTTCTCCAAACGCCACGAGAGGTTTCTGGGTTTGAGTATGATATTATTTTGTTGACAACACTATTTGCCTCGCTTAAGGAATTAACCGGGATTCTACCAATACATAGATCCAATTTTTTTGCTCTTAAATTATTTCCTTCATCATCATCCATAAACCCAAAAAAGTCATCAGTGGAAAAAGAGGAATAAAGAGAAAAACTCTTTTCACTTTGATAAATTGGAATCTGATTTGTGTTTGGAGTGATGCGGTTTTTAAAGTCATAAGAAGCATCTCCGAATAATAAAAGAAATTCAGGTCGATTTTCTATTGTAGTGGACTTTTTCCAGAGATGTCGTAAAAAATCTTTTATCGCCGTTAAATCTTGAACCCCTGAAGAGAATTCATTGTAAATTTTTTGTACATCAATTGCCATCGCTCTCAATTGGCCCTTTGAATTATGATACTCTGCTAACCGTTGCGCTTCAACCATTAAATGCTCAGGAGAAACAATTACATAATCAATAGAACTTAGTCCATGTAAATTTTGATTTGGAACCGCCCCAATCAAGTTCGGGGAAATCGCATCAGTGGATTCAAATATTATAATCGACTGAGGAGTATTTCCCGGCATTTTAATTCCCCAATTCGGACTTCCATTCAAAGAAAAATTTATGGGTTGTATTATCTCTGGGACAATTGGGTTTGTCACATTCCAAATTTTACCATTGGAGGCAATACTTCCAGTCACCGAAGACAAGTTTGCTTGAACAGCTCCTGTATCTCGAGGCGGAAAATTCCAAACCATTGACATCTGTCTCCAACGAAATGGGGAATCCGCATTCACATTTATATAATCCAACCAAGCTGAAGCGCTTGAATTAACAGAACGATCAAAGTTCAAATTAACATCACCCCAATTTCCAGATGAATATGATTGATTTGCTTGAAAAAACGAAGCATCAGCAAAGTCAGCACCTGAAGAGGTTGACACAGCTCCAAATGTTAAAGAGCCCAAGAATCCCTGTCCCGATGATATATCCATCTTCGTTCCGGAAATCGTAGATCTGCCGACTCCACGCGCTGTGAATCGAGCTGAACTCAGAGAGTCAAGCGCATCGAGGCCAAGATCAAAATTTCGGCTAAGAGTGAAATCAAAAAGCTCTCCAAACCATTGTCTTCCGCTTCCAACAAGGTTTTGATTATCAATTTCATGATGGGCAAGATGCATGTAACGGTCAATAGCCAAAGATGAACCGGATAATTGAGAAGAGTTTTGGATACGTTCACCACCTTGTGTACTTGTTACAAAATAAATCTGCTCATCACTGTAAATGTTTCTTACGAATTCATAACTATCTAAATTTTCATTGAATTCCCATTTAGTGGGACTCTCACCATAAAAATATATCCTATCTAAACCCGAGAATTTACCATCATTACCGTCCTCAATCAAAATATGCAATGGTAATAAGTCATTCTCCCTACTTATTGCATTTACCTCAGGTAAGGCCCCTGAAGTTCTACCATAAATTCCAATTTTTTCAGTATCAAATGGGGCAATTCCGAGCCCGAGTGTTTCTAAATCTTGGGCAGAGAGAGAATATATCCCTTCTTCAATAACCCCGACCTTCGACCAATTACCATTATTCAATACAGAAGAATCATTCTGAGCGAACAATTGACTCGACAGACAAAACAAAACAGTAATTTTAAATAAAGTTTGATGCAACTTATGCAATAGATTCATATTTTTGTGTTCTACTCACAGCGAGTTATAATAGAAACGGTTTAACGTCTAATTTGTTATAGTTGTTTGCAAATTTGGCTCTTTTTCTGAAAAGAACGAGGAAAATCGTATACTTGTGGCTCCTTAAATTAATCAAACCTTATGGCAGTTAAGCGCCTATTTACCATAGTTTTCCTTTTTCTGGGGCTTTCGTCTATCCATGGACAAGATCCCCATTTTACGCAATTCTATGCTAACCCACTTTACTTAAACCCTGCATTTGCTGGTGTTAAGCAATGTCCAAAGGTTAATGTAAACTACAGGAATCAGTATCCATCATTGGGAGTTTACCAAACTTATTCTGCTTCATATGATCAATATGTAGATGCATTAAGTGGAGGTATTGGAGTTCTTATTGTTCAAGACGAAGCTGCAAATGGGGCACTAAGTTTGACTGAAGCCTCACTCATTTATTCATATCATCTTTCCGTCTCAAGAGAATTTTCGATTCTTTTTGGAGCTCAAGGAACATTTCGGCAAAGAGCCCTTGATTGGGGTAGCCTTACATTTCCTGACCAAATTGATCCATTCTATGGTTTTGTGAAGCCAACGAATGAAATACCACCCAACAATAATATCAACAGCCATTTAGATTTAACCTTCGGGATAGTTGGTTTTACTGAAAATTTCTATGCTGGTGTCACTGCTAGTCATTTAACCCAGCCAAACGAAGCTTTCTTAACCAACAATAATTTGCCATTAAAAATATCTGCCCAAGTCGGAGGAACAATACCAATTGGAAGAAAAAGACTTTACAATAGTCTAGACAATTTACTCATTCCAAATATCGTATTTCAATCCCAAGGTGGGGCATCACAGCTAACTGGAGGCCTTTCTTTTAATAGGGGCTTGATTACAGGAGGATTAGGCTACAGGCAAGCTTTAGGAGCTCTCAGTACAAACCCAGACGCTCTAGTCTTTATTGTCGGAATTGCACCAAATGAAGTACCTTGGACTTTTGGGTATTCATATGACTACACTATTTCACCTTTAAAAAACACATTGGGAGGCGCTCATGAAATGACAATGTCCTACCAATTCCCATGTCGAACACGTCGAACACGATATAATGCAATAAAGTGTCCGAAATTTTAATCAAATCAACTATGAAAATTCGCGGTATTATTTGTTCTTTAGCAGCCACGGCATTCTTATTAGCTAGTTGCGGAAAAACAGCTTCAAACACCACCGGTATGTCATACAATGACAAAAAAAATGGTGGGTTCCAAATTAATTTGAATTATAAAGGACAAGAGACTGGTCCTGGACTCGTTTTTATAGAAGGCGGAACTTATGTAATGGGTAAGGTTGAAGAAGATTTCATGCGAGATTGGAACAACTCCCCAGCTAGAGTGACTGTTGCCTCATTTTACATGGATGAAAATGAAGTTACCAATGCTGACTATAGAGAATACTTGTATTGGTTACGCCGAGTTTATGATTACGGATACTACCCCCAGATATACACATCTGCTCTTCCAGATACCCTTGTATGGAGAGATAAGCTAGGCTATAACGAAACATACGTTGAAAATTATCTAAGGTCTCCAGCTTTTAATTTTTATCCCGTTGTAGGTGTGTCTTGGGAACAAGCTATGCGCTACTGCTCTTGGAGAACCGATCGTGTTAACGAGCAAATATTGATTGATAAGGGTATTCTCAATGTCATGGCAAATCAAGCTGATGATCAAAATTTTAATACAGAAGTTTACTTGTACCGACAAGGAGAATATACTCAGCAAAATCGTAAAGGATTGAAAGATATCTCACCTCAACAAGTTTACGGGAAAGAAGGACGACCAGCAAGAATTGAAGATGGGCTTCTTCTTCCTAAATATCGCCTTCCAACAGAAGCAGAGTGGGAATATGCAGCATATGCCGAAATAGGGAATCGTATCTACAACCGAACAATTGATCGTAACAAATACACATGGAACGGTTCAAGTGTCCGTGACGGCGAAAAACAAGGCCGAGGAGATATGCTTGCCAACTATAAAAGAGGGGGTGGAGACAATATGGGTATCGGAGGATATTTGAACGACCAAGCAAACATAACGATGCAAGTAGGTTTCTATCCACCGAATGACTTTGGATTATACGATATGGCAGGAAATGTTGCAGAATGGGTTTTAGACGTCTATCGACCTTTATCTGGGAATGATATGGCTGAGCATCGTCCTTTTAGAGGTAATGAATTCACAACCTTTGATGACAATTATGAGGGAATTGGTGAACTAGCTGTTCTTGCTGAACCTCAATATGGCACTGACAGTTCACTTGTGCGATTACCTGGACAGCTTCCGATAAGAAATGTTACTGAAGAGGAAAACTTAAAGAGAAGAAACTATCAAAAAAGTGATTATCGAGATTTCGTAGACGGAGATGTAGAGTCTTCAATTGTTTATGACAAAGGTGGTGTTTCTGAAAGCGACGCTCCTATGTATCAGTATGGTGAATCCACCTTGATTGGTAATCATACAAGAGTTTACAAAGGAGGTTCATGGAAAGATCGTGCCTACTGGCTTTCCCCCGGAACAAGACGATATATGGAGCAAGACCTTTCAACAGATTTCATAGGGTTCAGATGCGCAATGGATAGAGTTGGTTTCCAGAACAATAATTCGAAACGAGGAAAAAGCAATAAAAAACCAAAACAAGAGCAGTTCAGAAGGTATCAGCCCAAATAAGAAAAAATGAAAAGCCTCTACGAGCGCTTTGACCAATCAAAAGGAATCTGTACAGACTCTCGAAAAATGAGATCTGGACAGATTTTTTTTGCATTAAAAGGAGATAATTTTAATGGGAATCACTTCGCAAATGAAGCTTTAAAAAATGGAGCATCTGCTGTAGTTGTGGATGAGATAATAGAGGCTTTAGACTATGATAATCGTAATGTTTTCTTAGTCGAAAATGTGTTGACATATCTACAAAATTTCTCGACTCATCACCGAAAAAAATGGGGTAAGACCATTATTGGTCTCACAGGAAGTAATGGAAAAACTACAGTCAAAGAATTATTATTTAATGTTCTCAATCAAGGTTATTCCACCCATGCGACAGAGGGGAACTACAATAACCATATTGGCGTTCCTCTAACGCTTCTTGGAATTCGAAATAGTCATGACATTGTTATCGTTGAAATGGGTGCAAATCATATTGGGGAAATTAAAACTTTATGTGAAATTACCCTTCCGACTTATGGATATATTACAAATTTTGGACTTGCACATCTGGAAGGTTTTGGGGGAATTGAAGGAGTTATAAAAGGAAAATCAGAGCTCTATGATCACCTAGGCAAACACGATAGTATCTCATTTATTAATCCCAATGATTCTATTGCGATGAAGAATTGTAACCCTCAAAATGTACATTTTATTGACGGAGTTAATTTTTTTTATGAATTTGGATTTTTGGGAGTCTCATTTGGCGCTGAAAGAATTTTGACACATTTAACCGGTTCCTATCAAGAAGATAATGTTCTTGCAGCAATTACGATCGGGCGGCATTTCAAAATAGATGACAAGAAAATAGCCGAAGGCGTTGCCAATTATATTCCACAAAATAATCGTGGTCAAATATTTGAGACCGATAAAAACACCGTATTTCTTGATGCCTATAATGCGAACCCCACCAGTATGGAAGCCTCATTAAGAAATGCTGCTAACCTCTACAAAAAAATACCACACGTTTATATCGCTGGGGGCCTTTTAGAATTAGGAGAGCATTCAAAATTACACCATCAAAAAATGGTAGGAGTGTTTCAAGAACTTAAGATCAAAAATGCATGGTTTATAGGAAAACATTTTCAAAATTGTCAAATGCCACCAAACTATCATAAGTTCGAAGACACATCACATGCTCTTCAAGCTTTAAAGAAAAAAGAAATCCATAAAAGTTTTGTTTGGATCAAAGGATCACGAGGTTTTGCGCTTGAAACCCTTCTTGACGAACTCTAAATACTCAATCGAAGACCCGTTCTGATTCCTACGAAAATAGGAAGCTCCACAACTCCATCGGAAGAAAATGTCTCTAGATCATTAAAGCCATAATCAATAACTGCCAACAGTGTCCACCGTAAATATTCAGTAACGGTAATTGACGGGCCCACATTCAATCCTGCTGACCAAATCACTTCTCTATAATTCGGAACCATACCTATGAGCCAATCCTTTTCATAAGAAATCGCTTGACGATAAATAACTTGAGGCCAAACCTCTAAACTGACCCGATCATTTAAAGTAGTTACCAGTCCCGCCCGAAATGGAATACTGAGGTATCGTGCGGATGTACTAACGGTGTTCATAATAATATCATCATTAACCGAATAATTAACCCATAAATGACCAATACCGGTACCGATTCTAAGTGAGCCCAAATTAAAGTCTACAGAGATACCTGCATCTAAATTAGGCCCTGTTCGAAAAGTACTATTAACCTGTGGGCGAGTACCATTTAAATCCGCACCAATACGACGAAATAAGATCATTGGCTGAGCATACGTACTTAATGACATACGTCTTGTCCGCACTTCACTATCAATGTAAAATTGAGGCTCTGATTGAGCATTAATATTTTCAAAAAGACAAAGAGTAAAAACAAGAATTATAATACGCATTTCTCTATTTTTTTATAAAATTCGTCTATTAAGTCATTTACACCTTCAGGGAATTTACCACCTGATGAGCCATACGATGGCTGCCCCCCTCCGCCGCCTTTGATAAATTTAGCCAATTCTTTAACCCAGTTACCTGCATTTACGTAGGAAGTAGAATCACTACTCACTCCCAGATGCATTTGAACTTTATCTCCATTCACTGATACAAGTAAAACAACGGTATTGGGGTAATTATCTTTAATCTGAAAAACTAAATCCTTAACATAAGAAGATTCAAGATCAATAGTTTTTGCAATGACTTGTAATGTATCATAAGTCTTTGATGATTGGATTAATTCCGTTTTTAATTGGGAAACCTGTATCTGATTAAATGATACTAGTTTCTTTTCAAGACCTAATACTTCAACTTTTAAAGATTTGATTTTTTCTCCAGGATCTATTTGGTTTGCCTCTTGTAAAGCCAAATCATATCGTTGGCTTTTATCTAGAAGATAATCTACTGCTGCTGTGCCTGAAATAGCCTCAATTCTTCTTATTCCAGCAGCAATTCCCGATTCACTTTTTATTATGAATGTTAAAATATTTGATGTGTCTTCCACATGAGTCCCTCCACATAATTCAATGCTATCTCGGAACTGAACTACCCTTACAAGATCACCATATTTTTCACCAAATAAAGCCATTGCTCCCATTTTTTTTGCAGAATCTATAGATACCTCATTATGAATTTGGGTTTTAATTTTATCTGCAATTAAAGACCTTACAAGAGACTCAATTGCTTCAATTTGATTATATGATACTTTCTGGAAATGAGAAAAATCAAATCGAAAACCATCAGCATGAACCAGAGAGCCTCTTTGCTCTACATGAGATCCCAATATTTTTCGAAGAGCAAAGTGAATTAAATGAGTAGCGGAATGATTTTGACTGACCTGTGCGCGATGCTTCATATCTACTTCTGCAAGAACATCATTAGACCACACTTTAGGTTCCTGGTCTAAATTATGGAGAATCATTCCTGTCTCTTTGGTAGTTTCGATTACATTTATCTTCTCGCCCCGATCAAATTTTATTGTACCTATATCACCAACTTGGCCACCACCTTCTGGGTAAAATGGCGTTGGATCTATTACCACTTGAATACTTTTCCCTTTAGAGCTTTCAGTATGCCTGTAACGAACAAGTTTCGACTCTGATGAGTTAACCTCATAACCTATGAACTCAGCACCTTGTCCTGAAGATATTTCAACCCAGTCTCCGACTATTTTATTAGAAGCTGATCGAGATCGATCTTTTTGATTTTTCATTTCGATATGGAACTGGTCCTCATCAATTTTATATTTTTTTTCAGAACATATCAATTTGGTTAAGTCCAACGGGAAGCCATAAGTATCGTATAATTCAAAAGCACGAATTCCAGAAACAATACCATCCTTAGATTCCATTATAGCATCATCCAAGCGCTTTAAGCCTGACTCTAATGTTCTTAAAAATGATGATTCTTCTTCCTGAATTACTTCTTTAACCATAGAAATTTGAGTTTCTAATTCTGGAAAAGTTTCGGAAAGAGAAGAAGATACAACGGGGAGCAAATCTATAAGAAAAGGCTTGCGAAAACCGAGATTCGAGTATCCATATCTTACTGCACGACGAAGTATTCTGCGAATAACATATCCTGCACCAACATTCGAAGGAAGTTGACCATCAGCAATAGCCATTGACACGGCTCTTATATGGTCTGATATCACTCTAAAAGAAATATCAATAATCTCATTATCTCCATATTCCTTATCTGAGAGTTCAGAAATTTTATTTATACATGAGGTGAAAAGGTCCGTTTCATAATTCGACTCTTTCATTTCTATCGCCCGAACTAATCGTTCAAGTCCCATTCCTGTATCTACGTGCTTTTCTGGCAATATATTTAAATTTCCATTTGAGACTCTTTGAAATTCAATAAAAACAAGATTCCAAAGTTCAATAACTTGGGGATGATCTTTATTTACTAATAGAGCACCATCTATTTTTTTTCGTTCAGTTTCATTTCTTAGATCAAAATGAATTTCAGAACATGGGCCGCATGGGCCAACTTCTCCCATTTCCCAAAAATTATCCTTTTTGCTTCCGCTCAAAATCCTAGAAGAGTCAATATGTTTTAGCCAGGCTTTCTCAGAATCAATATCACGCTTTATGCCATCCTTCAAATCCCCTTCAAATACAGTTATATAAATCCTATTTTTATCAAGGCCATAAATCTTAGTCAAAAGCTCCCATGCCCAATCAATGGCATCCTCTTTAAAGTAGTCTCCAAAACTCCAATTCCCTAACATTTCGAAAAGAGTATGATGGTACGTATCCAAGCCTACTTCCTCCAAATCGTTATGTTTACCGCTCACCCTTAGGCACTTTTGTGTATTAGCAACACGACCGCTCTCACTCTTTTTAGATCCAATAAAAATATCCTTGAAGGGATTCATCCCAGCATTAACAAACATTAATGATGGATCATCTTTTAAGATTAGAGATGATGAGGGGACTATTTTATGGTTTTTAGATAAAAAAAAGTCTAAAAACGTGCTGCGTATTTCCGAAGAAGTCATTGTTGCCTACTTTTGAGGTAACAAAATTAGTAAGAATACTCCTGTTAATGAGGAAATCAAAATATATATATGATCCTTTAACACTCGCTTACAGAAAAGTTGAGAGAACTTGGAAACATATTATTCGTGATACAAGCCTATTCCTGCTGGCTTCTGCATTGTTAGGTATTTTATTTTTCTTTGTTATTCAACTCATTTTGGACTCTCCAAAAGAAAAAGCTTTAAAACGCGAATTGAGTGAAGTTCTTCTAACCTATGAACAGCTTGATAAGCGTTTAGACGAATTATTTGTTGTAATGGAGAACATGGAGCAACGTGACGATGAAATATATAGAGTTGTATTTGAATCTGAACCTCCACCAGGTGAACTGCGTTTAAGCGGTATCGCTGGAGGTGCATTGAGATATCACAACATTAGAAACCTTTCAAATGGTACTCTATTAGAAAAAACATCTCGAAGGATTGATGAATTATCTAAAAGAGTTGTAGTTCAATCCGAAAGTTTAGATGAATTAGCCAGTTTAACTGGGAATAAAGAGGCATTATTAAATGCTCTGCCCGCAATTAAACCGGTTAAAGACCAACCTGGAACTAGATTTTCCTCTGGTTTTGGCTATCGGATTCACCCTATATATAAAGTTCGAAAAAAACATGCGGGAGTTGACTTTACTGCTAAAAAAGGCACCCCAATATATGCGAGTGCTGATGGACTTATTATTTCCAATGATGTATATGGAGGGCGCGGTTTTGGAAAGCATATAACAATTTCTCATGGGTTTGGTTATCATACCCTTTATGCTCATATGGACAAAGCAATTAAGAGACGCGGCCAAAGAGTTAAACGAGGAGATCTCATAGGATATGTAGGCAATACCGGCAGGTCTACAGCCCCGCATCTGCACTATGAGGTTATTAAAAATGGAAGGCGTATCAATCCAATAAATTATTTTTTCAATGATCTAAGTCCATTACAATATGATGACTTGGTTCGCTCCGCTGCTGCCTCTAACCAAAGTTTTGACTAGATATGATACCCAATAATTGGACAAAAAACTATTACAACATCGGTGAAGTTGCTAAAATATTCAATTTGAACACATCTGCATTAAGATTCTGGGAAAAAGAATTCCCAGAACTGAGTCCAAAAAAAAACTCTCGAGGAGTAAGAAAATACACTCCAGAAAATATGGAGGTAGTAAGAAAAATACATCATCTGGTAAAAGAGCGTGGCTTTACAATAAAAGGGGCTAGGAAAAAATACAAGACTAATCCTTCAGAAACAATAAACACGGAACAAATAGTGCATCGTTTGCTTGACATCAAGAATAGCATGGAAACCTTAAAAAAGCAATTAGATAGTATAAAATGAAAAGTTCAACCATAACAACTATTTTTCCCATCTTTACCGAAATATAGATATGTCATGAAAAATTGGGTCTTCTTACTTTTATTTGCCGTTGTTATTTCCTCTTGCTCAGCTCCCAAAGCAAGTATTCTGCAGAAAAGCTCTAATGAGTTTTTAGTGTCTGTGGAAAAAAAAGCAACAAGCCCTATGGATGTTATAGATGTTCAATTGTCTGATGGAGAGCAATGGATCTCGGGCTCTTTCCAGTATACAGATGAAAATGGATTAGGAAATGATATTCTCAGCGCTAAAGGATATAGCTCCTTTGGGTTAAAAATTTCTACTCCTAAATTATCATTTAATCCTACCAAAGCGATGGTGTCCTTTAGAACAGAAAAAGATGGAATGATAAAATCTATCTTAGTAGAATTCGATTCAAATAATTAGGATAAATAAAAGGATTTATTAATTATGGTGTATATCCAACGGCGCGAAACTTTTAGCGCATCACACCGACTTTATAACCCTTCCTGGACAGAAGAAAAGAATTTTGACATATTTGGTAAATGTTCAAATAAGAGAGGCCATGGCCATAACTTCCAACTAATTGTAACAGTTAAGGGAATTGTGAATCCTGAAACCGGATTTGTAATGAATTTAGCAGACCTAAAAAGCCTTATTCTCACAAATATCATTGACCATGTTGATCATATGAATTTAAATGAAGACGTTCCTTTTTTAAATGGTATCATACCCTCAACAGAAAACTTAGCAATGGTATTTTGGGAAATACTCTCACCACTAATAAATAATCAAGGGGCAAATTTGCATTGTGTTCGCATTATTGAAACTGAAAATAACTCTGTAGAATATTTCGGAAAATGAAAGCATATATTTTTCCTGGGCAAGGCGCCCAAAGTCCTGGTATGGGTAAAGATCTTTATGACAGTAATAAAGATCTTTTTGATCAAGCAAATTCGATATTAGGATTTCAGTTATCCGAAATAATGTTCGAAGGGACAATGGAAGATCTGACGAAAACAAAAGTTACTCAACCAGCAGTCTTTTTGCATTCTGTAGCTAAGGCATTATCTATAGGCTCAAATTTTAACCCAGCTATGGTTGCAGGGCATTCACTCGGTGAATTCTCAGCTTTAGTTGCTTCTGGTTCGTTAAACTTTGAGGATGGGATCAAACTAGTTTATCAACGTGCACTTGGAATGCAGAAAGCATGCGAAGTGGAATCTTCGACAATGGCGGCAATAATTGGCCTTGAAGATATTATCGTCGAGAATATTTGTAAAGACTCAGCAGGCATTGTTGTTCCCGCAAATTATAATACACCCGGTCAGTTAGTTATCTCAGGCACTAAAGAATCTGTAGAGAAAGCTTGCGAAGCTTGCAAGGAAGCTGGAGCGAAAAGAGCAATAATTCTGCCGGTAAATGGAGCATTTCACAGTCCATTGATGTCTCCAGCGGAAAAAGAATTAGGAGAAGCTTTAGACTCTGTAAACTTTAATGTTCCGAGATGTCCAATTTATCAAAATGTTGTTGCTAGTGCAGTAACAAATCCAGATGACATTCGGGCCAATTTAAAGGCACAACTTACTGGGTCTGTTAAATGGAATCAAACGGTTAAAGCCATGGTTAAAGATGGAGCAAAAATATTTTACGAGGTAGGTCCTGGAAGAGCATTACAAGGGATGATTAAAAAAATAGCCCCGGATCTAGAAGCTATCTCAGCGTGAAAATATCCTGGGAAAGTCCTTCAAATATTGCCTTGATCAAATACTGGGGCAAAAAAGACATACAGCTGCCATCCAATCCATCTATTAGCTTTACCCTAAGCGAATGTAAGACAACAACAGAAGTTCATTTTTCAAAAGGAAGGGGAGTTAATATCACACTTGATGGCCTCGACAAGCCTGAATTTATTCCAAAGATAGAAAGCTACTTGGAACGAATAATACATCGCCACCCTTGGCTATCTAGCTATAATTTACAAATTAAAACAAGCAATAGTTTTCCTCACTCAAGCGGAATAGCAAGCAGTGCCTCAGGAATGAGTGCGCTTTCATTATGCATTGTTGACTTTGCGCAGAAGCTGAATTTTAAATTTGACGCTTTAAACTTTTACCAAGAGGCTTCTATATTATCAAGGTTAGGTTCGGGATCGGCAAGTCGTTCCATTTACGGAGGAATAGCAGTTTGGGGGAATAGCCCCTCATTAAAAGGTTCTAATGATGAATATGCGATTAAGTATCCTGGACTCATTAATCCAATATTTGAAGATTATCACGATGTTGTTTTACTTGTTGATGTAGGTGAAAAATCTGTAACCAGCACGATAGGGCATGCACTAATGAATAATCATCCATTTGGAAAACAACGTTTTTCTCAAGCGCACAAGCATCTTAATGAGATTCAAGAAATATTAAAAACTGGTGATATTGAGAATTTTATCCGCCTAACCGAACTTGAGGCACTAACCTTACACGGACTGATGATGAGCTCAAGCCCAAACTATATTCTAATGAAGCCAAATACATTGAAAATTATTGAAGAAATCCGAGAGTTTAGAAGTGAATCTGAATTACCTCTGAGCTTTACTCTGGATGCTGGAGCGAATGTTCATGTTCTTTTCCCTGGCTCAGCAAAAAAGAAAGCAATGGAGTTCATAAATAGTAACTTGATCCAATATTGTAAAGAGAATAGGTTTATACTAGACCAAGTAGGATCTGGACCTAAACGTTTAACTAACTTTGTAAAATGAAATCATCTTATTTTGCTAAGATTCTTTTATTTGGAGAATACGGAATAATTAGAGACGCAATGGGTCTTTCCATTCCATATCGCAATTTTCAAGGCAATCTAAGTCTGCCTGAAAAAGGTTTAAGCAGAAAACATTCTAAATCAAATCAAGAACTGCAAAAGTTTTATGCTCATTTAAAAGATTTAAATTCAAAAGGCTCTCTCATAGCATCATTACGCTTAGATTCATTCCATGGAGACTTAAAAAAAGGGTTGTACTTCGAATCAACCATACCCCAGGGATATGGTGTTGGCTCTTCAGGGGCGCTAGTAGCTGCTGTATATGACCGATATTCAAATAATCAACTCACTCTTGACATCAGTATATCTCCCGATTCAATCCAAAAAGTTAAGGAATGCCTTGCGCAAATGGAGAGCTATTTTCATGGAAAAAGTTCAGGTATAGATCCTACTATATGTTATCTGCAATTACCCCTTTTAATACGCTCGCAAACTGATCTTGGAACTGTAGCGTTGCCTTCGACAGAAAGTGACGGTCAGGGCGCAATTTTTTTACTCAATTCGGGTAATCCAGGAGAAACACAGCCAATGGTTAATCTTTTCATGGAAAAACTAAAGGAAGAAGGTTTTAGGTCAGTAATGAACGACCAGTTCAAAAAGTACAATGACGCATGTGTCCATGCTTTCTTGAAAGGAGATTGGGATCCTTTGTTTACAAATTTGAAATCATTAAGTGGTATTGCGCTAGAGCATTTCACCCCAATGATCCCCAATAATTTCCGTGAGCTTTGGCAAAAGGGGATTGACAACAACTCATATTACCTAAAATTATGTGGCTCTGGTGGTGGTGGATATATTTTAGGATTCACAAAAGACTTTGATAAGGCGCAAAAAGAATTATCACCCCATTCAATGGAAGTTGTTCTGAGATTTTAGAATAAATGGGCAGGCGTAATAAAATATTATTTCGACTAATCGCCTTTCT
>CAJWKU010000025.1 GCA_913043005.1 uncultured Cryomorphaceae bacterium
AAATTTTAAAGCTGAAAAAAGAACTTTATGAGATTATAGCTAGCCACTCTGGTCAACCATTTGATAAGGTGGAACTTGATTCTGACAGGGATTATTGGATGACATCGACCGAAGCCAAGGAATACGGCATGATTGACGAGATCCTTGAAGGTAAAAGAACTACCTAATGGCGGATGTTTCTCAATGTTCTTTCTGTGGCAGACCAAAGTCTGATGCTGGACTTTTAATTGCGGGTCTTGACGCTCATATTTGTGAATCATGCATAGAACAAGCTCATGAAATTGTTCTTGAAGAAGGCAAGGAAACCAAAGTTGAAAAGGAAGAAATTCTGAAGTCTCCAAAGCCTAAAGAGATATGCGCTCATTTAGATAAATATGTAATAGGGCAAGAAGATGCAAAAAGACATTTAAGTGTTGCTGTTTACAATCACTATAAGCGCGTGCTAAAAGGAAAAGTTGATGATTTCGAAATTGAGAAATCTAATGTCATTCTAGTAGGAGAAACAGGGACAGGTAAAACATTGCTGGCTCGAACTATTGCTAGAATGCTTAATGTGCCTTTTGCGATCGTAGATGCTACAATTTTAACAGAGGCAGGTTATGTTGGCGAAGATGTAGAGAGTATCCTAACTAGACTCCTTCAAGCCGCGGATTACAATGTTCAGGCAGCAGAAAAAGGAATAATCTTTATTGATGAAATTGATAAGATTTCCCGAAAGAGCGATAACCCATCAATAACTCGAGATGTTTCAGGTGAAGGAGTCCAGCAAGCTTTGTTGAAATTATTAGAAGGTACAAAAGTTAATGTTCCTCCTAAAGGTGGACGTAAGCATCCGGATCAGAAATTTGTTGAAGTCGATACTAGAAATATCTTATTCGTGGCTGGAGGTGCTTTTGATGGTATTGAAAAGCATATCGCTAGGAGATTAAATACTCAAATAGTAGGATATGGAGGATCAATACTTCGTAGCGACATAGATCCACAAAATTTCTTGTCTGCAATTGCACCTCAAGACCTAAAAGCATTTGGTTTAATACCAGAACTTATAGGTAGAATGCCTGTTTTAACATTTCTTGAACCTTTGTCACGTGAGGCTTTATTGCGAATACTTACAGAGCCAAACAATGCATTAATTAAACAATATAAGCAATTGTTTGCTATGGATGATATTGTTTTAGATGTAAAACCCGACGCGCTAGAGAAAATCGCGGACAAGGCATTAGAATATAAATTGGGTGCAAGAGGTTTGCGTTCCATATGCGAAGCAATATTGACGGATGCTATGTATAATTTACCAGAAAAAATTGTTGTTGATGTTGATTTAGTGGAAAAGAAACTTTTAAAAGCGAATAATCTTAGGGCTGCATAGATTACCTATTTTATAAATCTTAATTCTTTTTACGCGCATACTGAACAAATGCAAAACTAACAGGGTGATTGTTGTCTGTTTCATGACTCTCTCGACTAAACTCTATAAAATCTTCTTTATAATCGCAAAGCCAGGCATCTCCTTTGTAAAAGTGGTCTACTTCTGTTATTTCTAATTTATCACAATATGAAATTCCTTGCTTATAAATATCCGCACCACCAATGAGAAATGAAATCTCATCTAATTTACTTGCCATTTTGATGGCTTCAAATATGCTATGAGCGATTAGAATTCCTGGAGCGTTCCATTCTTTGTTTCGAGTAATTACAATATTTGTTCTGTTTGGTAAAGGCCTACCTATTGACTCAAAAGTTTTTCTACCCATTATTATAGGATGGCCAGATGTTAATTTTTTAAAACGGATTAGGTCTTTTGGTAAATGCCATAATAAGGCATTTGATCCACCTATTAGTTGATTTTTATCGTGCGCTGCTATTAATGTCAACATCGTATTAGACAGCTACAGATCCTGGAATGTGTGGATGCGGGAAATAATCTTCTAATGTGATATCCTCATAATTTAAGTCAAACATATTGGTAACCTTGGGATTAATATTAATTCTCGGTAAAGACTTTATCTCTCTGGAAATTTGAAGCTTTACTTGGTCAATATGATTTGTGTAGATATGTGCATCTCCTAGGGTATGAACGAAGTCTCCTACCTCTATTTTAAGATCATGAGCAATCATATGCATTAAAAGTGCGTAGGATGCAATATTAAAGGGTACGCCGAGAAAAATATCTGCACTCCGTTGATATAGTTGACAACTTAATTTCCCATTTGCTATATAGAATTGAAAAAAAGCATGACAGGGCGGGAGCGCCATTTGATCGACGTATCCAGGGTTCCATGCCGAAACTATGTGTCGGCGGGAATCCGGGTTTTTGCGTAGCTCTTGTAATACATTTTTTATCTGATCGATAGGTCCATCCGGTCCTGGCCAACTTCTCCATTGGTGGCCATAAACAGGCCCTAGTTCTCCCCATTTTTTACTAAAATTTGAATCTTCGGATATTCTCTTTGCGAATTGACTAATACTTTCTCCGTTATATTCCTGGGAGTCTTTGAATTTCGCGAAAGGCCAATCATCCCAAATCCTGACACCATTTTGACAAAGATATCTTATGTTAGTATCTCCCTTCAAAAACCAAATTAATTCATGTAATATACTTTTTAAATGTAGTTTTTTAGTAGTTATTAATGGGAACCCTTCAGCGAGGTCAAATCGCATTTGATATCCAAAAACTGAAAATGTACCAGTTCCTGTTCGGTCTTTTTTCTCGACTCCTTTGTCAAGTACATGTTGTATTAATTGATGGTATTCTTTCATAAAATTTAATAGAGTATTCCAACCAAAATGGCAGTAAATAGTGATGCTGCAGTTCCTGCTAATAGAGCTCTAATTCCTAATTGACTGAGATCTTTTCTTCTATTTGGAGCAAGTGCTCCAATGCCTCCTATTTGTATCCCTATTGACGCAAAATTCGCAAATCCACATAAAATATATGTTGACAGTATTTGTGCTTTTTCTGAGCTCAATTGACCACTATTCATAAGTCCTTCCATCGAGACATATGCATAAAATTCGTTTAAAACGGTTTTTTCTCCAAGTAATTGCCCTACTGCAGCAGCATCTGCCCATGGTACTCCCATTAGCCATGTTAATGGAGCTAACATAAGACCAAAAATTGATTGGAGATTGAATTCAGTATAGCGCCCAGATGTCGTAGATTCAAGAAGTTCATTTAAACCAGTCCAACTTCCAATTACTCCACTCAGTAATGCATTTACAAGAGCAATTATTGCGGTAAAAACCAAAAGCATTACTCCAACATTCACTGCCATTTTCAAGCCATCTGCAGTTCCATGTGCAATTGCTTCTAGCCAATTGCCTTGTTTTTCAATTTCGACCTCTGCGGAATCGATGAATTTCTCTGTTTCTGGCATCAACATTTTTGCAGCTACAATTGCAGCGGGAGCGCTCATGACTGATGCTGCAAGTAAATGACGCGCAAAGAAAATTTGTCTTTCGGGATCATCCCCCCCTAAGTAGTTTATATATGCGGCTAAAACTGCTCCGGCTATTGTTGACATACCCCCAGACATCAGACAAAGTAATTCTGAACGGGTCATTTTCGGAATATAGGGTTTCACAAGCAAAGGAGCTTCCGTTTGGCCGACAAATACGTTAGCCGCCGCAGATAGACTTTCAGCACCGGAAAGCTTTAATGTACGTTTCATGAACCATGCAAATACAAATACAACTCTTTGTAGTATTCCGAAATGGAATAATAAACTGGTTATTGCACTAAAAAATATTATTGTAGGTAAAACTTGAAATGCGAAGATGTAACCAAAACTATCTACATTCCCAACGAGATCACCAAATAAGAATAAACTGCCCTCTCGAGCAAATCCAAGTAAAGAAACGAAACCTTTTCCAATAGAGTCAAAACCACTAGAAATCCAATCTAGCTCAAGTATTAAAAAAGCTAACCCAAATTGAATTAGAAGCCCCTTGATAACAAGAGGCCATGAAATCGCTTTCCTTTTAGAGCTAGCTAGCCATAATACCCCAAGTAAAAGGATCAAGCTTGAAATTGGCCTAAGGATTTCCATTCTATTTATTATTTAATGTGTCCCGGATTCGAGCAGCAAGTTCGTAATCTTCTGACAGAATAGCTTTGTTTAATAATTCCTCTAAATTCTCTTTTGAAATTGAATTTAAATCGTCTAATTTTTTCTGATTAGAAATTAAAGGGTTTTTAGATGAAGGGTGTTCAGGTTTTTTTACAGATGAGGCCATTCCAGCTTTTATTAGAACCTCTTTGGTCGTATAAATTGGACACATTGACCTCAATGCCAATGCTATTGCATCAGAAGGTCGAGAATCTATCTGATGCTCTGTATCTGAACTCTTAAAGACTAGTTCGGCATAAAAAACACCATCTTGAAGATCTTTGATAAGTACTTCTTTTAAGCTTATTTCGTGTTTCTCAAGCATCGATTGAAACAAGTCGTGTGTCATAGGCCTGGGAGGCTTGGTCATTTTGTCTAAGGCTATCGCTATACTTTGAGCTTCAAATGCTCCAATTACAATAGGTATTTTGATTTTTTCATTTACTGATTCTAATAACAATGCGTATGCACCTGAAGGGCGTTCACTATATGTTAAACCCTTCACTTCTACGCGAATTTTGTCATCCATTATTTTTTAAAGCTCTTTAGCGTCTCAGTTAACCTTGGAACTACATCGAAAGCATCCCCAACAATTCCATAATCTGCAGCTTTAAAAAATGGCGCTTCTGGATCGTTATTAATTACAACAATTGTTTTTGACCTACTTACGCCTGCCAGGTGCTGTATGGCTCCAGAAATACCAATTGCAATATATAATTCGGGATTAATTTGAATCCCGGTTTGCCCTACATGTTCACTATGAGGTCGCCACCCTATATCACTTACTGGTTTTGAGCATGCTGTTCCGGCATTAAGAACTTTTGCAAGATCTGTAATTATATTCCAATTTTCAGGCCCTTTGAGCCCGCGACCAGCAGAAACCACTCTTTCTGCTTCTGGTAAAGGGATTTCACCTGATTCTTTTTCCGATTGTAAAATGGAAGTTTTGTGATTGGAATCAATTTTCTTTAATACGACAGATGGATTAGAATCACCATTACTTATTATACCTAAAGCATTTGGGACAAGACTCAAAATTGTGCAATCTGAATTACTCGAGACTTGCTCGATTCCTTTTGATGAAAAAGCACTCCTCATAACTGTTAAAGGTTTATGATTTATCGGAAAAGAAGTTACGTTTGAAATTGCAGCAGCATTAATTAAGGATGATAGAATTCCAATTAATGATTTTCCATTGGCTGTTCCATTTAATACTAATAACTTCCCATTTAGTTCTTTGGTAATATCAGACAATGCTAGAGCTATAGAGTAGGGTTCAAATTCATCAATTTCTTGAACATGAATCACTTTGTTAACTCCATATTTCCCTAATTCTCCGATTGGATTAACGGAATTTCCAAAAACCACAGCAATGGACTCAACTCCCATTTCTTGAGCACATTTTGAGCCATAAGAAATTGCTTCAAATGTGGTTTTTTTAAATTCATTTTCCCATGTTTCTGCATAGATAATTACCATGATTATATAACTTTAGATTCTTCATTCAAAAGGCGGACTAGTTCTTCTAAATTGTCCGGGGAAATCATTTTCACTTCTTTTTTTTCTGGTGGTTTGGAAAAAGAAACAGATTGAGCCAACGTTTTTGATTCAATTAATTCGTGAACGCTTAATGGCTTACTCCTTGCCGTCATTATTCCTCTCATATTTGGTATGCGCAAATCATGCTCTTCCACAAGACCTTTTTTACCTGCAATGACAATAGGAAGTTTTGCTTTAGCGGTCTCTTTTCCGCCATCTATTTCTCTTATCGTTTTAACGTTATTTCCATCTATGTCTAGACTAATACAGGCATTTACAAATGGCAGATCCAATTTTGCAGCTAAGGCTCCAGGGACTACTCCCCCATTGTAGTCAATAGATTCTTGTCCACAAATAATGACATCAAACTCATTTCTTTTAATAAATGCTGCAATTTCTTCTGATGTTTGAGCACCATCATGCGGAACTCCATTCAACCTGTGCGCTTCATCCGCTCCAATTGCTAAAGCTTTTCTTAATGTTGGCTCTGCACTTTCATCTCCAAGAGTGAGAACTGAAACAGTACCCCCATGTTTTTCTCTGAGATGTAAACCTTTTGTTAAACCAAATTCGTCATAAGGGTTAATAACAAATTGAACTCCATTTTTGTCAAGTGAGCTGCCATCAGAAACAAAACTGATCTTGGATGTTGTATCGGGGACGTGGCTAATGCATACTAGTATTTTCATGATAACTCTTTAATCTTGATGATAAATTAAACTAAGCAATACAAAAATACGTCTGAAGTCCTTATTTTTGCCATCCGTAAAGAACAAAACATATGCGTGAAATTCAATTTCGTGAAGCGATAGCTGAGGCTATGAGTGAGGAAATGCGTAAGGATGAGGACATTATCCTAATGGGAGAAGAGGTTGCAGAATACAATGGGGCTTATAAAGCGTCCAAAGGAATGCTGGATGAATTTAGTGCAAAAAGGGTTATTGATACTCCTATATCTGAACTTGGATTCGCCGGTATAGCTGTTGGCGCAGCTATGAATGGCCTTCGTCCGATTGTTGAATTCATGACTTTTAATTTTTCAATGGTCGCTATCGATCAGATTATTAGCAATGCTGCTAAAATGAGACAAATGTCTGGAGGTCAATTAAGTGTCCCCATTGTATTCAGAGGGCCAACGGCTTCTGCTGGTCAGCTTGGAGCTACTCATAGTCAGGCTTTTGAGAGTTGGTATGCGAACTGCCCTGGCCTGAAAGTAGTAGTCCCTTCGAATGTATATGATGCGAAGGGTCTATTGAAATCTTCTATTCTAGACGATGACCCTGTACTTTTTATGGAATCAGAACAGATGTATGGAGATAAAGGTCATGTCCCTGAAGAAGATTATACTCTTCCAATAGGTGTTGCTGACATAAAGCGAAGTGGTGATCATGTTACAATAGTAAGCTTTGGTAAAATTATTAAGATTGCCCTCGAGGCAGCGGGAGAAATGGCTAATGAAGGTATAGAAGTAGAGGTAATAGATTTAAGAACAGTTAGGCCAATTGATTACGATACGGTTATAAAATCCGTTAAAAAAACTAATCGCTTAATATGTTTAGAGGAAGCATGGCCCTTAGGGTGCGTATCTACAGAACTCACTTACATGGTTCAAAAACGGGCATTTGATTATTTAGATGCTCCAATTATTAGATTGACTACAGCTGACACTCCTGCCGCATATGCCCCAACATTAATGGAAGCTTTTCTTCCAAATAAAGAACAATTAATAAAATCAATACGAGAAGTTTTATATCAAGGCAAACAATAAACCTAATGATTTGATGTCATAACTGTTAGCTCTAATTCTGAAAATAAAAGTAAATAATAATATATAAAAATGAATAATCTTTCAATTGAAATAATCATTCCTCTGTTAGGAATAGTTGGACTCGTAATTATGATATTTAAGGCAATCTGGGTCAGTAAACAGGATCAAGGGGACGAGAATATGATAGAACTTGCCGGTCATATTTCTAGAGGAGCATTAGCTTTTCTCAAGGCAGAGTGGAGAGTTTTAGGTGTTTTTGTTGTCATCGCTGGCGCATTGCTTGCCTGGTCTGCAGAGTTGGAAGCAGTTGCAGCACATACTGATTGGGTTATCGCTATTTCTTTTCTAATTGGGGCTATATTCTCAGCTTTTGCTGGTTGGATTGGAATGAACATCGCAACAAAAGCAAACGTTCGCACTACTCAGGCTGCCAGAACATCTTTATCTCAGGCTTTAAAAGTTTCTTTCACAGGTGGAACAGTAATGGGTCTTGGAGTAGCAGGGTTGGCTGTGCTCGGCTTAAGTACCTTGTATATCATTTTTACCGGCATGTATGACAATATGCAGCAGGCTTTAGAGGTTTTAGCTGGATTTTCATTGGGTGCAGAGTCAATAGCACTTTTTGCACGCGTGGGTGGAGGTATATTTACAAAAGCAGCAGATGTTGGTGCGGATCTAGTAGGTAAAGTTGAAGCAGGAATTCCAGAAGATGATCCTCGTAACCCTGCAACCATTGCCGATAATGTGGGAGATAATGTAGGTGATGTTGCTGGAATGGGAGCTGATTTATTTGGTTCTTATGTTGCAACAATGTTGGCAACTATGGTTTTGGGTCGTGAAGTGATATCTGTTGACAGCTTTGGAGGTAATGCTCCTATTTTATTGCCCATGCTTATCGCAGGTTTAGGTATAATCTTCTCCATTGTAGGGACGCTGTTTGTTCGAATCAAAGATGAGAAATCTAGCGTGATGCAAGCGATGAACCTGGGAAACTGGAGCTCAATGATTCTTACGGCTATTTCAAGTTATTTTGTTATTCATTGGATGCTTCCAGAGACTATGACATTTGAAAGAGGAGACGTTATTTTAAACATTTCTCAAATGGATGTTTTTTGGGCTATAATTCTCGGTTTGTCGGTTGGAACATTAATGAGTTTAGTAACGGAATACTATACTTCAATGGGTCGACGTCCAGTGAATAGCATTATTCAGCAAAGTTCAACTGGCCACGGCACAAATGTTATTGGAGGTCTGGCAATCGGTATGGAATCTACTGTTCTTCCTATTATAATTTTAGCTGCTGGTATATACGGATCCTTTGAGCTGGCAGGTCTATATGGTGTAGCGATAGCAGCTGCTGGGATGATGGCAACAACAGCAATGCAGTTGGCTATTGATGCTTTTGGCCCAATAGCTGATAATGCTGGAGGGATTGCTGAGATGAGTGGCTTGCCAAGTGAGGTGAGAGAGAGAACTGACAATCTTGACGCCGTAGGAAATACAACAGCAGCGACAGGAAAGGGATTTGCAATTGCTTCTGCTGCATTGACAGCTCTTGCTTTATTTGCTGCTTATGTAGGCTTAGCTGGAATTACTAGTATAGATATTTATAAAGCAGATGTTCTTTCTATGTTGTTCGTTGGGGCGATGATACCTTTCTTTTTTAGTTCTTTAGCAATTTCTGCTGTTGGTAAGGCAGCCATGGAAATGGTAAAGGAGGTACGCAGACAGTTCAAAGAGATTCCAGGAATAATGGAGGGGAAAGGTAAACCTGAATATGAAAAGTGTGTTGAAATATCAACGGCTGCATCAATTCGTGAAATGGTAGCTCCAGGTGCACTGGCATTATTATCCCCGATTGTTGTGGGTTTTGCATTTGGTCCTGAAGCACTTGGAGGTTTGCTTGCTGGTATTACGGTAAGTGGTGTTTTAATGGGGATGTTTCAAAATAATGCCGGAGGGGCTTGGGATAATGCGAAGAAGTCTTTTGAAAAAGGAGTAGAAATTGATGGAAAAATGGAATTTAAAGGGTCTGATGCGCACAAGGCTTCTGTTACAGGTGATACAGTTGGAGATCCATTTAAAGACACATCTGGACCTTCGATGAATATTTTGATAAAGCTAACTTCTATTGTAGCCTTGATCATAGCTCCATTTATATCAGTAGGCGAGCCTTCAGAGCATGAAAGTCATCCAATTACTTTTGATAGCTCTGAGCCTACAATCAATGAGCCTCAAGAGACTCTATTATTTGAACCAGTGTTAAATCAAGATTGAATTTATCCTAAGATTTAAACTTTGGGATAAAAACCATCTTCATACTAACGGACTATTAAAATTAAAAGTTTGTAAAAAAGCATCGAAATTTTTCGGGGCTTTTGATGAAATTTTTTTTATAACAAGCCGTTTAATGCTGCATCTATTTTGGAAATAATCTTACCAAGATCTTCTGCATTTTCAGCGAAATTATTATTGTCTACATCAATAATTAAAATTTTGCCTTTATCATATCCTTTTACCCAGTCTTCATATCTAATATTTAGGCGCTTAAGATAATCGAGCCGAATAGAATTCTCGTAGGGCCTGCCTCGTTTTTGAATTTGATCAACCAAAGTTGAGACAGAGGCATTAAGGTAAATTAATAAATCTGGAGGATTAATAAATTCCTCCATTAGGTCAAATAGTCTCATGTATGCATCAAAATCTCTTGATGTCATTAATCCCATATCGTGAAGGTTAGGAGCAAAAATCGAACTATCTTCATATATTGTGCGATCCTGTATCACAGTTTTTTCCCCCTTTCGAATGTCATGGATTTGTCTAAATCTACTATGAAGGAAAAAGATTTGTAAGTTAAATGACCAACGCATCATATCTCCATAAAAATCGTCTAGATATGGATTATGTTCCACTTCTTCGTAATGAGCGTCCCAATTGTAATGTTTTGAGAGAAGTGTTGTTAGAGTTGTTTTTCCTGAGCCGATATTCCCGGCAATAGCAATATGCATATCTATAGTTTACGTTTTAGAGAGCTTAAATTTAAGGATTTCTTCTATAAGTTGTCTGTCATTGGATAAACGAGGAACCTTATTCTGGCCTCCCAGTTTTCCTTTGGATTTGAGCCATTTATGAAAAGTATTAGGTTCAGCCTTGATAATTATAGGAAGTCTCAGAATCATATTTTTATATCGCTTAGCCTCGTAGTCAGAATTGAGCTTTTTCAATTCATTATCGAGAGCTGTGACAAAATCCTGATAATTATCAGGTTCAATAGCAAATTCAATTAACCATTGATGGGCTCCATTTTCTTTGCCTTTCATAAACAGTGGAGCGGCAGTATAATCAAGTATTTCAGAATTTGTTTTTTTACATGCTGTTATCAATGCTCTATCCGCATTCTCAATAACAAGTTCTTCACCAAAGGCATTTATAAAATGGCGAGTTCGCCCTGTAACCTCAATTCGATATGGGTTTAGCGAAATAAATCTAATAGTGTCCCCTAGAATATATCTCCATAGTCCACCATTAGTGCTAATAATAACAGCATATTCAATTTCAGTTTTAACCTTTTCAAGATTTATAGCTTTAGATGTACGGCCATTAAAGTCAATTATAGGAATAAATTCATAATAAACTCCGTGATCAAGCATTAGAAGCATACCGGGTTCTCCTAAGCGATCTTGAATAGCGAAAAATCCCTCCGATGCATTATATGTTTCTAAAAACATACAATTATTAGGAAGCAATTTTTTGAAGCTTTCAGAGTACGGTGTAAAGCTTACTCCTCCATGGCAAAATAATTCCAGATTAGGCCAAATTGAGCTTATGGATTCATTACCATTTATTGAAAGCACATGTCTAATTAAAACTAGCATCCAAGACGGTACGCCAAAAAGTGAAGTCACATTTTGGTTGATTACTTGATGAGATATTTTTTCCACTTTTTCCTCCCAGTCTTCAAGAAGTGCTATGTCATTTGATGGGGTTGATCTCCATTCTGCCCAAAAAGGAAGATTTTGAATCATAATTGCTGAAAGGTCCCCATAGTAAGATATGTTATGGTGATCATTAATTTTACTTGACCCCCCGAGACGTAATGATAGTCCATCAAATAGCTGGCTTTGTGGACATTGGTGGGTGTAAATGGCAAGCAAGTCTTTTCCAATTGAGAGATGACAATCATCGAGAGATTCATGGCTTACAGGGATAAATTTACTTTTTGAATTCGTAGTGCCACTGCTTTTAGCAAACCATTGTATGGGGCCATCCCAAAGTAAATTTTGCTCTCCTTTCATAGTTCTCTCTATCCATGGGGTTAGTGTCTCATAATTAACAATTGGCATTGACTCTTGATATTTTTCATATGACATTTCTTTAGAGATTCTATATTTTTTTCCGTAAACGGTATTTTCTGCATGAGCTAATAGATTTTTTAGAACTCTTTTTTGAGATATATGAGGCTCATCCTTCATTTTTTCTATGGATGCTATTCGGCTTTTTAGGCGCCATCTAATTAAATCTGTAATAGGAGAAAAGGCCATAGATTTGGGTAAGTTACCTTAGAAACATAAAGTTAATCAATAAGTATGCATGCAGAAGGACCTACTTTCAAGTTATTTAATGTATTAAAATCACCAGTTCAAGTTTATGCTGAAGTAGGAGAACATATCCTTCATCTAAACGCATTAATAGGTAGGTCTATTTCTCTAGAATATAAAGGACAGGCTATTTGTAAATCTTGTAAAAGAGATTTTGAAAGTCTTTTTAGAATGGGGTGTTGTAAGAAGTGTTTTTTTGAAAGTCCTCTCGCAGGCGCTTCAATTTTGCGTCCAGAGCTAAGTAGAGCACATTTAAATATTGAAGATAGAGACTTAGATCATGAAAAATCATTTCAACTTCAACCCCATGTGGTTTATTTGGCAGACGCTGGTCAAATTAAAGTGGGCGTTACCAGACTAGACCAAGTTCATAACCGATGGATGGATCAAGGAGCAGGTAGAGCTCGAATTATCGCAAAGACTAATAACCGTCATGAAGCGGGTTTAATTGAAGTAGAACTAAAATCTTTATACTCCGATAAAACAAACTGGAAGCAAATGTTAAATAATAAAAGTGATGGCAGGGAACTTAAAGAAGAGGCGATTCACGCGAAGGAATCTGTATCAAATAATTTGAAAAGATTTTTTGATTTAGATGGAGAGCAACAAGAGATTCACTATGATTACAATATCGCTCCCGCAAATATCAATAGCTTTAGTCTTAAGGATTCTCTAAAGTTTAAAGATGATCTATTTGGGCTAAGAGGCCAGTATTTAATATTTTCAAGTGGCAACGCTATAAATTTGAGAAGCCATGAGGGATTGGTTTTATCTTGGAGCTATTAATCTAAATTGCCTATCGATATTGGATTTCTGAAATTTTAAATTTGAGTTTAAAGAGCCAAGATCCTATGTACATAATAGGTGTATCGAAGAGTGCGCAGAGAATTTTAAATAGCCACCCGTCTAAAATCATTTTTCCAATGGTTCCGAAAGATTCGGTATCAATGAAAATAATGCCAACAACCAAAGTGGTGTCGACTAATTGAGAAATAATGGTTGAGAAATTATTTCTTAACCAGAGATGTCTACCACTTGTAACTTTTTTCCAAAAATGGAAAATCCTAACGTCAATTAGTTGCGCAAATAAATAGGCTGCCATAGATGCAATAATCACTCTTTGAGAATTTCCAAATAACAAATCATAAGAGCTATCGGATATCGGAGAATTTTCTATTGAGTTGAATTGAGAGCCAAGCCAGATGACAAACAACACAAAAATCAATGCGATAAACCCACTAAGAATAACATAATTAGTTCGTTTTCTTCCATAAAATTCAGAGAGAAAATCGGTAATAAGAAAAGTGATAGGGTATGGAAGGACTCCTGCCGAAAGGACAAAAGTATAAAAGCCCAAATCTAAACTGATGAACTTATTTGCAATAAGGTTACATACAACAAGGGAAGCAATGAAAAGGCCTGCTAGAACTATATAAAGCGCGAGGGCATGATGTTTTTCTTTCGCATTTAACCTTGAGTCCATTTGAAGCTTTTCAAAGTTTGAAGTCTATAAGTCTCATCTGAGGACCATCGATATTTTCCAACATTTGTAATTGTTTTTCTATGTCTTTTAAAAAGATACTTCTTGGCGAAAAAAAGAGTTCACTTGATTTCACTTTTAGTGCCTTTAGCGCTTCTTGTAAAGGATCTTTTTGCGTTGGGAAAAATACGAGTCTTGCCGGCTTATCCAAAGTGGCCTGAACATCTTCTATTACATCTAAAAGCCCTCCAAATTCATCAATTAGACCGATCTCAAGAGCATCATTACCTGAATAAACGTGACCTTTTGCAAGACTATCTACTTTTAATAAATCAATTTGTCTTCCCTCACTTACTACAGTCTTAAACCTGTCATATGTATGATTTACGTTATTTTGTAAAACCGCTAATACCTCTTTACTCGGCCCCTTATCAATTGCTATAAGATTGCTTAGGGGGTGAGTGCCAACTTGTTGAGTTTTGATACCTAATTTATTATGCATTAACTCTTCTGCACTAAACATCAGTCCAAAAACACCTATTGAGCCGGTTATCGTCATTGGTGAAGCATAGATTTTTTTACAAGGAGCAGCTATATAATAACCCCCGGAAGCAGCCACATTCCCCATACTTACATATACGGGCTTTTCTGAAGCAAGTAGGGATATATTTTGCCAAATCATGTCACTCGCTAACGCAGACCCACCCGGGGAGTTAATACGTAAAACGACAGCTTCAATTCTTTTATCTTTTCTTATTGCAGAAATTGCCTCCGCCATACCTCCATCAGTAATGGATCCATCATTTCCACCTTTGCCATCTACAATTTCTCCTTCAGCGATTAATACAGCAATTTTATGGGCCCCAGATGTTTCTTTAATAGATTTTTTATATTCAGAAATTCCAATTATTTGCTTTTTCTTGATCTCATGCGAAAGGAGTTTTTCTAAAAATCCTTTTACACTATCTGGATACAAGGCATGGCCGATAAGTCCATATTGAACTGCTTTCTCAGCTTGGAGTAATGGCTGAGAATTCAAAATATCATTCCATTTTGAGCTTTCCGATAGTTCTGGGATAGAACTAAAAATATCAGATTCTATAGTGGACCAAAGAGAGTTTAATCGGGCAGTGGTTTGTTCCCGGTTGGCGCTGGACATTTCACTTGATATGAAAGGTTCACCAGCGCTTTTATAAATATTATCATTCCCACGTATTAAGTGTGCTTTAACCCCTAATTTATCAAAGGCGTCTTTCCAGTATATCGGAGCACTACTTAGTCCACTAATTTCCATGACCCCTTGAGGTGCAATAATCATTTCATCAGCAACAGAAGCTAGATAATAGGCTTTTTGTGTATATATTTTCCCTGATGAAATAATTTTTTTGCCCTCATCTGTAAAGGCTTTCAATGCATTTCTTAACTCTTGCAGACTAGCGTATCCAGCCTCAAACAATCCAATTTTTAACCAAATGGCATCTATTTTTGGATCAATTCTAGCAGCTTCTAAAGTAACTAGCATATCTGTTAAAGAGAGACTTTGAGGTTGGTCAAGTAGCTCTAATAGAACTTGATTTGCTGAATTTGGACGATCCTCAATAAGGCCTTCTAGCGTAATTTGTAATGTTGTATTATCAGACACTTCCATATCCGTTGAAGAAGAGCTGGCAGCTACACCAATTAAAATAGAAATAAAAAGAATAAAGAAGAGTCCTGCGATGACTCCTAAAAAGCTTGAAAAGAATACCTTCATGATAAATTTTTAATTTACAACTGCTTCAAATGAAAATTATAGAGCGCAAGGTAAGGTCTAGTAGTCAAAATAACCGGGTGTTAATTTTATTAGGAAGCAATTCACCAGATCCGTTATTCGCTATTGATAGTGCGATAAGTAAAATAATTCTACATACCAAGATTCATAAAACAGGAAGTTTATTTTCTTCTAAATCATGGGGCTTTACGGGAAGGGATTTTTTGAATCAAATGATTGAAGTTGAATGGCAAGATTCCCTTTCTGAATTGATGATAACTCTTCTTAAAATTGAAGAAAAACTTGGTAGAATAAGGAATACTAAATCTAATAATTATGAAAACAGAATAATTGATATTGATATCATACTCTGGTCAGGGGGTCAGTACGTTTCTGATAATCTTAAAGTTCCGCACCCCAGAATGAATGAACGACTATTTGTGTTAGTCCCGTTGTGTGAATATTGGGCTGATTGGATTCACCCAATAGAAAAAACCTCGATGGATTCATTATTAGCCTCCTGTAGCGATGAAAATTTGGTACATTTGTATAACATAAACGAAAAAAAATAACGATGAAGTACGCAATTTTAGGAATTGTTTCCATAGCGTTTATCTCCTGCGCTCAAATTAAGGAGCTGGAAGCCACAGTTGATACACTCAAAGGTGATTTGGCGAAAGTTCAAGTGGATAATGATGGTGATGGTGTCTCGGACGCCTTTGATATGGAATCCAATACTCCAAAAGGAGCACTTGTTGATGGATCAGGAAGAGCATTAGATCTTGATGGTGATGGGGTACGTCATGAATTAGATACTGACCCATTTACTCAAAGAGGTGCCCGTGTTGACGCGTCTGGTCGCGAATTAGACAGCGATGGTGATGGAGTACTTGACTCAAAAGATCAAGAGCAAAACACACCTGCCGGTGCACTTGTAAACTTTCAAGGTAAAAAGATAGAAGGGACTCTTAGCAATAAAGTTGCAGCAGCTTTTATACCTGAGATGTATTTCTCTACAAATAGCGCTACTCTTTCCCCGGAAGATGAAGCCAAATTAACGGTTGTCGCAAAAATGATGAAAGCAAATCCTAGTTTACGATTGTGTGTAGTAGGTCACACAGACAAAACTGGTTCCGAAAGAGTAAATCTTAAGGTAGGTGAGCGTCGAGCCAAGTCTGTAGTCAGGTCACTCACTACTACTTTTCAGCTTTCTGAAGCGCGATTTGAAATCAAGACTAAAGGTGAGTCCGAATTACTAAGCACAAAGAATGTGCATAACAGGAGAGTTGAATTTCAATTCATAAAGTGATTTTATTTAAAATAAACGAAAATAAAAAAAGGGGTTTAGGCCCCTTTTTTTATTGGTTAATTATCGCTTTATTTTGAATTAAATCGATATTTGCGAGTAGCTTCCCAAAGAACTGAACCGCCACATACGCTTACATTCAGACTGTGTTTTATGCCAAACTGTGGGACTTCAATTGCTCCGTCACAAAGGGCGAGAGTTTTTTCTTGTATTCCATTTACTTCATTTCCGAATACTAGGGCAATTCCATTTTTGGGACAAGGCATATTCTCCAAAGAATATGCCTGATGAATCTGTTCTACTCCGAACACAGTGTATCCATTCTTCTTGGATTCCATAATTGCATCTATCGTATTATCAAAGCCTAACCACTCTACTGATTCAGTTGCCCCAAGTGCAACTTTGTCAAGTTGCTTGTGCGGAGGTCTTGCGCTGTAGCCACAAATTGATATACCCGCTAGTCCAAAAGCATCTGCTGTTCTGAAAAAACTACCAATATTATGAGCGCTGCGTATATTTTCTAGAATAATCCAAACTGGAGTTTTAAGCGAATTCGAATAGGAATTTGAACTCAATCGATTTAGCTCATCGGTAGTTTTCTTTTTCATAATTAACCTAGTCTTTTAAACAGTTTTAGCCAGTGATCATTTGACTTCTTATATTCGCAAAGGTATGTCTGTTATATAGATGAATATATGTCAAAAAACGTTTCGGAAACTCCATTAATGCGCCAGTATAATTCTATGAAAGCGGAGTACCCCGAAGCTATTTTATTGTTTCGAGTTGGAGATTTTTATGAAACCTTTGGTCAAGACGCTATTAAGGCAGCAAAAGCCTTAGAGATAACCTTAACAAAAAGGAGTAACGGGGCGGCAGCGGCAATAGAACTTGCGGGATTTCCGCATCACTCGATAGATACTTATTTGCCTCGCTTGGTTAATGCCGGGTTCAAAGTGGCTATTTGTGAACAGTTAGAAGATCCAAAATCAGTAAAAGGAATAGTCAAAAGAGGAGTTACTGAGTTAGTCACCCCTGGTATTAGTCATTCTGATAGCTTGTTAAAGTCTAATTCAAATAATTTTCTTGCGGCAATACACCTTGATAAAAAAGACGGAGGACTTGCCTTACTAGATGTTTCAACAGGTGAGTTCATGGTTGCTCAGGGTTCGCATATTGAAATTGATAAATGGATACAAAGTTTTAATCCCAAGGAAATAGTTTATAATCGCAGACAACGTTCTGATTTTATAACTAGCCTTTTAGGCGAAAGAACACCGTCAAGTATCGAGGATTGGGTCTTCCAATGGGATTATGCTTTAGAAAAGATAAATGATCATTTCAAATCAAAAACTATTAAAGGGTTTGGTATTTCTGATGCACGACTTGCAGTAGTGGCTTCTGGTGCATTAATGCACTATCTAGAACAGTCTAAATATGATCAAAAATCTCATATTTTAAGTATCCATCTCCTTAGACCTTCTACTCATTTATGGATGGACAGGTTTACTCTGAATAATTTAGAGCTGTTCGGAACATCAGCTAATGGGGGAACTTCTTTACTTGATGTCTTAGATGTTTGTTTAACCCCAATGGGTGGTCGGATGTTAAGAAGATGGCTCGCTTTGCCGATGACGGATTTAAAATTAATCAGTCAGCGTCAAAAAGCAGTTGCATCAATTTTAAAATCTCATGAGAATAGAAAAGAAATAGAGAGTCATCTGAAATTAATTTCAGATATCGAACGCTTGAGCACAAGATTGTCTACTGGCAGAATTGGGCCGAGAGAGTTGACGCGAATTGCTGAAAGTCTTCTTCAAGTTCAAAAAATAGGTGAAAAGTTAAATGGGGAAAATGAGTGGATGTCATACTTAGAAAAACTTGATCCATTAACGAATTTATCCGAGTTAATTAATAAAACACTAGGAGACGATTTACCATTGCTTGTGTCTAAAGGGGGAATTATTCGTGAGGGATTTAATGAACAGCTGGATAAATACAGAAACTTAAAGGATGATTCTCAGCAACACTTAGAGGCAATTCTTGAAAGAGAAATAAAGATAACAGGGATACAAGGTTTAAAAATTAACTTCAATTCTGTTTTTGGGTATTATTTAGAGGTGCGTAATTCTCAAAAAAATAAAATTCCTGAGTCATGGATTAGGAAGCAAACATTGGTAAATGCGGAGAGATATATAACAGAAGAACTCAAGACTCTAGAATTAGAAATTTTAGATGCCGAGGCTCAACTTTCTGAGCTTGAGTATAAGCTTTACTCTGATTTAGTTAATAAAGCACAGTATTATGTTCCATCTCTTCTTAATACTGCAAAGTGCATTGCCTCAGTTGATGTTTTATTTGCTTTTGGAAGATTAGCCAGTCGGTATTCTTGGACCATGCCAATTTGGAATGAAAATAATCGGTACTCAGTTGTTGATGGCCGACATCCAGTTATTGAGTATAGTCTTCCTGAAGGTGAATTCTATGTTCCTAATGATGTTACGTTGGATTCCTTAAATGAGCAAATACTTTTGATAACCGGCCCTAATATGAGCGGTAAGTCAGCTCTATTGAGACAAACAGCATTAATATCAATTCTTGCTCAAATGGGAAGCTTTGTTCCAGCGAAATCTGCAAACTTGACTATTTTGGATAGACTCTTTGTTAGAGTTGGTGCAAGTGATAATTTAAGTGAGGGAGAATCTACTTTCATGGTTGAAATGTCTGAAACAGCCAGTATTCTAAATGGCCTTACGGAAAGGAGTCTAGTCCTTCTTGATGAAATTGGAAGAGGTACAGCTACTTATGATGGGTTGAGTATTGCCCAGTCTATTACGGAATATTTACATTCACACCCGTTCAAGCCACTTACACTTTTTGCTACGCATTATCATGAATTAGCATCTCTTGAGCAATCTTGTGATCGGGTAAGTAATAAACATGTTTCTGTTCTTGAAAATGATGGTGATATAGTTTTTTTGCGAAAACTAGAGCCAGGTGGATCAAATCATAGTTTTGGTATTCATGTAGCAAGGATGGCAGGTATGCCTCAAACAGTTGTTTTAAGGGCAAAAGATTTATTAAAAGAGCTAGAGAAATTAAATGAATCTAAATCTGATAGTCCTGGAGAAATCGGGACTAATTATCAAATGTCATTAGTTCAATGGGAGAGTCCTGAAGTCGAGTCGCTAAAAAAAGAGTTGGAACAGTTAGATATAAATACAATTGCTCCTGTTGATGCATTGCTTTTAATTCAGAGATGGAAATCCATATTTAAATAAACCTCAATAATTTCATTTTACATGATTGTTAACGAGGTATTTCTTGTTATTTTTGTCGCCCACTGCGAAAGTAGCTCAGTTGGTAGAGCACGACCTTGCCAAGGTCGGGGTCGCGGGTTCGAATCCCGTCTTTCGCTCAATAGTTAAAAGCTAGTTATTAAGCTAACCGTTTAACTTTAGAGAAAAGCGCCTTAATAAAAAAAGCCGATCATTAATGATCGGCTTTTTTTGTTTAAGAGCTTTTTATTAATGCTGAATAACTAAACGTAGTGTTTTTTCATTTTTCAAAGTTTGAATTTGAACCAAGAAAACTCCATTATGAAAACTCTCTGCATCGATATTAATATTTGAATCTGAAGTGTACTGGTTATAAACCGTTTGGCCAATTGAATTCAGGATACGAACAGTTTTGTAACCCGTTTCAGGGATTTTAATAGTAGCCACACTTGATGCAGGATTTGGATAGATTACAATTTTGGCAAGCTCATCCGTATAAATATTAAATGGGAATGCTTCATCTCCAGGCGAACCAATATCTCCTCCTGCAGATGAATAAGCTCCACGAACTCCACCAGTGGCATCTCCAAGATATGTGCAGTTAGTATCAAACTCAACTGAACGCCCAGCTGTTGTTGACGAATATGCGGCACGGCAAATCTCTATCGGTGTCGATGAAGTATCATAAAGCGCAACGGCGTCTGAAGATGAGCTTAAGCTGGGGAATGCACTATTTACTAATTCATCGGAACAAATTACTTGAATGGAACTACTTAATCCCCAATTTCCTTTGAAATTGCCTTCGTGAGTAGTGACGCCGGCCCAAACCACCATGGATTCTCCCGGTTGAATAATGGTATTACTCATGAACACAGATACTCCCGGGTTAAAACTATTATCATCCCACGAAAATCCTGAGAGATCTACTACTGTACTACCATAATTCTTAATCTCAAACCAGTCTTCACTGATATTGCTATTTGGATCATTTGATCCAGACATTATTTCTGTAATTGCGAGATCATAAGTTGTTGGAGTGGGGAAGAGGACATCTTCTTTTTGCCGAGGGAGCATCTGATAGCCTCCTGTATAAGGACTACTCATATCGAATTGCCCACCAATTCCAATGATATCAAAAACACCAACAGGACAGGGCTCATTATACAAAGTGACATCCGCATCAATTCTTAATGCAATAGTATTTGTACCATCGGTGACATCTACATTAAAACCTGATCCGGCATTTGTCCATTGGGTTGGATCAATAACGGTAACGTTATTAACTCTAAGTAAATTACTTTCTGTAGTCTCATCTAGGCTAGTAATGACAGTTGGTGACGGTATTCCAGCTCCCGTAGAAACAATTACAATGGAGTCTGCGCCTACCTGTGCTAGCCCGTTAAACTGGCCAATACTTCCTATTACTCGGACCACATCTCCTTCATTTACTGTATATCCATGAGAAGAGCTTGATGGAGAAAACACACCAAAGCCGACAGAGCCATCATGAATTGTAAATGCAACATTTCCAGTTGAAGCAGATTGAGTATTTACACCGATAACCGTTCCTATTACCTTGCAGTAAACTCCTAAAGAATCTGAAACCCCATCTGAATTTTGACCCTTAACTTGAGGTATTGTGTAAGTTGGTATAGGCGTATCATCATCATTTATAGTAAAGCGCATGCTATCAATAACACCGATAGTTAAGCCGCTTCCAACAGACTGAATAATAAAATCAGCATATTCAGTACCTTCATTAATAGCGTCATCAATTACTGTAACATCAATGCTAATTGTGTCGGCATTCGCAGGAATATTAATCATTGTTCCTAAAGCAGATATATTAGGATTGAATGTAGCGTCTGTTCCAACTGTAAACCCACTTCCCGTCGAAATTTTGAGATTCACAGAAGAGCTTGTAGTAACTGCCGGCTGAATATAAAGATTAATGGATGTTGTGATATTTCCTTCTAAGACTTGAGATGAAGAACCAGTAAAGCGAATACTTGGGCCAGTGGGTCCTCCTCCAAAACAACTGCAGTTGTGAGACCCAATGAAGGTCCATGTATTTTGCGGATAAACATCCCATTCTAAAGCCCCAGTAGTCCAATC
>CAJWKU010000026.1 GCA_913043005.1 uncultured Cryomorphaceae bacterium
CTAAAAAGCCAGCAGCTAAAAAGCCAGCAGTTAAAAAGCCAGCAGCTAAAAAGCCGGCAGCTAAAAAGCCAGCAGCTAAAAAGTCGGTTACTAAAAAGCCTTCTGATGAGATTGTTTTGGTTGATTCTAACGATGAATCGAACTCTTTGACAATCGATTTAAATGAAACCTCATCGAAAAAACCAAGAACGGTTAAGACTAGTTCAGATAATGTTGACAATGAGACTATTATTGAAGAAAAGTTAGGCGAAGAGTATGTTGTCTTGGAAGAAGATAAAGAAGAGGCTCCTTTTGACTGGGAATCTTATGAATCGACTTCAGTGGAGCGATCAGAAGACTTAGTTGCTTTAGAGAAAATGTATGAGAATACCTTGATGACTTCAGTAGAACATCAATTAGTTTCGGGAAAGGTTGTAAACGTTTCGGATAGGGATGTCATAATTGATATTAATTCGAAATCGGAAGGGGTCGTCTCTCTCAATGAATTCCGATACAACCCTGATCTTAAGGTTGGCGATATTGTTGAGGTTTTAGTTGATAAGCAAGAAGATAAATTAGGTCAACTGGTTTTGTCGCATCGAAAAGCGAGATCAATAAAAGCTTGGGATAGGGTCAATGAAGCGTTTGGTGCAGAAGAAATTGTTCAAGGATTTGTGAAGTGTAGAACCAAAGGAGGAATGATTGTAGATATTTTTGGGTTAGAAGCCTTCTTGCCTGGGTCTCAAATTGATGTTAAACCTATCCGCGATTATGATGTCTACGTTGAGAAGACAATGGAATTTAAGATTGTAAAGATTAATCACGAATTTAAGAATGTTGTTGTTTCTCACAAGGCGTTGATTGAAGCCGATCTTGAAGAACAAAAGAAAGTAATCATAGGACAACTGGAAAAAGGTCAAGTTCTAGAAGGGATTGTGAAGAATATAACTAGTTATGGTGTATTTATTGACTTGGGCGGTGTGGATGGATTGGTTCATATTACAGACCTTTCGTGGAGTCGCATAAACCACCCTTCTGAGGTTGTTGAGCTTGATCAAAAAATAAATGTTGTTATTCTGGATTTTGATGAAGCGAAAACTAGAATTCAATTAGGTTTGAAGCAATTATTTCCTCATCCTTGGGAAGCTTTAGACTCAGCATTAAAAGAAGGAGATAAAGTAAAAGGTAAGGTTGCTGTTTTAGCTGACTATGGTGCTTTTATTGAAATCGCTAGCGGAGTAGAGGGACTTATTCACGTATCTGAAATGAGTTGGGGTTCGCATTTGCGTTCTGCTCAAGACTTTTTTAGCGTGGGTGACGCGGTTGATGCAGTAGTCTTATCTATTGACCGTGAAGAAAGAAAAATGTCACTAGGTGTTAAGCAATTGACTCCAGATCCATGGACAGATATTACTGCTAAATATATCCAGGGCTCAGTGCATAATGGCAAGGTAAGAAATTTTACAAATTTTGGAGTGTTCTTAGAGCTTGAAGAAGGAATAGATGGATTAGTGCATATTTCAGATTTATCATGGACGAAAAAAGTAAAACACCCCTCTGAGTTCACCTCTGTCGGTGCTGAACTTGAAGTCCAAGTATTAGATATTGATGTTGAAAATCGTCGATTAAGCCTTGGTCATAAACAAGTTTTGGATAACCCGTGGGATAACTATGCAAGTATATTTGAATTAAAAAGTACTCACAAGGGAGAAGTGAAGTCTGCGGCAGACAAAGGATTTAATATTTGGTTTGCTGATCAGGAGCTTGAGGTTTATTGTCCTGCCAGGCATTCCTTGAAAGAGGATGGTTCCTCTATCGGTGTAGGAGAGCAGTTAGATTTCATTGTGATTGAATTTAATTCTGACACTCGACGCATATTGGTTTCACATACTCAGAATTTCAAGAATGTTTTGGATTCAGCGGAAGGCCACAAAAAGAAGAGTAAGAGTAGTGGTAAAAATTCTGGAGTGAAAGCTGTCAATGCTGCTTTAGAGAAAACCACTTTAGGTGATCTCGATAGTTTGGCGCGCCTGAAAGAGGAAATGGATGGTAAGAAGTAGAATTAGTTATCTCGAATAATTTATAAAGGGCTTTTCGCAAAAGAAAAGCCCTTTTTTTATATTAGAGAAATGAAAATAAAGGATTTAGAAAAAATTTTAGAGGATTGGGCCCCATTATCATTACAAGAAAGTTATGATAATTGTGGCTTATTAGTGGGGGAAAGTGAAACCAAGATCACTTCTGTACTTGTTTCATTAGATATTACTGAAGAAGTCGTTTTAGAAGCGATTCGCAGGGATGCAAATATGATAGTAGCTCATCATCCAATAATATTTAAAGGTTTAAAATCTCTGACTGGAAACAATGAGGTAGAAAGATGCATAATAATGGCAATTAAAAACAGTATTGCCTTATATGCAATACACACAAATCTTGATAGTATTTCAGGTGGTGTTTCTCATGCTATGGGAGAGGCTTTAGGGCTATTAAACATGAAAACACTTTCACCGAAAAAAACAGGTTTATTTCAATTAGTCACTCATGTGCCAACTGAGTATACTAAAATTGTATCTGATGCGCTATTTAATGCAGGAGCGGGAAAAATTGGTAACTATGATCAATGTCAATTTACGGTAAAAGGAAAAACCTCATTTCGACCATTAAAAGGTTCAAATTCTTTTAAAGGAGATATCGGTAAGTTAGAAATGTCGAATGAAGATCGGTTGGAATTAATTGTTCCGATAGAAAATAAAGAACTCGTCGAGAATGTTCTAATTAATATTCATCCGTATGAAGAGGTCTCATATGCTTGGTTGGAAATGTCAAATTCATTCCGAGATAGAGGTTTTGGAGTAATTGGTGAGCTTGAAACTGCTCTCAGTGATAAAGATTTTATAAAAAAAATAAAAGATGTCTTTGGTGTCAAAGCTGTGAAGCACACAAATTCTAAATCTAATTCAGTGAAGCGAGTCGCTCTTTGCGGAGGTTCTGGTTCTGAATTACTTAGCAATGCAATTAAATTAAATAGTGATGCTTTTGTAACTGCAGACGTTTCGTATCACACGTTTTTTGATGCGAAAAAAGTTATATTTTTGGCAGATATTGGTCACTGGGAGAGTGAACAGCATACAATTCAATTAATTACTGATTACATTCGCTCTAAAATGACTAATTTCGCGGTCATTAAAACGGAATCAATAACGAATCCAATCATCACATCCTGAAATGGCCAAAAAGACAAATACAGCAAAAAATACCGGAGTTGAGGAAAAACTTCGTTCGCTTTATGATCTTCAAATTGTAGATCGGCGTATTGACGAAATTCGAAATTTGCGTGGGGAACTACCCCTTGAAGTTCAAGATTTAGAAGATGAAATTGCGGGGATGCAAACACGATTATCCAAAGTTGAGGATGAAGTTGCGTCCGCAAAGACAGAAATCAAAGGACATAAGCAACTTATTAAGGCTTGTCAAGAAAAGATTTCTAAATACGAGGAACAACAGAAAAATGTTCGTAATAATCGTGAGTTTGACGCAATTGCAAAAGAGACAGAATATCAAGAATTAGAAATCCAACTTGCTGAAAAGCATATTGGAGAATTCGAGGTAGTCGTTGAAACTCGTGGTTTGTTATTAACCACTATTCAAGAAAAGTATGAAGAACGTCAAAGCCATTTAGAATTTAAAAAGGGTGAATTAGATTCTATTGTTAATGAAACTCAAAAAGAGGAGAAATTATTATTGGCACGTTCAGAGTCTTTAGCAAAAGCTTTATCGGATGATCGACTTCTAACAGCTTATACGAGAATCCGATCTAAGGTAAATAATGGTCTTGCTGTCGTTTCTATTGAAAGGGGTGCTTCGGGAGGTTCTTACTTTACTATTCCTCCTCAGCGTCAGATGGAAATTGCTCAACGAAAGAAAATAATGATTGATGAGCATTCTGGAAGGATTTTGGTTGATCCTGAATTGGCTCAGCAAGAAGAAGATAAGATGGCGAAAGAAATAGGTTCTCTTTCATAATTCTTGAAAACATAATATTTTATAAGGTCAGTCCTTGTAACAAATAAAAAGGGGTTCGGCTTTTGGTATTCCGAATCGGTTCACATCTTTTTGTCTAAGTGTTTTCCCGAGAATAATAGTTTCAACCCTAAAGCCTACTGATTCTAATCGTTTAGGATAGTCCTCTCCATACAATCTTACATGGTCATATTGTAAAAATTTTCTTTCTCTTTCCTCAGGATCTGTTATTGAGGGGTCTTCAATAGTCTTTTTTATTCCACCGACGAAAGGCACCTGAAATATTCCCCATCCGCCTGGTTTCATTACTCGATATAGCTCATTTAGGCAGGTTATATCATTATCAACATGCTCGAGAACATGATTACAGAAAATCACATCAAATTTATTTTCCTCTAAGGGTATTTGGTGTAAGTCGAAATGTAAATCAGCTAAAGGAGATTCAATATCTCCAGAAGTGACTTCGAGATTAGGTAATTTTTTGAACCTATAATGGAAGCATTGTTCTGGAGCAATATGTAATAGCTTGAGTTGCTTAGTGAAAAAGTTTGTGGAAATTTTTAGATATAAATAAAGTAGTCGATGTCTTTCAAGGGAGTTAGTGCCTGGGCTCATAGCATTATCACGAATTCTTCCACCGTATCCATATGGTAGAAATTTTCGATAGCTACGTCCATCTATTGGGTCAGTATACTTATTCCCCCAATATATAATTGGTCCAACAACTCTCATCACCATACTAAGTCTTATGAGCCATGGACGAGGTATGTATTTTAACGCCAATTCAATCATGAGCTTATTTGAGAAGTCGTTTCGCTTATTCCCAAGGCCTCATGGATATAATCAAATGTGGACAAAATTTCCGGACGTCCATTAACTATCGCGATATCATGTTCAAAATGTGCGGAGACGTTATTGTCCTCGGTGACAATACTCCAGCCATCTTCTAGTTGCCGGACATGGTGCGTGCCAAGGTTAACCATGGGTTCAATTGCTAGAACTATTCCATTTCTCAATAATTTTCCAGTATTCCTTTTACCATAATTGGGGACCTGAGGGTCTTCATGCAGTTTTTTTCCTAATCCATGTCCAACTAATTCTCGAACCACTCCGTATCCTTTAGATTCGCAATGTTGCTGTATGGCATATCCTATATCTCCAACTCTTTTTCCGCTTTGCATTTCAGAAATACCCTTGTAAAGAGATTCCTTTGTGGTATCAAGTAGTTTTTTAATTTCTTTCGATATTTCACCTACAGGGAATGTGTAAGCATGATCTCCATAATATTCGTCAAACAGAACTCCGCAATCAATAGAAATTATATCTCCATCAACCAAAGGTTTACTTGATGGAATTCCATGTACAACTTCATTGTTAACCGAGGTGCATAAAGTGTTAGGAAATCCATACAAGCCAAGAAATCCAGGTTTTCCTCCATTGTCGCGTATAAATGTTTCTGCTAGTCTATCTAGATGAAGTGAGGTAACTCCAGGCTTTATCTCAGAAGCAAGCATACCTAACGTTTTGGAAACCATTAGAGCACTGACTCGCATCCGTTCAATTTCATCCTTGGATTTTACAATAATCATATCTGATTGATTAAGGATTTCCCTGTCATTTCTTTAGGTTTATTAATTCCCATCCAATCTAGTATTGTGGGTGCAACATCACCTAAAACTCCATTTTTAAGCTTATAATTAAAATTTTGATCTGAAACGATGTGGAACGGAACGGGCTGAGTTGTATGAGCTGTATTTGGACTCCCATCTGGATTTATCATACAATCTGCATTTCCATGATCTGCAAGTATAAAGAACGTATAATTATTTTTAATTCCAATTTTTACCAATTTTTGACTGCAGCTATCAACAGTTTCAACCGCCTTTACTGCAGCAGAAATATTACCAGTATGACCCACCATGTCGGGATTAGCAAAATTTAAACATATGAAGTCTGCAGATTTATTCTCCAATTCTGGAATAATTGCTTCGCAAATATCTTCAGCACTCATTTCAGGCATTAGATCATAGGTTGAAACCTTAGGGGATGGGCACAATATTCTCTTCTCCTTATTAAATTTTGCTTCCCTACCTCCTGAAAAAAAGAAAGTCACGTGAGGATATTTTTCGGTTTCTGCAATACGGATTTGGGTTTTCCCTGCATTTTCAAGAACCTCACCTAGAGTGTTTTTTAAATTATCTTTTTCGAAGATTGCTTGAACCCCTGAATATTCTTTATCATATTTGGTTAATGTATAAAAGTGGGTATTCATTTTGAACATTTGATATTCAGGAAAATCTTCCTGACTGATAACTCTTGTCAACTGCCTTCCTCGGTCCGTTCGAAAATTAAAAAATAAAACAACATCACCATCGCAGATCTGAATTGGTTTAATCTGAATTGGTAAAATAAATTCATCCGTCTGCCCAAGATCATATGCAGATTGAATTGCTTCAGAGGCATTACCGTGATATTGTCTTCCTTCTCCCTTTATAATGAGATTATATGCTTTTTGAATTCTTTCCCACCTATTATCTCTATCCATAGCAAAGTAACGTCCACAAATACTTGCGATTTGGCCTGTGGTTTTCTTCATGTGCATATCTATATCATGTAAAAAGCCTTTTCCACTTTTGGGATCAGTATCTCTTCCATCAGTAAAGGCATGTAAATGAACATCATGAATATCTTTTTCAGCAAATAATGTGAGTAGTCCTTTAAGATGATTCAAATGACTGTGAACTCCTCCATCACTCACTAGGCCGATTAAGTGTAATCGATTGCCATTGCAATTTTTTAATAATTTTTGAAAGGTTTGATTTTGGGATATACTTTTTTGCTCGATTGCCCTGTCAATCTTAGCTAAGTCTTGATATACAATTCGTCCCGCTCCTAAATTCATGTGTCCAACTTCCGAGTTACCCATTTGACCTTTGGGAAGCCCAACGGATGAACCTGACGCTTCTAATTGGGAGCTCGCCGAGTCCTTTTTCAGAGAGTCCATAAAAGGGGTTTTGGCTATATCTACAGCTGAAACTTCTGGATTCGAGGCAATGCCCCATCCGTCAAGTATCATGAGCACTGATTTATTCGATGAATTATTCACAATGCAAATGTACTTCTATATGAAAAGTAATAAAAGTAAAATATCAAATACTCAGGGCACCTTCACTAATTTCAAACGGTTGTTTTCCTGCTGAAAAAATGCGGGCTGATAATTTACCTTTTAAAAAATGATCTTTACCATTAGACTCAATATAAGAACCTTCCCTTAGCCCTAATACTGGAGTTTTGTTATAAATATGAAATTCTTGGATTCTAGTTTGTCGTGTTTCTCCCATATGAGTTGAATTCTCTGATGGGTCCTGATAGTGTGGGTTGATATTAAATGGAACCCAATTAAATGCGTTAAATGTTTTTGGATATATTATCGGCATATCATTAGTTGTACCAATTGTTGAGCCAGCAATATTGGTTCCTGCGGAACTTCCCATGTAGGGTTTCCCTATTCTCACATACTTATCGATTACTTCAAAGGAATCATTATCTATTAATGTCTTAAGTAAAACAAATGTATTCCCTCCACCTGTGAAAAAACCACCAGCTTTCATTCCAGCATCTTTTGGGCTATTGAATGTATGTATCCCCCTAAGTTCAATTCCCTCATTATTAAAAGCATTAGCGGCAATGGCGGTGTAATCATCCCATGTAATTCCTCCTGGTCGTGCATAAGGAATAAAAACAACGGGTCCATCTATATTTTTAAAATGATTAGTCCAGGCTTTTTTAAAATAACTCAAATATGAATGGCCGTGAATAGACGACGTTGAGGCTAATAGTAATTTCATTTTCTCAATTTTCTTTTTTTTATTAGGTCTTTTCCTTTTCTTTTATCATTTTTTTTCATATTTCCATAGTAAATAGAGTTAATACCATTGACCTGTTGAGTCCAAACCATGTGTAAGCCACTTTTAGGATGTGCAACTATGCCATTATAATCTCCAAAAAAATGATCTGGAGCAGGCGAAAAAGACTCTGCTAAGGCATGATGATTCCATGTTATACCACCATCATGGCTATAACTATGAAAGGCTTGAGTTTCCCATGATACTGTATCTTTTTGCCCATATGCAATAATATGAAGAGAGTTATCAGAGGTATCTACAGCAAACCATGGCATAAAGTGATGAATCACACCATTTGGGTAGGGTATTTTTTTCTTGGTTGACCATTTTTCACCTCCGTCATCCGATTTCATATGAGTCAGCCATGATTTCCCCTCGGATTGTTCACCAAATACTAAATGTAAATTACCATTTGTCAAAAATTTTGAAATGGGCATTCCATTAGCTCGACCAAAACCCGGAATTTCTTGCGCCCAACCTCCTGTATGAGTAACAATTGGTCGTTCGCTTTTGAGCCAAGTTAAAGCTCCATCATCATTTGACCTATTTAACCATATAGTATCTTGAAAACTCCAAATAACAATAACTCCACTAGTGGGGTCAACTGCTGGAATTGCACCCTCGGTAGTATTATCATCATCAATACAATCACCCTCTTTTGAGGATATAGTAATTGATTTAGTCCATGTTTCTCCGCGATCTAATGACTGAGAATATCTTATTCTCGAGCGGTATTTTGATTTATTACTTTCGCCATATTTATCAAATTCAGTCCAAGAGACGTGCAATGTATTATTCTTGTCAACAGCAATTCCCTCTTTATCTTGATCTTTTGGTGGATTATAACCGATACTACTTCCAGAACTCCATGTTTCTCCATGATCATCTGAATATTGTAAAACAATTCTATCGAGGTAGTCACCATCTTTTTTGCCATTCGGAGTAGATAGATGTAAAAAATATGCTCTTCCATCATAATCATATTGAATTATAGGATCTCCCCATACCCCATAGGGGGAAGCTAATGTTTGATGACTCCAGTTTTCTAATCGAGTATTTCCGCTTTCATTTGTTCTATGGACTTGATCTAAAACAGACCCTGCTATGATTTGATTACCCTTTGGGTTTACCGCAATACTAGGCTCACATGCCCACTCATTAGGAGGACTTTGAGTACTTATGGGATAGACTAGCCATTCAAAATTAGTTTCATCTTCTTCAATCTTATCTCTATTTAAACTTTGGGAATATCCCGAAAAAGATAAAAATAGTGTTATCGTTATAAAATGTAAATTCTTTATATTTTTTGCCATTTCCATATGTTTCCAGGTTTGATTCCCAATTTAGCACTAGTTCCTCCGGAGATTTCTAAAACATAAATGGCTGGCTCCCCTGAAGGTAGGGGGCTCTCATTCATGGGTTTGGCATTTTCCTTGATGCTAACGACTTGGTTTTTTGAGTTAATATAAATTATGTCAAGAGGTATGTAGGTGTTTTTCATCCAAAAACTTTGAATTTTCTCTTCTGGCATTAAGAATAGCATCCCCATATCTACTGACATACTTTTTCTCCACATCATCCCAATTTCAATTTCTCTAGTCGTTTCTGCTAATTCTATCTTAAAATCACCAATTGTGTCAGAATTCGTATTTAAAAAATAACCTTTTCCCTCTTCTGAAAAACTCGGTTCAAATGTTTTTTTATTTATATTTTGAGATTTATTTGATTTTGATAAATTTAAAGATGGAGCTATTTGAGCATATAAAAACATGCACAAGGCTACAAATAGGGCAATCCTCCCGATAATTTTTAAGCTTTTATTTTTTGTCATTTTTTAGGAATTGGTCCTGAGGGAATTAATTACAAGATAAAAGCCGATTATGACAAGTGGTAAACTTAAAATTTGCCCCATATTGAAATCCATAGTCGCTTCGAATTGCTTCTGATTAGCTTTTAAAAACTCTACAGCAATTCGAAAACCAAATATTAAAATAAGAAAGATGCCAAAAATTCTACCTCTATAATTTAACTGTCCTTTTTCTCCCAGTAACAGAAGTAATAAGAAAATAACTAAATAACCTGCAGCTTCAAACAATTGCGAGGGAAACCTTGGAATTCCATACATAATTAATTTAAAGCTATTTTCTCCATTTGGAGAAAAATAAGAATCCTCAGGGATATATATATGTCTATTATCTCGACTTTGAAAATTGAATAGTGGCATCATATGAATCTCTAAAATAGATTGCACTGCTCCGATAGAGATGCCTTCTGCTGGAATTATGTTCATTTCATATTCAGGAAGATTTATACTATCTGTAGCCAAATAATTGCCGTTGGCTTTAAATTCTGTTTGTTCTATTGCATTTGAGAAATAAGAATCAAAATAATCTAAAACAGGTCTCAAAAAAACAGTTTCTGTTGAGTGATTTACGGGATCTCCATAAATTTCTGAATTTGTAAAATTACCAAGTCGAATTAATGCTCCAGCCAAGGCTACGGCAATTACAATTCTATCCATGAGCCAAAGAAATCCATATTTAATTTCTTTTAAGTTTTTTCTCGAGAAATAATACAACGTTAACGGGATTACAATGGCTGCGCCATGAGAAGCTAATCCACCTTTCCATGGCATAAATATTTCAATAATATTCATTTTGTAATACGCCCAGTCATAGAAGAATACATGTCCGAGCCTAGCTCCTACAATAGTAGCTAAAACAGTGTATACAAGTAAATTATCTAGGGTTTCTTGTTTGATTCCTTCTTTTTGAAAGTATCGCTTCATCAAGTAAAACCCCCCTAGAAATCCGATAAAAAAAAGCATTTGATAGTAGCGTAAAAAAAGAGGTCCAATTTCAATTCCTCTTTCAGCGGCCCAGGTTAAAGTAAGTAGCATAAAACGAAGGTAGCATCTGATGAGTAATTTTGATGCAAATTCAAATTGCTAAGAGTAGAATTTTGATATAATTTATTTGAGTTTCGTTGGTTTTTTTCTCTTAACTGGATCAAAACCGTGCGTCCCCCAGGGATTACATTTAATAATCCGATTTAAAGAAAGCCAACTCCCTTTGAGCGGTCCCCATTCTTTAATTGCTTGCGATGCATATTCAGAACAAGAAGGGTTATGGCGACATGATGGTAAGGTAAGAGGCGATATAATGTATTTATAAAACCCAATAATAACAAGTAATGGAAGGCTTATTAATAATTTTATTAACCTCATTAGCTTATCGAGAAATCACTACCGTCCGCTCCATCTTTTATTGTAATTCCTGCATCCAACAATTTTTCTCTAATTGAATCACTTTTAGTCCAATCCTTTTTCTCTCTCGCATTTTTTCTTGTTTCAAAAACAATTTCCATAGCCGCTTTCAATGCCGTTTTATAGTTATTTGAATCACCTACATTCTCATTTGTCAAACCAAGAATATCATGCATCCATAAGTCCATTTTTTCAGCGAGGAGAATAGCCCCATCTTGACCCAAGATACCAGAATCTTTAGAGTCATTTTGAATGACTTTAGCAGCTTCAAAAAGATTAGCTATCAATTGCGGACTATTAAAGTCATTATTCATGGCAGACTCACAGGATTTATGCCATTTAACTACATCAAATGAACCTTTTTTTGCTCCATTCTTAGTTCTTTTTTCTAAAAGATTACGTGATGAAATAAGTCTTTTATAACCTTTATCAGCAGATTGAAGCGCGTCGTCACTAAAATCTAAAATTGATCTGTAATGGGCTTGGTGAATAAAGAATCGGGCAGTATTGGCTGTGTAAGGTCGTGTTAAGTGCTCAGAATCCCCACTAAGAAGTTCTCTTGGTAGTAATGTATTTTCGGTAGACTTAGACATTCTTTTACCGTTTAAGGTGAGCATATTAGTATGAATCCAGTTATTCGCACCTTTTTTACCACTAGAACCAATATTTTGGGCAATTTCGCACTCGTGATGGGGGAATTTAAGATCCATACCGCCACCATGGATGTCAAAAGAGTCACCTAAATATTTTGAACTCATGGCAGAACACTCAAGGTGCCAACCAGGAAACCCGTTGCTCCATGGGCTTGGCCATCGCATAATATGTCCAGATGAAGCTTTTTTCCAAAGAGCAAAATCTAGTGGAGACTTTTTGTCAGACTGTCCACTTAGATCTCTCGAACCGTGAAGCATATCATTAATGTCTCTTCCGGAAAGTTCGCCGTATGAGTTATTCTTATTATAATTAAATATATCAAAATATACGGATCCGTTAGATTCGTAGGCCCAACCAGAAATTAATAGTTTTTTTATAATTTCAATTTGTTCTATTAAATGTCCTGTTGCTGTCGGTTCAATCGATGGCGGTAGAGCATTAAAAGCTCTCATCACATCATGAAATCCTATGCTGTAGCGTTGAACTACCTCCATAGGTTCAATATTTTCAGCTTTTGCTTTGACGGCAATTTTATCTTCACCTTCGTCAATATCATCTATTAAATGGCCTACGTCAGTTATGTTTCTCACGTATCTGACTTTGTAACCTAAATATTTTAAATATCTAAATATGACATCAAAACTTAAAAAAGTTCTAACATTTCCCAAGTGCACATCATTATAAACCGTGGGGCCACATACATACATGCCTACTTTTCCCTTTTCAATTGAAACGAAAGGTTTAAGTTTAGAACTAAGACTATCATATATATGTAATTTCTCCATGACTAACTGTCGAAATCAGTTTCTAGTTGAGTGTAAGTTAAGAATGATGATCGTAATGTCTCATCTTTTTTAAATTCCCCACCATATTCAGCGGTAACAGTACTTGAGTCAATATCTCGGATCCCCCTGGCATTAACACACAAGTGTTTTGCATCTATCAAAACGGCTACATCATCAGTTCCTAGGGCATTTTGCATAGCTGAAGCGATCTGCCTAGTTAATCTTTCTTGAACCTGAGGACGTTTTGCGAAAAAGTCGACGATTCTGTTCATCTTACTCAGCCCGATAACTTTGTCTTTCGATAGATAACCGATATGTGCACGGCCGATTATAGGCATAAGATGGTGTTCACATGTTGAGTAAACAACAATATTTTTTTCTACAAGCATCTCGCCATACTTATAAGTATTATTAAAAGTATTCAAGGCTGGCTCTCTGGATGGGTTTAAGCCCCCAAAAGTTTCCGTGACGAACATTTTTGCGACTCTTTTAGGTGTTCCCTTTAAGCTGTCATCAGTTAGATCCATTCCAAGGGTTTCTAGAATTCCTTCCATATGCTTTTCAATGATAATGATTTTTTCATCGTCACTTTTTTGAAAAGCATCCTTTCTGATGGGATTATTATAATTGGAGCTGTGATGATCAAATTCTTCAGAGGAATTCATATGTAATTATTCAGTTGGGGTTAGTTTATAGAAAACAACGTATCCATGTAATTGTTGAAATTCTGCTATTAATTTGTTCAATTTTTTTTAGCGAGTGTAAAAGTACGCATCATTCAAATGAAAAAGGTACTTTTGCAGGCATGAAATCGGCTATATTAATTACAGGCACAGGATCTGTTATTCCTGATGTGATCGTTCCCAACAATGCATTTCTTAATCATGATTTTTTAGATGAAAATGGAGATCCTATTAATTATGAAAATGATGTAATTATTGAAAAATTTCAAAAAATAACTGAAATCACTGAACGTCGATATGCTAGACCAGATCAAACGTCAAAAGATTTGGCGGCCGAGGCCGGTTTAAAAGCATTAAAGGATTCGGGTTGGAATAAAGAAGATTTTGATTTGTTAATTGTTGGTCAAAATTTTGGTGATATTGAGGATGGTTCACGTGTTATGGAACAAATGCCAAGCATCGCATCAAGGGTAAAACACTTAATGGGTATTGAAAACCCTAATGTTGTTGCTTTTGATGTTTTAGCAGGTTGTCCAGGATGGATTCAAGGAGTAATAATTGCCGAAGCATATTTAAGAAGTGGCATGGCAAAACGGGCTTTAGTAATTGGAACAGAAACACTATCTCGAATCGTAGATAAGCATGATAGGGACTCAATGATTTTTTCTGATGGGGCAGGTGCTGCCTGCTTTGAACTCCAGGCGACAGAATTAAATAATGGGATATTAGGCAGGTCATCGGCATCTTATACCAAAAATGAAGCATATTTTTTAAAATCTAACCCCTCTAATAATGCAAAACTAGATAGGAAGGAGAGGTTGATTAAAATGAAAGGCCGTAAGATTTATGAATTTGCAATTTCCAAAGTTCCTGATGCAATGAAAGTAGCTCTCGATAACGCTGGAGTGCATCTTTCAGAGGTTAAAAAGATTTTTATGCATCAAGCCAATGCTAAATTAGATCATTCTGTCGGGGAACGACTTTTTAAACTTTATGATATGCCGCCTAATATAGATGAGGTTATGCCTATGTCAATCCAATGCTTCGGAAATAGTTCAGTTGCGACGGTTCCTACATTATTTGACTTAGTTAGAAAAGAGGAATATATGGGACATAAAATAGAGGAAGGAGATATTTTACTGTTCGCATCTGTCGGTGCAGGAATGAACATCAATGCCTTTGTTTACAGGGTATAAATTTTAATTCTTTGAAGCCTGAATTGTTAAATATTCAAGTTTTGACAATCAGAAAAAAATAATCTGCCTAATAATGGTAACTTCATTAGTCCATCACTCCTCTTATATATGGAGTCCCTAAATTTATGTTTCTCGCTTCAATACGCTCAATAGAACCTTTGATATTTTCGAGTTTTTCCTGAAGTTTAGGGAGTGCATTCCTTACAATTTTCAATTGTTCGTGCATAGTAGAAGTGGGCTTAGAGCGCATTCCGAATGATCCCCATGTAGCCATGGATAGACGCTCACCTAATCCTGGAAGAACCTCAAACTCATGCTCAGAAATATCTTTATCACCATTAAGCTCATTTAAAATTTCTCTTAATCCTGCCTTCATTTGAATCAGGGCCTCAAGATCATTAAGATTACCTTCGGGCGATATTTTCAATGATTCCTCCAGTCTATCTGCAAGTTCAATAGTTTCATTCAAGCTCATATCTAATCTATCATATATTCTCAGAGTTTCATTTGATAATGATTGAAACTTTAAAAGCTCGTCATCTAGAGCGGGAAGAGATAAGTTGTTTAAATGATTAAGGCTGAATTTTTCTTTTGATGATAATGTATCAAATACTCCGTTAGAAAATGAGATTAATTGAAAAAAGTATTCATCTTCCGGTGCAAAATGAGCTCCTCTTTTTGGATTGTCTTTTCGACTAACTCTGCCATCCCATGTATATCGATGAATACCGCTGGTATATGGTCTTGAGATTCGACGAACGGGAATTCCCTTTTCATTACTAATAATTAATAGAATGTATGGATTGACCTCATGCTTTTCTTTACGTATTTCACTTGCGGTGGGGTAAATAACATTAAGGTTTTCTTTTTCTTTTTCTTGCCTTTTGGATTTCAGACTTTTCGGGGAGTCTTTGATGTTATAGGTAAAGGTTACTCCTAATTCAGGGTTATCCGCCATAAAATATTGTGCTCCTAAAAAGCCAGGTGGTCGGTATCCAATCGGGCTTGCTTGATTGTATATAAGACCTGGTTTTGTTCCAAACGAATATACTTTCTTTTCAAAATTTTCATCGGAAAATTCGCGCAACGGACTATAGTCATCCATTATATAAAATCCTCTTCCAAAAGTTGCTAAAACTAGGTCATTTTCGCGTCGTTGAATTTCAATATCTCTCACGGCGACTGTCGGCAGGCCTGATCCGAATTTTTCCCATTTTTTCCCTCCATTTACGGTGTAATAAATACCAAATTCTGTTCCTGCGAAAAGTAGAAGCGGGTTGACATGATCTTCAGCAATACTATAAACTGAACCTCTCTCTGGCAAATCCCCTGAAATATTAGACCATGTTTTTCCTTTGTTCTTACTCATCAAAATATATGGCTTGAAATCACCATTTTTATGATTATTAAATGCTGCATAAACTACATCGCTCTGGTGAAGAGAAGACTTTATGTCATTCACATATGTTTTGTTTGGGACAAAAGGGAACTTTTCAATCTTTTTCCATGAATTACCGTCATTTTCTGATATCTGCATTAAACCATCATCTGTACCCACATATATTAGTCCCTTTTGAATGCTGGATTCATTCAAGGCAACAATATTGCCATAAATTGTTGTGCTACCATTTTTCCCTATTGCATCAATACTCCAAATCTTACCCATTAGTGGTAATTGATTTCTATCTATTTTGCGTGTTAAGTCTCCTGAAATTGACTCCCAAGAATTTCCTCTATCCGTACTTTTAAAAACTTTATTAGCAGCAAAATAAAGGGTCTTATTGTCGTGCGGACTAATTATGAGAGGCGCATCCCAATTCCAACGAAGTGCTTTTTCATCCGGATTAGGAATTGGCTTTATGGGAACACCTTCACCACTTAATCTATCATAACGTTGAAGCCAACCATATTGGGCTTGAGCATAAACGATATTTGGATTTATGGGATCAACTTGGGATTCAAATCCATCTCCTGTTTGGGTTACATACCAATCACTATTTACAATACCTCTGTCGTTAATAGTTCGACTAGGGCCTCCTAAAGAAAAATTATCTTGTGTACCGCCATAAACATTGTAAAATGGACTAGCATTATCTGTTGCCACTCTATAAAATTGTGTAATGGGTAAATTCGATTTAAAGTGCCATGAACTTGCATGGTCCCAAGTTTCATATAAACCTCCATCACAACCCAGTATTAAATGATCCGGATTTTCAGGATCTATCCACGCCACATGATTATCTACATGTTTCCCTTTTTCTCCAAGTCTTTTAAAAGACTTTCCTCCATCTGTTGACCATTGAGCGTATGTGTCCATACTATATATGGTGTTAATATCATGTGGGGACGCAAATAATTCAACATAATAATTTCCACTTGTTGAATGTCCACTTTGCTTGTTAAAGCTTGCTCCGCGATTTATACTCTTATAGAATCCATGTCCTTCAATCATACAGTAAACCAAATCAGGGTTTACCGGCGAGATAGCAATTGCAAATCGACCTTTATCTGAGCCAGGGAGGCCATTTTTTAATTGAATCCAGTTTTCTCCACCATCCAATGATTTGTACAAACCACTTTCTGGTCCACCAGAGACGTAAGTCCAAACTTTTCTTTGTCTTTGATGGGAAGTTGCATATAAAATATCTGGATTTCTGGGATCAAGATGAACTTCATTAAATCCCGTATGATCTGAAATATGAAGAACTCGCTCCCAATTTTCCCCACCATCTATGGTTTTATAAATTCCACGCTCTCCTCCAGAGCTCCATAAAGGCCCGTACGCCGCGACCCACAAAACATCAGAGTTGGTTGGGTGGATCTTTATCATTCCGATATGTTCAGAGTATTTTAACCCCATGTTTTCCCAGGATGAGCCCCCATCTTTTGATCGGTATATACCATCTCCAAATGCGACAGATCGTTGATTATTATTTTCTCCTGTACCAATCCATATGGTACTAGAGTTATTAGGGTCAATGGTTACGCAACCAATAGAATATGAGCCTTCTCCATCAAATACTGGATTAAAAGTAAGACCATGATTTTTTGTAGTCCAAACTCCTCCAGATGCAGTAGCAACTATCCAATTATCTCTATCATTTGGATTAATAGCTAAGTCTGCAACTCGTCCAGATGTTACAGCGGGTCCTATTGAACGCCATTTGAATGATTTCGTATTTTGGCCGTAGGCCGAAAATATCGCGAACAGAAAAATTATGGATAATTTATATGCCTTCATTGTTCGAAGATACTGCGAGAAATTTTTACCGCAGTCTCAGGCTATATGTAGTTATAAATGCTGTTTGATTTGAAATTAAGCTCCAGGGATCAGAATTAATAGGATGGTACATACTTCCATTCCTTGTGGTATTCGAAAGTGCAAAGTCAAGATTCCAGAGTGAACCTCGCATTCCCATACCTATTGAGTACTGGTTATATGAACTATGATCTGAAAAAATACTTCCGTTTCCTGAATGACGATAACCTACTCGATAACTCCAAATTCCTTTTCTGAATTCGCTTCCGAATTTGAATTCATTTATGTTATTTAACTCTTTGCTTATTTCATTACCTACTCCTGACCAGTCAATAGGATTTTGGATTGGTAATTTTATTTTAGGATAATATTTATACTCTGCAGAGATGAAACCTCTTCTATTAAAAACATAAGCGAGAGATGTTCCGATAGATTGAGGGTTAACAACTTCAAATTGAACATTTTGATATAGTTCAAATGCTTCGTCATTATCTGTGTCATAAAAACTAGAGTTAAATAGTAAGTTATACTTCCAATTCATCTTTGCTACTGAAGCACTATTCCAATAGACACCCCACCTTAAGGATTTTGTTAATTTGACGACAGAACCGAGACGGACTCTAAATCCACTACTTTGGGCACTGTCAGTAAGATTCATGGAATAGCTTTTTGTAATTCCATTTGTTGAAAAACCATTTTCATTTATTGATAATGCATCAAGGGTTCTTTGGTTGAAAAATTCAAGTCCATACCCTAAAGCTATATTTTGTAATCGAATGGCACCAGTAATCTGAGTCTGATTCTTTACAATTTCCCTCGTTAAGCTTATCAGATTTTGTTCAGGCAGGCCCTGTGCTAATGGGTACCATCCGAAAGCTGTATCGTATTCTAAAATATAAGCCTGGTAGGCCGCATAAGTTTGGTAATTCCCCTCTTCTAAGAGAGACTCGGGTGTGTTGTTTTTTGCAGTCTCTAGCCAGTCATCAACTATTGAGCTATTTGGCGATAATTTGTTTTGTCGCCATGGTGCAGGTTTCCATTTTGATTGCCTAAAGTCAAAACTAAAGCTAAATACTCCTCCTTTAATATCCTTTGCGCTTCCAAAATGGAATTGAGGTAATGAAGCATCTTGTTGGAGACCATCAGTAATTATATTCTGGGCCAAACCTGAGATAGATATTTCACCAGCTCTATATGTGGCTGCATTAGCTGGATTATCCATTATTGAAGAAGGATCATTGCCCAGTGCAGAAAGGGCTCCTCCAGAGGCTGTATATCTAGCACTTCCTAGCCAAGGTGATGTTTGAAAGGTGGAAAAATGAAGTATAGATTGGCCGAATAAATTTAACTGCAAAATAGTTAAAAGTATTAAAGCCAGTAATCTCATTTTCCTCCTCTTTTAGATGTCGAAGATCTAGTATTAGAAGTCCTAGGTTTAGAAGATCTAGTATTAGAAGATCTAGTATTAGAAGATCTAGTATTAGAAGATCTAGTATT
>CAJWKU010000027.1 GCA_913043005.1 uncultured Cryomorphaceae bacterium
AACTCATGATTTTGTTCAACTTCAATCTCTTTTTTAATAAGTTTTTGAATGTCTTTCAAATATTTAGTTTCCTCTTTGTCGACAAAAGACCATGCAATCCCACTGTTCCCAGCGCGTCCTGTTCTTCCAATTCGATGCACATATGTTTCTGGTATATTGGGGATCTCAAAATTAATAACATGTGTTAATTCGTCAATATCAATTCCTCTTGCAGCAATGTCAGTTGCAACTAAAACTCTGGTATCTCTTTTTTTGAAATTACGCAATGCATTTTGGCGTGCATTTTGACTCTTGTTTCCATGAATAGCTTGAGCGGTAATACCGTTTTTTACAAGGTCTTTTACAACTTTATCTGCTCCATGTTTTGTTCTTGTAAAGACAAGCACGGAGGGGATATTAAAGGTCTCATTATTTAAAATTGATCTCAGAAGAAAGCGTTTTGATTTTTGATCAACTTTGTAAACTTTCTGTTGAACTTTTTCAGCAGTCGTAGATACAGGATCAACAGAGACCCTGATCGGGTTATTCAATAATGAATCACTCAGTTTGACAACTTCTTTGGGCATCGTTGCAGAAAAGAATAATGTTTGCCTTTTCGTCGGGATCTTCGCAATTACTTTTTTTACATCATGAATGAATCCCATATCAAGCATTCTATCTGCTTCATCTAAAACAAAGTGCTCAATTTTTCTCAGATCGATAAATCCTTGATTCATTAAATCTAAAAGCCTTCCAGGTGTTGCAGTAATAATATCTACTCCCCGCCTTAAAGCATCTGTTTGAGATTTTTGTCCAACTCCTCCAAAGATTACAGTATGATAAAGCTTTGTATTGCTTCCATATGACTCTATACTTTCATTTATTTGAAGAGCCAGTTCTCTTGTCGGAGTTAGTATCAGAACTCGAACAGGTCTTTTGCCTGACTTTTCTACTAATGGCATTAATTGTTGGAGGATTGGAAGCGTAAAGGCAGCTGTTTTTCCAGTTCCTGTTTGAGCAGTACCAAGAACATCATGCCCTTTTATGGCTGAGGGTATCGCTTGCGCTTGAATGGGGGTGGGGGTTTCGTACCCCTGGCGGGCCAGGGCATCTACGAGAGGAGATGCGAGACCAAGTTCAATAAATGCTTTCAAGAGAACAAATATAAGTTAATTGAATCGCATAGAAATTAAAGACCTTATGGCCATATTTTAATTATTGTTTTTGAGATTTTATAGCAAGTAAAATACTTCATTTATGATCACCGTAATTTGTCAATGAAAAAAAATATTTTGTGGACTATTTTGGCATGATTTTTAACACCTAACTTTGTTAACTAATTCACAATTCTAAAAAAGAAACGAAATGAGTCAAGTTGGTAAAAAATTTCCTGACATATCTGTTAATGCAATGAATGAAATGGGCGACACGTTCAAAATAAATGTTTTACAGGAGGCGATTAATAATAAAAAGAAGGTTATTCTTTTTTGGTATCCTAAGGATTTCACATTTGTTTGTCCAACAGAAATCCATGCATTTCAGTCGAAATTAGAAGAGTTTGAAAAACGTAATACAATTGTTATTGGAGCAAGTTGTGATACCCCTGAGGTTCATTTTGCTTGGCTTAATACAGCAAAGGATAATGGTGGTATTGAAGGGGTAACGTTCCCATTGCTTGCGGACTCTACTCGTCAGCTTGCTGAAACTTTAGATATTTTGGATACTCAATATGTTGGTAATGAAGACGATTACACTATTGAAGGTGATAATGTTACTTATCGTGCAACATATCTGATCGATGAAGAGGGAACTATCTTTCATGAATCAATTAATGTTATGCCTTTGGGGCGTAATGTTGATGAGTACTTGCGCCTAGTAGATGGATATTCGCATCACCAAACGCATGGTGAAGTTTGTCCTGCAAATTGGGAAGAAGGAAAGGATGCAATGAATGAATCCAGAGAAAGTGTTGCTTCATATTTGAGTAAGCACTAAAATCAACATGGAAGAGTTAAAAGAAGATAACCTTGGCGATCTCTTATCTCAAAATGAGAAAGTGATGGTGCAATATGGCGCTGGATGGTGTGGCAATTGCCGTATAATGAAACCAAAATTCAAAAAGTTTGCCGCTGAAAACCCAGGCACTTCTTTCTACTATGTTGATGCTGAGAAATATCCGGGCTCCAGAAAATATGCTGATGTCAGTAATTTACCAACGTTCGCTGCATTTAGTAAAGGAGAATTGATGAAGCAGGTTCAAACAAACAAGATGGAAATTCTCAAAGAATTCGTAGATGAAATTACCTCTGATTAAAACCCTTTCTGAAAGATTTGACGAGGATTACCTTTTAGAAACTATAGAAGTCCTTGAAGCTTTAGCAGAGGTGCCAAGCTTAAAGGATAAGGAGCTTGAAGTAATAGGTGAGTTAATCTCCAACACCTTGGGGGCGGTCGAAGTTATTGGGATAATGCGCGATAGTAATGGAAAAAAAAATGCTAAAGAGGCCTCCTCTGAATTTATGAAACGAGTTATCGGTAGCATTGACCAGTAACTAAGTTTTAGTTTAATAAGCTTTTTAAATGTTGAGCCAAATCACATTTATCAGGTTAAATTTGTAGATATGTTTGGATGGTTAAAAGGAAAAACAGAAGAAGAGAAGCTAGCTCTGCAGTATAAAGATTTGTTAAAACAGGCATATGATTTATCAACTGTTGACCGCGCTGCTTCTGATTTAAAGAGAGCTGAAGCTGAGGAAGTAGGCAAACTCTTAGACCAAATTCGTCAAAAGAACTAAGGCTAAGTAGTTTGAAAACAAAAAATATCAAAGGGTCTAGAATTGCGGTTTATTGCGCATCTTCGGCAAAAACTGACCAACGATACTTGGATCAAGCTGCAGAATTAGCCAAAGAATTTGTCAGAAAAGGGGTGAAATTAGTTTTTGGTGGAGGGAAAACAGGCCTAATGGGTCATATCGCTTCTGTAGTTATTGAAAATGGGGGTCAGGTTCAAGGAGTAATGCCTTATTTTTTAAAAAATATAGAATTGAACCATCCTCTGGTTGATGATTTTGTTTTTGTGGAAACCATGTCTGAGCGCAAGCAGCTTTTGCTAAAAAACACTGCAGGATTAATTGCTCTTCCCGGAGGCTGTGGAACTTTAGAGGAATTATTAGAAGCGATAACACTGAAAAGGCTCGGACAGTATCTCAAGCCAATCATCATTGTTAATCAAGATGGGTTTTATGATCCACAGTTAGAAATGCTTGAGAAGATGGTCCAAGAAAACTTTATGCGACCTGAACATAGATTTCTTTGGACGGTAGTCAGTAGTGCAAAGGATGCTTTAGAAGCTATCGAATTGACTGATGATTGGGAGGCGGATGCTTTATTCAAGGCTACTATTAAAAATTAAATCAGATGTTGAGGGGAAGGATTCAATTCGACCATCGAATTTAACTTTTGTCTCAATATCGGCATGATGTTTGACAAGTTTTAATAACCGGTTTGTGATGAACATAGTATTACGTTACTTTTGTGCATCTCGATAATTTAAACGTTTAACTAATTTAGTTTGAAACCCATGAAAAAGGTTCTCACTTGTCTCCTAATTTTTGGAGTCCTATCTATCTCCCAAGCTGTTGCTCAAGAATCAACAGACTCTATGCCATCGTCAACAGAATTAAGTCTCGATGATTCAAATTCGGTCACCGCAGTTGACTCAACTGCTGTCGCAGCTGACTCAAATGCTGTTGTTTCAGATGCCAGTGATGAAACTGTCGCTGAGGAAGCCGTAATGCCTGAAGATCCTAGTTTTACTCAGGTTTTAAAGAAATATTTCATCAATGGGGGTCCGTTCTTTATGTCATTTGTTCTCCTTGCTTTGATTTTGGGTTTAGCTCTGGTGATAGAGAGAATTATATATTTAGCATTGTCCACAACTAATAATGACAAACTATTGATAGAAGTGGAAACAGCCTTAAATAATGATGGTGTTGATGCTGCTAAAGAAGTTTGTAAGAATTCTACAGGACCTGTTGCTACCATTTTTTATGAAGGTCTTGATAAAATGGATGAAGGAATTGACATGGTTGATAAAGCTATTGTTTCTGTTGGGTCTGTCGAAAATGGAAAACTTGAAAGAAACATATCTTGGATCTCTCTCTTTATAGCGTTGGCTCCAATGTTAGGTTTCATGGGTACGGTAATTGGTATGATCGGCGCTTTCGATGCTATTGAGGCTGCGGGAGATATATCTCCTTCGCTTGTTGCTGGAGGTATTAAGGTTGCATTGTTGACTACCGTATTTGGTTTAATTGTTGCCATGATCCTCCAGGTGTTTTACAATCTTATCATCGCGATGATGGATAATATTGTTAATAAGATGGAAGATGCATCGATCCACTTTTTAGATATGGTAGCTGATTTTAAAGCAAAGAAGAAGTAAATTATTTACCTGCTATGAAGAATTCTCGATTAATAGCTTTAGGAGTTGCTGGCTTGGCTGGCTTAGCTGGTGGAATACCAACCTTAGGGATCTGGTTTTCTCCATCTGATGGTCTTATAAACACGGCTATTGTAGTTACGATAATCTTGATAATTTTGGCCACGATTTTGGCAATTGCTAGTTCGGTAAATGGCATGCTGATAAATCCAAAAGGTCTGCGCGGCGCTGCAATAGGAATGGGAGGATTGCTCTTTATTTTTATTTCCAGCTATATTTTTGCTGATGGTTCTGATTATATGATTTACGACAATGTTGATGAATCTACCACAAAGTGGGTTGCAACAGGATTAAATGCATTTTATATTGCTTTTACTTTGGCAATCGGATCAGTTATTTATTCCTCACTATCTCGAATTCGTAAATAATTCGTGCCAAAATGGGCAGAAAAAAACGTTCAACTCCAGAAATAAACGCAGGATCAATGGCAGACATTGCTTTCTTGCTTTTGATTTTTTTCTTGGTAACAACAACCATGGATGTTGACAAAGGACTAATGGTGAAGCTTGCGCCTTGGACGGATGAGCCTCCACCTGAGGACAATAAGATTAAAGAGAAAAATATTTTCGTTGTACTAGTCAATTCAAATGACCAATTGTTAGTTGAAGATGATTACCTATCCATTGATCAGTTAAGAGGCTCGGCAAAAGATTTTATAAATAATAATGGAGATGGTACGTGCGCTGAATGTAATGGGCTAAGGAGTCCAGTAAGCTCAGACAACCCCCAAAAGGCCATTATATCTCTACAAAATGATCGCGGTACCAGCTACCAAATGTTTGTTAAGGTTAGAAATGAAATTCTTGGTGCCTATTCAGAGTTGCGAAATGAATTATCGGAAAGAAAATATGGTCGATCTTTCCCTACTCTAAATGAGGAGGACAGATCTGTAATCGTTGGAATATATCCTCAATTTATTTCTGAGGCGGAACCTGTAAGTGTTGGTGAATAATGGCATTAATCCGTAAAAAAAAATCAAAAGAGACCCCACCGGTATCAACGGCTTCATTGCCAGATATCGTATTTATGTTACTGTTTTTTTTCATGGTAACAACTACGATGAGGGAGGTGACTTTATTAGTTCGGTTAAAGAAGCCTAAAGCAACTGAAATGCAAAAGTTAGATCGTAAAGATTTAACAACTTATATCTACATGGGGTCTCCGAAAAACCCAGAGACTTATGGTTCTGAGCCTAGGATTCAACTTGATGATCAACTTGGTAACATTGGAGATATTCAGTCGTTTGTAATTTTAAAGCGGGAGGAGATCAACGAAGCAGAGAGACCTAAGTTTACGGTTTCGATTAAAGCTGATATTGATGTAAAAATGGGTTTAATTTCGGATTTAAAGCAAGAATTAAGAAAAGCTCAAGCTTTGAAGATTAGTTATTCTACTAATCCTGCAGCCTCTCCTGAGGAATTATACAAGACATACTAGTTTTCACATTTCGCTTTTGTGCATTTTAATCAACCGAATGGCTGCAGCTATAGCTATGGCCGTAAATATTAATAATTGCCAACTGCTTGATGGTTGCTGTGAAAGCTCCCCATAAGATCCTGGGCCTGATGAAATCGTCCAAAAGTATGTAAGTCCATTGTGAAGGAGATGTGCGCTTATTGATACCCAAAGTCTTCCTGAAATCCAATATATAAACCCCAAAGATGTTCCAGCAACAACTAAAAATGGTAGTTGTACTATGTTCATATGGCCTATCGCAAACGCTGCTGCTCCCAATATAATTGCCTGATATGGCTTTGAATTATTGTGAAGGATTCTTTGTATCGCTCCCCGAAAAAATATTTCTTCTGAGGTAGCGGCTAAAATGACAAAAACAAATACTGAAAAAACACTATCACTAAAAGAATTAAAGAATATCATTTTTTCAATTAAAACAGCATTTGCATCGTATTGCTCAAATAAGGTCTTTACGGTTGGGGATTGATGTCCCCAATCACTCCATAAAGTGGATAGCCAGTCCATAAAGGGCAATAGCAATGGTAGTAATGCTAATGCTAGGATCGTTTGAACTATTCCCCATTTTTGTTTTGGAAGTTGTTTGATATCCCCATTTTGCTTCCATCTATTGACTACAAACAGTCCAGGAATAAGAAACATAAGGGTAGCTCCTATCGCTTGGTATAACAATAGAGCTCTTCCCGCGCTCTCCTCTGGCCGGGCAAGTATATCTTGAATTTGCATATTGGCAAACCCAAATAGCTTCAAAGCGCTGGGCGCAAAAAACATAGCAGCTAGTGCGCCGCAAATAACTACCAAAAAAAATATAAGGGCTTCGCGTCTCGCATTATTGGCATTCATAGGAAAGAGGTATTTTTGCCAAAAATCGGAATAATGATTCGGATAGCTGACATTGAGTTAGGAGAATTTCCACTTTTACTTGCACCGATGGAAGATGTGAGTGACCCTCCTTTTCGTGCCTTGTGTAAAAAACATGGTGCTGACCTGATGTATACAGAATTTATCTCGTCAGAGGGTCTTATTCGTGATGCTTCAAAATCAGTTCAGAAGCTTGATATTTTTGAATATGAAAGACCTGTAGGGATCCAAATATTCGGTGCTGAGATACAAAGCATGAAAGAGGCCGCCGCAATATGCGAAAAGGTTAATCCTGATATTATTGATATCAATTACGGTTGCCCTGTGAAAAAGGTGGCATGCAAAGGAGCCGGGGCGGGAATACTACAAGACATACCGAAAATGGTTAATATGACTGCTGAGATAGTAAAATCAGTGGATAAGCCGGTAACGGTCAAGACCAGATTGGGTTGGGATTCCGATACAAAATATATTGTTGAGGTTGCAGAGAGACTTCAGGATGTGGGTATTCAAGCTATTAGTATTCACGGCAGGACCAGAAAACAAATGTATAAGGGAGAAGCGGATTGGTCGCTTATTGGAGATGTAAAAAACAATCCGCGGATGCATATTCCTGTTTTTGGTAATGGTGATATCGATAGTGCGGAAAAAGTATTGAAAGTTCGCGATAGATATGGAGTTGACGGCGTTATGATTGGTCGAGCTGCAATTGGATATCCTTGGGTATTCAATGAGATAAAACATTATATGGAAACAGGCTCTCATATGGCTCCTCCTTCTTTGTTAGATCGTGTAGATGCTGCAAGGGAGCACTTAAAATTAGCTATTCATTGGAAGGGCGAATCACTAGCAATAGTTGAAACACGAAGACACTATTCCAATTATTTTAGAGATTTCCCGAATTTTAAAGATTATCGAATGCGATTAGTTACATCTAATCAAGTCGAGGAGCTGATGGTCACGTTTGACGAAATATTAAGTGATTATGCCCCAGCTTTTGCTATCTAATTTTAAGCTTTTTCTCTAAGTCTCAACGTGTTTATAGCAATCTTCTGAGATGCAAAAAAGCTCAGTATCATTCCAATAAGTATTACATAAGCACAAACTTGCATGCTTTGCAGAAATGAAAATTCAACAGGATAAGCTTCAACTATGTATCCATCTCCGAGCGGGATTAACCCAAAAACAGTTTGTGCCCAAATAGCAAAGCCGCCAAAAATCAATCCTATTATTGAGCCAACAATGCTTACCCATGTCCCTGACCAAAAGAAGCTTTGCCGAATTTTCTTCTCAGATAATCCAAGCGCAGAGAGGATAGCCGATTGAGGCTCTCGTTCCATTCCTGATAATATTGTTGATGAATATAGTCCTAGAGAAGCTAAAAGCACTACAAATGCCAATATCGCTGATGTTATCAACCCTTCGCTTTTCATGACTTTAAATATTGCAGCTTCTTGATCCTCAGGCGTTCTCATTTCATATACGGAATTTTCTAAAACTTGATTAATTTCTTCATGTATGGTATTTAAAGAATTTATTCTTTCTGGAAGTTCCCATATTTGAATTGACGACCATCTTTTATCCTGTCCCCATCGGTTTAAGTTGCTCAAAGAGACAAGAATGTGTTTGCTGTCAATTTGAGAATTTGCACGAAATATTGCCTGCGGAGATAATACTTCACGGAAAAATGTTCTATTGAAATTAAGTGATAACTTCTCTTTACTTTTAGGCCATAATAATTCAACAGAATTTAGACCGTTTAATTCTATAAGCCCTAGATTTCGTGCAACTCCAGATCCAAGCCATATGGATTTTGGGGTAGGATTTGTAGTTAGCTGTGAGGTTAGTGAGTCCAGCCAAATAAAGGATTTTAAGTGGCTTGCCGGCAGGCCAATAACATCTACGAGCAGTTCTTTTTCATTTAATCTAATAACTGCTTTTTGCTCGAGAATTGGGAACCAATTATAATTTGTTGAATTTAATTTTGAAATAAGAATGCTGTCAGGGTTAAAACGTCCTTCTTCTTTTGAAAAAATTTCGACAATAGGATGAATTTCCTCAAATGATGATTTCACAAGACTTTCAAGTCCATTGAATGCAGACAAGACAATAATCATAGCTGCTGTTCCCACACAAATTCCAGCTGCCGCTGCTCTTGTGACTCCATTTGACAATCGCCGCCCAAGCAGATAGCGCCAACCGAGTTTAGCAGGGTGCGATGAATTCATTTTTTATCAAATAATAGGATTTTCCCCACCTTCACGAAGGATTTTATCAATATTAGCCTCATATTCCATTGAGTCATCTAAGTGATAGTATAAAGTGGGAATGATTCGCAATTGATTTCGGACTTGCTTTGCTAACTCAGCTCTTAGTTTTGATGTGTTTTCTTTTACGAATTTTAGCACATCATCTGATTTTTCTACCGGAAAAACACTAAGATAACTTCTTACTAATCCTAGGTCTGGACTTACTCTCACTTTACTGACAGTGATTAGCGTTCCGGGAAAGTGACTAGCTGCTTGTCTTCTAAATATTTCTGCTAGGTCACGTTGTAGAACACTGGCTATCTTTTTTTGACGTTTGCTTTCCATTTGGTAAAAGTACGAAGTACGTTCATTGCCAACCGAATCCAGGTCAGTCGTACTTTCGTCAAATGGATTCTTTTTATCGAATACTCGGTTTTGGTAAAAATTATAGTGCTGCAGCCTGGGCTGCTGTTCTTTTTTATGTTGTTTATACCTTATTTCAATTGGCAGGTATAGGCATGATTATTCCAGTTATGGACATAATTCTTAATAATGGATCTCAATTTGAATTAACTCAAGATGGCTCAAATCAATTAACAGGTCTTCAGGATTATATCAATAACATTGTGAACCAAGGTATTTTGACTTTTGGCTCATATGGAATTCTTTGGCGTGCATGTTTGATTTCATTTGGGCTTTTTCTCGCCAAAAATATTTTTAGATATGCAGCTCTATGGCAAATGGCAAGTTTAAGGGGAGGCATTACCGCCAAATTGAGACAATCATTACATCATAAGATTTTAAAAATATCTCCTGGTAAATTGTCTGAAAACAGAAAAGGGGACCTTTTAGCGAGAGCGTCATCTGATGTCACTGAGATTGAGTATGCTGTTCTTGCAGGCCTTGAAATTATCGTCCGTGAACCTCTTGTTATTATCGGCTCATTGATCATATTATTTTCAATGAGTTTCTCCTTAACAATTTTTGTTCTTCTCATTGCTTCAATTGCAGCTTTTTTACTTCAATTGGTGAGTAAGAAATTAAAAAGGAAGTCCAATCTTGCCCAAAGCAAATTGGGGATGGTCTTGAGTGCTTTGGATGAGAGTATTTCCGGCCTAAGAGTTATTCAGGCTTATCAAGCTGAAAGTCGTCAGCGGCGTCACTTTGAAAATAATAATAACCAGGCAGAAAAAACTCAAATTAGTGTGTTTCGCCGTCGTGACTTAGCCAGTCCGATTAGTGAGATAATTGGCATATCTACTCTTCTGCTAATCTTGCTTTATGGAGGTGCTCAGTCTCTTGCTGGTCATGGTATGACTGGCGCTGCTTTAATAGGTTTCGCTCTATTTTTTTATCAATTGATCCCTTCTTTTAAGTCGATTTCAAATGGGCTTTATAACGTTCAAAAAGGAAGTGCCGCGGCAGAAAGATTGTTTGAAATACTCGATAAAGAGGAAGATATAAAGGATCCAAATAATATTATTAAAGGTCAAAGTCTGAAAAATGGAATTGACTCAATTGAGTGGGATGGGGTGAGCTTAAAATATCCTGATGCCAATGGTTTTGCTCTCGAGAATTTCTCCGCGACAATAAATAGAGGGGAGACAGTAGCCATAGTTGGCCCGTCAGGTGGAGGTAAGACCAGCTTAATCAATTTATTGATTCGAGCAATTGACCCATCGTCTGGTAGCGTTCGGTTGAATGGTGTCCCAGTTTGGCATCAACAGGAGCCCTCGTGGCCAATGCATGAGGTCCGTTCCGTTTTCTCTTTAGTCACTCAAGATTCTATTGTTTTTCATACTACTGTAAGTGAGAACATCTCTTTGGGCGATCCTAATCCTGATAAAAATAGAATTATTGAGGCTGCAATTTCTTCTCAGTCTAAAAGTTTTATCGATGAATTGCCTGATAGATTTGATTGTGTACTAAAAGAAGGTGGTTCCTCTTTATCCGGAGGGCAGCGGCAGAGAATAGCATTGGCTCGAGCAATCTATAGAAACTCTAATGTTTTGTTATTAGACGAGGCAACCAGTGCGTTAGATACTGAAAATGAATCACGTATTCAAAAAGCTCTAGACTCAGCTTCTGCTAATCGCACTACTATTATCGTGGCGCATAGGTTAGCAACTGTTCAGAAAGCTGATCGTATTTTAGTCGTTGACCAAGGAAGATTAATTGAGTCTGGCAGTCATTCTGAATTGATATTAAAATCAGGCCTTTATTCACAGCTTGTAAAGACTCAATCTTTTGTAGATTAATTTCCAGTGTATGATAAGCGCGTTTGAAAGAATTGAACATATCGGAATAGCGGTAAGCGATATAGCTGCTGCGGAGATTTTGTATTCCAAAATATTAAATTCAAAACCCTACAAGCGTGAGCAATTAGATAGCCAGGCTGTCATCACCTCTTTTTTTAAGATTGGAGACAATAAAATCGAATTACTTCAGGCAACTAGTTCGGATTCTGCTATCGCTAAATACATAGCCAAAAGGGGAGAGGGCATGCACCACATCGCTTATTTAGTTTCCGATATATCTCATGAAATGAAACGTTTATCGGAAGCTGGGTTTTTATTAATAGATAATGAACCTGTTAAAGGGGCGGACAATATGTTGGTGGCTTTTTTGCATCCAAAAAGCACAGGAGGAACTTTGATAGAACTCTGTCAATCAATTGATTAAAAGATAAAGTATGCTCTTATAATATTATGAGCATATACTTATCTTGGAAAGATATTTGGAGGTAATTCAGCTTTAAGCTCCTCTGATAAATTTAACCAATCATTATCCAGCAAGTTCTGAACACTATTTGTGGCGTCTTTAGTTTTTGCCAACCACAGATCATGAATTGCCATGATATTTGTTGTTGGTTTGCCACTCATCTGCCATAAGTAAGATCTAAACTGGCCGTTGGTGTGCGCCCAAGTTTCTGGCTGCTCAAAATATCCTCTTTTGATATCATCTTTCCCAAATAAAGCGATACGCTCCTTTTCGATTTTCTTTTTAAATTCTGTGATATTCTTCAAACGATTCTTAAAGAGCGTACTGTCCTCGGCGGTTCTGAGCTTTAATAATTTCTCAAAAATATCAAGAGACTCTTTTACTTCATAGAGCCTTGTTACAGCGTCTGCTAATTTTTTAGTTGGCTCATGAAGACTTCTCCTGAACGCGAGTTCAGCATCCCACTCAGCATCATCAACGATTGTTCTTGGATCATTGATCACATTAACCATTGTAGAATCTGAATCCTTATTTAAGTTAAATACCACTTTATACATTCCCGGTTTGACGGATGCTCCACGAGGATCGTTCTTTTTTCTTTTCTCACTTATTTTCCCAAATTGTGGCCCACGAACTCCTCGTTCACACATATCCCAAACAAATGAATAGATTCCTGCATCGGAGGAGTCTATTTTACGCTCGATGTGTCTTATAAGAGATCCAGATGAATCATAAATATCAATTTTCAATGGATCTTTCACCTTCTCTGGAAGGTTATCCAGGTAAATGCGCATTCTTGCTCCTGCAGATCGATTTTCTCCTTTAAATGCAGCGTCCCCTTGAAATCTTATTCCATCGCTTACCATAAACTGAGCATGAACTGCCTCTGGACTTTGAAATGCTTTAAGAGTTTTCCCTTGGGTCTGTTTATTTGCTATTGCTCTTAATGGTCTTAGATCATCTAATACCCAGGCAGCGCGGCCAAAAGTTCCTAGAATAAGATCCGACTCGCGCTCTTGAATAGCCATATCTTGAACTGGCATGGTGGGCAAGCCAGTCCATTTCTGCCAATTCTCCCCATAATCGGGGCTTATCCATAATCCAGTCTCTGTACCTAAATAGAGTAACTCTTTTACCACGGGATCCTGAATCATACTTAAGCAATGTCCATTCAAGGGAGATTTCTTCAATAGATTTTCCCATGTTTTTCCATAATTTTTTGTGTGAAACAGATAAGGGGTCCAATCATTTTGACGATAATTGTTTACTACGGCAAATGCCTCTGCTTCATTGTGTTTGGATGCTTGAATCTGAGCTACCCATCCACCTTCAGGAAATCCTTTGATTTTTGTACTTGTATTGGCCCATGTTTTTCCAAAGTCTTTAGAAATTTGAATATTACCGTCATCGGTACCAACCCAGATAACACCTTCTTTTTTTGATGATGGAGCGACACTGATGATGCAGGTGTGGTTTTCTGCGCCTGTTACGTCAGGTGTCAGGCCACCGGACTCCAATGCTTTCTGCTTTTCCGGATTATTTGTTGTTAAATCTGGGGAAATAATCTTCCAATTCCGCCCTTTGTCTTTGCTATAATGCAAGAATTGAGATCCATAATAAATTGCATCTTCATTATATGGGTCTTGTGCAATTGGAGCATTCCAATGCCAACGTAAAGTATTACCCTTGGGGTGTACAGGTTTTATAAGCTCAACGCCTCCTGTTCGGGTATCTACTCTGCCTAAATACCCTTCTTGGGCCATGGCATAAACAATACGGGTATTACTAGGGTGGGGGACCACATCAAATCCGTCTCCAAAATATAACTCTTGCCATTCACTATTTCCTATGCCCGTACCTATCCAAGAATATGCAGGACCCTTCCAACTGCCATTGTCTTGCATTCCACCATATACATTATAAGGTTTTTGATTATCTACGTTGATATGATAAAATTGGGCTACGGGAAGGTTTTCTATGAAACGCCATGAAGATCCACCGTCCCAGGTTATATTCATACCGCCATCATTTCCTTCAATCATGTGTCCGGGACGCCTGGGGTCCATCCAAAGGGCTTGATGATCTGGATGTACTTTATAATAAGGGGCTATTACACGCCATGATTTACCACCATCATCACTTCGAGTCATAATGCTCCACAATGAGTAGATGGTATTTTCATTAAATGGATCTACATGCAGATCAGAATAGTAGAATGGTCGGTTTCCGATGTTTTCATCTTCACTCACCATCTTCCATTTGAACCCACCATCGGTGCTTTTGTACAAGCCGTTTTTTTTCTTGTTTTCTACCAAGGCATAAACTGTTTTTGAATTACTTTGAGCAACGGCGATACCGATACGTCCTAATTCCCCTTCGGGCAAACCATCCTTATCTGTTATTTTTTTCCAGCTTTCTCCTGCATCTAAAGTCATATACAGTCCTGATCCTTCTCCTCCACTTTTAAAATACCAAGGCCATCTTCTATATTCCCACATCGCACAGAACAATTTATTGGGATTTGCTGGATCAATTACTAAATCGGCAGCTCCAGTTCGGTCATTATTATAAAGGATTTTTTTCCATGACTTGCCTGCGTCAATCGTCTTATAAACCCCTCGTTCTTTAGTGTCTCCCCAGGCAACACCAAATGCAGCGATATAGACAACATCAGAGTTCCTTGGGTCAATTACTATTTTATGAATATGCTTGGTTTTCTCTAGACCTACCAAATCAAAACTTTTTCCTCCGTCAATACTTTTGAATAATCCAGCACCGCTAGATTGCGAGTTCCTGGGGTTTCCTTCTCCCGTCCCCACCCATATAACATCAGAATTGTTAGGGTCTAACTTGACCACTCCAATTCCTGCTGTAGGTTGATCATCCCAGATAGAATTCCAGCTTTGCCCTGCATTGGTGCTGCGCCACAACCCCCCCGAGGCACTTCCAGCATATATTATATCAGGGTTGCCAGGGTCTACGTCAATTGAAGTAATTCTTCCAGACATTCCTGCTGGACCAATATTTCGAAACGACATCCCTTCGAGTACTTTGTTTTCTATTTGGGCTGAAATCAAATATGGAATTAGGAAGAGAAAAGAAAAGAGTATTTGTCGATTTTTCATAGTAATGAAGATAGAGTAATAGAATAATTATTGTGAGATACGGTACTTTCTTGGTGTTGTTCCATACTTTTTTTTGAAAGCTGCAATAAAATGGCTCGGATTGGTATACCCAATATTAAAAGCAACATCGTTTACCGATTGAACGCCTTGATTTAGCATCCGTCTTGCATGATTAAGTCTTGTATCCATAGCATACCCGTAAACTGTCGTTCCGTAAACTTCTTTAAATCCAGCTTTAAGTCTGTATTGGTTTAATCCAGTCTGTTCTGATAGCTGCTTTATTGTAGGTGGATTTTTCCATTCATTCATCATTATTGATTTTGCCTGATGAATTTTTTGAACCGTGTCTTCATCTTTTAGAAATGGACAGGCAACTAAATTGGGTTCGGAACTATGAAAATAAAGCCCCAGTATTTCCATGATTTGCCCGAGATGCGCAACTCTTTGGGCGTTAGGACTGAGGCGATTATGAAAAAGTTGTTCAAGCAAGATCCGCATATTTGAATCGACAGATTTCTGATCATAAATAGGTCGATTTAACGGGGCGCCGCCCAAGAATGGTAGTTCAATATTATCCGGTTCGTCTCGAATAAAAAGGGAGTGCATTCGACTCAGTGAAATTTTAATGCATGTCAAGCGATGCTCTTTGGGAAAGCTTGCTTGGGTAATTAATGTGCTATTGGGATTGTAGATGAAAAAACTTTGGCCATCAGGTAAAGGCCTCATATACATAGGTCCAAACTGAAAAGTGATCTCACCATCCATTCCAAAGAGAAGAAAAATATCGTTTGCTTTCAGCTCAATTTTTATTGGAGCAGAAGATGCCCGTTTTCCGATAACTAAAAGATCAATTCCATCAAAAATTTCAGTGAATCTTATTGGGGTATTTTCTCTTAATTCTGGCATTGTCTTTTTTCTTAAAAAGTCTTCAAATTTAAGCTATATCGGACATAATAAAATTTTAGGACATTTTATTTTTTTAAAAAATTTTTTCCTTTTAGGGTATTCCTATGATCCTAAAGATTATACTTTTGTCAACGTATGAAGCGATTAAAAGTTTACCGAGCAATATTGAAAAAAGAAGGATGGTCTGGACTTATTAAAAAATCCGGGAAGCCTGTAGCCATCGCTTTATTTACATTTTTTCTTTTAAAAGGTCTGTTATGGTTATTTCTTCTTTATGGTGGATTTGAATTAATCTTTTGATTATCCAGAGCTAGTCTAGTTGACTTCTATATCTTACTTTTGCAATCCTTAAATCTGTTTAAGATTTTAGGGCCCGTAGCTCAGTGGTTAGAGCAGGGGACTCATAATCCCTTGGTCGGGGGTTCAAATCCCTCCGGGCCCACAAAAACCCCGTCATCTAATGGCGGGGTTTTTTCATGAAAAACCCGATGCTGAATCGACTGTAATTGACTTGGGATTGTTTCAGTTCCAATAGATTGAGTCATATTGATCTTTTATTACATTTTTAACTGTCCTATAATTAGCTTTGATAAATATTAAATCATCTATGGATTTAGAAAAACTAAGATTTCCTATTGGTAGATTTTTACTAAAATCAGAAATTTCTGATGCAGATATTGATTCATGTCTGATCTCGCTCTCAGACATGCCAAATAAATTACAGTTAGCAATCGATATTACTGAAGATGAACTTCTTCAATCACCCTACAGACCTGAGGGTTGGACTCGCAGTCAAGTGATTCATCATTTGGCCGATAGTCATCTAAACTCATACTCGAGATGCAAAATGGCATACACCGAGAATCTTCCTCATGTAAAACCCTATGATGAAAAGGTATGGGCTCTATTAGAGGACGCGGGAGATGTTAATATTGGGGCTTCGATGGATATTTTACATGGCGTTCATTATCGCTGGAATCGATTTTGGGATTCTTTGGATAGAAAAGATTTCGAAAAAATGTATTTCCATCCCGAGCTTGATCGAGGAGTTCCACTATCAGAGGTCCTACAATATTTTGCGTGGCATGGCGAGCATCACATTGGTCATGTAAAGTCCACGTGGAAAATTGAAGTAGCTTTATAAAGGTATCTCATTGTAATGACTAAGAATCTTATATTTTTTCTCGTTTTTGTTTCGCATTATTTTTTGCTGGGGCAAAATAAAATAGAACTTGAGCCCATGCCTTCTTCTCCTGACTATTCAAAAATTTCTTCCTGGGCTTCACACCCTAAAATTGAAGATCCTAGTGACATCATATATAAAAGTAGTGAGCGAATTGATAAGAAAAATAGAGAGTCTTACGGTGATCTACAGGGCTCGATTCCAACATTTTTTGTTTACCCCACTATTTATTTTGAAGGAAAAACATGGAACGCTGACATATTTGATGCGTCATATCGAAATGACAATAGACTTCCTTTAGCGTTTCAGGCGGCTGTATTCAATGATTTAGGTCCCATATGGGCGCCTCATTATCGCCAGATGATGTATGCAGGGTATGTCCAAACATCTGCTGCTGAGCAAAAAAATGCGAAAACTGCATATGATACGGCTTACAATGACGTGTTTCGTGCTTTTAAGTTTTTCTTGAAAGAAAATCCAGAAGGGCCATTTATCGTTGCGGGCCATAGTCAAGGCACTGGACATTTAAAGCGGTTGATTAAGGAGTACTTAATGGTAAATCGTGAGCTTAGAAATAGAATGCTAGTAGCCTTTCTTGTTGGTGGGTGGGTCGGAATTGAAGAGATGGGTGATTTGCCAATTTGTGATGATCCTGAAGATATAAATTGCTGGATGTCTTGGAGGAGTTGTGGTAAAGATTTTAAGCGTAAACCATATGGTGATCATATTGGTGTCGTAAACCCTCTGACGTGGAGCTCAAATGTCTCTGCTGCAAAGCGTAGATTTCATAAAGGGGCGATGTATCCAAATGGCAAGAGGATCTTACGTAAGGGCTTAGTATCTAAAATTGATGATGGATTATTAAGAATTCAAAAACTTAAAGGCCCTGTGGGCTGGTTCTTTATTTGGGAGGATTACCATAGGGCAGATTATAATTTATTCTGGTTTAATATTCGTGAAAACATATACCGCAGGGCAAGGAAAATTGAGCTAACAGAATATGAATCCTTTTAAAGGATTAGATGTTTCAAACACATATTTAATCGCTAAACTACATGTTGTATCATGTCTGCGTTTAAATGTACATTTGCATCCTTCGGGCAATTAGCTCAGTTGGTTTAGAGCATCGCCTTGACAGGGCGGGGGTCACAGGTTCGAATCCTGTATTGCCCAC
>CAJWKU010000028.1 GCA_913043005.1 uncultured Cryomorphaceae bacterium
GGGATTAAAATGGATTGGAAATGATGTCGTTAACTTTTGCTCGAGTCTTCTTGCTTTCTTCGCCAGTCTTTTATTTGCTGCAATAACTACTTGAGCTGTTACAGGGTAAAAGGCTTTCAGAGAAAGACATTGAGTTCAGCTGCCCTGTATTTTATTCGATCTTCTTTCATGACATTTGCCCTCATGGCCACAATATAGGCTGAAAGTAGGCCCGCTTCGACTTCATATTCTCGAATGGCATTATTGGCTTCAACATAATCCATGACGGGCATTTGGTGTCCATTAATATTACTTTACAAGGATCTGCTTTGTATGATTCAAAAGCTTGCTTTCCATCGGTTACGAACTACTGATAATGATAAAATGGTTATACTTTTATAGTGTAACTGTTTTTTTATTTTCAAGTATACCTAGACTAATCTGATGCGTAAAAAAAAAATTCCTATTACCGCAATCATATGCTTAACTCTGATAATAGGGTGCACCAAAAAAAGTTATGACGCAAACGATAATCATACCATGGGAACCTTTTTAAGAGCTATTGAAGTTGATGGGGAGACCCGTGAATTCATAATTCATGTTCCGAATTCATACGACACGCTTAAATCCGTTCCTCTTATGTTGAATTTCCACGGTTGGACGATGACATCCGAAGACCAAATGGAAATAAGTGATATGCGTTCTCTGGCTAATTCTGAACAATTCATACTAGTATACCCACAAGGAACTAGATTTCAGCTCTCGACTCATTGGAACGTTGGATCATGGACAACCGGAAGCAACGCAAATGATTTAGGCTTTACAGAGGCTTTAATTCAACAGATCTCTACTAATTATAATATTGATGAAGAGCGAATTTATGCATGTGGATATTCAAATGGTGGGTTCTTTAGTTATGAATTGGCATGTCAACTTAGTCATAAGATAGCCGCTATAGGAAGTGTTGCAGGAAATATGAGCACAAAAACAGTGAATAATTGTACTCCTTCTCACCCTACTCCAGTAATCACCATTAGTGGCACTATGGACGATGAGACTATCTACGATGGTTCAGAGTCAGATGGATATATTTCCCATAGCAGTACAATTGATTTTTGGATAACATATAACAATGTTGATACCATACCGATAATAACCAATTTGCCAAATACAAATACTGCCGATGGAGATTCGGTTGTTCTTTATCAATATTTAAATGGGACCAATAACATCGAAATTGAACATTATAAGGTTATCGATGGAGGACACGACTGGCCGGGAACTTTTGGAAATATGGATATAAATGCAAATTCAGTTATTTGGGATTTTGTATCCCAATTTGACATTAATGGGAAAATATAAATTTTATATTTTGAAAGGGCTTTTATGTTAAAATTCTAAATAAAGAGCCATGCTGCAATTGGATCGTTTGGAACTAAAACTTATTGGTCTTCTATCCGAAGCGGCAGCACAACAGCTTGGCGACAAAATTTTTCTTCAGGACTTCAATTTAATAGTACCGTTTTCACGATTAGTGATTTTTTCTTTGTTCGTTCTATTCGAGAGTTTTGATGATTTGTTAGTCCTATGTGATCTTACATCAGGGGAATTTAATTACTAAAAATATCAAAACTCATTTGACTTTTTTCAATATTGACTTAAGATAATATTGCCTCACTCCAATTTGGAGTGACTCCGATAGCCTTATCTGTAAAATGGATCCTTATATTTGTTTATAACCTGTTTAAGCAGAAACATTATGCGCAACCTTATTTTAACTATTGTTTTCTCTATTTTCTCTTTATCAGTCTTTGCCCAAGGACCTGCAAAAATGGCCTATGGTGCAGGTGTAACTTATTTCATGCCAGATGATGGATCTGCCTTCGGCAGCTGGGGAAGTAATGCGGGAGGATTTGATGGTTTTAATCTATCTGCAAACTTGAATTTTGACATGCCTATTTGGGATAATTACTATATGCGCCTTGGAAGTGATGTTCACTTTTTCCAAGCTGTGAATAATGATAAGACTACTAATCTTGCGGGTTTTTCACCTCATTTCGGTTTAGGAAGAGTGACAGCTTTAGAGAATGGAAACCTTCGTTATGGACTCACAATGGGGATTTCTCAGATAAGAACATGGGAGCGTGATGATATGGGTTCAAACGGTATCAATGCAACTTCCTTTCTTTGGGGTTCTTTAGGCATCCCAGCAGGGATATCTGTTCGCTATGAAATCCCCAATGAGAAACGGACCTATTATATTGGTGCAGACTACCGCTATTTTATGTTTGAAGATGGTATAGATGGAGTTGGTGTTGGAAATCGTATTGGTTATGATGACCAAATGCTAACCTTCTCAATTGGGGTAATTAACAAAAAGACATATCGCTCTAAAAAACTAGCCTCTCTCCAGCGTGAAGCGAACAAGGTAAGCGCTATACCGCAACTCCAAGAAAAACTCAATCAAGCTAAAGAAGAGAATGCAATGATCCAGGACGAGCTTGAGGTTGCCCATTCTAAAGTTGTTGAAGCCAATCGTCAATTAGATTCATTAGAGCTGGTTTCAGTAAAGGCCCAGGAGCAAATCCGTACAGCACAAAAATCCGTGCAAAATAAAGAAATTTCACTTCCACCTCTTCCTTCAGGCTCCTATGTCGTAGTACTAGGCTCCTTTGAGAGTAAAGCATATGCGACAGACTTCAGTGCCTCACTTGAGTATGAATCACCTGTAAACGTTATTAGAGCCAGTAATAATTTCTACCGCGTATTTCTAGGCCCATTCAAGTCTTTTACTCGGGCTAAAAAGGCTTTAGATGAGGTTTCAGGTAAAGCTTGGATTTCAATGGAGAATTAGTGGAAAAGACAGTCTGAGATTAAATGAGATATCGGACAGAGATAGAAGAAAAAAAATACCAATTTAAGATAGCTAGTACTTTTTTGGTTTATCTCACTTTGAGAAAACTATTTCTACCAATTCATTAAAACCGTGTTTTTTCTGCAAGACGAATTATTCGAAATAAAATTATCAAGTTCTTTTGAAATCCTACTACTATCTTTAAAAAGTGAATATTACTTCCAATAAAAATTGGCTCTTATTACCGCTGTTTTTGGGATTTTTATCTCTTAATGCTCAAGAAAATATTTCTTCAAAAGAAACTCTATTCAAAAGATACCTTAACATTGTTTTAAAAGAAAAATCTGATCCCTCGGCACCTAAGCTCATTAACTACCCCACATTAGCCTACTCCCCGGAGACCAATTGGGAATTTGGAGTGTCAAGTCTTTATGTCTATTCAGCAAAAAGAAATCTCAAAAACAGATTAAGCGAAGTCAAAGCATTTACCTTTTTTACTCTTGAAAATCAATATGGTTTATGGCTTGATCATGCCGTTTACACTAATAAAAACAAGTGGTTTTTATATGGTAGGGCTCGTTATCAAAGTTTTCCTCTCTTATATTTTGGAATTGGTCCAGATAGTCCATCAGAATACCTTTCTAGAATAGACGGCCAATACATATTATTACGTGAACGATTGTTGCGAGAAACTTTTCCTTCCCTCTATATTGGATTAGAATTAGATTATCAAAGATTAAACAATGTTAAATACGTTGATCAATCTTTGGGTTCTAGCCCACCAAGTGTTGGTAGTTATGGCTCATCAAACCTAGGGTTAGGACTAGGTGTTTTGTATGATAACATTCACAACGCCTTGAATCCGCGAAAAGGGATTTACAGCGAATGGGCATTTTTAAAATACAGCAAAACCCTTGGTAGCGATTTCAATATGACTTCTTATATCATTGATAATAGAATATACAAACCCATTAAGAAAAACACTGTTTTAGCTTTCCAGTTATATGGTCAATTCACTCTTGGAAATCCCCCCTTTAATATGCTCTCTTTGATGGGAGGTGAGAGCCTAATGAGAGGTTATTACTTAGGTCGATATAGAGACAAACATTTGATTGCTGGACAAGTAGAATATCGTATTCTACCATTTGATTTTTCCGAGAGATGGGGAGCAAGTGTCTTTGTAGCAGCTGGAGAAGTTTTCAGTGAAGACAATATATTTCAGATCAATAGATTGTTGCCAACTGGAGGTTTTGGGGTGCGATACCTTGTATTTCCAGAAAAGGATATTTATACCAGAATAGACATTTCATTTACTGGCGAGGGAAGAGGAGTTTACTTTTTCATAGGTGAGGCATTTTGAATCCTGTAGCTATTTATAAATTAAATCAAAGCTGTTTTTATGCCGTAGCTCAAACGCTGATACTAGATGTATATTTAGACCTTCAATAAATAAGACACAACATGAAAAAACTAATCATGTTTTGTGCTCTAGCTCTGAGTGGAGCTCTTAGTGGCCAAAACAAAATTGACTTTGAAGAATACGATCTAAAAAATGGACTCCATGTCATTCTTCATGAAGATCACAGCACTCCTATTGTTGCTGTTACCATGATGTATCGAGTTGGTAGTAAAAATGAAGAAAAAAGTCAAACAGGATTTGCTCATTTTTTTGAACATCTAACATTTGAAGGTTCAGAAAATATTGATCGCGGTGAATTTGATAACTATGTTAACTCTGCAGGTGGGCAGCTAAATGCAAATACTTCTCAGGATCGAACTTTCTATTATGAATTGCTCCCTTCCAATCAATTGGAGCTAGGTCTCTGGCTCGAAAGTGAAAGAATGCTTCATGCAAAAATTAAAAAAATTGGTGTAGATACTCAACGTGAGGTTGTAAAAGAAGAAAAACGTCAACGATATAGTCAGCCTTATGCTACTTTCCCTGAAAATATTTTCAAGCGGCTTTATGTTGAGCATCCATATAACTGGACTCCGATAGGATCAATAGAGCATCTGAATTCCGCAACCCTAGATGCTTTTCAAGCATTCTACAATAAATTTTATTTGCCAAATAATGCAACCTTAAGTATTGCTGGTGATCTAGATATTGCCAAAACAAAAGAATTGATCAAAGCTTACTTTGGCGATATTCCCAAAGGGAATGCAGTGATGCAACCAGACATCCAAGAGCCACCATTGGGGGGAGAGAAAACAGCAACAGTATTCGATGATGTTCAGTTGCCTGCGCTAATGATGGGATATCGAATGCCGCCTCAAAAATCTGATGATGCCTATGCACTTGAAATGGCAGGAACAGTTCTCAGTGGCGGCGCCTCCTCAAGAATGTATAAGCGTCTAGTTGATGAAGATCAAACTGCTGCTTTTGTACAAGTTTTCCCATTTTCCCTAGAACAAGGAGGAGCTTTTATTATGCTTGCTTTTGCCAATGCAGATAAAGAGATAAAAGACATGAAGCCTGCAATTGAACAAGAAATAGAAAAATTACAAAATGAGTTAATCTCTGAACGGGAATTTCAAAAAATCCAAAATCAAATGGAGAGTGCTTTTATTCAAAGTAATTCTAGAATGGCGGGAATTGCAGAATCATTAGCAAACTATCATACTTTTTATGGTGATGCTAATTATATAAATACGGAAATAGAACGCTATCGAAATGTTAGCCGTAAAGACATTCAAGACGTAGCAAAAAAATATTTAATTAAAAAGAATCGGGTGGTTTTAAACTATTTACCAAAGAGTCAAGAACCTGAATCAGGAAATAAAAATTAAACTATGAAAAAGAGTATTTATTCATTTCTATTATTATTTACGGCCTACAGTTTAACGGGTCAAGTATCAATCGACCGATCGAATGCACCGGAAGCTGGTCCAGCAAGAACTCCAAAAATTGCCGCATATGAAAGTTTTGAGCTAAACAATGGATTAAAGGTTTTTGTGGTTGAAGACCACAAACTTCCTCGAATAACAATGTCTTTGATATTAGATCGTGATCCAATTATGGAAGGAAATAAAGCTGGATATACAAGTATGGCTGGCGATATAATTGGGTCGGGAACTGATTCCAGAACTAAATCTCAGCTTGATGAAGAGATAGATTTTATGGGTGCAAATTTTTCCAGCTCAGCCTCATCAATTCGGGCAGGAGGGTTAAGTAAATACACAGATGATATTCTAGATATCTTTTCTGACGTCCTTTTAAACCCAAGTTTTCCAGAGGAAGAATTTAAAAAACTGAAATCTCAAATGACTTCAGGAGTAAAAGCAAATTCAGAAAACGTTGATGCTATATCCAGCAACTTAACTGGGGTTTCCATTTATGGTCTTGAGCATCCTTATGGTGAGGTTATGACCGAAGCTACAGTTGATGCCATTACCCTTGAAGATTGCAAATCATATTATGATGCCTATTTTCGACCCAATATTGCTTACATGGTTATTATTGGCGATATAACAGTCAAAGAGGCAAAAAAGAAGTTAGGGACCTCTCTGAAGAAATGGAAAAGAAAAGAAGTCCCTTCTCTTGAATATTCCAAAACACCATTGCCTGCATCATCTAGGATTGTTTTGGTAGATAAACCATCTGCAGTGCAATCATTAATTTGGGTTGGTAATGTAATTGATCTTGCACCGGGCCATCCAGATATAGAGCCCTTGCGAATAGCCAATAAAATTTTAGGAGGAGGAATGTCAGGTCGATTATTCAGGAATCTCAGAGAAGATAAGGCCTTTACTTATGGTGCATATTCCAATTTTGGTATAGATAAGCTTAATAGCACCTTCAGCGCGTCGGCCAAAGTCCGAAATGAGGTCACAGACTCAGCAATCGTTGAATTCATGAATGAGTTAAAAACCATTAGAACCGAGATGGTCTCTCAAGAAGATATTGTGAACGCCAAATCTGCCCTAAACGGTTCATTTGGCAGATCTTTAGAGAGCACGTCAAGCGCTGCCTCCTTTGCTCTAAACATTGCCCGTTATGGCCTTCCTAAGGACTATTACAATAATTATCTGAATAGATTAGATGATGTAACAGCCGAAGATGTTCTTAGAGTGTCCAAAAAATATATGACTACGGATAATATAACAATCGCTGTTGTTGGAAAAGCTCAGGATATTGCAGCAAAGCTAAGTGCATTTGGTAGTATTGAGTACTATGATAAATTTGGTCAGCCTAGTGATGAGCCTGAGTTTTTATTTACTCCAGATGGCGTGACCCTTGAAAATATAATGGATAATTATTATGAGGCTTTAGGTGGTCTAGATCAACTGAAACAATTAAAAGCAATAAGTCAAGAATCCTCAATAGAAATACCAGGTGCTCCACAAAAATTAAGTGTTATCAGCGCTAAAATTATCCCAAATAAAGTTTTGGAGGAACAAACTATGGGCAACATGACCCTAAGTAAAACTTTGTTTTCTAATGGAAAAGCCGAAAAAAGCGGGATGCGAGGTACAAGCACTGTTGAAGGCGAAGAACTAATAGACCTAAGCAGACAAGCTAAATATGTTGTAGAACAAGTAGGATGGCTAGATCGCCTAGAGGAATTCCATTTTGATGGTCAAACATTAATAGATGGTAAAGCTGTTTATCAAGTTTCAGAATTTTCAAATGCAAATGAAAAACCGAAAAAAACTCATTATTTTGATACGACAACCGGATTATTTTATCAGAGCATGGAGAATCAGGAATCTCCCCAAGGAAATATATCCATTACGAGTACTGTTTTAGAGTGGCAGCAAGTCGGCGGAATAAAATTTGAAAAAACTATTGAGACTAAAGCTGGGCCGCAGACTTTTACAATTACTGTCGAGACCATAAAGTTAAATGACGATGTGAGTTCCTCTTTATTCAAGTAATCACTGTTTTGACTAGTCTACAATGTCATAATATGCTTTATATTAGTTAGATAATAATGCCTATATGAACAGTTTCTACGATAGTATCTTTTCCGATAAAACACGAAACTCCATTCAAACGATTACCACGACACTTGCTGTTCTTGGTTTTATCATCCACTTAATCTTAATTGGGCTTTCATCTATCGCTATTATTGATCTTTCCTCTTATGGGCTATTTGATAATCCCATAAATTCGATTTATACTCCCTTCTCTTTTATCTTGATTTATGAGATTTATTTACTGGTATTTTACCTGCCTCGATCATTTACCACGAGTCTTTTAAAACAGTTTGAAATTATCTCTCTAATCCTTGTTCGAAGAGTGTTTGCTGACATTACAAAAATTGATTTTACCACCGTCAGCATGGCGAATAAAGATCTCAAAAGTTTATTCGTAGACCTACTAGCTGTGCTTGTTCTGGCACTGACAATCCTTTTGTTTTATAAAGCCAAGTCAAAACTCGAGGAAACTCCCCAGGATAAATTTGATCTCATATTAGAAAAACGTTTTAATAATTTAAAAAAGTATGTTTCCTCTGCACTTATAATAATTCTAGGCTGTATAAGTGTAGTACACCTTATTGATTTTCTATATTCTGCTTTTTATGGACAACATCTATTTGCCTCCATAAAAAATGACCTAAACTCGATCTTTTATAAAGACTTTTTTACAGCACTGATCCTTACAGATGTGCTCATACTATTGCTCTCATATAGCTTCTTTCAAGATTATTTTAGACTGCTACGAAATACAGGTTTTGTTATAGCGACCATTCTTATTCGGCTCTCTTTTGGAGTCGAAGGAATATTGAATATCATCTTAATCCTATCATCAGCAGCGTTTGGATATGCTATCCTGTTAATCTATATCAACTATAGAAACTCCCCGCAGATAGAAGATTAACTAATTACTTAACTCGTAATTAGAATTTCTAAAAATCAAAACTCGTAAAAAATGCTAAAAACAGCTCATTTTTGACTGTTTTATGTGCTTTTTCATCCAAAAACCGACTTTTTTAACGATTATTGAAGGTTTCTGGTATTTAAACAATCCATGATCTTCTCCGTGCAAGAATAATCAAATATCTGATAACTAAAAAAACACTAAAAAGGGACTAAAAACGATGTTTTTCGTCATTTATTGGTCTATTTTGATCTAAAAACCCACTTTTTTGACAATTATTCCCGTTTATAATTGATGATTCTATTGAACACTTTTAAAATAGCAGATAAAGAATTTTGTAATAACCACCCAAAACCCATAAAACAGTCAAAAATGAGCTGTTTTTAGCCTTTTTCGTCTTTTTTTACTGTTTTTTGATCAAAAATGAAAGGGTTTACTGGAATTGAAAATCCTATTTTCTGATAAATTCTAGCCACAAACGCATTAATTTTCTAAATAGATCGTTTAACCTATCATTGATCGTGTCCTTTTTTCAAAAATATCCAAAGGGCCAAATAAACAAAAAAACCCCCTCCGCTGCACAAAGCGATAGCTCTCCATAATATAGGATCTAAGCCTGTATGTTCACCCATTCCGTGGCATACTCCAGCAACATAGCCTTTTTCTGGATAGCGAACCAATCTTTGCATAGGGTATGGGATTTTTTTAAAATCTTATTTTGTTCCGATAAAGCTCATAGTGAGAGTCTCACCATTATTTTCAACGACAACAGTGTAATCAATCTGATTTCCACTGATATTTCCAGATCCAGAAAAGTAAGAAGTTGAATCAATAGGGTTAGCGCTTGCTTGAGAAGGAATATCAAAAACACCAGATTTAGGAGTAGTTAACATTGCAAAGACACCTTCATCAATATTAAAATATGTAAGCCCCTTATTGCTTATAGTCAATGTCTTTGAATCAGGGTAATTATTAGTATTCCCTTGTGCATCGCTGTAAGTTGTTGTTCCATTGTAGGTAGCAAAATACTTAGTTCTCTCTTCAGCTCCGCAATCCACGCCTTCATAAAAATCTAGACACAGACATGTTCCCTCGAGACATGTTCCACTATTTAAACACAAAACATCTTGGCATGGGTCCGTGCAGCCAGTCCATAAAAATATAGTGAGAAAGAAAGATAAAAACTTATTCATTTTGCTAGATTTAATTCATTAATAAGGTTTGCTATTGTATTACAACAGGAATGGTTTTGATTCCTTCCTTGGACTTAATCTGTATGCGATAAACTCCTTTAGGTCGTCTTCTTAGATCAATATTTGTCTGCACCTCTTGGATCACCATATGCTCTATTACTCTTCCTATTCCATCAATCACATTCATCTCTGAGCCGATATACTGCTCAGGGACTTCTACCGTGAAGTATCCATCATTAGGGTTAGGGTAGAGCTTCGCGTTAGCAAGATCTGTATCCTCAAAGCCAATACCGCTGATCACAAATTCTATGCTCGTAGAGTCTGTACATA
>CAJWKU010000029.1 GCA_913043005.1 uncultured Cryomorphaceae bacterium
GTCCAGAATTATTAAAAGTTTAAACTAACACCGACGTGTCTGGGAATAAAACCAGTGCTTTCAAAAGCAGGAGAAGCATATCAGGCCCTAAATCGCCTTTATTAAGAGCTCATTCCTTGGAAGTCATAAAAATTGTACGCTCAAATTTATAACAAATAGAGGAAAGATGTTTCAACCAATTACAGTACCATATGAATCAGTCATGCTATTGAATGAATGTAGACTGAAAGACGGAGTAGAATTCAATGATGTAGAATTAGCAATAGCAGAGGTTTGTTCTAAAACTAAAGACACACAGGATGGGTTCATCGCAGGACAAGTATTCTCATATGCAGGGTTCATTTCACCAGAAGGATCTATAGGAGAACATGAATCAGAAACACCACATTTCTTGTTAGTGACCTATTGGAAAGACTTTGACACACATGAAGAAAGCCACCAATATCCACCAATAGAAGAAGCATTTGGAGAGCTCCTCACATTCCTCTCATCTACAAAAGAATTAGGATATAAGCTCGAATGGCAAGGACAGAAGTGATCAAATTGCAAGCTGATTAAACCAAACTCACTACCGCATATCAGGCCCTGAACTGACAGTTTAAAATGAGGAACCTTTTTGCTCCAGAAACTCCAACTCTTCTTTAGATGATGACCGTCCAAGAATTAAGTTTCGGTGCGGGAAGCGTCCAAACCTAGCCACTATATCTCTATGTTGCACTGCATAATCATATACATTATCTAGATTTAGTTTTTTAAAAAGTAGCAGAGAGTCATTTTGAACGGTTATATCCTCGCTATGCATCCTCGGCATTAGCATGAAATAACGATAGTGGACATCTCCATTAAAATGGTAACCATTTTCAGTACATTGAAAGCTTAGACTCAAAGCCTTCTCATCTCCTGAAAAAGAGCGTGGGGTATCTCGAAAAATGTTCCGTGGAAACTGATCAAGCAGAACTATAAGCGCTAGAAAGCCATTACCTGAATCAGTCCAGTCATCAAGTTTTCCTTCAAAAGCTAGTTCTACAGTACCTGCAAAACGCTCTTCCAATAAATTATCGAAAGCATAATCTTTTTTAAACCATTGTTGCGGGGTACATTCTTTAAACCAAAATTTTAAAATATCTTCTTTATCCAAATTGATTCCTAATTATGTCTTCTTGTTACTTAGTTTAATGAACATTACATTTTATAATTTACTATATATCTATTTTTTGATATCACAATAATTAATAATTTTACTTCCGTGATATATAGCGTAAGCGTTAATGGTTAAAAAACTCATACCTTTGAGTTTTTATATTAAGTTCCACAAAATGTCTGAAGAACGTTCTCCTCTGGTTTAGGTGGCGCCAGATATTCAGTATGACTTTTTGGTTCTACGTAGGGTGACGAGAGTAATTCCAAAAACGTTTCAAATGGTCCATAATCTCCATCATCAACAGCACTTGCGAGAGCTTTTTCAACTCGATGGTTACGTGGTATAATAGCAGGATTTGCCTGACGCATTAATTCAAAATGATCGTCAGGAGTTTTTATTTCTCGTGACATCCGAGCTCGCCAATTTAAGGCCCATTTCTTATAGGATTTTGAATCTTTGAACAAATCCCGAAGTGAACCTTCCTGTCCAGAACCACGCGCAGCATAACAAAGTTTTCTAAACGTCATTGTAAAGTCGGCTTCGTTTTCCTGCATTATATCTAGCAGAGATTGAATTAGGGCCTCATCTTTCGTCTCCGATGTGAACAGCCCAAGTTTTCTCCGCATACCGGACAACCAATAGTATTTAAATAGTTCAGGATAAGTTTCGATCACTTCATTCACAAGAGCAACTGCACGATCAGGGACCTTATCAATTAATGGAAGGATCGTTTCCGCAAATCGAGCCAGATTCCATTGTAAGATAGAAGGCTGATTACCATAAGCATATCGACCCATATGATCGATCGAACTAAACACTTTTGTCTGATCAAAAGTATCCAAAAAAGCACATGGTCCATAATCAATCGTCTCCCCAGAAATTGCCATATTGTCGGTATTCATAACGCCATGTATAAAACCAACTTGCATCCACTGAGTCACTAGCTTCGCATGTCTGTCCATCACCTCTTCCAGAAGTTTCAAGTAGGGATTTTTAACTTTTTTGATAAGAGGATAATTTCGATCAATAACATAATCAGCGAGCTTTTTCAGAGCCGTCTCATCACGTTGTAAAGAAAAATATTGAAAAGTTCCGACACGCACATGACCCAAGGCAACCCTAGTGAGGATAGCACCCGGCAAAACTTTTTCACGATATACAGGTTCTCCTGTGGTGACAACGCCCAGCGAGCGAGTTGTAGGTATTCCAAGTGCATACATCGCCTCGCTAATAATATATTCTCGAAGTACTGGTCCGAGTGCAGCACGCCCGTCTCCTTGCCTGGAGAATGGGGTAAGGCCTGCTCCTTTTAGTTGAATATCACGACGAAAATTAGAATTATCAATTACTTCTCCGAGTAGAATGGCACGTCCGTCTCCCAACTGCGGAACTAAATTACCAAATTGATGACCTGCATAAACCATCGCAAGAGGTTCAGCACCAGGCAACATTTGATTGCCAGAGAAAATCTCAGCCAATCCCCCCTGGTCAAACTCAGAAAAGTCGAAACCTAAATCTAGAGCTAGACTATAATTCAGTTTGACAATACAGGGCATTTCTACTGGTGTTGGCTTTACGCTTGCGTAGAACTCTTTTCCCAACAATACATAGCTGTTTTCAAAGCAAATAGCCTTCTTATTAGTAGTATCTAATAACATTCTGTCCATCTAGAAAAATTTTATGGATAAATTTAGGTAGCTAATGTTCAACCTCAATAATTTTTAAATGAATTAAATTTAATCGTTACCATCCGGTGAGTCAGAATTATAACGTATTTTTATCACAAATTCGTTATATATTTATTTTTAAGAAAATTCACATTTACTTTTGATATTTTTCCAAATATAAATTCCAAATGAAACAATTACTAAACTACATGGAATTGTAAAAGTATTTCAGGTGTCAATGTAGGTTTTAGAAGTAAGTCCCAAAAAAGAGTTGCTAGCTATAGAAATCAAAAGAATCATACCGCCAAGCAATGTATACCCTCCAGCTGTTTCACCAAGGAAAATCCATACCCAGAATGGCCCAAAAACGACCTCAGTCATGGAAAGCAGCGCCAATTCTGCTGAAGGAACTGCTTTTGACCCCAAGGTATATAGTATAAGTCCCGCACCAACCTGGAAAAAACCCAAAACTAAAGCAATCCAAATGTCGCGATTTGGAACATCAAGCCCATATCCTTTAATCTGACATAATGCCCCAGCTATAATAATAGAAAAAAAACCACCCAGAAAAACACTGGGTAACATGTCTTCTAACTTTTTCCAGCGCAGAGTAATCGTAAAAAACGCAAAACCTAACGCAGATATCAATGCAGCTACATTACCAATTATCCGACCTATTGAAATTCCTTCCCAGACCATGATAACGACACCCACTAAAGCTGCTATCATGGATATCCACGTCACATTTCGGACCTGTTCTTTGAGGAGCAACCAACCTAAAACCGCCGCGAAGAAGGGTGCTGCAGCAAATAAAAACATAGCATTCGCAACAGATGTTGTCTGGATAGCTAAGATGCCGCCAGAAAAAGCAAAAACCAACGAAATTCCACCAATTACCCCAGCCAAGCCAGACCTCTGGACAATGATAAAAGGATTGCCTCTAGCTCGCAAAGTTAAGACTATAAGTAATAAAGGGGTTAGCGCCAGAGAGCGAAAGAATAGTATTTGCCATACATTGGCGACTTCAATGTGGCGGATCCCCAGCCCCATGAAGGACCAGCAAATTCCTGCCGTTAGCACCAGCAACACACCGTTACGATAGTTAATTTTTTTAGATTCCATTTGAGGCTTGACAGTCTCTTAAACTATTTTTTCTATATCGATTATCAGTTACTTGAAGAATTAAGAAATTTAAAAAAATACTCGTCTATGCATAAACGCTCTTAAATAACTCCCAAAATACTACACTAAATCAAGAATCGAAGTAAATAACACGTGACATTATCATCATTTTGATCATTTTTCAATTAGGGAGTTAGTGGTGTATTATGAAGAATTATACTAACGTATTTTATTAAATCCAATAATTCAGTACGCATCTAATATTGAATTATTTGTAAATAATTATTTTAATTATATTGAAGATTGTGAATTCAGTTCAATTAGATTGGGCTGCTGATATAAATTGCCTTTTAAGTGGATATTAGCATTAATGTGTGTTTAGAATGATAATTTAATTAATAGGAAGGTATATTATGACAGATAAAATGGTTAATGGAATTCTCTTTATAATCGCTGGACTCGGTTCAATCGTTGTTTATATGGGTCTTGGCGAAACAGGTCTCCTAGATAAGGGGCATACAGAAAAAATTGCAGCTTATGCATTGGTTACTATCCCACTATCTTTTATGATGACTAGAAATTTTGTAAGAAATACTTTCATAGACGCCGGGTTACTAATAATAGTTGTTGGTTTGAGTATGGGACTTGTTTCAGATGCTATAAATAGTGCAAAATTAAGTGCTGAATCTGATTCAATTGGAGAAGCGATCGCCTGGACAGGTTGGTCCATTATGTATTTTGGAATAACCATAACTGGAATAGGATATTTACGAACAAACCTTTTCCCTAATTGGTTATCGGGTTTATTATCACTTACCTCATTTGTAATGTTTGCTTTTCTTGCCATCTTGAGCCCTGAACAGTTATCAAACATCGGAGACGACTTTGTACCACCTTTATGGATGATTAATAGTCTAGTTTTGGTTATCTTAGGCATATTCACTATAAGAAGAGCGGATTAGGATTAAACAAGGTCCGGAATGACAACAACGTATCAAAGAAACTATGGATAAAATTGCAGAAATAGGATCTGCAGAAAAATGAAATATTGTATAAACTGGAAACGATGGCTAATAAACGGGCTGCTTATCTTCACAATTTTTGTGGTGGTGACAGCATGGCAAGAGCGTAACTTGGTTCCTGTACAAACACCTGCACCATCATTCCGGCTACCTTTGCTCTCCGGTTCAACTGTTGCTCTGGAAGATTTACGTGGACGTAGGGTACTGCTCTTCTTTTTTGCACCGTGGTGCAAAGTCTGCGATATCAGTATCAGCAATCTCAACTGGGTTAGGAGAGTCTTGAATGAAGAATCGGTCTCGATCTTCGCTGTTGCACTTTCATACAAGGGTTTACATAGTGTTGAAGCTTTTTTGGAGCGCAATACTCTAGATGTGCCTGTGCTACTCGGGAGTTCGGAACTACTCAACACCTATCACATCCATGCCTTCCCCACCGTCTATGTTCTTAATGAATCTGGGAACATCGATAGCTCAACGGTCGGTTACTCTACCACCCTTGGACTATGGTGGCGGACGTTATGAAAAAAATCCCCCCAATAATCAAATGCTATCTATACGTTGATAGCAGTAACATTTAGCTTCTCAATCATTTAGGATGGCATTTTATCGTAGGTTGCTAGACTTTCATCCAGCGGGGTTGATGGGATTTTACTGGAAACGAAAATATTAATAGCAGGCTGAATTATCTCAAGATCGTCAATAGTTCCACCGCGAATACTCACTATACCCGGGCGTCCACTACCGAGAGAAAACATTTGCGCCCCACAATTTCCACAGAATTTCTTGGTCATTTGGTTCCCGCTGTCTGCCAAATGCTGATACTCCATAGGCGCCCCCTTGATAAGCAAGTTGCCCTCAGAGACAAATATATTTGCCAAATATGGCCCTCCGGACGACTTTCGACAGTTCTTACAATGACAATTGATCTGTCGTAAAATTTCACCCTTAAACGTATAACTGATTTCACCACAATGACAACTTCCAGTAAATTCACTCATTCTATACTCCTTAAATATTAAATTTGGTGCTAAAGTATAGGCAATTCCACCATGTGTTGTAAGAAAACAATAAATGGAAGTATCCTAGCATAGTATTAATCAGCTCAAAATATCCTAGAAACAGCAAGTAGAAATAAGAATACCATACCGAGCCAATCTATTTCAACCCGACTATTGACTGGAAGGCAGGTGTTTTAATGGATTACTCATCCTGCTACTGAACTCATGTATGAGGGGGAGTAGGTTATTAGGTGTCCAAAATAAGTGAAATGTAATTATTGCATTATTTTGCAGACAATTTTACTGATCATTAAACACTCAATGCAGAAACATGGAGAAAACGATGAAATGGGAACGTAAAGACTTGAAATCATGGAGCAAGATTCCAACCCGTTGGATGGATGATGACATTTATGGTCACGTTAATAATGTGGTTTATTATTCCTACTTTGACACTGCAGTTAATGGAAACTTGATTCGCTCTACTGGAAAAGACATAAGAAAACTCGAGGCTATCGGGATCGTTGTTGAAAGCGGATGTACGTTCCACAAAGAGTTATGTTTCCCACAAATCATCGATGCAGGACTATTGGTTGAAAAAATAGGAAATAGCAGCATTACTTATCGGGTTGGACTTTTCCAAGAAGAGGATTATGAACCCGCAGCATCAGGACATTTTGTGCATGTTTATGTGGATCATGAAACACGCCGACCTATTGCTATTCCAGAAATTATCCGTGAAGCTTTGAGGCCGATTCTCATTAATTCATAAATTTCTTTACCAATGTTGCAGAACAAGACTACTGAACTCTCCATTTTGAAAACAGACTTAACTAATCAGGGTCAGTTGTTACTTAAAAATTCTTTATACTCTGAACATCACATGGAAGATTCTAAGTATCCCCATCAACTTATCTCTTGCCTAATTTCAGCTTATACGTAAGCTAAACTGATAATAATGAATTTAAATTTTTAATATTTAAAACAAATTTTTTAAAAAAGGAATGATCATGGAAAATATAAAAATACCAAAATCACTGATAATCATCATGATTATAGTTGCAGTCTTTTTTTGGTTTGGCTCATCACTTTATCAAAAGGTTCCTGCTGGATATGTTGCAGTTGCGACTCTCTTTGGGGAAGTTCAATCTGATCCATATGAGGAAGGGTTACACATTCCAGTAAACCCATTTTATGAATGGTATTTTTATGATGTTCGTCAAAAGTCACACCTAGAAGAAGCCAATGTCCCAAGCCAAGACCAACTTCAGACCAAGATTCAAGTGAGTGTCCAGTTTAGGTTAGAACAAGACAGGGCACCTATGATTCTAAAGGAAACTGGTCAAGCAGCAGATGTTTTAAGGGTGCATATTGTTCCAAAACTAAGATCTCTCTTGCGCGAACAAGGAAAGTCTATCAAAAGAGCTGAAGATTTTTTCTTGGAGGAGACCCAGCAAAACATGCAGACGTCCTTATTGGAAGGCCTTCGTGACTACCTCATTACTAAAGGAGTTAATGTTGGCGCTGTACTCATACGTGACATCTCTTTGCCCCCTTTTATCATCAAGGCTATCGAATCAAAAAAAGAGCGAGAACAAGAAGTTGAAAAGCAAAAGGCAGAATTAGAACGTTTCAAAACAGAACAGCAGCAAAAGGTCGCTCTAGCAACTGCAGAGAGTGAAGCTGCAAAAGAACAAGCATCTAAAATGAAGGTCTTGGCAGATGCCCAGGCATATGAGATAGAGAAAATTAATAGAGCAATCGGAAGCAATCCCAATTATGTTAAATTGCAGGCTTTGGAAGCCCTGAAGGCAATCTCCAAAGACCCTGGATCAAAAATCTATTTTATGAATGGAGACAGTCCTTCCCCGCTTCCATTAATGAATATTGGTATTAATAAATAATTCCTTCCATATAATTATATAGATTTCATTTAAAAAAAATTTCTCCCAAAACACATTAAATAATAAACAATGAAGTTCTATGTATTTATCTTAATCTTGGCTATTTTTTCTTGGTCATGTTCGTCGAAGGATGAAAATTCTAGCGACTCAACTGTAGCTTCTGTATGTTCAGAGACTTCATCAGATGCTGAAGTCTATGAAATTTTTCAACTTGGTACCACAAACTGTAATTTATTTTGCAAGGATAAATCCTTATCAGAATGCCAAACTGCTTGGGGAAACGGTGAAAAAAATCTGAACTATCAGTACGTAGCAAAGTCCTGGACTCCATTGAACACAGTTCACAATGAAAGTGAGGTTTATTTATACAATTTCACGCCGATTGATTATGAAAATGTTTCCATCTCTGATAATAATGGGGTATTTAAATCCAGTATTCAGATTAAGGCTTGGAACAGGATCAAATATCAGCATGCTGTGTCTGGGGATAATGTAACGGTCACTATACCGAGCAGTAATAACCCGATCATGTTGAAATTTGCTAACATTAAAACAAAATGGAAGTGGGCACCACATAACTATGATCCAGACGCGACTCATGCCAATTGGTGGACAAATTGGACAGGAGCTGCTTTAAGAGCGAATTATATTATGAATTATAATATGGCCAACTTCCTTAGTACTGACACATTCAAAAATGTTATTGTCAACGATAATATTACCTACAGTGATGCAACGACTACATGGTATGACAGTTCATGGGGGACCTATGACAATAACAGTGTAATTGTGTCAAGAATGAGGGATATCGGGGCGCTGTTTAGAATAGGTGTGGTTCATGGAGGTAATGCTAGTGGACTTGGAGGAGGAGATGTGCATGGTGTGGCTCCCCATGTACTTTATGACCATATGCGTTCAAGTGTCTGGAGTAACAAAGGCTGGAATGGAGCGGATATATGGTTTCATGAATTTGCTCATTGTTTAGGATTTAGTCACAGTTCAAATATGACTTATCCTCAGGCAGCACCATATGATTCTGACATTTCTGGAAAAGTACAAACTGCTATGGTCAATGCTTACAAGCAGGACAACACGGACCCATTGTTCCCTCCGGGCGATGGACAGGAGGGAATTGATTGTAACAATGAACTTGCGGGGTTGAGTTGTCCTTCATCGAGAAGTCATAATACTCACCTTCGGAAGTGGAATTTAGCAGACGATCAAATATTTGATTTCAGAGAATCTACAAAATATCCCAAAGATTAAATCGATTATAGTTTTAGATCAATTTTCATTCTAGAAATTAATTAAGAATTAGGTGGCCATATATGTTTCTATAAGCAAGTATGAACGCCTATAAATTGAAATTAATGAATAATAATTGTTTCTTCCATAAAGTACGATTTTTGTTTAGTTAGTATCAATTTGGATTCGGTTTTAAGCATTATTTTCAATATTAGGAAAAAATGAATCTTCTTGATTCCATTGGAAACACGCCGCTAATTCGATTAAATAATGTAGTTTCAAAAAATTCTGCCGAAGTTTGGATTAAATATGAAGGCAATAATCCAACTGGGTCTTATAAAGATCGTATGGCACTAGGTGTTATAAAAAAAGCCATGGCTCGGGGTGATTTAAAAAAAGGCGATCGTATCTGTGAATATACTGGAGGAAGCACTGGAACATCCATTGCGTTTGTTTCATCAATTTTGGGGTTCAAATTTACAGCCGTGTCTTCTAATGCTTTTGCAGCCAGCAAACTAAGAGCAATGCAAGCATATGGCGCAGATATTGTTCTTGAGGAGAGTTCAGACGGG
>CAJWKU010000030.1 GCA_913043005.1 uncultured Cryomorphaceae bacterium
CATCTTGGTTGTAGTGTGACCAGCTTGTTTTGAAGTGGCAACTAGGTCGCCGGTTGCAAGTAGGTAACGACTCAAATGTAGCTTTCGCATTTCATGAGTAACCTGCTTTCGGTCCCATCCGTGACCTCTAAACCAAGTTGCCAATCTAGCACCGGCACCTGTTTTGCCGTTACACCGACCACGTTGAATAATGTAGTCATCGTGAGTGTATGCCTCTTCGGCCTGATCACGTTTAGCAAATTGCTTAGCTTGTTCTGGCGGCATATATCCTTGAGGATCTTCAACTATTCCAGCTTTCACCTTGTTCCAAAAACCAGCTTCTGGTGTTGGAATACCTCTATTAATACAGTTACGTTTAATGCTTACATCTGACACATTTAAATCTTTTCCAACCTTCACCATCGATTTAGTCCAGACTGCCCGAGCTAGTTTTTCGAACAACCACCGATATTCAGTCAATTGTCAAAAAGGCACCTGCTTTTTCAGACTAAATTTACAATAGTGACCAACCATAGATAATAGATACTGCTAGCGTATAGATCGCAAGAAGAGCGACGTTGACGGGATTGCCGGATAGCTTTGGCGTCTTTATCTGAGAAACATTCAAGACCGCAAGGCAGAGGCCGCTGGTACCGAGAATGATGGAAAACACCGAGGGATCAAAATACCCTTCAAATATAAAAATAAAGACAAGAATAATACTGTTATTATCAATAGCTAAACCAGTATATTTCGCATCATCCGATAGCCCAAAGGTACTAAAATAACTAAGCCGGATCGCACCAAAAACTAGCATTATGAAAACGACTGGCAAAAAGGCTGGGCTAAAGTTAGCATAGCTCAATATCAAAATAGCGGGAGTGACGCCATAACTTACGATATCAATTAGTAGATCAAGCTGGCCTCCAAATTTTCGATCAGCGCCTGTTCGCCCCGTCATCCTGCGCGCAATAAGTCCGTCAGCCCAATCGAATGCGACTGCCCAGATCATGCCGATCATTGATGCGGCATATACACCCTCTATTAGAAAATAGATCGCTAACAGCGTGCATCCCAGACCTGCAAGTGAACAGATGTTGACAATATCTTTAACATATGAAAGAATATACTTTGGTTGTTCTGGCGCTTTTGTCTTTTCGGATCTCATGGCAGCTCCTTATTAATAGTCAATATTTGACAGGTATTCCCAGCCACACGTTCTGTGTGCATTTGAAACGAGTCGCATTCAAAACAAACACCGATTCTAGATTTCTGAAGGTCTGGAGTCATCTCAGATTAATTTTTTGAAAAAAAAACGAATAAATTTCAAGCTTCATTTACTTAGTACAGTTTATGAACAAGTAAAAGGAATAAGCGGAGAATGATCGTCTATACAGTTGGCACTTTCGATTTACTTCATGTCGGCCATCTTGCTCTGCTGAACCATTGCAAGTCACTGGGCGATATCCTCGCCGTTGGCGTTGCTTCAGACAAGGTTGTAAACCTATACAAAGCAAATATTCCAGTTGTTCCGTTGGGGCAGCGCATGGAGATGTTGCTGGCGTTAAGCTGTGTCGACATTGTCCGTCCTTATCATGAACTTGAATATATTTCAGGCTGCAAAGCTGTGAACGCGGATATCTTTGTGATTGGAGAAGATTGGGGGAGTAAACCTCACAACTTCGCTGTGGATGCTTATTTGAAAAAATTGGGCAAACAAATTGCCCAATTTCGTTACAGCCCTCGAACGTCTTCCTCGAAAATAAAGCAAATCGTTTTGGATCAGTCCCAAACAAGAGGATAGCCAAACTAGATCTAATCGCAATTGGATCACAGCCTTCTTTCACAGATTGGTGGGTGTTGATCGTCAAATTCCACGCCTGAGTTACGAAGAGGCATTGCAACCTCCGGCTTAAGCTAGATGATAATGCCAAACGAATACGAGGGCAGGGGTGGACACGACAAACAATCCTTTGGTGAAGTTATTGGTGAAGTCGTTCAGGAGTACTCAACTGAAATTCCAGCCATTGAAATCATCGGTATTCTTGAAGCCGCGAAAGCCTGTGTTATGCATCAGGCGATCAAGGAATTGAGAGACGAGGAATAAGGCTAATCTCAATTAGGCATATGGAATTAGGCATATGTTTAGGCATATGTAACGACCTCAAAACTATGATAATGAATGATATTGGTTGAATGTTGAATTTTACCCTAAAACGACATAGCTACCGGAAACATTGATCAAACATTGAGTAAAAAGAGGGAAAACGTTGAAAAACGTTTGGTACCCCGGGCGGGACTCGAACCCACAACATTCTGCTTAGAAGGCAGACGCTCTATCCAGTTGAGCTACCGGGGCATTGTTAAAAATGCAGAAAGAGAATTATTGTTTATTTCGTAATGGTCAAGATTCTTACTTTTTTTATCCCTTTTAAATTATTAATAATAAAATTTTGTATTCTAATAAGTCCTGTCTTAACCGAACTATATTCGTTTTTTTGTTTTTGCATTGTTGAGTACTTTTTTGGAGCTCTTCTCATCCAGTATTACTGATTCAAAAACTAAAATTGATTATAATTTCCTTAATAATCTCTAACTATTGTACTATGAATTAAAAAAGAGGGCTCGAGCATATTCGGATGGTTCAAATTTTTGAAGATCTTCGGGTTTCTCGCCAAGGCCAACAAATTTTACTGGTAGTTTTAGCTCGTTTTGTATTGCTACGACCATTCCTCCCTTTGAAGTTCCATCCAATTTACTGATGACTAAACCTGTTAATGGTACTGATTTGTTAAATTCCCTCGCTTGAGTTAGGGCATTAGACCCAATTGAAGCATCGACAACTAGCAGTGTTTCGTGTGGGGCGCCTTCACACTTCGTTGAAATTACTCTATGAAGTTTCTCTAATTCTCTCATGAGATTATGCTTTGTATGAAGCCGTCCTGCTGTATCTATTAATAGATAATCAAATTCTTTGCTTAATGAAGAATTCACAGCGTCATGGGCAACTGATGCAGGATCGGCACCGTATTCACTGCTTATGACAGGGATATCAAGCCTAGAGCCCCATAGATTAAGTTGTTCGATTGCGGCAGCGCGAAATGTGTCGCAAGCTGCAAGCATTGGCCTTCTTCCTGAATCTTTTATGTAATGAGCAAGCTTACCCGCAGTTGTTGTTTTTCCAGCCCCATTAACACCTACAAGTGAAATGACGGTTAGATCATTGTCATTTTTAATTAGATTATTATCTGTATGAGAAAGGTTCTTCTCTACAATTGATTTTGCAATTTCAAGTATATTTCCTGTTTGTCCACTACTAGATTCATATTCTTTCCGTACTGCTTCAATAATCTGCTCGGTAACAGTAAATCCCATATCTGAAGATAGTAAAACTGCTTCTAAATCTTCTACGTCATCATCCGTTAGTTTAGGAGACCGCGAAATAATTCTCTTTAATTCGCTTGAAAGATTGTTCTGGGTTTTTTGAAGTCCCGAAAAGAATTTTGAAAATAATCCCATTATTTTAAAGGAGAGATCCTGCGGAAGAGGCTACTTTTTGTTTCATCATTTCTAAAATTTCATAGGGCACCTGTTTTGTTCCAATAATAGGTAGTCCTTTTTGAGGGCCGTGGCAGTCTGAACCGCCTGTTGCTAATAAACTAAGTTTAACGGTCATTTCTCGATATCGTTTTTCTGTGCTTTTCTGATGCCGAGTATGCCAGCATTCAATTCCGTCTAAGCCTGCATCAACTAAGTTTGGAATTAAATTATCAATATTATTTAATCCTGGATGTGCCATTACTGCAAGACCCCCAGCTTGATGGATTAGTTTAATTCCATCTCTATAATTTGCGTTTATTTTTGGAACCCAAGTTGGTGAGCCTTTACGAAGAAATCGAGAAAATGCTTCATTATTGCTTTTACAAAAACCGTATTTAACAAGTGCTCTAGCTAAATGGGGCCTTCCAGGTGCTTTGCATTTTGCTAAGTTGAAAACTTGATCTGCGGTGAGATCAATGCCTATTTTATTTAGTCTTTCTACTAGTTCAATTATTCGATTTATTCTGTTTTGTTGATAAATAGTTGTTTGTTCAATCAGAAGTTGGTTTTCTATGTCTAAGAAATAACCAAGTAAATGCATTTCGTTACCCTCTATATCTACAGAAAGTTCTGTTCCTGAAATGAATTCAATACCTTTATTAAGGCAATATTTTTCTAAATGTGAGCATCCCTCTATAGTGTCATGGTCAGTTAGTGCTATAGCGGATAGATTCATATCTTCCGCTGCTTCAGCTACTTGCTCTGGAGAAGAAATACCATCTGAAAAAGATGTGTGTAAATGCAGGTCGATGAATTTCTGTTTCAATCCTTACCTTGCTTAGTTACTACTTGTACGAGATGGACGCATTAACTTGGTCTTAACTTTATCAAGAATCCCATTCACGAACGATCCACTTTTCTCAGTTGAAAATTTCTTTGCGATATCTATAGCCTCATTGATTGTAACTATTGGAGGGATATCTTCTCTATAAAACATTTCATAAATTGCTAGCCGTAAGATGCTTCGATCTACTTTAGCAATACGGCTAACATCCCAATTTTTGACTTCTTTTGTAATTATTTTGTCTAAATCTTCAATTTGGTCCAAGACACCTCTGATGAGTTTATCTCCAAATAGTCGCACAGCGTTATCTTCTGTAGACGGGGGTGGAAGCTCGTTAGTTTCACCCCAGCTAGCTGGCTTTTTCTCATCATTTATCGCTGCAGTTGTCTGTGATGCCCAGAACTTATCCAATGCCTCATCCTTATCAGTTGGGAGGTTTAAGTCGTACTGAAATAAAAATTGAACGGCTCTTTCTCTAGCCAAGCGTCTGTGGCGCATATCGATAATAATGAGGGAATTTTAGATTTAGGAAAATGAAAAAAATTATCCAGACGAGGAAATTGTTTTCAGATCTGCTCTAATTGTCTCATATGATAGATCAAATTTTAGTATTTCTTGATTTGGCTCAATTCCCCAAGACTTACAAGCTGCTCTGTAAAGACCTGGCCACCAGTTGTGGTGCTTTGTTTTTCCTTCGTTAATATATTGATTCCAATCCATCAATACTTTGGACCAGCATTCATCCCCGTATTTAATTGCTTCTTTTGAGTTTTCAAAATTTGGAACATACCAATCTCTTCCAATCCGCGCATGTAAAACTTCATCCGCCCAGTCATAATCTTGAAATAATGCTGATAGTGAATTTTTGGATTTTTTCCCGATTTCCCATTCAAATCTTTTTCCGGTTTTTGGCATTAAGCCTTGTTCAATGAAATACAGTACTGCATGACGTTCTTTTGGTGTCAGTTGAGTGTTAAGTGCTAACGACCATGTGTGATTAATCATCACTTCTTTAGGCCAATTGATTCCAAGATTAACGAATCCAACTTCTCCCATCATAGCATGCCTAGCTTCGTCCCAAAGCTGACGGGTCATGTCCTTATAGTATTCCCAAGGTTTTTTGGGTGTTTCTGCTATGATACTAGACATCATTTCAGGGACATCAATTTCTCTCAGTCTTTTATAGAACATCATTAATGACTTTGTTTCAGGAGGGAATGCTTCATCATATAGAAATGCTTCTGCATTAACTCCCATATTGAAAGGGTCAGGAAAACGTTCGTCTCGATTTGGAACGCCATCAAATTTATATGGTTCTATTGAGTATTTGCGACTTATTGTTGTGTTTGATTGATCCCCTTGATCATTTAGATCTGTAACATTTCTTAGGCAATCATTTAATAAATTAATCCAATCTGTTTTATTATAGCTATTATTACTATTAGCGATTTCTTCTAGGCATGATTTTCCAAATGCAATCATTTCTTCGATCTCTAAAAGAGTGAATTTTATAATTCGGACAGAAGGGTGGTCTGCAAGAGGATTTGTTATCTCTAGATGCTCGAGTAGTGAGTTTTTAAGGAAAGGAAATGTCACTTCATAAAGTCCGATTAATAACTCTATTGTTGATGGGCTAGCAATAATTTCATCAAATAAGACTTCAAGATTTTCATCTGGTATTGAATCAAGGCCAAGTGGAGGTTCACGCATTTCTCCAACACGTTTTCTAAAAGCTGATACATGTTCTGCGCAATAATGTGAATGAAGGCTAAATGCCATCTTAAGTTCATATATTGGTTCAGAAGCTATACGGTTATTTAAAACCTGATGAGATCTTTTTAATATGTAGTGATAACATTTAAGTCTTTTTACGCATTCCTCAACGCTAAGCCCTTGACGTTGAGATTCTTCAAATGTGAAAGCTCCTGCGAGTGGCGGGATGTTATTAAACGATATAGAAGTGTTCATGGATTAGATACGCGATAAAATTGATTTTCTGCATTAGGCCAGATTATAAATTCAACAACTTTTTGTTTTGTTACAAATTCATTGTTTTCTAATTTAGTCCATACTCCATCTCCTATGTTGTCTGTAGCATGTAATGAGTATGTATTACCTGGATGGGCGAGGAATTTAATTGAAATTCTTCCATCACTTGTCTTGGTGATTTCTGTTTCTAGTGTGTCTCCAGGAGTTCCTCCTGGAAGAATACTTGATCGCCAATTATTTGGGTCATTAGCCGATTCAGCAATAGATATCCGCTCAATAGAAAATCCTGATCCGTTTGTGTCATCTGGCCAAGGATTATCATTATTATATGCAATTGTTGAAAGAACCTGTCCTTTTGGATCATATAGATTTATTTCTTCCCCATTATTTGAAAGCGCTCCACCAAAAGTTCCTAGAATATCTACATTAGGATGTTTTTTAGAAAATAAAGATGGATTATCGTTAGAAATGAGAACGCCTGATTTCCAAGGCTTTAATTCTCCACTTGTAAACGAAAAATTAACGCCTGAAAAACTAACTCCAGCTAATTCTAAATCAGATCCACTAGCGTTTTTTAATTCAATAAACTCCATCGCTTTACTTTCCAAAGGCTTATACATGATTTCAGTTATTTTTAGGGCAGCTGCATCCGAGACAGTTATTGATGCTGTTGTTGGCGCACTCCATATCGAATCGCTCTTGGCTCTAACTGTTATTGATGATGATTTATCAATTGATAGAGGAATTCCTGAAGCATTTGTAATTGCTGCTTCAAAGTTGAAGCTAATATCTTTATCGGTGCTGTATCCTCGATGGACTTCCACTGCTAAAATATTTTGTCCTATTCTAAGTTTAGGCTGGTCGATATAGTATTTGTAAAATTTACGGCTATTTTTAGTTGAGGTGCGATTACTGGAGTAAGTCGTATATCTGATTTCACCACCTGGCATATTACTGCGAAATAATTCTTCCCCATTTAAGTATACAACAGCACCATCATCTCGAAGCAATTTGATAAGCATTGATTTAGAGCCTGAGATTTTTTTAATATCAAAGTGATTTAGAAAATATATTGTATTTCGATACTTTCTGCTAGCGGTCGAGCCTCGTTCGATTATTGTTTCTTCATCTCCATCTCCATAGCCAAATTCTGCATTTCCGATTTTCCAGTTCTCAGAGTTATAACTTAAATCTGTCCAATTTATCTTGTCTAAATGATCACCGCTATCAAGGTATTTCCATTCGCTATCTTTTTTAATAATAACTTGTGATTCAGCTTGATGAAGTCGAATTGCAAATGGGCTTAGCTTTCCGCTTGGCAGTTTTGGATCAGTTCCATTAGTGGTGTAATATATTTCGTCACTTTGAGCCTGGATTCCAAGCTTAAACCCAGGTGAAACAGACCCTTTATTCATGCTCAGAATTGGTGCTGGGATTGCATCAAATTGGGTGTCCATCCATTCTAATCTTTCTGAAATCCAAGATTTAAGTTGTTCAATTTCAGTATTGAAGCCGGTGTTTCTATTTACTAGTCCCCATTTAGTGAAATTGCGTTTTGCTGATTCATCAAGTAGTACCTTCCAATTATCAATTATTGAAAAGATATTTTTCTCGGACATAGCATTTGATCTAATTTCAGCCCATCTCTGAGCATAGAGAGCTTCAAATGCCTTGTTGCCCATTACTCGTCCCCACCAACCGAATCTATATGAGCCTGACCATCCTACAGGATTTGCTGCGCGTCCATCATCATCACACCCCATTGTGCGATCAAAATCCCAAACCGGACCATATTCAATTCGATTGTTGCGATCTTTAAAAAAATATGTGCTTAATCTTAGGCCATCTGGATTTTTAGTGAATTCACAAAAAATATGATGGTCTATCCATGAGAGAGGATCAATAAACTCACTATATTTTGATGGTGAGTTTAAGTTTTTGTAGGCGTCATTAAAGTAAGATCTTACATATGCGCTTTGTTTTGATGTGACTTCTTCTTCTTTGGGTTCAACCCATTTTATATTTTGCCCCCCAGCACTAAAACCGGCATCTCCAGGATCCGGCCTGTCTATTTTGAACATATATCCACCAGTTACTTCTGGCTTTGTATTATGTTCCTTGCTGATTCGTTTGACATTCACACGGTTTTTTCCTCGTGTGATTTTTTCCATAAAAACGTATACTCCTACATAATCACTGTATGATAAAGCTCCACCATTAGTATTTACAAATACCTCGCAAAAGCGGGTGCGAACTGCGTAACGACCAATTTGATTGCTTAGTTCATATATTAAAGCATTTCTAATTAGGGCTCTATCAAAGTTGTAGGGTGCGTAAAGTATCCAGTCGGAGTCTTCCGGTAATCCGAGAGGGGCAATGTCTTTATCTTCTCCGTAAGCGTCACGTGCTTCAACTGTGAAAGCTTTTTTTGGCCGATTCTGTGTGCTGGAGCCTCGTATTTTTATTCCTATGCGAGTGTCAAGAGCGGGGCCGTTCATCAACTTTGTTTTTCCGTCTTGTGGGTTTGGCTCGTAGATAGCCATGTAAGCATTTTTGTGAGGATCAGATGGAATTCCTCCTCCTTTAAAATTCTCAATAACAACAACAGGTAAATTGGAAGTAAACGTTCTTACGTTAGAGGCGAGTCTAATATAAGTGTGGGACACAGGGGGGCCGGCGT
>CAJWKU010000031.1 GCA_913043005.1 uncultured Cryomorphaceae bacterium
TAGAGCATCGCCTTGACAGGGCGGGGGTCACAGGTTCGAATCCTGTATTGCCCACGAAAATAAAAGCCCACTCATTTGAGTGGGCTTTTATTTTTTAAATCCAATCCAATTGTTTGACTGTCATGTCAGTTTGAACATTACCAGTATGCGATGTTGTCTTTGGTTCAAATAATAGGTTAAATACGATTTCTCCATTAGTATGGGGTCTGTGCTCTATTCCTTTTGGAATAATTAAAATTTCTCCTTTTTTTATCTCGACTGTTCTTCCATCTCTAAAATCAATTAAAAGTGTCCCTTTAAAAACCATAAAAAGTTCATCCTCATTTTCATGACTATGCCAAACAAAATCATCTTTAAGTTTACAGATCTTTACCTGCTGATTATTAAGTTCACCGATAATTTTAGGAGTCCATTCTTCATTGAATAATGAAAACTTATTCATTATGTTAATGGGTTCAATTTCTTTCATAATTCAAGATTTGGCAGTTATTTTTAAAGAATCTGAAACTAAGGTCTTTAAGGTCTAATAAAAAACCTATTTAAGAAGCGGTGGTTTCATCTCGATAAGATTAAACTTTTATTGGTTTTTACGCTTAGTATAATTGAAAATGTCGAACATAAAGAAAAGTTTAAATGTAGTTTGGCTCAAAAGAGATCTGCGTACCAGCGATCATGCTGGTTTTTATGGTGCGGAAAAATTAGGTGAAGACTACATAGTTGTTTATTTATTTGAGCCCAAACAGATTAACTATCCCGATTATAGTTCTAGGCATCAGCATTTCATTTATAATTCCATTAGTAAAATGAATAAAAATCTGATTCCATTCAATAGAAAGGTCCATATTTTTCATGCTGATGCGGATATTTTTTTTGAGTTCTTATCAGAAAAATATGAGGTAGACACGGTTTTTTCTTATCAGGAAAGTGGGATAAAAACCACTTGGGATAGAGATAAAAAAATTGCCGAATTATTTATTGAGAAGTCGATTAAATGGAGAGAGTTCCAAAGTCAGTCAGTTAAAAGGGGTATCACCAATAGAAAAGGTTGGGACAAGCATTGGTTTGAATATGCAAATTCAAAGATTATTTCCAATGAATTCAAGAAAAATAAATTTGATTTATCGACTACGCCATTTGATTTTGATATCGAAGAGTTTTCATTTCTTAGATCTTACCCCACGCAATTTCAACCTGCAGGAGAAGATTACGCATTTAAGTATTTGGACTCTTTCATAAGCAATCGGGCTAAAGAATATAATAAGAACATATCTAAACCAGAAAAAAGCAGATATTCTTGTGGTAGAATTTCGACGTACCTCTCTTGGGGGAATATAACTTCTAGGCAGATATTTCAGCGTGTAAAGAATTCAGAAGAATATGAAATGAATAAGAGGAATTTTGATTCTTTTCTCACGAGATTAAAATGGCGTTCACATTTTATTCAAAAGTTTGAAGTGGATTGTTCCTACGAGGAAATTTGCATTAATCATGGGTATGAGCAAATGAATTATCCGAATAATGATTTTTTATTGGATCAATGGAAAAAGGGTCAAACAGGATTTCCACTAGTTGATGCATGCATGCGCTGTTTAATTGATAATGGATGGCTTAATTTTAGAATGCGTGCGATGCTGGTTTCTTTTTTATGCCATTATCTGGAGCAAGATTGGCGCAGAGGAGTTTATCATTTAGCCCAACTATTTCTAGATTATGAGCCAGGTATTCATTATCCTCAATTCCAAATGCAAGCTGGGGTAACAGGTATAAATGCGATCAGAGTATATAATCCTGTGAAACAATCAAAGGAGAAAGATTTAGATGGAAATTTCATAAGGAAATGGGTTCCAGAATTATCAAAAATCGATAGTGCATTTATTCATGAACCATGGAAGCTTACCGAGATTGATTTGATTGATAATAGTATTCCTGAGATATACAAATCACCTATAATTTCATATGAATTATCCACGACTCAAGTGAAAAAACAACTTTGGGAGCTTAGGAAAAATGATATGGTAAAAAAAGAATCAAAAAGACTTTTAAAAATTCATGTTCGAAAAAAAAAGAATAAAATTGTTTAGAACTTAATCACATTCCAAATATTGAAAAAATGAGCGACTCTTCTGTTTTACACAAAGCAAACACACGTGGGAGCCAAGACCACGGATGGTTAAAGGTTAACCATACATTTAGTTTTGCTAATTATCATAATCCAAATAGAATGCATTTTGGGGTTCTCAGAGTATTAAACGATGACTCTATTTCTGGGGGTAAGGGATTCGGAACACACCCACATGATAATATGGAGATTATAACAATACCTCTAGAAGGTGCCTTAGCCCACAAGGATAATATGGGCAATGGAACGATTATTAAAAACGGAGATGTCCAAGTAATGAGTGCAGGGACAGGTATCACTCACAGTGAATTTAATTCAAATGAGGATCACGCAGTGAAAGTGTTGCAAATTTGGCTGTTTCCAAACAAGAAGAATGTGACTCCCCGTTATGATCAACTTTCGCTCGAGGATATCGAGGTTAAAAATGAATTTTATCAGATTTTATCTCCTAATCAAAATGATCAGGGTGTATGGATTCATCAAAATTCATGGTTTAGTATGGCTGAATTTGATAGCGATAAAGAAGTTAATTACAATTTAAATTTAGCCTCTAATGGTATATATATTTTCATCATTGAAGGCCAAGCTTTAGTCGGAAAACAGTTGTTAGAAAAGAGAGATGGATTCGGCATCTGGAATATTGAGAATATAAATATATTTGCGTCTAAGGGAGCTAAAATCCTTTTAATGGAAGTTCCGATGAATATGAGTAAGCTAGTTTAAACTCATATGATTTTAATTATATCCTAGTGGCTGTGCTCTTTGTATCATTGTTATATGAATGAGCCTAAAATAATTCACGCTATATCTGGTCCTAGAAACATTAGTACGGCTTTGATGTATTCCTTTGCTCAAAGACCTAATTGTTTTGTTATTGATGAGCCATTTTATGCTTCATTTTTGAAAAGAACAGGATTAAAGCACCCAGGTCGAGAGAAAACGTTAAATTCTTATCCAAATAGTTCAGATGGAGCCATAGAGCGAATTCATGAATTTATTCGTTCAGCAGACAAGGAAGAGATATATTTAAAAAATATGGCTCACCATATGATAGATGTTCCTTGGCATTGGGCTTCAAATGCAGTTCATGTTTTTTGGATACGACACCCGCGAAAAGTAATACGGTCATTTGCTAAAGTCCTTCCTGATTTAACTCTTTCGGATATTGGGATTGTTGAGCAAATCAATCAATGGAGAAGTATTCAAAAGTTACCTGGTCGAAAAATCATTGTTGACAGTGATGAAATGCTCTCAGATCCCAATAAGACTTTCCCAATTATATGCGATGCTCTGGGGATAACATTTTATTCAGAAATGCTTTCTTGGCCAAGAGGAGAAAAAGAATATGATGGGACATGGTGGCCTCATTGGTATTCAAATGTCCACAAGACTGCTGCTTTTGGAAAAGGCACTGAATTAGGTCCGTCTTTAGTGCCTAAATATTCCGATATTGAAATAAAGGCTGTACCATTCTACAATGAGCTGCATCGTGATCGCATTATCTTTGAGTAATGAAGAAAATAATTGAGGTCAGCAGGTTTTTGGAATTCAATTTCTCATTATGAGTTGAGCAGTTTTCTTTTCCATTACTTTTATTAAATAAATAAATTCACATGCTTCAAAAATATGATGACCGGAATGCTTCAATAAAAGTTTGGATTAAGGACAAACTGGTGGATAGAAAGAACGCAATGGTTTCTGTTTTTGATTCATCCGTTCAAGGTGGAGATGCAGTTTGGGAGGGTATTCGGGTATATAGGCACGGAGTCTTTTGCCTTGACCGCCACTTAGATAGATTAGAAGACTCTGCGAGAGCTATGGCTTTTTCAGATATTCCTTCTCGTGAATTTATCAAAAATGCAATTTTTGAAACGTTGCGGGTTAATCAAATGACAGATGATATTCATATTCGATTAACCCTATCAAGGGGAGAAAAGATAACATCCGGTATGGATCCACGACTAAACTCTTATGGATCCACTTTAATCGTACTTGCAGAGTGGAAGCCTCCTGTTTACGATAACGATAAGGGTATAAAAATAATCACTTCTTCAATTCGAAGAAATAGTCCCATGAATTTAGATTCTAAAATTCATCATAATAATTTAATTAATAATATTCTAGCAAAGATTCAAGCAAATCATGCCGGAGCAGATGATGCTTTGATGCTTGATAATTATGGATTTATATCAGAGATGAATGGAACAAATATTTTTATTGTCAAGGATAATGTTCTTCATACACCGCATCCAGATGCTTGTCTTCATGGAATAACGCGCGCACTCATTATTGAGACAGCCAAAGATTTAAATATTGATGTCAGAGAAAGAAATATTAGCTTGACAGAATTATACTCGGCGGATGAAGCTTTTGGAACAGGCTCAATGGGTGAATTAACCCCAATATATGAAGTAGATGGGCGCGCAATATATGATCGGAGAAAAAATCATATAACTTCTATTTTATCTGATGCTTTTCACAAGCTCGCAATAAATTATTGCACTAAATTTTAACTATGAAAAAACTCTTGTTTCCTCCGCCGATTCGCATTGGAAAGTCTATTTTTCAAGAATTAATATATTTTTTGTTTCGTTTTCATATTGGCTATACCATGGCAATTGATGCGGGCCTTGGAAAGATAAAAGACTTTCCTGTTTCTCAAAAATTCATTGATAGTTTAACCAAAGCTGGATGGGTTTTTCCTGAATTTTTAGCAATTATTGCTGGATGGGGAGAAGTCATTGGTGGAGCGCTTATTGCTCTTGGACTATTTGGGAGAATAGGAGGGGTTGTAGTTGCAATAATAATGATTGTAGCTGCTTTTATAAAACATGATACCATGTTTTTAATCCAAATGGATACCGCGCAACTTTATCTTTTTTGCGCAGTTCTTGTTTCAGTTTTTGGGAACGGAAGATTTTCATTGGACTTTTTACTTTTTAAGAAATAAAACACGTTTTTCATTAAAAAATTTAACTAAACTCTATCTAAAGAAGAGTTTCTTCTTCACTAAGAATAACGCTTCGAATGGAATCAATTTGACCTCTTAATTTATTCAAATATTGATCCCTTTTCCCCATCGCAACTGGACCTACCAGTAGGGATCTTTTTAGAAAATTATCTAGCCAGTTTTTGGTCTGTTTATTGAAAGCTGCGTTACTAGTTTCAATAAAATTGAATGTGTTGAAGCTTAAAAAAGTATGTGAATTGTTTTCACTTCTTATGTGAACAGCATTATTTCCTACGGACAAATCACTTATGTACCAATGAAAATCTGCACCCGTAGACTCTCCTGTAATGGGGTTTATTTTTTTCCCAGTATCTGATTGGATTCGCATAACCTCAAGTAACGCTTCGAGTTCGTTCAGAATGTCTAATGCATCTTTTTGTTTGTTTATCGTGCCAGTTTCCCAACAATATTGTAATTGTTTGAGAGTTGCAACATAACTTGTATTTGTCCATATCTCTGTCGATGGTATCCGAGAATAGCTTCGCATAATATTTAAATCTCGTTTATTTCTTTCCTCAGTTATTTCGTAATCGTTATAAGTTAAATCGACCATTTCAGGTAGACCCAAGATGCTCTTTCCCCAGTAAAAAGATTTTAGCCTTAAAAGTGAAGGGTATTGATAAATATAAAATAGAGGGAAATCTAAGGCGAAATAATACATGTGTGAATCATTGCCGTAATGTTCAAATCGAAGCATTCTATCCATGATTCTATTTGAATGGGCTTCATAGTCATCAATTTTTTCAATAGGCATTCCAGCATCAAAATCTACACGCTTTAGGGCATCTATACCAACACTGTCTAATGAAAGGCCAAAATGATCAGCAAGTTTAAAAGACTCTTCATATGTCAATGCTGTTTCCCCTCTTAGCCGTCTATATGTAGAGTCATTACCAATTCCTAAAACCACGCTCAAAGTTTCGACAGCATTAAGATGCTCTGGAATTCTCTGCTGGACTAATTTTAGGAATTCGACTTGCTTATTAAACATTGAATGATTTTGGAAAGGAGAATATATTATTTAGAACTAGTATAAATATATAAATTTATTGGTCTGTTAAGTTTTGTAATGGAAAAATTAAACAATTCATGAAATATTTTTTCGTTTCTAATATCAAAAGTAAAATGAAGGATTAGTTTTTTCTCTATGCTTCACTTTTCTCTGAGGTTAAAACTTTAGTCTGAAGTTTGGGTTTTTTAAAAAGCAGGTAGTGTAAATTAGTCAAAGGATTTTTAAATAATTTTTTTTATAAAATCATGCCTGCTGCAACGGTCGATCCAGTGGCATTATCTATCAATATAAATGACCCAGTAACTCGATTCTTAGAATAAGCATCATGAACTATAACTTTCGTTGATTTTAAACTTATCTGAGCAATTTCATTTGAACATAATGGCCCTTTAAAAGTTTCAAAATCTAAGGTTTCAATATTTAAAAGACCCTTGATTTCCGTTATCATAGAATTCGTTTCATTCGTTCCTTGCCTCAGGATATATTTTGATCCTAACCTTTGTGGTTCATTGCCTAACCAACAAATAGTTGCATTTAATTTTGCGTCTATAGATGGGGCATCACCACTGCACAGTGTGTCTCCTCTGCTTATATCAATATCATCCTCTAGTGATATAGCAACACTGTCTCCTGTTAATGCCTTTTCCAGAGATAGGTCACCTCTAAATATCCCTTTTACGACACTAGATTTATTCGATGGGTAGATAGTAACCAAATCACCTAATGCTAATTGTCCAGAAGCAATTCTGCCTGAATAACCCCGATAGTCATGGTATTCATTTGAATGAGGCCTTATTACGTTTTGAATTGGCATCCTAAAAGAATTTATTATTGTGGAATCATGGATTTTTAATGTTTCTAAATGATTCAATAAAGTGGGACCACTATACCAAGGCATATTCTTGCTTGGATCAACAATATTATCACCCAAAAGAGCTGATATAGGAATAAATTCAACATCTCTTAGATTACAGGAATTTTTCACAGCTTCAAAATCTGATACTATTTGATCATAGCATTTTTGATTAAAATCAACTAAATCCATCTTGTTAATGCACACCATAACTGAGGGAATTCTTAATAAACCCGCGATGAAACTATGCCTTCGTGTTTGTTCAACAACTCCCTGACGTGCATCTATCAATATCAGTCCAGCATCTGCAGTTGACGCTCCCGTAACCATATTTCGGGTATATTGAATATGTCCCGGTGTGTCGGCAATTATGAACTTTCGAGCTGGAGTTGAAAAGTATCTATAGGCAACATCGATTGTGATTCCCTGCTCTCTTTCATCCTTTAAACCGTCACTTAGAAGACTAAAGTCAATTTTATCAAGTCCTTTACGTCTACTAGTTCTTTCTACTGACTCCATTTGATCTATATATACACTCTTTGAATCATATAATAGTCGTCCAATAAGTGTAGATTTTCCATCATCTACTGAACCTGCAGTAGTAAATCTCAATAAATTCATAGTTTAAATCGTAATCTAATTATTAGAAATATCCTTCTTTTTTTCTGTCCTCCATTGAGTTTTCGCTTCTCTTATCATCTTCTCTATTCCCTCGTTCTGTCTGTCTAGAGGTTTCAATTTCATGAATAACATCGTTTAATTCAGTAGCTTCAGATTCTATTCCGCCTGTAATAGTTATATCGCCGAGGGTTCTAAATCTAACCATCTTTTCTTGAGGTAGTTCTGAAGGTTTAAGATTTATAAATGAACTGACAGGAAGCCATGAATTACTCCGCCAAATGACATTTCTTTTTCGAGCAAAATATAGCTCTGGCAATTCAATCTTCTCTCTTCTGATGTAGTGCCAAATATCCATTTCGGTCCAATTTGAGATTGGAAATACTCTAAAATGCTCTCCTTGAAGTTTTTTCCCATTAAAAAGGTTCCATAATTCGGGCCGTTGGTTTTTAGGATCCCATTGTCCAAAATCGTCACGGTGACTAAAGAAGCGTTCTTTTGCCCTTGCTTTTTCCTCATCTCTTCTTGCGCCACCCATTAGGCAGTCAAATTTATTTTTTTCTATGGTTTCAAGAAGAGTAATTGTTTGTAGTCTATTGCGATTGGCCATCGAACCAGATTCTTCTTGCACACTTCCGCTATCAATAGAATCTTGAACCAGCCCCACTACGAGTTGTGTTTTCATTTTTTTAACAAATTCATCACGGAATTCAATAGCTTCAGGGAAATTATGTCCAGTATCGACAT
>CAJWKU010000032.1 GCA_913043005.1 uncultured Cryomorphaceae bacterium
CGAGCAGAATCATTTATGGCTATAAAAGATTATTCCAAAGCCCGAAAAGATTATCAAAAATTACAATCAATAACACCAAATGACCCTAGAACATATTTAAGGTTTGCACAGATTGCTAAAGCAGAAGCAACAAATCTAGAGGAACTAAAAAACTATAATCTATTCCTTAAATATGTTGATCCAAATTCTATTCCTAGTAATGAATTGAAGCTTATTCAAAATAGAATTAAAGAATTAGAATCAAAAAATAATGAAACCCCGTAGACCATGCGCATAGCGCATGTCATTACCCGATTGATAATAGGCGGTGCACAAGAAAACACTATAGCATCTGTTCTCGGCCTAAATCAAAAAAAGAATATATCAGTTCGTTTATATTCAGGCCCAACAACCGGGCCAGAGGGATCTCTTGAGTATAAGTTTAAAGATTCTTCAGATATTTTCCACATAGTTCCTAACTTAATCCGGCCAATAAACCCCCTAAATGATTACATCGCATATCGACATTTAATTAAAGAATTTAAAAGTTTCAAACCTGACATAGTTCATACACACAGCGGAAAAGCAGGATTTCTTGGCAGACTTGCTGCTGCTAAAGCAAATGTGAAAAACATTATACATTCAATTCATGGTCCATCTTTTGGTACTTATCAAGGCTGGATTGCAAATACACTTTTTAGAAAAGCTGAAAAAATAGCTGCTACCCATACTGATCATTATATTACTGTCGCTAATGCCATGGAGGAACAATACCTTAAAGCGGGAATTGGAAATCCAAATATTTTTACTAAAATTTATAGTGGATTCAATTTGAGGCCCTTTATCCAAAACCAAGAAACAGCAGAAATTCGAAATCAATTTGGCATTAAACAGGATCACTTAGTTGTTGCAAAAATTGCCCGATTATTTGATCTGAAGGGGCACAATAGTTTATTTGAAATTGCTCCGAACTTAATTAAAAAGATCCCAAATATCCGGTTCTTGCTGATAGGCGACGGTCCTTTAAAAAAGGATTTCAAACAAATTATTAAGAATATTAACTGTGAAAAAAATTTTATATTTGCAGGACTAGTCGATCCTTTAAAAATACCTCAACTTGTTAACTCTATAGACATTTTGGTTCACCTCTCTCGCCGTGAAGGTCTTCCACGAGCCTTACCTCAAGCCATGGCAGCCTCTAAACCAATTGTAGCTTTTGATTACGACGGAGCTAGAGAAGTGTGCATAAACGAGAAAACAGGGCTCCTAGTAGATCAAGAAGATCTATCAGGATTAATAAAAAGCATTTCACGACTAGCAAAAGATAAAACACTTCGAAAGTCTCTAGGAAATGCGGGTCGCGAGTTTGTTAAGGATAAATTTACAATTAACAGATTAGTTGAAGATCAATATAATCTCTATGAGAAATTACTTTCCAGTCGTTAAGATAAAATAGAGTTAATTTGTCGAAACTCGCGGCTATTAGGTCCTAGCCGTTTTTTTGAACCCAAAGCATGAACCATTGTGTTGTAAACATCTATTCCTTCCTCAGCGACATCCAAAATATGACCAGTCTTAAAACGTCCATTAGCAGAGGTAATTGCATGAAACACTCCAGATAATTCTCTTTTAGCGTCATTGTGACGGCCATCACCTGATTCAGTTGAAATAGTAATCATCGAGTTTTCCAATATAGTTTTACCATTTGACTCAATTTCTGCATCAAGAAGACTAAGAAAATATGCCACCTCTCTCATTTTCATATGAGCATGGGCTCTAAGCTGACTGTTCGGTTTATTTTCATTGAACTTATGCCACCATTCATGACTGCAACCTTGATCTCCACCGGCATTGAGTTGTCTGGAATCATTAAACTCAAAAACCTTACGATCATTATAATAATAATCTCCACTAAGACGGATTCGCTCTCCAGCAGCAAGAAATGTTATTGAGCCAAAACGCACTCGATCCATCTTAATTGATAAAGCATAAAGCTCCGCCATTAAACGCCATTCATTAGTTAGTTCCTTTAAACTAATATCTACACCCTGACCTCCAGGATCCGCCTGACCTCCGTGTAAGATTTTTGATCGAGGTGGGCGCTGAGGAGTATTTTCATTTTTAGTCTTTAATTCAAACGCCCGCAATTCGTATTCACGAATGCGCTCGAGATGCTCAGAAACCCTAGTTTTTGAGGCGCTTCCTAGAGGTGAGTTAGCACCTTTAAAATACTTGTATTGGTTTATAACCGAGTCCAGAACGCTTCGCTTTAGTCTCCTCTTACGTGAATCAACAACATCACCAACATTGACAAATCCAAAAACACGATCAAAAAGATCTCTAGGTTTTTCCTGCATAATTCCTGCAACTGTACCATCCAAATTATAACTATGTAAGTAACGACCCACACGACTCCTACGAAAATACGTGCCTCCAATTAATGTTGGAACCATATCAGCAGGCATCCCATTTGGATGATAAGCATGCTTAACAAGTTGATCAATTGATGGGCCACCTGCCTTAGCTTCACCTCCAGCGGGCATTGCAGTGAATGAACCGGTTGCTCCATCAAAGTGGGCATTAGTACCGCTAACATCACATCGAACTTGATCGACATCTCTCATGATAAGTAATTTATTTTTTAGTGGCTTCAATGGCTCAAGCACACCTTCATAACCTTCCTTCTGGAGTAAAGAAGGAATACCCAAACCAAAGAAAACATTAAATGCACGAATTGGTATATCCTTAATCGCTCCGTGAGTTTTGGGCGGGGAAATCATCTCTTCTAATAAGGGCAATCCAATACAAACACTTCCCAAACCCTTGAGCATTATTCTACGATCTATTTGTTTACTCTTCATTGGCTTCTTCAGTTTTAATTTTTTTTACTAGGTCACTTTTAATTATCGCCTTAATCACACTTGAATATGTTCCTCCACCCTTCTTAGCTTCATTATGAATGTTTTCAAGGGCAAGAGCATCAGGTTGCCCTAGTGGTCGACCCAATGCAAATTGAGCGATTTTCCATGTTAGGCATTGGCTTATCCTGTCACTGCTAGAAAGCAGATTCATTAGTTCTTTAGATGTTTTATATGGAATAGATTTAGCTTCACCAGGAAACAAAACTTCTCCATCTTGTCTTAGAGCATTACCGTGCTCATCTCTTAAATTAAACGCACCAATTCCGTCATATATTTCTAAACCATATGCCAATGGCTCAAATTTACTGTGACAACCTCCACAAGATTTATTGGCAACCCTTTGTTCAGCTATACTTCGCTGAGTAAGACCAATTTTGGTTGATACTGGAGTAGTATCAACGCATGGAGGGGGATCTTTCACCCCGCTACGAAATAAATCATGAAGAACAAATAGCCCCCTTGTCACCATAGATGCCTCATCTCCGCCAATCGTTAAAACACTACCATGAGTTAAAAGCCCCCCTCGTTCAGGAACAGAAGACAAATCATATTTAGCCAAGAGATCTTCATTAACAACATTGAAACCATAATGCTTGGCTAGGAGGGGCGATGCAAATGTAACATTAGCATTCATTAAATCCGAAAGAGGTCGCTTTTGATTCCATGCTACCTCTTCAAAAAACGCTAGCGTCTCCTCCATCATGTCAACCCCCAATTCACTGCTCCAGTTCTTGAAAAGTTCGGAATTTGGACTTAGATTTTTCAAACGGTTCAAGTTTAACCACTCCTTTACAAATTCAATTGATCGAGTTATTGCCTTTGAATCTAATAGCATACGTTCGATTTCCTCATCCATAATATTAGGTGAAAACAATTCTCCACTAGCTGCACGATCCAATAATTTTTTATCGGGAGACTCCCCCCAAATAATATAACTCATCCTTGATGCTAACTCGTACTCACTAACCGACCACAAATCACCATCCCCTATTTGATTTTCAATTTTATAAATAAATCTCGGAGACTGCAGCATTGCCTCAATCACAAGCCCTATAGCTTCTTCTAAAGTACCTCCAGCACTAGCTACAGTCGTTGTAACGCCTCTAAATGCTGCCAGTTCTGAATCACTTATATTACCACGAAGAAAATCGCGGGAAATTTGTGATATGAACTTTCGCATCGAATTATCAGTCAAATTTAAGCTTTTATTATACCCTTTGTAAAAAGCTATTAAATCCATTTTCTGGACAACAGCACTCGCAAGAATTGAGTAAGAATCAATATGCTTAAGATCTACTTTAAGATTGTAAGCTGTATTACTAAAACCATCAGCACGTATATCTTCTGGCAAAACTTCTACTGCCATTTTACCGATATCCACTCCAGTTGCGCTTTTTACAGAAGCAATATATTCAGATACCGTCAGTCGACGCACCCAATTTTCTTTGCCTCGACGATCAAAAGTGTGGGCTAGTGGATCAATATCTTCAGTTGTCCATACCGCACCATCATCAATCCACTTACGCAACAAATCCTTCTCAGAATTAGTTAAAGATTCGCGTTCATCTGGCATATCATCAGATTCAACAACTTCCCATAAAAGACTCTCGCTAGATTTCCCGGGGATTATCACTTCATCACCATTTTCAAGAGAGTAGGCATAAGACTTTTTTGATAAGTCCAATTTCCCATTGCGATTTAATGTATCATGGCACTCCAAACAATGTTTCGAAAGTATGGGCACAATCTCTTCATCAAAAAACTTCTCTTTTCTAGCTTTCAACTTTGCCGAAATATCTATTCGATCATCTACAAAGTTTAAACCTGCATTATAATTTCTTTTTATGTCTTTTATTGAGAGAGCAACGCCATATATTGCTACTGCACGGTAAGATCCCTGCCAAGGTCGTCCTTCTGTTAATTCATTTGCTAGGGCAAGTCTGTAAGACGAATTCCAATTTTCAGTATCACTCTCAATACTTCTGCTACTATTTAAATTACCATTAATATATATATTCTCATTACCGTTTTCTTTTCGAGTAAACACAATATGAGTTAACTTAAGACTGAACCCTCTATCCTTTGAAGATAGAGAAGGAAGACCGTTTTTATTAGTCTGACTTGTTCTAATCCGAACATCATACTTACCATTATCTTGCCCTAAAGTAATATTTCTATTTGTACCATCACTGGAAATTGTCATAATTCGAGCAGGCCCATTTTGTTCAATTTTATTTGGCTGAATCCATGCCTCAATTGTCACTTCTCCTGATCTCTTAATAGCATTGGAAATTTTCGTTGCTGGTTTGATAGATCTTATTATTGCATTGCCTGTCACTTCCAATTTTCCAGAAGATCTCTTAACATTTTGTAAATTATCTATCACTAAATTCAGAGGCGCCCCATTATTTGAACTATCTTTAATCAGAACACCATCTGTCATGCTAAAGTTATAAAATGCTAACAAATCATTTTGAACCCTCCCTGAAGAATCACCTGAAACTGACGGCACAATGGCTAGTATAGTTAATACTATGTATAATCTTGGATTATATATAAACATAATACGATAGAAAATTACAGTAATAATTCTGTATAATAAAACAGCTAGATGAACCGAACTATGTAACAGAAAAACATCGGTGTCAAAAAAGGTTTAAATGAGAGAAACTTTCAAATTTAATTCTGATAACATATGCTTTTTTTGGTTTTAAAAATAATAATAATAATAATCGTATAAATAAATACAGCGTCATTTAGCAAAATGAAGAAAATATTTATCTGTGAAAAAATTATCAGAAGTAAATATGGTGGAGCCGACTGGGATCGAACCAGCGACCCCCACAATGCCATTGTGGTGCTCTACCAACTGAGCTACGACCCCACCA
>CAJWKU010000033.1 GCA_913043005.1 uncultured Cryomorphaceae bacterium
TACGTTGGGTCCAAAACCTCCCGTGAGATCAATATAACGATTTCCATCAAGATCAGTTAAGTAAGGACCATCTGCCGTATCAATGTAAATTGGATGAGGGAGGTCTACGGTTTGAACGACTTCCTGAGCTAGAGCAACTTGCCCTCGACGAGCGACAACTTCACATTTGGTAGTTCTATTAATGAGTTTGGCTCTTACTGCACTCGATTTTTTTCCTATTTCTAGGTCAGCTTTTTTACTGTTGACTTTCATTACCTCTCCGTTACTTAAACTTGTACTAAGTTGACTTTATCTATTCTTACTTGCCTTTTCTAGTTGCACGAGATCATCCACTGAGTACCAAGAATCTAAAAGCTTTCTGGAACACTTCAATTCATTAAGATTCATTAATTGCTTCCAAACATTATTAAAACTATCTGTGTTTTTAGTTATGTTATTAATTTTTTTTGGGTTAAGGATTTGAATACCTGATGAAAGTAATTTGCTGGGTTTTTCTCTTGATAAGTCCAAGACAAGATTTTCTTCGTTTTGAAATATGAAATCTCCTTCTACTCCATCTATAGGCTTAACGGGAATGATCATACAAGCCGGGGCACCAAGTGAAAAATATTCATTCGTAAAAGAAGTAAAATTTATTTTTATAACATTATCGCAAGTTAAAACAAACATAGGCTCATCTATAAGAGAGGCTAAGGAATTATAAAGCCACCATGAATTTCCTTTTCCCTCAGTGTTAATAACACTAGAAACATCTTTCTCTATTACATGGCTCGCTAGCATTGAACCCTTATAGCCTACGGTGATATGGACCTGATTGATTTCCTTTTTTAGTCTTCTAATGCCCTCAGAAATCAAGGTGGACTCACCTAATGGTGCCATTGCCTTTGGTATTTCATCAGTTAAAGGGCGCATACGTAAACCTCTCCCTGCTGCCATCACAAGAGCATGTTTTATGTCTGTATCTTTTTTCAACTGAGAGTACCGAGTTTAATTAAATCTATCATCTCTTCTTCACTATGATGCTCTGCAAATTCTGTTGTGAAGACATCTTGAGCATGCTCGGTTAGAGGGTCTCTAAAAGAAGTAAGAAAATGATCTCTTTCATCTAAAATTATTTCAGCGGTGTATTTAAGTTCAATTGAACCAATCATTGATTCATGATCGCTCTCACCTAGCCTCCTGTCTATTTCTATCCATTTAGTTCCATAAAGTTTCTGCCATGTATTCAGGAGATTTGAAATTTTTGAAGCTTTCATCTTCATAGATAGTATTTTTCCTCTAGTAGTATGAATATTGTGTAAATTCCTAATAACAAGATCCGCTGCATCAGAAACACTAAAAAAGAATCTCTTCATATTCGGGCCAGTGGATTCTATCAGTCCGTTATCTTCCATCATCCTCTTCCATAGAGGGAATACCGAACCAGTTGACCAAGCAATATTTCCAAATCTTACACAAGAAAAATTTGTTTTATTAGAAAAATCTAAAGAACAAAACATTCTTTCCATCAAAGCTTTTGAGCTGCCGTAAATATGAGGGACTGGAGGAGCTGCTTTATCTGTAGAAATTCCGATGACAGTCTCAACTCCTTTCTCAATAGAAGCTCTAGCAATATTTTGAGAGCCAAGAACATTAACATCAATACACTCAAGAGGCTGCTCTTCAGATATATTTACATATTTAGTAGCACCGGCATGAATAACAATATTTGGTTTCCAGGAATTAAAGGCATCTTGGACTGAATAAATATTAGAAACATCCAGTGGAATGCTTTTACAGCCAGTATATTGCTCTGCTTCTTGGTTTAATCCATTATTCCGAGAGCCAAGAATAACTTCGTAATTATTTTTTAACTTTAAGGCAAGTTCTCTTCCTAAAAACCCAGATCCTCCCGTTATTAGTATTCTTTCCATAAAAATTTTTAATTAAAATAGTTCTCAAGCATCATTCTATAAATAAAACGTTACATTCCATCAATTTTTACTTAAATTCTTTTGAAAAGGTGATAATAAAATTCCCAGAAATATACCAGGCGACTTAATTAAATCAAAAGATAGACCCATCAACCCAATAATAATCCAATTTTTTGGAAAAATAAAATTTCCCTTTATTCCAAGTTTTAATGGCAGGAGTATCCCTCTGTATAAAAAAGAAGTAGCGAAAATTAGACCAACATATATCTTGGTTATGTGTGGTATAAATAAAATTGAATCTTCTTCCCAATCAACTACATAAAAATTCCAAGAATAAACGGTGAATAATAATATAAAAAATAAAAAAACTTTTGCAAACCAGTTCAATATATTAAATTGATTCGGTGGTTTAAAGAGACGCATAAATACTATATAAAATAATAACGAGATCACTAAAGAGAGGGCATAGATTTTTGTAATGTTAGAAATAAATAGTGGGTTAGTACCCCAACCACCAAGGTAATTCCACTGAGTGATAACTAAACTAAAAAAGATTAGTAAAACGCTAAGATAAATATCTCTAACATTTCTTTGAGCTCTGATCTTGGCACTATGCATGTAATATATAAAATATTTCTTTTGTAATGCAATGAGACTGTTGGGTAAACTCGAGTAATCTAAAGTTATATCTTCTGGGATGGTAAGTTTCTTGCAAACATCTCGAAGCTGAAGTCTCCATTCTTGATCATCACCAGCTCTTATACCCTCTATGAAGCCTCCTGATCTTAGAAAATTTTCTATCTGAACCAAAGTACCCGGCGTTGTTTCATGTCCCAAACTTCCATAAGTAGCTGCTCTTAAAAGCATTTGGAAGTTATTTAATGCTCTATATTTTGTATGCCCAAACACCACATCATATTTCTCATCAATAGCTAGAGTCATGTTATTTTTTAGCCAATTTTTTCTAGGGATGGTTCCAACATCTAAGAATGCCAACCACTCATGAGATGCTATGGAAGCACCTTCATTTCTTTTTTCTCCAGGATATTTTTTAACACTTCTTTTATAGATCAAAGGAATTTCTGATGTTATTGATGTTATTAAATCTTCAATAGATCGATCAATACTTGAATCGACAATAATTATTTCATCTGGTTGCAAAGATTGAGCGAAAATAGATTGCAGTAATTTTTTTAAATTATCTGAACAATTATATGTTGGAACAATTATTGAAATACTTGGTCTCATATTTGTCTAGTTTACCTCATGGGCGATGACTCTGCCCTTCCCAATTCTTCTTTGTATTAATTACCGTTACCTGCTTTTTTGTTTTTGTAATACCCCCTTAAAGCAATATAAGTTTGTATCAAGTTGGCTATAACGAAGGCGTATAAATCTACAAAAATAAAGACTGCTGCTCCAGAAAATCTGCTGACACCGGTAAGGATGTAGCCATTTAATCTTGTTTCATGTTTTACAGAGCTAACCAAATACAAACTCATGACACTAAGTAATAAAATGAACCATTGCCCATACTGTAAAAAATTTTCAATCATAGATTTATCTCCTTAAATTATTTTTTTCTTAGCCTTTGTAAGTTCAGGTATCAATTTTCATATTCAAAAACTCGGCATGTTTTTTATCAAAATCTGCACACTGTTTATCGTATGATTGCCCACGAATCCCGCCCCTAACAGCTGCTGGTTCTACCGATCGATAAAAGTCCCTCCAACTTTCAGGTAGCTTTATGGAATCTGGTGGTGCCAACCATAACCTATAAAGACAACGTTTTTGAGATTCGCTTTTAAAATCCGTATAACTTGTCCTTGAATGAAACATTTTGTAGTTATTTAGAATTTGCATATCGCCAGGTTCAAGATACATCGTATACATTAACTCAGGTCGTCTGAGAATTTCATCTAAGACATCCATTGCTTCTCTTTGGGCTGCGGAAAGTTTTGGTACTCCTTCAAGATTTTGTGCAGATTGAACTCTATTACGATTCCAATTACAGAATAAACTCCCATTCTCTTCTTCAAATAAAGGTAATCCATAAAAAGGAGTTTCGTCAGAAGATTGCTCATTTTGACGACTAAAATAAAAATATTGATAAGCTATTTCTGCTAAATCAGGACGCTCTTTAATTAGGTAATTTTGAGCCGTTATGCCACTTGATATCATACTTTGACCACCTGATTTTGCCTTGTTGTAGCTTGTTAGAGTTGTTAAATCTGCTACATCCACATGAAAATCTAGTTTTGCGTTTGATGAATAACCTCGTCCGTTTGCTGCCCGATAATTTGTTCCAATATCCCGCACGGCAGAAATATATTGTGAATTTAATCCTTGGGGACGAGCCACTCCCGCTCTAAGACCAATGGCCCAACTCAAAAGTCTAAATTCTTCATGACTCAGATCCTCACGAGGCAAACCTTTAACGATAGCAAGGCCTTTTCCATGAAGGGCTTGGTTTAAGGCATTTGCAATGGTATCCCAGCTGGAACCAAAATCAAATTCATCGGGGGAATAGTCAAATAAACTTTTATCTTCTTCGTACAGGGATTTAATTGAAGCACCAAGTTTCTTCTTCTCAGCGTTAGTAATCGTAAAAACCCAGTCATTATTGGATTTTAGGTGACTGACTTCCCAGGATGCAGGGGTCTTAAAGTTATTCATTTCTTAGATAAAAATAACCATTATCTCTCCCTTTAATTTGAATCTTCAATTAGTTAAAAATGCTTTCATAACTTCAAATGCATGCGGATCGTCTCTATGAACACCGTGACCACAGTTTTCAAAAACTTCGAATTGTTTCACCGATTCAGGAATATGCGCTGCCATTTCTTCAGCCGCCTCTATTGTAGTAACTGGATCAATATCACCTGCAGTTATAAGTGTCGGACAAGAAATAGTTTTCAATTGATCGCGGAAGTCAAAAGTCCAATTTTCGCCACCAGGTTTTGAAAAATGATCGGCCACTGCTGGTGTCCAGATCATCCTCTGATCTTCTTCTTCATCACGATCAATGCGTGTATAAAAAGGCGCACATTCACGAATATAATTTGCAGTATTCTCTTCTGTTGGACCACCCCAAAATTCCTCAGCAGCTCGGCGTGCCTTGCTCCCTCCAAACCGTTCAAAAGCATTGAATATTCTTTCGGGCAAGATACGAGCAGCAGTACTGGCCAGTATAAGTTTGTGCAGTCGGTCAGGATGCCTAATGGCGTAGTTCTGTGCGACAAAACCTCCAAATGATAGACCTAATACAATAGGTTGTTGGATGCCTAGTATATCAATTAAGCCTCGAAGATCATCTGCCCACTGATCAAGATTCCAATTTTCTGATTTATCTGCATCACTTCGACCTTGACCACGATGATCGTAATACACAAGTTGAGCAACATCAGCTAGAGGGTTGAAATGAGGTTTTACAAAAGTATGATCTCCACCCGGTCCGCCATGCAAGACAAAAACCACGGGCCTCTCTACCATCTGCGTGCTTTCAGCGACTAAACCAGAACCAACAACGTCAACGTATAAACGGCAGTTGTTTACTTCGATTAGCACCGCCCCACTCCTATGTTATTAATACTTTTCCCCGTCTTCTCTGGGCTGAAAAAACTTAGCCATTTCCTCTTCTGAAGTTTTATTAATTTCTTTTCTAGAGAGTATGTTTTCAAAGTGAGACCTTAGAGAATCATCCCATGCTGGGTGAGATAAGATGTAAAAAATATTTTCTTTTATGGCT
>CAJWKU010000034.1 GCA_913043005.1 uncultured Cryomorphaceae bacterium
AGAGGGCTCTTAGTAAACGAGGATATATTTAGATGATCAATCACTTCATCTGGTAACCCTCCCGATCGGAACTCTTTGTAAAGTCCGTAACCGATGGGGTGATTCTTTAAACATTCGATTATCGAATCATAAGAACCAGAAATTTTTAATTCTTCTTGGCATGCCTGACTTAACAATTCACGTTCATAAAAAAGCCGGATAGCCATATATTGGATGAGGTCAGCAGGAAAAGCATTTTGCCAATCATAATTCGTTTGTTCAGCACGCCATTTAATGAACCCCGTCCAACCAGCCAACTGGGCCAACTGCAAGGAAAAATAACCTTCCCATAAATTTTTTGGAATGCCCAAACAGGATAAACTTTCAAGTACAGAATCTTCAGGTTGATCCGGTAGATTAAGAATTTTGCTTTTCCAGTCTTGGATTCCAAGTATGGTACCCGAATCATCTTCTAAAGATAATTCCTTCCAAACTGCGTATAGATTTTTTTCTCTCATAGGCATACCCCAAGGAGCATGTCCTTCATCGAGAAAACCTCCTACATATTTTATAATTTGTCTATTAATCTGGTCTTGAACATCCGCCTCAAAGGTTTGGTCGAACCATTCTGCAAGAGTGTATTGAGTTGCCAAATCTTTTTCGTCTCTCTTTGCATGCCCACTTAAAAATTCATTTAGATCTTTATTGTTTGATAGTGTCTGAATTTTCTCAAAGATGTTTTTTATTTCTGCTTGGGGGTGGGAGGACTTTAGAACCGCGGAACAAACATCTAGGGCAACCTCTCCAGTACCGTGAATTAGAATAGCCTTCAAAACTTCTCGATGAGACAGTTCTTGGTTGCCAAGGGCGACTTTTTCTTCCTGCGCAACATCTTTTAAAGCTTTATCAATGCTTTCTTCAGTGATCCGACCTTCCTTAAAGTACTTACGGTACTCACTATTAGGAAGATAACCCCGACCTCTTAAAAACCGTTCTGCCTCATTTATGGCTTTTTCAAAAGGGAAATGTTCCAATCCATGAAGTGGATTGTGATGAATAAACGTTTTCATCGGCCAAAAATGCGATACCGGTTCGCACGCCAGATTGACAAGCGAATTTAATTCTGCTCGCTCTGATTCACTTGGCATAACGCTTTTTTTATCTTCGAGCGTATTCATATTTTGGTTTCGTTTTCCTCTTGATAGGTTGAAACTAACTGATCCATTATAAAATTATTCCACTATAAGCCGCGGCTAATATTAATACTGATATTGAAAAAACTTCTTTAGGCCCTAAATCGAAATACGGAACATCCGTGCGTGCCTCTCCAAAGGCTGTTTGATGAAGCATTTTTATAAAATACCAACCCCCTCCCAACCAAACCACAGAAAATAGGAGTGAAATCATGACGATACCTACATCTTGAGTTTCAATGGTGGGCATGAGCCCCAAACCTGAATAGGCTGGAAATAAAGGTAGAAATAGGGCGAAACTCACAAGGAGAACTATTACTACTCCTAATCGAGGCATCGTCGAGAGGAGTCCTGGAAGATTTCCAATGGTTTTCCAACCATAACGCATTTGAACAAAGGAAAAGGCAAGAGCAATACCGCCCATCACCAGCGCCAAAGTTATACCAAATGGAATTCCCCACTTTGGAAAACTCGTAAAGACTTGGAGAAGCCCCCAAATAAGAGACGAATGGGCTAAGGTCGCTGAAGCAACGAACAAACTATTAACCTTTTGACCTAATGACGCTAATGAGGCATAAATCGCACTGAGTATAGCTAAGAGGCTTAAAACAAAAAGTATTTCAGCAGTTAAAAAGGAGTAAATGGTTTTTAATTCACCAAGTCCGATCATTAGCCAAACAACAATCCAAAAACTTGAGAGAGTTCCTTTAGCATCTTTAATTGTTCTAACAAACGGGAGGTGAAAAGGCGCCAGTGGTAAGAAAGTCAAAGCCAGGAACAAGCCGGCAAGCATTTGAGAAGTTTCTCCCATGAATACGGAACTTAAGGCGAAGGTGATTGCAAACACTATATGAAGTAATATTATTTTCGTGCGAAATGTCTTTTGTTGTTCTTGATTTAGAGAGTATGCGACGTAACCTAATAGTCCACAAAGAAAAATCCGACCCACAATTGCCTCATTTAGAAGAACCCCAAAGCCAAACCCGAGAACTATCATGACTGAAGCATAGATAGGAGAAGCTTCTTGCGAATCTTCTTGGCAGAGAAGGGAGCAAAAACCTGAGAGAAGAACGGCACTTGCTAAAAATAGGATTGATGGTTCAGTTTCAATGGCGAACCGAATATAGATCAACCCACCTGCAAGAGCCCCAATTACAGTCAACCCCACACTTTTACGGATAGTGGAAGAGCCATTGGAAAACGTCCATATCGCCCCAAAAATGAGTGGAACCAAAGAGAGAATAAATGGAATATTATTAAAATGCATAATCTTTCTTCATTTTTTAAAAACCATGACCTAATTTTTGAGCTAATCGTAAAATGTTCCTGCTCCACCGTTCATAACTCAAGTCAATATAGAATCGGTTGATCAACAACATATAAAGTCGTTTTTTAATTGAATTGATCCATTGGACAATAAATATTTTTTGCCCTTTGGAATCGGCATAAACATAAATCCAGCTAATGAGAATAAGCAAGGTTGCCAATAAAACAAGCAAATCAAAAACAATTGGATTGAGTGCTGCGGCTATAAAGAAACCATCCGCTACACCTGCCCCAGGATAAAGAAAGTGTGTAAAAGCTTCTGCGGCCCAAAGGTAGGTAAAACCAATAAAAAACAGTGAAACAATCATTGCGCTAGAAATTTTCCAGGAGGCCACCGCATGAAACCGAAACAAACTAAACATGACTTGAGAAGTTGTCACCCAAGCAAAAAAGAGTAAAATTACGGCCCCATGCGCATTCTGTAGTGGGATATTCAACATATCATGCGCAACCATTAAAATAATTAGTGGTAAAACTAACGTGATAATTAAACCCGTGAAAAAGCTTAATTGATCGAAAGATATTTTTACCTCATGCGCAGATGGGTCAGGGAATTCAGGCTCTTCACGCGATGTATGGATACCTTGCCCTGAATGCAGGAACAATGACGCTTTAAAAAGCCCATGCGCGATTAAATGAAAAATAGCGAGCGCAAATGCACCAAGCCCGCATTCCATAATCATGTAACCCATTTGTGCCATGGTGGAAAACCCCAAGGTCTTCTTGATATCATTTTGCGCTAACATCATGGAAGCTCCCATAACAACCGTCAGAAGACCAACCACAAAAACAATATGTAGAGTGTTTGGTGTAAGCCCATAGAAGGGAGCCAGGCGATTCAAAAGAAAACCCCCTGCATTAACAATTCCTGCATGCATTAGAGCTGATACAGGAGTTGGTGAATCCATGGTATCGGGTAACCATACGTGCAGCGGAAATTGAGAGGATTTGGCTATTGCACCAACAAAAACTAATAGCGCGATTGCAGTAACAGCGCTGACGTTAAATCCTCCAGAGAAAAGTGAAATCATTTGAGGCTGTTCTGTCGCTAATCTAAAAAGCTCATTAAACTCTAAAGTACCGAAATATTTATAGGCAAGAAAAATTCCGCAAAGAAAGCTCGCATCACCAACTCGATGGGCAAAAAAAGTTTTAAAAGCATTCCTGCATGCCGGACGATTAGGAAAATTAAATGCCAAAATTAAGTAAAGCGCCAAACTTAATAATTGCCAAAATACAAAAAGCATAAACAAGTTCGGACTGGAAACGAGAGAAAGGATGACAAAAGTCATAAAGCTCAACAGCGCGAAAAAGCGAGCATATCCAGGGTCGCCTTCCAAGTATCGAATTGAATAAACATGAATAACTATGCTGACACTTGTGATCAACACCATCATGACGGCGGCAAGACGGTCTACCAACATACCTATCTTGAATATGGAAGAACTCTCAGAATTTGGCGGCCATAACATAATATGAACGGCGCCTTCAACGCTCACATGATAGAGGACCCAAACAGCAAGGAAGAAAGAAATCGTGGTCGCTATAACTCCTACCTTTGCGACATGAGACAACACGCGGTTGCCAAAGACTCGGATAAAAATACTAGCCAAAAGAGGAAAAAGGAGAATAAGAATTGGAATTGTCATGAATTAGTGAGTTTCCTTGCCCGATTAAGTTAAGAACCTAAGACATCGCTTTCGAACAGCTTGGTCAAAATGCAGGCATTCTAATTCATGTCGGGGATTCTGCGTAACCATAGATCGCATGGGCCAAAAAAGTGTGGTTGGCTCACGAGCATCTAATGCCAGTTGCCTAACTTGGTCACGATCTTCTGGGGAAAAACTTTTCGTTGAATTAGTATCCATATATAAGACTTGGTTCTAGCACCTAGTTTTTAAGTATTTGTTAAATATTTTTGTTTCAAACTTCATCGTCGATGGTCATATACGATCACTATGACTTGATTCAAATCATGTTTTAATTAAATTGATAAGGTCATACACTTGTCGATGTTTCTCAACAGTATGCCGCAGAGATTTGCGACTGATAATTTTGTAAACATTCCTCCTTCCATCACGAATGTGTTTCAAATACCCATCAGCTTCAAGCTCAACGATAATTCGCTGAACTGCACGTTCCGTGATTCCAACCTCATTAGCTATATCTCGAATACGTTTATACGGATTTTGGGATAGGGACAACAAAACATGGGAATGATTTGTCAAAAAAGTCCACGATGGTTTAATCATTTTTTTCGTATTCCTGCTAAACCTTGAAGGTGAAATGCAATAATTTTTAGAATCTAAGTTGTGCTTTAAAAAATACCAGACAAATAATACACGAATTACATTTCAGTAGTCAATAAATTATTAAGGGGTTCGCTGATTAAGGAACTAAGCGGTTGATTTATACTCGATAGACCGTGTAAAGTGCATCTTTTCAACTCTAAAAAGATCCAAGCCAGCGTAGCTCAGGGGTAGAGCAACTGATTCGTAATCAGTAGGTCGGCGGTTC
>CAJWKU010000035.1 GCA_913043005.1 uncultured Cryomorphaceae bacterium
CCATTTGGCCCTAAGAGTGCCAAAATTTCAGACTCTTTTACCCGTAGGTTTATAGACTTTAAAGCTTCAAACCCATTTGCATAATATTTTGATAGAGCGTCTATTGTTAAAAAATCTTGCATCTGAATTAATAGAAGTTACTGTTGAGGATTCCCATTCAATATCCAAATTAGTGCAATGAATCAGGTTATGGACTTTAAGGCAGTCGTATTGATTGTACATTTGGAACAAAATTAGCTCAAATACCGCTCATGCAGTCCTAAATAAGTCGTTAATTATGAGCACAATTTCAGGGCTGATCATATTTCAAGATATAACGGCGATAATATGTCAGGCCAAGGCAGGTGAGTGGCAAAGCTAGAATAAGACCGAGAAAGCCTAGTAGCTTACCCCAGACTGAAAGAGACAACAAGATTATTGATGGTGAAAGTCCCATGGCTTTGCCTTGGATTCGTGGCACCAACAAGGTTTCCTGAATGAGTTGCACCACGCCGAAAACGAATAGGACAAGACCCAGTGAACCGAGAAAACTTTCACCTTGCTCCAGCGCCTTCAGCCCAGCCAGAAGTAGGCAGGGGATAGTGCCCACGATCTGAAGATAGGGTACCATATTCAGAAGTCCGATAAATATACCCATGAGAATAGCGAGCGGTAGGCCGATGATCGAAAAGCCGATCGAGAAAAGCACAGCCACAAAACTGGCCACCAGTGCCTGTGAACGGAAATAACGGTTATTCGCCTTAATGAATTCCCCCAAGAATCCGGATACATCATCACGCATGCTTGGGGGAATATAATTACGCCAACGTGCTGATATGTTATCGTAATCGATAAGTAGGAAGACCACATAGAGCATGATTACTAGAAGGCCGGTCATGAACGTAAGCACATTGGCCGCTCCCGAAAGAACGCCCCAGACGCCAGGTAAAAGTTTTTTAGCCGTGTCCTTGCCCATCTGTAACATCCCGTCACTTGTAAGGTATCGTTTGACATCATCGCGTTTTAGAATCTCGTTAACCTCCTCCCATACATTTTCGGGCAAATGCTCTTTGGCAGCTTGTGCCAACTTGGTATCGCCGGCCATTTTGGATACGGTACGCCCCATATCTGTCAGTTCGTTGCCGACCATTGGGACCATGTACCTGACAACAAGAAAGACAACCAGTGTAATGGAGAACAGTGTAAAGAGTGCAGCTAGAACACGAGGCTTGATGAGCTTCTGAACTCTATTTGTGACTGGGTCAAGGAAGTAGGCCACAACAAGTGCAGTGACAAACGGCAGGAGCACGTCGGAGAGATAATCCAGAAGGAGCACCAGGCCCCAGGCGAGTCCGGCAAACAGAGCCAAGCGCATCACTCGATCAAAAGTGAAGGCGTGGTCGTTCCGAATCATGTTTTCTCCTTGGTTCTAAAATTATGAAATCTGTTAAGTTAGAATTCTTATATGCATCATTATTTTATTTATATCATCAACCTGCCGGTTTGTAAAGATGCTGACTCTTGAAAGGCCATTCAGGCAGGACTATTAAATACAATTAGGTAATATCTCCATTATCTTGACTTATCTTGGGACTTATACCAATAAGTTACCAAATAGTACTGAATACCATGGCTTAAATGAAGATTTTTTAAAATTTAGAATTGACCAATACGTTGGTAAGATTGGCGCACCCGGCACGATTCGAACGTGCGACCCTCAGTACCGCAAACTGTGACAGCCAGTATACAGGGACAGACTGCCATAAACAAGGGTAATTATATCAGTATCTTCATAGATCTTCACTGAGACGCACGGTTTGTTTCTCTGGCAAAGTGTGGATCTGTAATTGTTACCTTATCCTCCTTTGTGATTAGTTTTCTTGAACTTTAATAATAGATCTCCCGTGCAGACTAGTATATATTGACGTTAATATTTAAAAATTCTTACAATTCATAAGCACTTTTTTTAACTTTTTGACAGTATGGGAGAATTCTAAGGAAATCTTCTTAAATATCGTCAGTTACCAATCAAAAAACGGCAACTCAGATAAATAGCTTCCGCATTTCAGTGGCGTATTGATATAACAAATTTTACACAATTAAACTTTGAAGCAAACAAATATGGATATTGAAAAACATTTTCCTTGTGTTGATTATATGGAAGCGGAGGCAATGCGACGTATTCCTGAATTTATGCGAGATTATCTGATTTATGGCATCGGGCAAGGTATTGCCGTAGAAAAAAATCGGAAAGATTTAAACGATGTTGAGTTGATGCCACGCTACCTCGCGGACGCTGAGAGGCCAAACATTAGCTGCAAACTGATGGGATACGAATACGACGCACCATTTGGAGTAGCTCCAATTGGTTTATCCGGATTGATCTGGCCAAAGTCAGAGTCTATCCTGGCAAAATCTGCAAAGACCCACAATATCCCATACACTTTAAGTACCGTAGCAACAGACAGTATAGAAAATATTGGTCAAATTGCGTGCGATAAGGCTTGGTTTCAACTATACACACCACAGGATCCTGAGACTCGAAAAGACTTATTGCGAAGATGCGAAGAAGCCGGTTACGAAACGATTATGGTTACAGTTGATGTACCTCGAAAAATTCGTCGTAATCACGATATTCGAAATGGTATTTCGGTCCCACCAAAATTTTTTGACATAAAAACACTCTGGCAAATGATAACACATCCACACTGGTCGCTGGGGATGCTGAGGACAGGTGTACCACAATTTGTTAATATATTGCCTTATCAACAGAACGACTTTTCCCACATTGGTGTAGGCATGAACATCACACAATCTATTAAAGATTCTGGCAAATTTATTGAAGAGCGGATGGGGTTGCATATTACCCCCTCAGTCTTTGAAGATATTCGAGCCATGTGGCCTGGGAAATTGATTGTTAAGGGAGTTCTTGATCCCGATGAGGCTATGTCTTACCTAGATTTGGGAGCTGATGCCCTGGTCATTTCAAATCATGGTGGACGTCAACTCGATGCCACGCCTTCGGCTGTATCAGTATTACCTAGAATCCGGTCTGCAGTTGGATCTGAGGCGAACCTAATCGCTGATGGTGGAATCCGCTGTGGTCTCGATATAGCTCGAATGTTAGCCTTGGGAGCTGATTTTGTTCTTATGGGGCGTCCTTTCCTTTTTGCAGTGGGAGCGCTTGACGAGCAAGGAGGAGATCACGTGATGAAGATTCTCAAAGAAGAATTGTTGACAACAATGGGACAGTTGGGATGTTCTACACTGAAAGAGTTGCCAAAATCTTTGTTCAAGAATGCTGAATGCTAAAAAGCAGATTTATTACCCAATTTCTTGAGCTTGCTTTCAATTAATATTTTTATTTTTACTGAATAGTACTGAATATCAGGACTGATAGACACCTATATAGAACCTAAATCGATTAGTTGAGAATATCGTTATCCTCGAATAGTAGTATTAAAAGCTTTTGGGATAGTTTTGGTAAGTGTTGGTTTAATATTAACTCTAAGAATAAAATTCAGTTTTTAAACTTGCTCATAATTTCAGATTAGGTAATAAAGAAATTCTGTTAGAAGAGAGAAGACGCCGTCAATCCCTCTTCTAACAAAGGAGTAAAAATGATAATGCGGGAGTTATAAAGGCACAACCCGCTGGCCTAAAATATATTTATGATAGGAAAAATACTTGTAAAGATTAATTTTTCTTCTACTATTCCTTTATTAAAGAGAGATTTCTCGTCAAAAAAGCCTAGAAAAATCTTAAATTAAATTTATATTTGTAACTTTTTTCCCCTATTTAATAATTTTCCCCAACTAACCATGCAAGTATCTGGTTCCACAAAATAGAGTATCCTTTCCATGATAAAAATTCTTTTGAAACCCAATGAGGACCTATATCAGATGTCCAAGCCATTGTTTTTCCAGAACCGTAACTCCCAACAACTAGTAATGGGTGAGATCCGAATGATTCAGGTGTAGAAATAATAGTTTGGCTTTCCTTTGAAGGAACAACTTCATTTAAACCTAATAGTGGAGGCCAGATTCCGGATAATCCGTTTAAAATTTCGTGATCTTCATTTTTAATTGTCACATTAAAACCTTCTGGAACTTCTATCCTATCATCATATGGATGTATATCTATCGGTAATATTTCTTCTATGGCCGTGCCTTTGTATCTAGCAGATCCATTTATCCCTTGGAAACTAAGATAACCTCCAACCATTAAAAACGAGCCCCCTAAATTCACATAATCTTTTATCAATTTAAGTCTATTTACATATGTTTCTCCTTCAATCCATACTTTTGGATGTAAAAGTATAGTGTTACTTCCAATATCACTAAGAATTATAGATGAGTATTTTTGCAGATCTGACATTTTACAAGGAAATTTTTCTGAAGCTTCGTGAGAAGTCATATATTCAATTTGGAATTGAGAAGAATCTATAGATTCTATTAATTTCTCAGCTCCTAAATGAAAAGTAGTACTTGAAAATTGATCCCAACCTTTGTAATGTGTGGCATTAGAAACCCAGGATTCCCCGACTAATAATATTTTTTTCATAATTTTATTTTTTAAAATAATGTTATATAAAGATAACTACTTAGACAGATTGATTCACTCAAACGAAGATGAGTGGGGAAAAATGATGAATCACAAATTTGTTAAAGAGATTGCTAATGGTAGTTTAAAAAAAAAATATTTTAAAAATTATTTAAAAATTGAACACACATTTGTCCTTGATGCAATAGACCACATGACCATGGCTATGTTTTATGCAAATAAAATAGAATCAAAAATAATAATCA
>CAJWKU010000036.1 GCA_913043005.1 uncultured Cryomorphaceae bacterium
TATAGATAAAACAAAATATATAATCAGGAGTATTCTATGCTGGAAAGCTCGCTTGAAGGTAAAAATATAGAGATTGCACCTTTTGGTCTTACCGAAACAGCCGCAATCAAGATAAGCAAATTATTAATTGACGAGGGCGAGCCCCAAAATACCTTTATGCGTGTAGCTGTAGAAGGCGGCGGATGTTCTGGTTTTCAATATACGTTTAAATTTGACACTCAAAAAAATGATGATGACCTTGTCTTTGAGAAAAATGGTATTGAGGTGGTAGTAGACGAAGTTTCTCTAGAATTAGTTCATGGAGGCACATTAGACTACGTTGAGGAGCTCATCGGGTCTTACTTTCAAGTAACAAATCCCAATGCATCTTCTTCCTGCGGGTGTGGCACTTCTTTTTCTATTTGATCAACTTCTGGAAAGAATAAAATGAAAGTGGCAACTTGGAACGTAAATTCAGTCCGAGCTAGGCTTCCAAATATTTTACATTGGCTAACTGATAATCCTGTTGATGTCCTTTTATTGCAGGAAATAAAGTGTGTTGATCAGGAGTTTCCCCAAGAGGATTTTAATAGTTTAGGGTATAAAGTATTAGTAAACGGGCAAAAGTCCTATAATGGTGTTGCTATATTATCTTATTCTGAACCACACAACGTTATATATAATCTTCCTGGATATGATGAAGATCTCCAACGAAGATATCTCCAGGCCGAAATAAATGGTGTAGTTTTTGGCAACATCTATTTACCAAATGGAAACCCAATCAATACTGAAAAATTTTCTTATAAGTTAGACTGGATGAAAAAATTAAATACTCATGCAAAGGCCCTACTCAAACAGGAGAAAGCAGTCATTCTTGCCGGGGATTTTAATATCATACCAACTGATAACGATGTACATGATCCTACCCTGTGGGTTAATGATGCTTTATGTCAGCCGGATTCCAGGAGACAATTTAGAGAGCTTTTAAATCTCGGTTATACTGACGCACTCCGAATTTTTCATCCAGAGCCAAATCAGTTTACATTTTGGGATTATCAAGGAGGGGCTTGGCAAAATGATTATGGTATCCGAATAGATCATTTTTTACTATCACCCCAAGCGGCAGACATATGTATCGATTGCAGAATTGATCCCAAACCTCGCGGCAGACCAAAGGCTTCTGACCATACCCCAATTTTAATCGAAATCAATTAAAAGCCCCTTCTTTCTAAACAAGTTGAACCAGTAAGTAGCAGTTTTCGAATAAAAAGATCACCACTCCTCTCAGTCAAGAATAATTGAACATACAGTTGTCCAGATACCGTTGAACAACACAGCATCATAAAAAAAGGGTAAAACTAACAATCCAATAATGAATATGATTGTAAAACCTAAGGCTTCAAAACGAAAGCTACTTGCATTACGGTTACTTTTTTCTTCTAAAGGTTTTGTTGAATTAGTATTAATCACTTTTTGAAAACTCTGAAAATTCGAAAATGTCAACTTCACTTGCACACCGGTTTATTATAACTCTTTTTATTCTAATATTGACATCAATTTGTTTTACAAATTCATCGCGGTCCAACCCAAAAATAATTGAAGGAATATTCAATGTAATTAGTGGAGACACTATTTCATTAAATGGCGTTATTTATAAATTGGAAGGCATTAAAGCACCTAACTCCCGCCAGAAATGCAAAAAAGGATCCTTACCCTGGCTTTGTGGCGCAGCAGCAAAACGGTTCCTATCCCAAACTATCCATAACACCAAACTTACATGTAAAATAAAAAGAGCAGCAACAGTTAAATGTAATATCCAGGGTCATGATCTGGCTATTATTATCGCAAGAGCAGGATGGGCTGTTCCTATCTCAAAGGAACGCTTTTTAAAAGCAGCAGAGTTTTATGCTAGGAAACATGGTCTTGGGCTATGGAATGAAAAACAATAAACCAAATTAAAAAAAATGTTAAATATCAATGGTATTTAATCTAGACTTAGCCATCCTTAACTTAGACTTTTTATCCTCTGCATTTGATAGGCGATTTCGGTTTTCTGAAATAACCTTTTCGGGTGCTTTTTGAAGAAACTTTTCATTGGCAAGTTTTTTACTAATACTTTCAATGTCTTCCGACACTTTCTTCAACTCTCTTTCTAATCGAACACGTTCCTTTTCAACATCAATTTCACTCACAATAGATAAACCGAAGCTAACACCCTCAATAACCCCTTGAATTGTTTCGGTTGGCAAAGGACCCGTTATTACAACAATCTCGTCAAGATTGGCTAATTTACAAATTATATTATTATTGTTGGTTAAATAGTGTTGATGATTGTTTTCGACATCTTTTAAAACCAAATTGGTTTTTGATTTACTTGGAACGCTGGTTTCTGCACGGAGCGATCTAATTTCACTTACAAGACTAACAACCCATTCTATTTCTTTAGCAGCAAGAACATCCGGCTCAACATCATTAAAAGGCGTCCAAGCCTCTTTAATTAATAATGTTCCAAAACCTAGTCGGTCCCACAATTCCTCTGTTATGTAGGGCATAATTGGATTAAGTGAATTCAAAATACCCTTCAAGACCCACATTGTGGTTGCCTTGGTTTCGTTAACCAAATCAGTATCATTACCGGCGAGAATTGGTTTTGTGAACTCAATATACCAGTCACAGAAGGTTGCCCATGAAAAATTATATATCGCATTGGCGGCGTCGCTAAATCGATAATTTTGGATACTACTTTCAACTTTGCTGACAGCATTTTTAAGCTCAAAAATAATCCAGTTATTTATTGCTAACTTACAATTGTTTGGATCAAATTCGGGATTATACCTGCAATCATTTAATTCTGTGTATCTCGACGCATTCCATAGTTTCGTCGCAAAATTTCTGTATCCTTCAATTCTTGATTCGGATAACTTTAAATCCCGTCCTTGGGCGGCCATAGATGTTAGTGTAAACCTCAAGGCATCAGTTCCATATCGTTCTATAAGCTCCAGCGGGTCTAAAACATTACCTTTAGATTTGGACATTTTTTGACCTTTTTCATCCCGCACTAATGCATGAATGTAAACGGTTTGAAATGGGACATCTTTCATAAAATGAAGTCCCATCATCATCATTCTAGCTACCCAGAAAAAAATGATATCAAAACCAGTAACTAGAACATTCCCCGGGTAATACCGTTTTAATTCCTCCGACTTCTCTGGCCAACCGATAGTCGAGAAGGGCCACAAAGCACTTGAAAACCAAGTATCAAGAACATCTTCGTCTCTTATCAGAGAGACCTCTTTACCATAATGCGATAACGCCTGCTGATACGCTTCTTTTTCGGTTTCAGAAACAAATATTTCTCCGTCTGGTCCAAACCATGCTGGAATTTGATGCCCCCACCATAGCTGTCTTGAAATACACCATGGTTGAATATTGTTCATCCATTCAAAGTATGTATTTTCCCAATTTCGAGGAACAAATTGTGTCTTACCTTCTTTTACTGCCTGAATGGCGGGCTCAGCTAAAGTTTTTGCATCACAATACCATTGATCCGTCAACCAAGGCTCCAATGGAACGTTAGATCGATCACCGTGAGGAACAAAATGAACATTAGGTTCAACTTTCGACAATAGCCCTAAATTCTCCATTGTTAGAATAATTTTTTCCCGAGCTTCGTAACGACTAAGTCCTCGATAATCGCTCGGTACATTTTCGTTTAACTTCGCATGCTGATCAAATATATTTATGGCCTCTAAATTATGCCTACGGCCAACATCAAAATCGTTGAAATCATGAGCGGGTGTGATTTTCACTGCCCCGCTACCTTTTTCCATATCGCTATAATCGTCAGCAATTATAGGGATCTCTCTACCTACAATAGGTAAAACTACTATACTTCCGATTAAATCTTTATACCTAATATCATTAGGGTTTACAGCAACCGCAGTATCGCCCAACATCGTCTCAGGTCTCGTTGTTGCAACCGTGATTGAGCAATTTTTTTGCCCCTTTATTGGGTAATTAAAATGCCACAGTTTTCCGTTAACCTCAACTTGCTGGACTTCGAGATCTGAGATTGCTGTTAACAACTTTGGATCCCAATTAACGAGACGCTTATCCCTATAAATCAAACCATCGTTATACAATTGTACAAATACCTTGGTAACGGCCTGTGATAGACCTTCGTCCATAGTAAAGCGTTCGCGTTCCCAATCCGCTGATGCACCAAGTGCACGCAATTGCTTCATGATGGTCCCACCGGATTCGGCTTTCCAATTCCAAACCTTCTTGAGGAATTCTTCTCTTCCTAATTCTCTGCGATCTATATTGTTTTCACCTAACTGCCTTTCAACTACCATTTGTGTAGCTATACCGGCATGGTCCATACCAGGTTGCCAAAGGCAATCCCGACCCTTTTTTCTAAAGAACCGGATAAGTAGATCCTGAAGTGTGAAAGTCAAACCGTGTCCCATATGGAGGCTTCCGGTAACATTTGGCGGAGGCATCATTATGGTGTACGGTTCAGAATCAGAATTCAGATCAGCAGAAAATGCGCCTGAGTCTTCCCAATTCTTATAATATTTTTCCTCAAGTATCTTAGGGTTATAAAATTTATCAAGCATATTTAGTTCCAAGAAGATACATACGATCTTTTATAATCCAAGGGATTTAAATTATTTATGTTAAAAAGC
>CAJWKU010000037.1 GCA_913043005.1 uncultured Cryomorphaceae bacterium
TAATAAAAGTGCGACGAAGGTACAATGCCTTCTTAACTTCGGCAATACAATGAAGTACTTAGTAAATGGAAAAAAAACAAATGGAGTTAGTTCAGATGTCAGAGTAGATATTATAAAATTAAGTGATACCGAATATCGAATACAAAAAGGATCTAAACATCTGCGTGCTTTTCTAATAAGAAATGATCTTAGAACTAAAACTAGTTCTTGGTGGATCAATGGTTATAAATATAACGTGAATTCAAAATCTGACCTAGATGAAATGCTTGAAAAACTAGGAATGGATGATGGCAGCAAAACTAAATTAAATCAGATTTTTGCTCCTATGCCAGGATTAGTATTGGAAGTTAAATTATCAGAAGGAGACGTTGTAGCTGAAGGGGAGAGTGCCATAATTTTAGAGGCTATGAAAATGGAGAATATTATAAAATCTCCCATAAATGGGATCGTAAAAAAAGTACATGTTAAGAAAGGTCAAACGATAGAAAAAAATACTTTAATTATTTCGTTTAAATCATAAAAAAGGGGGGGCTAATTTTTAGCCCCCCCTTGAATAAAATAATTAAAGTCTGATTAGAAATTAATTTTATAACTAATGTTGAAGTTTCGTCCCCAGTTAGTAAATCCATATCGGATATCAGTTCCATCAGAATTGTTTACTCCTTCAATGAATCCTTGATAGTCTAAAGCATTAAAGCATTGAACTTGGAGGTATCCTTTATCTGAAGTCTTCCATCCAAATCTAAGATCGAGTTGACCAAATGATGGCAATTGATATGGCTGAGATTTATCTGCCTCAGTTTCATAATCAGAAGGGTCATAAGAAGCATATAATCTATCGTTATAGATATAGGTGGCTCCAAAATCAAGAACATCGGTAAACTGCCAACGAGCTCTTCCTCCCAATTGTGTCTGTGGAGCATCTCCCACGTACAGACCATCCGTATATGCCGCCCCTTCAGTGATTGATTGGTCAATATCTGATTGCAACTGGTAAGTTGCGTCTCCTGACCATCTCCAATCCCCTACAGAAGCTATTGCGCCCAATGCTATATTATCGGCAACTTTTGTAGTCATTTCCAACTCAACCCCTTGGTGAATAGCTCCAATTCCTTGAATAAGAGCTCTTGTTGTTCCTCCATCAGCTGTTGGTATACGACCCGACAATAGTGTCTTGTTTGTCCAGATTGTTTGATACGCATTAACATTTATAGAAGTGGTTTTTGACTTATATCCATAACCAACTTCAAATGACTGCACACCCTCATTTACTGTATTATCAGAGAGAATATTCTGATAATTCTGAAACATAAATCCAAAAAATGGAGCCCTTGAATATAGACCGTAGTTTACGTAAATATTATTCAACTCATCAACATTATAGTTCGCACCTAACTTAAAGTTATACCCTGGAATAGTAATTGATTCTGAGGTTTGAGTTGGAACATCTAAGTAGTTATATCGATCAATCCTTGTATAGGTTGTGCTTGATAAGCTTCCGGCAAGAAAAGCCGATAGTTTGTCTTTAGTATATTCAAATTGTCCAAATGCTCCTCCATAACCAACTTGCCCGTCATTATCATATGCAATACGATTTTCAGGAGCAGTTTCAGCAAATACATTCCAATAAGATGTAGCATTAGAACTGATCCCTATATTTTGAGAGGGCCGTGAGTCAACAGCATATTTATACTTTTCTTCCCAATGCTGACCACCGAGTAAATTTCTCACCTCACGGAAATGCTCTCCAGTATATGTGCGTGCATCAATACCTGCGATCAAATTAAGATTGTCATTTATCTTGCGTGAATATGTTGAGAGTGCGCCAACCCATGTGTGATTATTTACTGAATTTCGTAAAATAGTAGCAGATCCGCCATCAGCTGAAGCTTCATTCTCAGAAACTGCAGCATCCCAATTTATATAGCCATTCATATCACCAGCGCCATTACCATATACAGGAGCGTAGTCTCCTAAAGGTCCTGATCCTCCACCATGTCCAAATGAAAAATATGCCGATGTATTTAATTGTGATTTACTATCAATATTCCAATAGTGATTTAAGGCTATTTGTGGCTTATGATAATAATTATTTCGCTGATTCAGCTCAACCATTTCACCATCTTCGTTGGTAATATATCCAAGGTCTTTGTTATACTTCCCTCCAAACTGTGTTACCTCTGCACGACTCAGCATTCGATCACGTTGTCCATGCTCCTGAGGAGCTCCGAGAGCAGTAAATACAAGGCGATGATTTTTACTTAACTCTTTAGCGTAAGAGAAGAAATATGAATAGGCCTTTACATAAGTTCCGTTCGCCCAACCATTTCCTTGAGTTGAAGATAACACAACAGATACTGCCGAATTATTTGCCAATTTCCCTGAATTATAACCAATCAGGGCCTTATATTTCCCATAATCAGTAGCAGAAAATTCTGCAAAAGTTGATTCTTTTGCGTTCGTGGACTTCGTGATTAAGTTCATAGTTCCACCCACAGAGTTAATCGCCAATCGAGAAGCTCCAAGTCCTCTTTGAACCTGAATTGTCTCAATCGCGTCGCCAAGACCAGCCCAATTTGACCAATACACTTTACCGTTCTCCATGTCATTGACAGGAACACCATTGATCAGTACAGCGATATTTGTTTGATCAAATCCACGGATATTGATTCGAGCATCACCAACCCCACCACCTTGTTTTGTGGCATAAACAGCCGGAGTCATTTTTAATACCTCCGGAAGTTCTTGTGAACCTAGTTGCTCGTTAATGGTTTTAACAGATAATGTAGAGTAGGCAACAGGGGTTTTACGGTCTATCGCATATGATGAAATAATCTTTATTTCATCAAGTTGTGTATACATCGAATCAATTTTTTCCATTGCTTTGACATCCGCAATTTCATCGATGTTTTTTGTTACCGTTGTCTGCCCCATAGCAGTAAAGCCAAGGCTAACAAATGCAGCAAAAAGAAGTTGTTTAACTAGAGTTGTTTTTTGTTTCATAAATCCTTAATTATTATTTGTTTAGGAGTTCATTACACAAATAAAACACAAAAGATTGAACCCTTTATTTCCAAATCGTTAAGAAAAGGTTAAATAAACGACCAAATAAGGTGAAATCCATAAAATGAACAATTAATACCATCCATCTAAATCTCTTCTATCTCGTTTTGTTGGTCTCCCAGATTTCATGTTAACCTTGATTTTTAGTGCCAAATCCAATAGTTTTTTCTTTTCAATTTCTTTAATAGGAGTCGTCGTTTTCATAAAGTTTTCAACAAGCATCATTTTTACACGAGATTTTGGGAAATCTATTACGACGTGAGTAGTAAAATAACCTTTATGTCTTACTCTAAATGTTTCTCCGATTTTTAAAACTCTACTTGGTTTAATTACAATATCTGAAATTGAAACCTTACCCGATTTAATCGCTGCGGCAGCTAGACTTCGAGTTTTATTTAATCTAACTGACCAGAAAAAACTATCTGCACGCATTTGAGGAAATTCAATTAAAATCTATGAGCTTGGTCAACTCTTTTCTTCGGAGCTCTATATCTTTATTCTCAAGGTTTTCTAAGCCTTCTGGACCAAAGGTTTCAACACAAAAAGAAGCCATTGTTGATGCGTATATCAATCCTTTTTTCATATTATCGAATGAAATATCATCTGTTTTCGATAGGTGCCCCATAAAGCCTCCAGCAAAAGTGTCACCTGCACCCGTAGGGTCAATAACATTCTTTAATGGAAGAGCTGGAGCAAAGAAAATTTCTCCTTCTTTTCCAAATAATAATGCGCCATGCTCCCCTTTTTTAATAATCAATATACTTGGCCCCATTCTTTGAATTTTTTCTGCAGCCTTTACCAAATTATTTTCTTCAGCAAGCTGTCTCGCTTCCTCGTCATTAATAGTTAAAACATCTACCAGTTTGATCATTTTTTTCAAATCATCCATTGTGGCATCCATCCATAAATTCATAGTATCCATAACAATGAGCTTGGGTCTATTCTCTAATTGTTCCAAAACCCTCAATTGTATAGCAGGGACTAAATTGCCCAGCATTAAATACTTACAATCTTTGTAATTGTCTGGAATAATAGGATCAAAGCTTTCTAGAACATTTAGCTGCGTATCTAAAGTGTCTCTGCTGTTCATGTCTGTATGGTACTTCCCTTTCCAAAAAAATGTTTTCCCTTCTTTTATTCTTTGGAGGCCTTCCGTGTCGATATTTTTCTTTTTTAATAAATTAATATGCGCATCAGGGAAATCTCCTCCCACCACAGAAACAAGGTTTACATGGTCAACAAAATAGCCAGCTGACATTCCTATATAAGTTGCAGAACCTCCAAGTATAGATTCACGAACTCCAAAAGGGGTTTCGAGACCATCAAACGCAACTGTGCCAACAACAAGTAAACTCATATTCTTTTATTTTTTTTATGGTTGGTACAAATATACCTTTACTGCTTGCAGTAATATGAGTCTATTCGTATTATTGCACCCCGTAAAGTAAAATTCCTCCTTAGCTCAGTTGGTTAGAGCATCTGACTGTTAATCAGAGGGTC
>CAJWKU010000038.1 GCA_913043005.1 uncultured Cryomorphaceae bacterium
ATGATATTAGATTTGTTATAGTAGCCTGCAGCATTAATTAAATCTACTTTTTTGCTTCCTAATTGTTTGATTAGTTCTAAAGAATTTTCGATTGCTTTTTCCAAGTCTAGCATCTCTTTAAATTTTGTATTAGATGTATGAATAAATCAAATTTTATAGTCTTTGTTTGCTTAACCACTCGCTCTTAACTTAATAATTTGATAAGAAATTATTTCGTTATACATAATGAATAACAAAGAACATGTAGAAAAAGTTGATTCTTTGTTTACCTCGATTGCGGCTCGATACGATTTGATAAATGATATCCAAAGCTTTGGTCTGCATCGTTTGTGGAAACAAAGAATTGTTAAAATGGCCTCGTTAATTGAAGGAGAGGATGCTTTGGATATATGTTGTGGAACTGGAGATCTCGCGTTGCGATTAGTTAAGAGAAATGCCCGAGTGGTTGGTTTAGATATGAATAGGCCAATGCTAAACGTAGCCCTTAATCAACTATCGAGACTTGAAAGTATTAGCGCTAACCTTTTGCAGGCTGATGCATTGGCCCTCCCATTTAATACATCTTCTTTTGACTTAGTAACTATTGCTTATGGATTGCGTAATGTTTCTGACTATCAAGTTGGGTTATTAGAGGTTTTGCGAGTGTTAAAACCTGGTGGGAGGCTTCTAATACTTGATTTCGGGAAGCCTTCTAATTGGGTTATAAGAAAACTATATTATCTATATTTAAAATTAGTATTGCCTGTTTTTGGTTTGATTTTCTGTGGCAAGCCAAACGCATATGCATATATATTGAAGTCCCTTCGAAAATATCCAGCTCAAGAGGGGGTTTCCACTATTCTCTCAAAAATAGGTTTTAACAAAATAAAAGTAACTAATATTATATTTGGAACAATGAGCATTCATTCAGCTCAGAAGAAATAATATAAAATGTAAATCAGCTTGCTAGTATATACTATAATAGTATTTTCTTCTTACACGATTTAGTGTTTTTTTATTTCTCGATTTTTTATATAGCGAGATTTTATCTTTATTATGCTGGCTAAGAGAGTAATTCCATGTTTGGACGTTCACGACGGAGCTGTGACCAGAGGAGTTTGTTTTGGGCGAGCAGAGGAAGGTGGTTTGCGTAATGTTGGAGATCCAGTTGATCTAGCTGTGCGTTATGACAAACAAGGAGCTGACGAGATGGTCTTCTTTGATATTACAGCAAGTGCGCATGGCAGAGTAACTATGGTTGATGTAATGGAAAAAGTAGCAAGTCAGTGTTTTATGCCTTTGACTGTAGGTGGAGGAATACGAACAGTCGATGATATGGGTATTATGCTCAAAGCAGGTGCTGATAAGATCAGTATCAATAGTGCAGCATTAGCTAATCCTAAATTAATTTCTGAAGGCGCTGAAAAGTTTGGTAGTCAGTGTATTGTTGTTTCTATTGATGCAAAAAAAACAAGTAAAGAGTCATGGGAAGTTTTCTCCCATGGAGGTCGCAAGTCAGTGGGATTAGATGCTATTGAATGGTCAATTCGGGCTGTCGAATTAGGAGCAGGGGAGATAGTCTTAAATAGTATTGATTCTGATGGTACCAAACAAGGTTATGATTTAGGAATAACTCGTTGTATTAGTCGCTCGGTGGATGTTCCAGTTGTGGCAAGTGGAGGGGCAGGTTGTCTTGAGCACATGAGTGAGGTTCTTCAATCTGGTGAAGCGGATGCAGTATTAGCGGCAAGCATTTTTCACTTTGATGAATATACTGTATCTGATGTTAAGGAATTTTTGAAATCGGACGGATTACCTGTTAGGATTTAATAAAATGAATTTTTTTGAAAAATTAAAATTTAATGATGACGGTTTAATTCCGGCAATTATACAAGAAGAGGAGACAGGAAGAGTGCTTATGATGGCTTGGATGAATGAATCATCACTAAAAACTACTATAGAGATGGGTAAGACTCATTTTTGGAGCCGGTCGCGTCAAAAATATTGGATGAAGGGGGAATCAAGTGGGCACACTCAGCAAGTTAAGAATATAGCTTTTGATTGTGATGGTGATACTTTATTGATTCAGGTTTCTCAAGTGGAAGCGGCTTGTCATGAGGGTTATCAATCTTGTTTTTTTCGTACTATTAATGATGCTGGCGAGTTTGATGTTTCTGAAAATAGGCTCGTTAATCCTAATGAAATATACAGTAAGTAATTTTATTTGCTTAATAATGATCACAACCTCTTGGCTTCTGTTTAATAAAATATTTTAGTTTTCTTTAAGTATGAAATTCTGCACTCCAACTAAAGAAGAGTTTTGTAGGTTGGCAGAGAAAGGGAATTTGATTCCAGTTTTTCGACGTTTGCTTGCTGATCAGGAAACACCTTTAACTGCTTATCGTAAGATTAGTGGCCATGGTGAGTCTTTTCTTTTTGAGTCTGTTGAAGGAGGCGAGCACTTGGGGCGTTATTCATTTGTAGGGTGTAATCCTCGTGGAGTGATTCGCCAATTGAAGGATAAAATTGAGTGGGTAGAAGGCGGAATTGTTCGAGAGGAATATAAAGTTGTCGGGCGGGGAAAAGCGAAAAATAAGAATGAAGTTGCAGATGGTTTAGAGGTGGTTGAAAAAGTTCTGTCGAATTATAGGCCTGTTGATATTCCAGAATTACCTCGTTTTACAGGAGGGGCTCTTGGTTTTGTTGGATATGAATTTATTCATGATATAGAACCAGTCGTGCCACGCCCGAATGTGGATGAACTTGAAACTCCTACTATATGCTTTGTTATTGCTGATCAACTTTTAGTATTCGATCGTGTTACTCAAACTTTAACAGTTATTGTAAATGGTATTATTGAACATGATGAAAATCCTTCGGATGTATATGAACAAGCGGCTACTGAAGTAGATCGAATTATCGGCTTACTTAAGCAGCCGATTGAGTATGTTCCAGTTTCCTTTCCTTCTGACTTGCCCGAGAAAAATTTTGAATCTAATCAGAATAAAGACAGATTTTTTGAAAATGTTAAGAAGTCGAAAGAATACATAAGTTCAGGAGATATCATTCAAGTAGTTGGATCTCAGAGATTTTCAGCTTCAATTGATGCTTCCCCACTTGATGTTTATCGAGCTGTGCGATCAATTAATCCTTCCCCCTATATGTTCTTACTGGAGTTTGACGGTTATTCCATAGTTGGGGCGTCTCCAGAAATTCATGTGAGATGTGAAGATAGCAAAGTTGAAATTCGCCCAATTGCAGGCACAAGGCCTCGAGGGAAAAATTCAGATGAGGATTATTCTTTAGAGAATGAATTACTTGCTGATCCAAAAGAGCGTGCTGAACATGTGATGCTAGTAGACTTAGCTCGAAATGATATAGGCCGTGTTTGTGATTATGGCTCAGTTGAAGTCAAAGATCTAATGATAATCGAGCGATATAGTCACGTGATGCATATAGTTTCTCAGGTTGAAGGAAAGCTTATGAAAAAATGTACTCCCTATGATTTAATAAGAGCGACTTTTCCGGCAGGAACTTTATCTGGCGCTCCTAAAATTCGAGCAATGCAGATTATTTCCGAATTTGAGAAAACTACCAGAGGGCCTTACGGTGGGTGCGTTGGATATTTTTCTTTTAGCGGTAATCTTGACTGTTGCATAACTATTCGTACTGCTCTTCTCAAGGATGGTAATGCCTATGTGCAAGCAGGAGGCGGTTGGGTTGCTGATTCAATTCCGGAAAATGAGTATCAGGAAACAATTAATAAATCCAAAGCAATGATTAAAGCGTTGATCTTAGCCGAAACTATTAGTGACCAATAAATACTAAGATAAGTATCTTTTAAGGCTTATGGGCCAGTAAAAAGTTCAATATTATACCCATCCGGATCAACTAAATAAATTTGTATAGCGCCATCTGGTCTTATGCGCCTTGGTTCAAATTTTTGATTAATTTTTTTAAAGTATTCTTCCCATTCATCTAGATTATCAGCACGAAGGGCAAAGTGACTATTTCTGGAACATGAAATGATGGGGTCTTTTCTTTCGCCTATTAAATGCAGTTCTTGAAATTCGCCAAGTCTGAACCAAGCGCCAGGGTAATCAAATTTTGGACGATCCATAAGCTCTAGCTTAAGAGTGTTCACATAAAAATTTGTACTTTTTTTAATATCTTCAACATGAAGTGCAACATGATTTAATTCGTAATGTATCATTTGATAGAGTTAGTTAAATTTTGAAAAAGCGTTTGACGGCATGAAGTGAATCAATACAATTACAGCACTTTCTGGTGGGGTCGTAGCTCAGTTGGTAGAGCACCACAATGGCATTGTGGGGGTCGCT
>CAJWKU010000039.1 GCA_913043005.1 uncultured Cryomorphaceae bacterium
GAGTTGCCAAATCTTTTTCGTCTCTCTTTGCATGCCCAATTAAAAATTTATTTAGATCTTTATTGTTTGATAGAGTCTGAATTTTCTCAAAGATGTTTTTTATTTCTGCTTGGGGGTGGGAGGACTGTAGAACCGCCGAACAAACATCTAAGGCAACCTCTCCGGTACCGTGAATTAGAATAGTCCTCAATACTTCCCGTTGAGAAAGTTCTTGATCGCCAAAGGTAACTTTTTCTTCCTGTGCAACATCTTTTAAAGCTTCATCAATGCTTTCTTCAGTGATCCGCCCTTCCTGAAAGTACTTACGGTACTCACTATTTGGGAGATAACCTCGACCCCTCAAAAACCTTTCTGCCTCCTTTATGGCTTTTTCAAAAGGGAAATGTTCTAATCCATGAAGCGGATTGTGGTGAATAAACGTTTTCATCGGCCAAAAATGAGATACCGGTTCGCACGCCAGATTGACAAGCGAATTTAATTCTGCTCGCTCTGATTCACTTGGCGTAACGCTTTTTTTATCTTCGAGGCTATTCATGTTTTGGTTTCGTTTTCCTCTTAATTGGTTGCAACTAATTGATGTATTAGAAAATTATTCCACTATAAGTCGCGGCTAATATTAATACTGATATTGAAAAAACTTCTTTCGGTCCTAAATCGGAATACGGAATATCCGTGCGTGCCTCTCCAAAGGCTGTCTGATGAAGCATTTTTATAAAATACCAACTCCCTCCCAACCAAACCACAGAAAACAGGAGTGAAGTCATGACGACACCTACATCTTTAGTTTCAATGGTGGGCATGACCCCCAATCCTAAATATGCTGGAAATAAAGGTAGAAATAGGGCAAAACACACAAGGAGAACCAGTACAACTCCTAACCGAGGCATCGTCGAGAGGAGCCCTGGAAGATTTCCAATGGTTTTCCACCCATAACGTATTTGAACAAAGGAAAAGGCAAGAGAAAGACCACCTAACACCAGCGCCAAAGTTATACCAAATGGAATTCCCCACTTTGAAAAACTCGGAAACACCTGGAGAAGTCCCCAAATAAGAGCCGAATGGGCTAAGGTGGCTGAAGCAACGAACAAACTATTAACCTTTTGCCCCAATGCAACTAACGAAGCATAGATCGCGCTTAGTATAGCCAAGAGGCTTAAAATAAAAAGCATTTCATCTGTTAAAAAGGAGTAAATTGTTTTTAATTCATCAAGCCCGATCATTAGCCAAACAACAATCCAAAAACTTGAGAGAGTTTCTTTAGCATCCTTAATTGTTTTCACAAATGGGAGATGAAAAGGAGCCAACGGCAAGAAAGTCAAAGCAAGGAATAGGCCAGCAAGCATTTGAGAAGTTTCTCCCATAAATATGGAACTTAAGGACAAGGTGATTGCAAGCACTATATGAAGTAATATTATTTTCGTGCGAAATGTCTTTTGTTGTTCTCGATTTAGAGAGGTTGCGATGTAACCCAATAGCCCACAGAGAAAAATCCGATCCAGAATTGCCTCATTCAGAATAACCCCTAAGCCAAGCCCTAGAACTATCATGATTGAAGCATAGATATCAGGGGCTTGTTGCGAATCTTCTTGACTGAGAAGAGAGCAAAAACCCGAAAGAAGAATAGCACTTACTAAAAATAATACGGATGGTTCCATCTCAACAGCGAACCGAACATAGATCAAGCCACCTGCAAGAGCCCCAATAACAGCAAGCCCTATACCTTTACGAATAGTAGAGGAGCTATTGGAAAACTTCCATATTATTCCCAAAATAAGTGGGATCAAAGAAAGAATAAATGGCATATTATTTATATTCATAGTCTCTCTTCATATTTCAAAAACCATGGCCTAGCTTTTGAGCAAGGCGTAAAATGCTCCTGCTCCACCGCTCATAATTTAAGTCAATATAGAACCGGTTAATCAACAACATATAAAGTCGTTTTTTTATTGAATTGATCCATTGGACAATAAATATTTTTTGTCCTTTGGAGTCGGCATAGACAAAAATCCAACTAATAAGAATGAGCAAGGTTGCCAATACAATAAGCAAATCAAAAACAATTGGATTGAGTCCTGCCGCTAAAAAGAAACCATTCGCTACACCTGGTCCAGGATAAAGAAAGTGTGTGAAAACTTCTGCGGCCCAAAGATAGATAAAACCGATAAAAAAAAGGGAAACAATCATTGCGCTGGCAATTTTCCAAGAGGCCACTGCATGAAATCGAAACAAACTAAACATGACTTGGGAGGCGGTCACCCAAGCAAAAAAGAGTAAGATTACAGCCCCATGCGCATTCTGTAATGGGATATTTAACATATCATGCGCAACCATCAAAATAATCAGTGGCAAAACTAACGTAATAATTAAACCCGTGACAAAACTTAATTGATTGTAAGATATCTTTACCTCATGTCCAGATGGATCAGGAAATTTAGGCTCTTCACGCGATGTATGAATACCTTGTCCCGAATGCAAAAATAATGACGCCTTAAAAAAGCCATGCGCAATTAGATGAAAAATAGCAAGTGCAAATGCTCCAAGCCCACATTCCATAATCATGTAACCCATTTGCGCCATGGTGGAAAACCCCAAGGTTTTCTTGATATCATTCTGCGCTAACATCATGGAGGCTCCCAAAATAACAGTCAGAAGACCAACCATAAAAACAATGTGAAGAGTGTTTGGTGTAAGCGCATAAAAGGGAGCGAGGCGATTCAAAAGAAAGCCCCCAGCATTAACAATTCCTGCATGCATTAGAGCTGATACAGGCGTTGGTGAATCCATGGTATCGGGTAACCATACGTGCAGCGGAAATTGAGAGGATTTAGCTATTGCACCAACAAAAACTAATAGCGTGATTGCAGTAACAGCACTGATGTTAAACATTCCTGAGAAAAGTGAAATCATTTGAGGCTGTTCTGCCGCTAATCTAAAAAGATCATTAAACTCTAAAGTACCGAAATATTTATAGGCAAGAAAAATTCCACAAAGAAAGCTCACATCACCAACACGATGGGCAAAAAAAGTTTTAAAAGCATTCTGACATGCCGGACGATTAGAAAAGTTAAATGCCAAAATTAGGTAAAGCGCCAAGCTTAATAATTGCCAAAATACAAAAAGCATGAACAAATTCGGACTGGCAACGAGACCAAGGATGACAAAAGTCATAAAGCTCAGCAACGCGAAAAATCGAGCGTATCCAGGGTCACCTTCCAAGTATCGAATGGAATAAACATGAATTACGATGCTGACACTTGTGATCAACACCATCATCACTGCAGTGAGGCGATCCACCAACATTCCAATTGTCAAAACGAATGAATTGTCAGCGTTTAATGGCCAGAAAATCAGATGGATTGATCCCTTTGTGCTAACATAATAGAGAGTCCACACAGAAATAAAAAACGCAATACTTTTCAATCAACTTTATATGGTGTTCATCCAATTATTTCCATATTTCGTCAAGACACTTACACATTTGTATTTAATGGAAATATACCATTCATCAGCGACCAATTTAATTATGACACAGATTACATTAAGCACTTTATTGAATCCAGAAAGCATTTAAGTTTTAAAGAAGTTCTTCTTGAGTTTGTGAAATCCGTTCCAAGAGCATTCAATATTATATTTATATACCAAGGAGTAGTATACGCAATAAGAGATAGATACGGAACACGACCATTTAAATTTTTAAAGTCGCGAGATGATTCAAGTATTTATCTTTGTTCCGAGGATTATTTTTTAG
>CAJWKU010000040.1 GCA_913043005.1 uncultured Cryomorphaceae bacterium
TTTACCTCAAAAGTTTCTGAAGAAGCCTACGATCAAATATCTACTCACCTTGCATGGGATTTGAAAAATCGTGTTTCTATTTTAGTTTATAATTCTCACAATGAATTTCAGCAGACTAATGTTATTGGTCAGTATATGTCTGAAGGCATTGGCGGAGTAACCGAATTGTTTAAAAATAGGATAGTTTTTCCGTTTGATGGTGATTTCGAACAGTTTAGACATGTTATTCATCATGAATTAGTTCATGCCATGTTGAATGATATGGTTTATGGAGGTACAGCTCAAAATATGATGGCGAGTAGAACTAGAGTTCGAATTCCTTTATGGTCGAACGAAGGATTGGCCGAATTTTTAAGTTCAAATTGGGATACAAAAGCAGATATGGTTTTGCGTGATATTGCCATTCATGAAAGAATGCCTACTGTAAATGAGTTGAATTATTTTATGGCATACAAGGGTGGGCAATCCCTGTGGCGTTTTATTGCTGGTAAATATGGTAGGGAAAAAGTCGGAGAAATATTCCGTTCAATGAAGAAGACGCAAAATGCTGAGAAGGGTTATCAATTAGCCTTAGGGATGAAGTGGGATGAATTATCGGATCAATGGCACAAGTATTTGAAAAAAGAATATTGGCCAGATATAGCCGATAGAGATCCTCTTGAAGACATGTCAGAAAAAATTACTGATCATAAAAAAAATAGAAATTTTTACAATGTGTCTCCATCTCTTTCTCCAGACGGAAGTACTGTAGCTTTACTGTCGGATAGGTCTGGTTATTTTGATGTTTACCTTTTAGATGCAGCCACAGGTAAGAAAAAAGCAACATTAGTTCAAGGGAGTCGCTCTGTTAATTTTGAAGAACTTAAGTGGTTGCAGCCTGGTATATCATGGTCACCTGATGGAGAAAAAATAGTAATTGCAACTAAATCTGGCTCTTCTGATGCACTGCAAATAATAGATGTTAAATCAAAAAAAGTAAAAAAAATTGCGATTGCTATAGACGGCGTATTTTCTGCTGCATGGAGTCCCTCAGGAAACGATATTGCATTTGCGGGTAATCATAATGGCTCTAGTGATATCTATATTTACAATTTCGAAAAAGACAACTTTAAAAAAATTACAAATGATGTTTTTTCAGACTCATATCCATCTTGGAATCAAAATGGAGAGGAGATTGCTTTTGTTTCAGATCGAGGTATTTACATAGATGGTAAATACAGCGGGAGAATAGAAGATCATGATTATCGTCAAACTGATATTTATGTTGTTAACATAAATAGTGGCGAAATTAGTAGAGTTACGGACACTCCAGATAACGAGAGCTATCCTATTTGGGCAAATTCTGAAAGAACACTTTTCTATACTTCTGACCACAACGGTGTTTATAATTTATATAAATATTCATTTCTTGAAAATAGCAATAGAGATTCTGATAATAATAATGGTCCAATAGCGATTACAAACGTTTTAACAGGATTGCAACAGCCTACAATTTCTAAGGATGATAAATCAATAATTTTTGCTGGGTATTCTGGAGTTGGTTGGGACTTGTATGGTTTGAACAACCCATTAAATATGAGCAGTAAAAAAATAGCACCTACACAATTCATTAAATCAAGAGATAAAGAAGATTTATCTGTAGCGGATATTCGCGATACAGATAAAATTGAAAGAATTGATCTAAATACAAACTCTTCATATTCAAAGTGGGTATTTGCTAAGGGTTATGAGAATTATAACTATTCATTGGATGATAAGAGCCCTAAGAAAGAAATAGCTGTCAAAGACACTCTTGTCGACGGTGCTCATATTCCAAAATCATATAAAACAAGATTTACATTAGATATGGTTAGTGGGAACTTGCAAATAAGTAATGTATTTGGTGCGACCGGTATGACTTACTTCGCTTTTAGTGATATATTGGGTAATCATCAAATACAATTTGGTACAGAGATGGTACTCACTCTTGAAGATAGTGATTATTTTTTATCATATGGTTATCTAAAGAATAAAACGGATTACTATTTTGTGGGTTTTCAGAATGCTGACTTTTTTCAAGCTGGTTATTATTCACTTGGGCGTTTGAGGCATTATGGGTTGCAATCTTATATATCGCACCCATTTAGTCGTTTTCAAAGAATTGACTTTGGTCTTACATGGCATAATATTAGCTATGATATTCTTGACAGGGTAATCAATACCTTTGGGCAAGAAGAATTAATAAAAAGGCCTGGGTCTTCGACAAATTTTTCTACAATTTTACCACGAGCAAGCTGGGTTATTGATAATTCTATTTTTGGATTTACTGGGCCAATAGATGGGTTCAGACAAAATATTTCTGTTACAGCTAGTCCTGGATGGAAAACTGATTTTAAGTTTCAAACTATAAAAGTGGATGCCCGAAAATACTGGCGCTTTGGACGTGATTATACTTTAGCTGTTAGAGGATTTTTAGGAAGAAGCCAAGGTAAAAATGCTCAGAAATTTTTTCTAGGTGGGATACCATACTTGCTTACAGATTTTCAAAGTGGTACAACAAATGGAGATAGTGATGCTTCTGCATACAGGAGTGTTTTAACAGATACTTCAAATTCAAACTTAATAACTGACGTCTACTTTACAGAATATGCGTTCCCAATGAGAGGTGCTCGTTTCGCAGAGAGGGTTGGTACTTATGCTTCACTTTTTAATTTTGAGGTAAGGTTTCCATTTATTAATTATCTTGCCTTAGGGTTTCCCTTAAAAGTTGTGTTTGGAAATATAAGAGGCCATGCCTTTGTTGATGTTGGAGCAGCTTGGGATTCATCTAAGGAATTTTCTTCAAATAGTTGGCCAGAAAGATATGGCTCAAATGACACAGCAAAATTTTCTCCTTGGGTCGTTACATCTGGATTGGGCGTAAAAGTTAATTTAGGATATTTTTTATTGAGAGTTGAATCTGCCTGGGATAAGAACCCAAGCGGTTATTCAAAGCCACAATGGTATTTGTCCCTAGGCCCTGATTGGTAAAATATCTGTCTTGATTCCATCACCCGTAGAAACCAATTTCTCCTACTTCTATGGCGAATAAAAAAAACAAAATAAACTTTTTATGCTCTGAATGTGGCGATGACTTTGCCAAGTGGAATGGGCAATGTCCTAGCTGTAAGGAGTGGGGTACACTTTCCGAGTTTAAAGTTTTAGGCAATAAAAATATAAAAAGATCTAAGGTTGATTACCGGGATTATAAGGCTCTCAATGATATTTTAGAATCTGACCCTGGAGAAAGAATAACTACTAGCATGACAGAAGCAGATAGAGTGCTTGGGGGAGGCCTTTTGCCTGGGTCATTACTTCTATTAGGTGGAAGTCCTGGAGTAGGTAAGTCAACATTAGCGTTACATATTTGTTCTGGTGTTAACAAACCAATTTTATATGTCTCTGCAGAAGAAAGTGAAGAGCAAGTTGCTATTAGAGCAAAGAGAATAAGTGTTAAGCCTGATAACCTTCACCTATCAGGTGAGAATGATTTAAATGGAATCCTTATGCACATAGATAGAATTTCACCAGCTATGGTCATTATAGATTCAATCCAAACTATTGTAAATTCAGAT
>CAJWKU010000041.1 GCA_913043005.1 uncultured Cryomorphaceae bacterium
TCCGTTAAGTTATGAAAATAAAAACAAAACTTATTCTTTTTCTGGGCTTAGTATGTTTGCTACATAGTTGTACAAAAGAAGAATTCGAAGGACCATTAATTGAAACCCTATATGGAGACTTTGAGTTAATCGAGCCACTTAAACTTACAAATAAAAACCCCATTTTTTCGAGCAACGAACAAGTTGGTTTCCATTGTGAATTCAACAAACCTGTTCAATGGAAAATTTCTATTCTGGGCCTAAGTACCAGTGCTACCAGGCAAATTACAGGATTTTCGAATCTTATAGACTCCAATATGATTGTTTGGAAAGGTGGACCATCACAGGTTCCGTTTTTTTCAGAAGAAGTTTGTGCTATCGAATTGACTTTTGAAAATGAAATCGATACTCTCAGAGATACCATTAGTATTGTTTCAGCTAAAACCTATGACAATGGTATCTGGGTTGAGAACTTTGAAGATGGTCTTCCTACAAATGGCCTTGTTTATTATAATACTGATGGGGGAGGTATGACTTTTTCTATAGCAAATGATGATGCACTACTAGGAAATAGCTATTTTAAGATGGGTGGCAGAGTGAATTGGGATTGGAATTTAGGCAGTCTTGACCTTCCTCTAAACATTACTAATGTTAGCCAAGCTTCAGATGAGTTATATATTAATATAGGTATACTCTCAGATCTCCAAGACTTACATAGCGGACAATTTATAAATATTTTAATTTCAGAGGAAACAGGCATACCATTTAATGAGAATCCTAACAACAATGCCTCAGATTTATTTGAATCAACAATGGAGGTTTATAAAATGAAGGTGCCTGTAGATTGGAACGGATGGCAGCTGAAATCATTTAGGTATTCAGACTTTGAACCCGTATCGCCAAACAATCAAACTATCAATTTTAATATGAATCCAAGCGATATTAGCGCAATTCGAATTTCCTGTCAAGCATGCCCTTCTTCTACTGGAAACCCAAATTGTCCTGAAAATTTTGGTAAAGATGTACGAACAGATATAGATCATATTATTTTTACCGCAAATTCTAGCTTATTAGACCAATAATGAAGTTAACTATACAAATAGCTTTAGCAATTCTTATTTTTTGTAGCCTATCTTGTGGTAATATGAGAGATATTAGTATTTATGAACCTTTAAAATCTGCTTCAGCATTTGAACAATTTCCTCACAAAATACTTTTTACGAACTCTGAGGAGAATGGCTTTTGGGGTGTAAAAAATAATGCTTGCAAGCAAGTATCTTTTGAAACTATCAATAGCTATATTGGAAAAGACCACCTTTATATAAAGTGGAACGCATCTAAATGCAATTATATAGGAGTGGGTTTAAAATGGGGCAATTACAAAGGAAAAAACCTCAAGCCTATAATAGAATCGGCTGCAATAGAGCTTCGTGTACGTATAGATTCAGCTGAGCTTTCAAACGTACCTATGTTTTTTATTCTTGAGGATTACGCAGGTAAACAATGTAGAGCAACAATAAACTACTTAGACCTTGAAGGAGGGAAAATTGATACTCAGTGGAGACGGATACGTATTCCTTTCCAGGCATTTAATTATGAAAAACGAGGAGTCAATATGAGTAATATCAAAGAGCTTCGTCTTGAATTTCAAAGAAATGGACATCTCCATATAGACAATATTGTAATTGTACCACACGAGTATAAATATAAGAACACAAGCGATAAATTTACTAAAGTATTTAATTCACACCCTATTAAACTTGGAGCTGGAAAGGAATATTGGTGGGGTATTAATACAAAATATTCCTCTAATCTTAAATTCGGAGGCTTCTTTAAAAATGAGAGTGTAGTTGTTTATCTAGGTGAATCAATAGAAAATAGGTGGAATACATTTGGCTTTTCTCCCTGCCAGTGGATGCATGTAGACCTATCATCTATTTATAGCACCTCAGCAATTAAATTTAAGCTAAAGGCAAGCGAACTACCAAAGCTTCAAGCATTTTTATTTGCATATACTGGAGAAAGAAGAAGGTTACAAAAAACATTAAATGAAAGCAATTTTATAGTAAAAGGAAATGGGATCTATGAAGCTTACCTTCCTTTAAAATCATTAATGGGATACAGCGAGTTCAGATGGGATGATCTAAAGGAAATAAGGTTTAAAATATTGGAGGGCACTCAATTTGAAATAGGTGATTTTGAGCTTATTGAATTTCGTGGAAATCCTAAAAAACCAACAGAATGGAAAGGAATATAAATTTACTTTTTTGTCTGCTATTTAGTATGACATTAGCTCTTACTACTCATTCACAGGTGAGTAAAGTTGAAGTAACTACAAACGCTTTAGGTAATTTTGAATTACAAAGAAATGGTGTGCCTTACTACATAAAAGGAGCAGGAGCCAAAGCCCATTTTGATCTATTGGTTAAATCCGGAGCTAATTCAATTCGGGTTTGGAGCACAAATAACAAGGCGCTTTTAGATTCTGCGCATCAACATGGTCTCACTGTCACACTCGGTTTATATGTAAGGCCAGAAAGAAGTGGTATGGATTACAATAACGAATATGCAGTGAAAGGTCAAATTCAACAACTCAAAAATGAAATATTGAAATACAAGGATCACCCCGCATTGTTAGTTTGGGGCATCGGAAATGAGGTTGATCTTAGATATAGTAATTTTAAAGTTTGGGAAACCATAGAGATTCTTGCGAAATTTATAAAGAAGGTGGATCCAAATCATCCAACAATGACTGTAATTGCTGGTATTGATCCATCAAAAGCTTTTTATATAAAAAAATATTGTCCAAGTGTCGATATATTGGGACTAAATGTTTATGGTTCAATTGAGAATGCCGGAGCTAATCTCAGAAAGTTTAATTGGGACAAACCGTACATTGTTTCTGAATGGGGCGTAAATGGACCTTTTGAAGCTAAAAAAACATCATGGAAAGCAAAGATAGAACCGCCAAATGGTTTAAAAGCAGATCAGCGATTGCGAAGATATAAAGAGTTGATTGAAAAAGATATAGAACGTTGTCTTGGAAGCTACTGCTTTCTTTGGGGACAAAAACAAGAATCAACAGCTACGTGGCACGGTATGTTCCTTGGCAATGGTAAGCCAACAGAGGCCGTTGATGTGATGCAGTTTTGCTGGACGGGAAAATGGCCGCAATCGCGAGCCCCCTCTATTAGAGATATATCATTAGAAAATATAGGATGGAGACAAGATCATATCATAGCCCCTTCGGTACAAGCGAATTTGAATATTGAATACCTAAAATACAATAATAAAAAAGTAATAGTTGAATACGTATTATATCCAGAAGCATTCAGTAATAAAATTGGTGGTGATATTCAGAAGTCACCTGAACCAATAAAGTTTGATGTTATTAAGCAAAGTGATAATGAGTTAATCTTTATAAGTCCAAAGAAGAAAGGAGCCTA
>CAJWKU010000042.1 GCA_913043005.1 uncultured Cryomorphaceae bacterium
TGTCCCTTAACTCATATTTATTCTCACCGACAATAGTCCATTTATTATTCATATCCGTAAGGTTAACAAAAAAATCATTGGACAAAACACCCTCTTTCTCTGAAAAAATTCCGGTTTTATCATCAATGTGATTTGCGCCTAGGACCCTCATACCGCCAATAAGAACAGTCATTTCAGGAGCAGTTAAACCCAAAAGTTGTGATTGATCTACCATGAGTTCTTCAGGGCTTGATTTAGATTTTCCACTAAACCAATTTCTAAAAGCATCTGCAGCAGGCTCAAGATTTGAAAACGACTTTACATCAGTCATTTCTTGTGAAGCATCACCTCTCCCTTTTTTGAATGGAATTGTCAAATCATACCCTGCGGCTGATGCCGCTTCCTCTATGGCTAAATTACCTGCTAGAATAATTGTGTCTGCTAAGCTTACTCCTGTTTCCGAAGAAAGTTTTTTCAAAACGGAAAGAGTTTTTGAAAGTCTTTCAGGCTCATTTGCTTCCCAATCTTTTTGAGGAGACAAAGATATTCTTGCACCATTCGCTCCTCCTCTTAGGTCAGAGTTTCTAAAAGATTTTGCACTATCCCATGCTATTGATACTCGGTCAGAAATTGACAGTCCCAAATTAGAGATCTTGCTTTTGACTTCCTCTTCGTTATAGTTTTTGTTGCCAGTGGGTATTGGATCTTGCCAAATTAAATCTTCTTTAGGGAAGCTTGGGCCTATATATCTTGTTTTTGGGCCCATATCTCTGTGTGTAAGTTTAAACCAAGCCCTAGCAAATGTGTCAGAAAAATATTCTTGATCATTTTTAAATTTTAGACATATTTCCTTATAAATAGGGTCCATTTTCATAGCCATATCCGCGTCAGTCATTATTGGATTATTTCTTTTAGCTGGGTCGGCTGCATCAATAGGCTTGTCCTTGTCTGATATGTTAACAGGCTCCCATTGCCAAGCTCCAGCAGGGCTTTTTTGTAATTCCCAGTCATGGTTAAATAACATTTCAAAATAACCATTATCCCATTTGGTAGGATTTGTAGTCCACGCTCCTTCTAGCCCACTTGTAACTACACCTTTTTCATTAAGGGTAGGATTTATCCATCCAAATCCTTGATCCTCAATATTTGCTCCTTCAGGCTCCTTCCCTAATATAGAAGCGTCTCCGTTACCATGAGCTTTCCCTACAGTATGTCCTCCTGCGGTTAAAGCTGCCGTCTCTTCATCGTTCATTGCCATTCTAGCAAATGTCTCCCTCACCTGTAGTGCTGTCTTCATTGGATCAGGTTTTCCATTTACCCCCTCAGGGTTAACGTATATTAATCCCATGTGAGTTGCGCCTAGAGGTGTTTCTAGTGTTGATGGATCATCTAAGTCTGCGTATCTGTTCTCGCTTGGCGCCATGATTTCATCTTCTGGGCCCCAGTATATATCAATTTCAGGCTGCCAAATATCAGGTCTTCCATAAGAGAAGCCAAAGGTTTTTAAGCCCATGCTTTCATATGCTGTGTTTCCAGCTAGAATAAATAAATCTGCCCAACTTATTTTGTTTCCATATTTCTTCTTAATGGGCCATAACAATCTTCTTGCTTTATCAAGATTTCCATTATCCGGCCATGAATTTAAAGGTGCAAACCTAAGGTTTCCTGTTCCGGCTCCACCTCTTCCGTCGGCCACTCTATAAGTTCCTGCTGCGTGCCAAGCCATTCTAATCATTAGGCCTCCATAATGTCCCCAGTCAGCAGGCCACCACGATTGTGGCGTAGTCATTAGTTCGTGCATGTCCTTTTCAAGAGCTTTAAAATCCACTTTTTTAACCTCATCTCTATAATTAAACTCTTTAGAATATGGATTTGTCTTTTCATCATGCTGATGAAGAATATCTAGATTAAGTCTTTTTGGCCACCACTTCAATGGCGAAGTGTCTGGAGATGTTGACCCGCCATGCACAAAAGGACACTTTCCTGTTGATTCACCGTTTTGGGGTGAGCTGTTTTTTCCAATGTTTTCCATAGTAATATATTTGTACTGTTAAATTATAATATTTTATACTCTCTTACAAGGGCTTTTTAACCACTATAAGCTTTATATACTGTTTATAGTTTTGTCTTATATATCCTTTAAAAAACACTCAGGGTTGACGAATTTATAAATATTTACTCATGACCCTTATCAAATGATTATATTTGCCTCAGTTTCTACTTCTGGAAACATTTAAAATTCACTATGACTTTTTCCAACTTAGGATTAAAACCAATGTTTGTTGATGCCGTTGAAAAAAAAGGATATACTGAGCCTACACCTGTTCAATCCAAGGTAATTCCTTGGGTCCTAAAAGGCAAAGACATACTTGCTTCTGCCCAAACGGGGACAGGAAAAACAGCAGGCTTTACTTTGCCCTTATTGCAGCGCTTATCAAAACAAAAGCATCATCCGTCAAGATCTGTTCGAGCTCTAATTTTAACCCCTACAAGAGAGCTGGCTTCACAAGTTCATGAGAATGTAAAAGAATATAGCCTGTTTTCTGACCTTAAGTCTGCTGTTGTTTATGGGGGTGTGAATCAAAAGCCACAGGTTAGGAAAATTAGAAGCGGAATAGACGTATTGGTTGCAACTCCGGGTCGTTTGCTTGACCTTCACAGTCAAGGCGTAATCTATTTTGACAAAATTGAGGTTTTAGTTTTAGATGAAGCGGACAGAATGCTGGATATGGGATTTCATCGTGAGATTTCTAAAATTATTGGGTTTCTTCCAGACAAAAGACAAAACCTTTTGTTTTCAGCAACCTTTTCAAAAGACATAAAAAGTTTAGCACAAGGTATTTTAAACCACCCTGTTAGCATTGAAACAAATCCTGAAAATTCTACAGTAGAGGCAATTAATCAGTTTGTCTACAAGGTAGATAAGGTTCGTAAAACCGAATTAATTATTAAACTTATTAAGGATG
>CAJWKU010000043.1 GCA_913043005.1 uncultured Cryomorphaceae bacterium
GAGAAGTGAGGCGCTAGTTCTGTATAGTTAATCCAGCCTTTCCAATTTATCTTTAAATTATATTTTGAGTCGTAATTTTTGGCCCATTGTTCTAAGCTACTATCGTAAAAACCTCCAATTATTGTTAATTCAGCTTCAAAACTATCTCTTACAATCTTGTAAGCTTTTATCATTTTTTTAAGCCCTCTTTCTTCAGTTAAACTTCCTACATAGATTATATTTGGTACTTTATTTTTAGTTTTATACTCAAGCAATGGAAAGTCTGAAATGGTTGGATAGTTAGGAATTACGGTTACAGAATTGAATTTTTGAAGTTGTCTTCCAAGGAGATTATCAACGGTAATAATATGGTCTATTTTTGGTGCTGCAAATCTAATAATGTTCTTAGCCAATAGTGCAGATAGATTACCCTGTAATTCCCTTTTCATAGGAACTAAATATTCATGGCAGTCCCATACTACAGATTTTTTTGTAATTTTTTTAAGTATCCAGCCATAAATCAGTGGATCAAATTCATGGCAATAAAATAAGTCATATTCTTTTTGAAGGGCTTTTTTTATTATTTTTATACCTGTAAAACCAAATGGAGTATTTTTATCAATACAATGTACAATAAGATTATCAATTTTCTTTTGTTTAGTACTTTTATGCGGAGTAATAATTTCTACATTATGTCCCATTTTAACCATGGTTTTGACTTCTTTGTAGACTCTTTGATCAAATGGGCTAAAGAATTCCCTATCACAAATTACACATATATTTGCCACAATAGCCCATGGCGGTAGTTCTAAAACCTGTCTATTATGCACAATTATGAAAGTTTTGATGGTAGCTCCTTCTGTGAGGGTGCCGGATACTCTGGGTCAAACGCTGCATCAATTGGCATTAGCTAACGGATTGGCCAAGAGGGGACTTAAGATTACACTGCTTTGCAGATACAATTCTATCAACAAAGAAGCTAATTTTGATTCCAATCTTAATTTTTTATCAGTAAGTGACCCTAAGATTCCATTTGAAAGATTAATATTTACTTACAATTCTTATAAGTTAGCATTAAAAGAATTAAAAACTAATGATTATGATTTGGTACATGACAGAGGATACATTTTTGCAGGCTCAGGCGTTAGAGCGGCAAACGAATGCGGTGTAAAATCAATTTTGCAGGTCGATGATAATTGGATTCGTTCAGAAAGATCAGCAACTAAGTTTGCTAAATATTGGCTATACAATAGGAAAGCGATAGATTCCTGTTATAATCAAATTGATAAGGCAAATGGAGGCTTTACAGTCAGTGCAGTTTTAAGAGAGCAAATAACAAAGTGGAATTCTAAGGCGCAGGATTTTCAAGTTATACAGAACGGTTACGAAAGTGACCGATTCATTCCAAGTAAAACGCCCCTAGGTATCAAGGATAAACTTGGAATTAGGGGAAAATTAGCCGTTTTTGTTGGGGCTTTGGGCCCCTGGCACGGAATTGATGAGATAATATCAGTTGCAAGAGATAACCCTTCTCTAAGCGTAGTAGTTGCAGGCGGTGGTTACGGGAATAATCTCCCAGCTTTAGATAATTTATATCACATAGGTCGTTTAGATCGAGATGAAGTTCCAAGATTATTAGTTGAGGCCGATATTGGTCTTGCTCCTTATCCTAATCTAGACTATGGTTTTTCACCTTTGAAAATATATGAGTATATGGGCTGTAAGCTGCCGGTATTTGCTACAGACCTTCCTTCAGTTAGAGAAGCCACGGAAGGTAATGCTTTTTTGGCTAAATCAGGTAATTTATCTTCTTTAGTTTCGAATAAGATAGATAATGGGGAAGAGTTAAATCGTGTAGCTGATTCGGCATATGATTATGCTACTAAGCGGAGGACTTGGGACAATACGATAGATGAGACTATTGATTTGTACAATAAAATAGTATGAGTTTTGCACCAGGTCATATAAGTTTAACATTTGCGATACACGATCACGTAGATCCTCTAAAGATGGGTTCAACTGGTGTGGGCATTGTTTTACCACAAGGAGTTTATTGCTCAATTGTAAATGAAAATTTGAAAGGCAATGATAATGTAGTAATTATTGAAAATCAGCCAGTTGAAGATCCCGTTGTTTTGAGAGCCATTGAACTATTAGGCTATGGCGACAGAGGCCTCTCCATATATCTGAGAAGGGATTTACCAATTGGAGCAGGTTTTGGCATTTCTGGAGCTTCAGCTTTAGCAGCTTGTCTTGAATTGGATAAAAACTTAGACAATTGTACTTTAGCATCACATCAAGCTGAAATTGAATACAAAACAGGACTAGGTGATGTCGTAGCGATTTCTTCCGCAATTGAGGAAGGTAATTTCCCACTGATTGTCAATAGAAAGACGCCTGGCGCACTTAGCGTGACAAATACTTACACGGTTGATTCTAAATTAGTAGTTTGTGTTTCAGGCTTAGGTAGAAACACATCTGAAATAATTACTAATTCTGAATGGTTTGAGATAATAAATACAGTATCTTCAAATTTGAAAATTACGAATTATGATATTAGATCAGTCATAAAGGCAGGACGTATTTTCACTGAAAAATCAGGTTTGGTAAATGAAAATCTAGCTGAAATGTTCGATTCAATACCATTAGGTGCAGTTTCTACAGTTGCACATTTAGGAACCTCAGTTATTGCAGTTTCAGATAATACATCTGAATTATCAGATTGCCTAGAAAAATATGGTAAAATATTAATTTACTAAACAGATGGTTTTTTCATCTCATTTGAAAATTGTGAACTTGGGATGAACTTTGTTAAGTTATCTAATAATCCTTCTTTACTTGGACTGGCAGTCAAAATATTGTCTAAGACTTC
>CAJWKU010000044.1 GCA_913043005.1 uncultured Cryomorphaceae bacterium
TCCAATCTTCATTGAAAAAGTAGTTGTGGTGAGTTAAACTATCAATTTTACGATTAACGCCTATGTACGCTAAGTGCATAGATACTGCCATAGTTTTTTTCTCCCAATAATTAGAGTTATAAGTTTGGTCTTTTTCTTCTAATAATTGAGTTTCTCCATGGTGGTAATCTGCATTATTCACGACTAAGTCTGCAGAATACTCGCCTTTCTCAGTGATTATATTATTTGCGATTTTTCCTTCCACATTAATTTTCTTTACAGCTTCATTAAATTTGAATTCAACTCCGCTTTTTAGTGCAATTTCGTAAATTTTCTTGGCTAGACCATTCATTCCACCTTTAGGATAGTAAATTCCGTGATGATGATCTAGATAGGACATCATACAATACATTCCTGGAACATTTCTTGGATCGCCACCTAAGAAGACAGTAATCCATTCGAGTAATTTTTGAGCTTTAGGATTTTTAAAATATTTTTTAACACCCTTGTGGTAATTTGAGAATGCCTTTAATCTAAGTCCATTTGCAACCATACTTGGACTGAAAAAATCAAATATTGAATTATAAGTTCGATATACAAACCCATCCATTGCAATATCATATTGTTTTTTACAAACCTCTAAGTATTTGCGAAGTTTTTCTGCACCATTTGGTTCCAATCTTTCAAAAATTTCGTAGTTTTTTTCAATATCACTTGAAACATCTATTATTTCTCCATCGTCGAAGAAAACACGATAGGAAGGATCTAATTGTTTTAATTCTAACAATTCAGTGGCATCTTCTCCAAATTCTTCAAAAAACTTTTCAAATGCTTGAGGCCACATATACCAAGAAGGCCCCATATCAAATTGAAAGCCGTCTTTTTTTAGTAAGCTAGCCTTTCCTCCAGCTTGTTCGTTTTTTTCTATAACTGTAACTTTATGCCCTTCTTTTGCCAATAAAGCAGATGCAACTAGTCCACCATATCCAGCACCAACAACTACAATATTCTTCATTGTAAGTTCTCCTCAGTTCTTTTGCCTAGTAGATGTCTAAAGCAATCTTCCAAATGATTAAATCTGAATTTGTATCCCGAGTCTATTAATTTTGAGGAGTCTACTTTGATACTGGAAAGAGCTAAGACGTCTCCAAATTCACCTAGGATTGCTTTCAGAGCGAATCCAGGTACAGGAATTAAGCCCGTAAGCTTTCCAAATCTTCCCCATATTACTTTTGCTAATGTTGATGCCCATTCGCCTTGCCTAACGGGATTAGGTGAAGCCACATTTACAGGTCCCGATAAACTTTCAGTAATAATAGAGTGATGAATAACGTCAACGACATCATCAACAGAGACCCATGACCACCATTGTTTACCTCCTGCAACAGGAGGGCTTGATCCTAATTTAGCTGCATTTCCCAACACTTGTAGTGCGCCGCCAAGAGGAGACATAACTGGCGCAATTCTTAGAAAAACTACGCGAATTCCAGCATCAATGGCAGGTTGAGCAGCTTTTTCCCATTCCTTTACTACATGTGAAAAATAGTCATTGCCATTACTTTCATCTTCGGAAAGTAAATCTTCGCCTCTATCTCCATAATAGCCTATTGCAGATGCGCAGACCAAAACTTTTGGAGGATTATTCAGTGAAGCTATGTGTTCAGAGATTAACTTTGTTCCATTAACTCTACTTTCTAAAATTTCTTTACGTTTCCATTTAGTCCAAGGCAATGGAATCATTCCTCCCAATGGTTTACTGATTGGCTCTCCAGCTAAATGAACTACAACATCTTTACCAGAGAGATTACTCATGGTTTTATTATCTAAATTCCAGCTAAGTTCACCCTTTTGAGGCCTTCCTCGAACAATATTTTCAACCGAGTGTCCTGCAGTATTCAAGAATGCTTTAAGCTGTGTGCCGATTAATCCAGAACCTCCAGTCATAACAACATCAAGAGGCTTTCCGTTGTATTTTGACTGAGAAATTAAATCATTCTTAGTAATGTTTCTTCTATATGCAAACATTTGGTCAATCTTTTGCCTTGTAAATGCCCCTCCAAAAACATTGCCGAGAGTTCCAAAGGGTAACTTGTAATCGATTTCATCTATTAATTTTGAAGATTTTGAATCTATTTTTTCAAAAAGGTGTTGGTGTTCCCACGAAGCAAACGGGCCACTTACTTGTTCATCAAGGAATTGTTTATTTTTAATATAATCATGATGTTTAGCAACCCAAGTTAGAGGGACTGGCCCTAGGTTCATCTGAATATGCACCTCTCCGCCATCTATTCCTCCCTTACGTTTCTTAATAGTAACAGGATCAAATGGAGGAGTTAATCTTTCAAAGGCACCAGGGTTCTCGTGCCAACTAAAAAGTTGGTCAACAGGTACTGGGACTTCAAGTTCAGATTTAAAATTACTAGTGGCCATAAGTGCTGTATATTTATTCTAGTGCACAAAATAGTATATAAAAGACTCAGCCTAGTGCCTAAATATGGCCAAGACTTTTTCTAGTGCTTAAAACTTAATTTCAGCACGATAAAATTATTTGAAAAGGTTTAAATTTTATTTTCAATAACTATTTGGACATCCATCCAAGCATTTTATCGACTTCTCTGCTTATCAATATCAAAGTTGGAGCCCATAGACCCACAAAAACACCTAATAATTGATCTTCATTTACAAAATAAATGTATAATGATCCAAAAATAGATATGAAACTAGCAC
>CAJWKU010000045.1 GCA_913043005.1 uncultured Cryomorphaceae bacterium
GTATCTACTCCAGCCTACAGATCTGGTTGGGACAATATATTTGGGAATAAGAATAACTCCAAAAGCATTGTCACGAAGAGTGAAGGCAAGACACCCGAGGAGTTTGTATTGAACGATAACGAAATAGATAAAAAATTAAGACAAGCTCTTTACGAAGCATTCTCCAGCAAAGCCAAGGACGAGGGTTTTGAGTTGCCAAAATCCTCAGAAACTGACTCAATTACATTTAATATAAGTTGTACATACAACAAAACTTAAATTTTGAGGTTTTACAGTTTTATTCGATAACTGAATTATACAACTGGTAAGCTTTGATTACTCAGAGATAGCTTTTAGCATTTTTTGAACCCTGGCAGAAACACCTTTTGCGTGTAAACTAATAGCAAAATAGCTATAGTGCATCTGTATTCCTTTTGGTGAGGGTACAATCAAGTAACCTTTTTCTAGATCCTCAGCAATCAAGCGTTTTGGAGCCAGGACTAAACCCAGACCATGGCGAGCAGCGGCGATCGCAAGAGAGGTGTTATTGAATATCAGTTCTCTGTCGCGTCTAGTTGAAAAAAACTTACCATTCTTTTCAAACCACTTATCCCAAGTTGGTTCAGAGCCAAACGATGGGCCCCATTTATAATGAATAAAATACTGCCCTGGGATATTTTCTAACGATAGGCCTGGATGTTTAAACCTGGAGAAAAACTCTTCGGAGCAGGCAGGCACAGCGATATCTCTAAAAAGTTCTCTTTTTAATTCATCTTTATAGTGACGTGAACCGTACGTCAGTCGCAAGTCAACATCTGATTTAGCTAAGTTTACTGGATCAGGCTCTACTCGAATTTCTAGAGGCTCGTCAATAACGTCACGAATTAATCCAAGTTTTGGGATCAGCCAAAGGTCAGAAAGCGAAGGGCTAACACTGATTACAAATTCTTTCCCTCTCTTGTTAGATTGAAAAAATTGAGTTGTGGAAGTCAATTGATTTAGTGCTTGCGCTACTTCCGGGTAAATCGCTTCACCAGCATCAGTCAATGAAATTCTATTACCTTGTCGTAAAAATAACTCTTTACCAAGAAAGTTTTCTAAGTTCTTGACCTGAAGACTAACAGCTACCGAACTAACACCAAGCTCTTTTCCCGCATGAACGAAGCCATTACATCTTGCAGCGCATTCAAATGAGCGAAGCGCATTTAAAGGAGGAATCTCAACCATAGGCATACCGATACCTTAAGTATTTCTTATGATCAATAATATTTTTTCTAGTTGCAAAATTTAGAAAATTTCTTTCATTTACTACAAAATTGATTTCAAGATGATTACATTGCATTAAAGATGATGTAATTGCTAAGAATGCCTACAAATGGAATTAGGGGAAAATGTTTTGGAAATTATAGATTATAAAAAATGGTCTAATAAAGCCACTGAATGGGGATCTAACTATCTTCTAAATCTAAAGGACAAACCGGTTCGACCAAATATTGAACCAGGATCAATAGCATCACTGTTACCGAATGCCCCCCCAGAAGAAGCAGAAGATCCAGAATTAATTTTTAGTGATTTTGAAAAAATTGTACCAAATGCAATGACTCACTGGCAACATCCAAGATTCTTCGCATATTTTCCATCAAATGCTTCAGTAGCATCTATTGTGGCGGAGCAATTAGTAAATACGATCGCTGCTCAATGTATGTTATGGCAGACCTCCCCAGCTGCAACTGAAATAGAAGAAGTTATGGTACAGTGGCTACGCTCAGCCTTGGGATTACCAAAACATTTCTCAGGGACAATCCATGATGCAGCCACTACTGCGACATTGTCAGCCGTACTAACCATGCGAGAACTGGCCTTAAATCATAAAGGATTGGAAAAAGGGCTGTTCGAACAAAAACCATTAAGAATTTACTCATCTGCTCAAACACATTCGTCAATAGATAAAGCCGTTAGGCTTTCGGGTATTGGACAAAATAATCTTGTAAAAATAAAAACAGACAACAATTTTGCCATGCGTTCTGATCTTCTGGAAGAAGCAATCTTGGATGATATTGCAAATGATTTAAAACCAGCTGGAATAATAATTTGTATTGGCGGCACTTCAATCGGTGCATTTGATGATGTGAAATCAATAATCAAAATCGCAAAAAAGTATAAACTTTATACGCACGTAGACGCTGCCTGGGCCGGGTCAGCGATGATTTGTCCCGAATATCGCTTATTATGGGAAGGTGTTGAGGAGGCAGATAGCATCGTATTCAATCCTCATAAGTGGCTCGGCGCTCAAGCCGACTGTTCTGTCCAATTCTTATCTAACCCCACTGCTCAAATTAACACACTGGGACTAAGGCCAGATTACCTGCAAACTTTAGAACAGGATGAAGTAACTAACTTTAATGAATGGACAATACCGCTGGGACGCAGATTCAGAGCCCTCAAATTGTGGTTTTTGTTGAGAGCTTATGGCTTAAAAGGACTACGCGAAATTATCCGGAATCATATAAAATGGGTTGAAGAGCTAGAAGAGAAGCTTAACTCAGATTCAAAAT
>CAJWKU010000046.1 GCA_913043005.1 uncultured Cryomorphaceae bacterium
AAAGACCAAATTGTAATTCCTTAAGAAAAAAATCTAAGTCTTTTGGAATTTCCCCTGAATTTAAAGAAGAAAAACTATCTATAATATCTGTTATCCTTTTTTTTGAGCTAGCAGAATCGGTATTATAGTATATACCATCAGGTTGGATTGCGCCGTCCCCTGCATGTGAGTAAAAAAACTTTTTCTCAGCATTTTCAAAAAGGAAGAACCATTGAGGGGGAATTAAATTTTCTGATTCTTGGATATACTTGTCTGAATCGACTCCCAATGGTGTTAAATAATATTCACCGCTTTCATGCTTTGTAAATAAACAATCTTTAATTTGCTCAGGTTCAATTTCTAGGTATTTTGAAAGAGAGTCTCTATATTCTTCATATTCTCTGCCATAAAAAACATTTTGGGAAGCATTAGGACCGTCCCAATAAAGCTCGTGAAATTTGATATATTTCTCCCAATAACTATTATCCTCTTCAATGCTGTTTAAATTTTGATAAACTAGTAATGCAGCCTTTTTTGACATATCTACAATTTAACTGAGGCAGAGCAATTGTCTAGACTTGCAAGTTTAGAATAAGTTGATAAAAACTTAGGACATATCAGGAACAGGGCCATCAGGAATGGGGTCGTCAGGACTAAAAAGCATCTCATCCATAGTCCCACCAGGTGTAAGCATTGGATAAACCATCTCGGTATGGTCAACAACAACTTCCATTAGTACGACTCCTTTAGTTGAAAACCCTTCTTTTATCGAAGACTCCAAATGTTTTGGAGATTCAATTTTAAATGACTTTGCACCATAAGATTGGGCAATCTTTACATAATCTGGATTCAAATCAAATTTACAACAAGAATAATTTTTATTAAAAAATAATGTTTGCCATTGTCTCACCATTCCATGGTGACCATTATTTATTAGAATTATTTTTAAATCAAGATTGTTTTCTACAGCTGTTGAAAATTCTTGCATATTCATTTGAAAGCTGCCATCTCCACAAATTGCCAAAACCATGTCGTTGGGTCTGCCAAGCTTTGCGCCAATAGCTGCAGGAAAGCCAAAGCCCATTGTACCCAGGCCTCCAGAAGTAATTTGATTTCTAGGATTTTCAAATTGATAATATTGTGCTACCCACATTTGATGTTGCCCAACATCAGTTACAACGACAGCCTTACCCTTAGTAATCTTAGAAATTGTATCAATAGCAAAACTAGTTTTAATATGTTTTCCATTTTGGCTAGCTACAGTTGGGTGATGCAATTCCCATTCTTTTATCTGATTAAACCAATCTTTCCTAGTCTTAGAATCTGGTTTAAATTCCAAAGGAATTGATTCATCTAACTGCGTTATAACAGATTTCGCATCTCCAACTATCGGGCAATGAACTTTTATATTTTTATTTAGAGTAGAGGGGTCAATATCTATATGAATTACTTTTGCATTAGGTGCGAATTTATCAAAAACTCCACCTGTTGACCTATCATCAAATCTAGCTCCAATACAAATGACTAAATCACTGTGATGAACAGCCATATTAGCGAAATAGGAACCATGCATTCCAATCCAGCTAACTCTCATTGGATCATCTGGCGGATATCCACCAAGGCCCATCAGAGTAAGCGTAACAGGAATCTTCAATCTGTTTGCGAATTTTTGTAAAACTTTCGTTGCTTCAGATATTACTATTCCACCACCGCCAAATACAATAGGTCTTTTGGCATTCATAATTAACTTAACTGCCTTATTAATATCCTTTTTTGGGGCAAGCTTTGGAACCTTATATCCACTAATTCTTTCTATTGAAGGAAATTTAAAATTATCTTTGTCCTGAAGTACTTCGCGAGAAATATCCACTAAAATTGTTCCAGGTCTTCCGGTAATCGATAAATGTAAAGCTTCGCGTATTATTCTTGGGAGCTCTGAAATTTTTGTAACTAGAAAATTGTGCTTTGTACATGATCTAGATATGCCTATATGGTCTATTTGTTCAAATATATTGGTTAATTCTTTATCTTCAGTGAAATGACATACAAAGACTACAAGAGGAGCAGAGTCCATATTTGCAGTTTGAAGACCTGTTATAGTATTAGTGGCACTTGTATCGGAATCGCAAACAACTACACCGGGTTTCCCTGTAACCCTTGCATAACCGTCAGCCATATGGCTAGCCCCTTGTTCAGTTCCAGATATTATTCTCTCTAAATACTTGGATTTACTGAATTTTTTCTTAAATAAGTTCTCAGCTTGAGGTCCAAAGCTATTTGGAGGAGAAAATAGATATTCAACTTTTTCCTTTTCTAATGTTTTAAAGAAAATTTCTAAACCATTCATCAATAAACATTATAAGTAAATTAACAGAAAAATCATATTTTTATTTGCAAAAAATATAAATGTTGGTACATTTAACCATAACTACCTGTCGCTAAATCTTTTTTATAGGAGGCACAATTATGCCAAGTCACTTAAACGTTGACACAAAGTATTG
>CAJWKU010000047.1 GCA_913043005.1 uncultured Cryomorphaceae bacterium
ACGAAGCCCATCCTAAGATTAGATTTCTCATATCGTAAGATAATAAGAATCGTTGAAGATGACGACGTTGATAGGCTACAGGTGTAAGTACAGTAATGTATTCAGCCAAGTAGTACTAATTTTTCGAAGGCTTTTTCAATAGTTTTTTATGACTTGTGTTTTAATTGATTGAATCGTTCGTCGTTAATTTCCATAAAGCTTACCGGTGACAATAGCATAGAGGCCACACCCGTTCCCATCTCGAACACGGAAGTTAAGCTCTATAGCGCCGATGGTACTTCACGGGAGACTAGTGCGGGAGAGTAGGACATTGCCGGTATTTATTTTTTTCTTATATTTGTATATTACTCCATATGCAAAAAGACATCACATCATTCATATCAAATAATCCTGAAGACACAATTCAGTTTGCAAAAAATTTTTCAAGAAATATCAATTTTGGAACTGTAATTTTTATGACAGGTGATTTAGGATCCGGTAAAACAACTTTTACTAAGGGTTTTGTAGCTGGCTTAGGTTTTACAAACGAAGTTCAATCTCCTACATATCCAATTTTGAATGAATATTCAACTTCTACTAATTTTATATATCACTTTGATTTGTATCGTCTGAAATCTATATCTGAATTTCTTGAAATCGGGGGAATTGAATATCTTTCAAGTAAAAATGGAATATGTATAATTGAATGGCCAGAACTATTAAGCACTTTTGATATTGATAATAAAATTGAAGTAAAATTCAAACTTATTGATAATAACAAAAGAAAAATTGATATTATAAAATGAATACACTAGCAATAGAATCATCATCAAGAAAGCTTACTGTAGGTTTATCTTTAGGAGCTAAAGTATTCAAACTGTCTTCTTCTAAGATAAATGATACTGCTAATGCATTACCTATATTAACTAAACAAATTTTAAAAAATAATTCTATTAAGCATACAGATTTAGATGCAATTTGTATATCAACCGGCCCTGGATCATTTACCAGTTTAAGAATCGGAATGAGTTATGCGAAAGGGCTATCTTTGTCTTTAGATATCGATTCGCAGAGCTTCCTGAGAGCCGACGTCAAAGACACGCCTATACCTGTCGATTTCGCTTAACGGACCGGTAGCCTTATTGGGGTTGTCAGACAATTTCACCGTAGCGCGCCCATTTGCCGTAGCAGCCTTACATACCAAAGAAAAAGCATCTAAACGGCTGTTATCTACCAAATTACGAAAATCATTAGTTAAATTAGTACCCCAACCAAAAGATACATTTACATCGAGGGAAAACTCCTTGTGCAAATCTACAATCTGCCCAACATCAAGGCCATCCGAAAAAATAATAAGTTTTTCTTTTGGGTTTTCTCCCATTGAACGCCACCATTTAATCGCATTTCTAGCACCAACTCTAGGATCACCACTATCTATCCGCATTCCAGTCCAACTAGAAAGCCAGTCTGGGGCATTTTTTAGAAATCCATCCGTTCCATAAGTATCTGGCAAAATTATTCTGAGATTTCCATCATGCTCTTCATGCCAGTCCGCTAAAAACTGATAGGGAGCCATCGCTAACTCCTCGTCACTCTTAGCTAAGGCGCCATAAACCATTGGTAGTTCATGCGCGTTAGTGCCAATAGCTTCAATATCTCTTTTCATTGCAATTAAACAGTTGGAGGTGCCTGTGAAGGACTCTCCAAGACCTTCTTGCATTGCCTGCACTGCCCAATCCTGCCAAAGAAACGAATGACGTCTTCTTGTACCAAAATCTGCTATTTTAAGGTTTTCTAAACCTTTTAATCTTTCAATTTTTTCCCAGAGTTTTGTCATTGCTCTTGCATATAATATCTGAAGCTCAAATCGGTCCATTGTGTCTAAAACTGCTCTACCCCTCAGCTCCATTAATACCGACAAGGCAGGAACTTCCCACAACATAACTTCAGGCCAACTACCTTCAAAAGTAAGTTCATATTGTCCATTAATTTTTTCTAAATGATAAGCTGGAAGCTTTAAACCTTCAAACCATTCCATAAAATCAGACCGAAACATTTGCCGTCTACCGTAAAAAGTATTACCTCTCAGCCATGTGTTCTCTCCTCGAGACAAAGATAAAGTTCGGATGTGATCTAACTGCTCGCGTAATTCTCCCTCATCGACAAGCTCAGCTAGCAAGATGTTTGAAGAGCGATTTATCAAGCTAAAAGTAACATTTGTATCTGGCTTATTAC